>DAHVOW010000020.1 GCA_027318585.1 Methanobacteriaceae archaeon | reverse complement strand
AAGCACTAAAATCGGGATTAGAAATTAGAGAAGGTACTTCATTAGATGATTTTAAAGCATTTCATGATATTTATACCATGGAAGCTGAGCAAAAATGGGATTTGAAAACTCCTAAAATTCCTTTTAAATTATGTAAAAATCTTTATAAATACGGTTCTGACCATGTGAAACTCAGTTTAGCCATTAAAGATGATGAAGTAATAGGTGGATTAATTGATTTATGGTATTCAAAAACCGTCTATAATTTTATGAGCGCGTTCTTGCCGGAATATGGAACTTTTAATCCCGTAAGTTTGTTGTTTAATGAATCAATAAAACATGCAAGCCAAGAAGGATACAAATCATATAATTTTGGCCCCAGCGGATCACTTAAGAATTTAATTAGGTATAAACAGGGATTTGGGGCTGAAACGGTAGAAATCTACCGATATAAGGTGTATTCAAACCTTGGTAAGATTATAAGTAAAATCAAAAAGATATAGATTTTATTTAACACTTGATCCTTAATAATCAATCCTTATTTTGGTTCTAATTTCTATGATGGGATGAATCAGGGAATAAATGATACTTTCAATCTATAATAGATTACGAATTGACTTCAAACGAGTAAAATAAAATTATTATTGGTTTGGAAAAATTAGTCAACACTTGATTCCTCATCTAAAAAGTTATTCAAGATTTCTTTCATGGACAATTTTCATCATATAAAAATAGAAACATCTATTAAAACTCATTAAAAGCTTTAACAATAAGATCTGTGGCTTTGGGCCATGAATATTCCTCTTCAACAAATTTTCGTGCATTAGAACCTAAATTTTCTGCTAATTGTTCATTGTTGATAAGTGAAACAATTTTTTGTGCAAATTCATGGGGTTCATCGGCAATGATAATATTTTCTTCATCAGATACATTCAATGCCTTGGCTCCAATAGTTGTCGAAACGATAGGTTTTCCCATAGCCATAGCTTCTAATATTTTTATTTTGAAACCTCCATCATCGGTAATCAAAGGAGCAATTACCACTGACGATTTAGATAGGTATGGTTTAATATCTTTAACATACCCGGTAACAATCACCGACTTATCGGATTTTAATTCTAAAATATCTTTAGGAGGTCTTGTTCCAACAATATAAAATTTAATTTCGGGGATTTTATTTTTTATAATTGGAAATATCTCCTTGTAAAAATATAAAACCGCATTTACATTGTGCAAGTAATACATCCCTCCAGTAAATACTATACACTTTTTCAATTGTTCAAGATTATTCTCAGGTTTGAAATGGTCAGCATCGACCCCATAGGGGATAATAAATCTCTTTTCAGGCAGATATTCGTTTAATAACTCTTCATGTAGCTTCGCAACAAAAATACTTGCATCAAAATATTTGTAGTAAGGAACTTCGAAAAATTTGGATCGGTAATAAAGCAATAACTCTCTAAGTTTCCTTTTTAAACTTTTTTCATATTTTATCAGCTGATATCGGGGGTATAATATTGGATCTAAGAAATCCAGAACTATGGGTATTTTCTTATTTTGAAATAACGAATTATGAAACAATACATAATCTACGTATATTAAATCGAAATTTTCAGTTGCGATTGATTTTTTTATACTTTTTCTCAGGTCTAGTGAAATAAAAGAACTGAATCTTAAACGATCAAAAAATGAAACTTCCTCCACGCCAATTAAATTTTTAAAAATAGAAAAAAAGCCTAATAGTGAGCCAATTTCCCTTGGTTTGTCAACGAATATTATGGAATTACAATATTGGGCTAGATCATCTTCTATTTCATCTTCTATTTCATATAATTCATTTTTACTTCTGAAAGTTATTAGAGTGATATCCAAGTTATATTTTTTAGCATTTTTTATGAGATAATAAATTCGACTAGTAGAAGAATTTTGCGGATTTGGAAGTTCTCGCCATATTATTAATAATTTCAAGATATCACCATTATATAACTTTAATAAAGAGTTATAACTTAAATTTTTTTTTAAAATATCCTATCCAAAGCTAATATTTCAATTATAGGCTGATTGTAGATAATTTAGTTGGTGGCTATGTTTAAATCTAAATTCCGAATACATTCTTTCATTTTCTGAATATAATTGTAGACGAAATTAAAATTGATCCAAAATAATAACAAGATTTATTCTGAGGACTAACTGGAAATTTTAATTAATTTTTATTAACGGTTGACCAAGAAAATTTAGAAAATTTTAAAACAATTTTCTTACAATAATATAAACGAATAATTGTTATCAATGATAAATGTGTGTTCATACGATTTCATAAGGGAATTATTGAAGAATCAATGATTTTTAGGACAAGTAAGGATAGAATGAAGGATCATACTTTTATATAATTTGAAAAACCGGGAGTGATTTTTATAGGTAAAAAAAATTTTATAAAAAATTTGTATATTGATTTTGATTATCTCTTGAGAAATCAATCACTCTCTTATGAAGATTCACCCTGGAAAGGTACAGAGTTGATCACTGTTTTAGATATTTCTATTAAAAAGATGATGGATGTCCTAGGGGTTCAATGCTGATCTTAGGATTTATCTTGAGGTTGTTATTTTGAAGGAATATAAATCTTTTGTCCAAAGAATTGGTGTGACTGGAATAAGCTCGATTTTGGTCAGTCTTAGCAATTTAATCATTCTACCTATTCTCACGAAAAATATTAGCGTCAGTGATTACGGGATTTATGTTCAGATAGGGGTAACATTGACCTTAATCCCAATTTTCAGCACATTGGGGTTAGTAGGGGCGATGACTCGATTTTTAGCATCGAAAAAAGGAATGGTTAATGATATTCAAGAAGGTTTCTATACAATATTTTTTTCAATAGTAGGTGTATCCATTTTTGTTTCTACACTTCTATTCATTTTAGCACCTAATTTAGCACATTTACTATTTAATAACAACGTTTTAGTGGCACAACTATTGCCAATATTAATATTCATTGCTACATTAAATGTAGTAATTTCTTTTTATTTCAGAACATTTCAACAAATGACAAAATATTCAATTTTTGTCGTTTCCCAAGCATATCTCACAGTTCTTCTTGTCTCATACTTTGCTATAACAGATTCTAACATAATATACGTTGTAATAGGATCATTAATAGCACAAATAATCACATTTATTGTCGGATTTATAATTATAATCAGGGAGGTAGGTTTGAAAATTCCTAGATTTAAACATTTAAGAGAATATTTATCATTCAGTATTCCCGCCATGCCCACACTGTTATCAAATTGGATGGTAGATTCAAGCGATCGGTACTTAATAAGTATTTTTTTAGGCACTGTTTTTGTAGGATATTATAATCCAGGATACACCATAGGCTGGTCAGTTATTGGACTATTAGCAGCACCATTCAACATTATTCTGCCTTCATTATTGCCATATCATTATGATCAAGGACAACTAGATAATGTAAAAGTATTCTTAAAATATTCACTAAAATATTTCCTCATTTTTGCAATTCCAGCATTTTTCGGGCTTTCTCTTTTATCAAAACAGTTTATTTATGTTTTGACTAACCCCGAAATTGCGGCCAATGGCTATTTGGTTACACCATTCACGGCTTTAAGTGCAGTTTTTTTTGGTTGTTATGTAATATTCTTTAATATTTTATTTTTAGAAAAAAATACTAAAATTTTAGGTTCAATATGGATTTTATCAGCAATTGTAAATTTAATACTAAATATAATCCTTATTCCTATATTTGGATTTTTAGCTGCTGCTGCAGCTACACTCTTTGTCTATGGGTTATCTTTAGCATTAACTATTTATTATTCAGGTAAATTCCTCAAATTTGATCACGAATGGCCTAGTATTATAAAAAGTCTATTTTCATCTGTAGTTATGTCCGTAATTATTCTTATTTTCTATCCTAATGGCCTTTATAATCTTATTTTGATAGTTTTGGTATCTGCTACGGTTTACTTGGCATTATTTTATGCCTTAAAAGGATTTAAAAAAGAAGAAATTAAATTCTTTAAGGATTTAATAAAATCATCTGCTAATAATTAATTGTTATAGATGAATGGGAGTGTTTATGATTCTTTTAGATTAGAATAGGGGATTTCTATAAGTGATTATTTTTTTTACTCAGCTAAAATAAATTTGTGAATTACCATTAGAATAAACAAGACTTTTATATCTTATCACGTCGGTAATATTTATATAATAATCTGTTAGAACTGCTTTTTCTTTATAACTTATATACCAACTTTTATTTTCTATATTAAATTTTCTAAGGTATGCATAGGAATTATTAGTGATTGACATATGCTTTGGATCCATATATATTGGATCTCTACCGGTAATACTTACTAATAAAAAACCTCCGTAGTAATCTGAATAAAAAGGGTTAATAACTTTATATTTGCTAAACCAGTCGGCACCTATCACTTCTTGATTATTGTATACAGCAGAATCTATATTTTTATCAATTGCAATTGAATATGATGATCCTTCCGTAGTTTGGTATACAAAACTACTTTGATATAAAAAGAATATTACGAGAAACAAGGCTATAATGCCATAAGAAATTTTAATACTCTTTTTGGTGGTCCAATCAATTCTTAATACTTTTTTTAAGAACATTAAAACGTACATTGCTCCGATAATGCAAAACGGGGCCAATGTTAGAAGTGTTAAATGGTATATTCTTGACATATTTAATTCATCAGCAAAGAAGGGAATTGTTATAGCAGCAAACAGTAGAGATAGATTTATTACAGAAATTATCCGATACTCCCTATTAAAGTTATAAGCTCTATTAGAAGCCCAATTAAATATTATTACTGAAATAAGGCCGATTATAATAAATATCTGGTTGAGATAATTTATCACAGTGTTAATTTTACCTAGAAATCCATGTGTAGTTTTGGTAGTCATTACGTGCAAGCCCTGAACGCTCTGCGATTGAAAAAAGTTGGTATAGAGGTTGTCTATTATATTAAAAAATATATGTGTGATGGTATTGTAAATAGAGGAACTCGTAACAGAAATGAACCATAACGTAGCAAATACGGAAACCAAAATAATAAAAGCTAAGGTAACTCTAGGAGATTCCTTTTTATATTCGGTTCTATTGATATTTTTAAAAAAGAAAGATGTGAAACGATTCTTAATTCCTCTATTATCAAAATAGGTTTCTAGTTTTTGAATATAACTATTAGTTATCCTTTTTATCGGTATAACATCATATAAGAAAGAAATCAAAAAGGCAGCGATGAATATGTATAAATAAAGGTAAGATGTTCCATAGTGTGAAACTACCAGTGAAATACCAAATAAAATAAATAGAAAGATCTCTGCCTTCCTTCCAGATCCTAATAAATTAGTTGAAAGAATTTTTCCTTTATCTTCAGTCTTATAGACAATCAAAATTAACATTAAAACCAGGAAGAATTCGGCAATTTGTTGCCTTGCCAGGTATAAAATTTCATCATAAAACGCGAAAAACGACATAAAAAAGAATACAGATAAAAATGCGACTTTGCTATTAGTTTGTTTTATAAATATTTTATATAAGCCAAGGGGAAGTAATGAGAATATAAATGGATACATTGTTTTAAATATCCAGGACGTATTGATTGCACACAATTTTGAAAGAATGGGCACAATCATTACAATACTCAACATTGCATTGTAATTAAGTGGGATGGTGTAATCCCAGATCGAGTTTATGATTACTTGATTTACAAGATAAGATTCAAACATAATGTCATAGCCATAAATGTAGGTTGAAATTAATGAAGTATGGAATAGTAGGGTAATGGAGATTATGAATATAGCATAAGGATACAATTTTTTGGGAATGAATTTATCAAATCCTATTAAAAGAACAAGCAATGAAACAATCAAAATTGTAATTAGCTGAAGGATATTAGTATGATAATAATTCATTAAATAGGTTCCATATATGGCTAAAAGAGGAATTGAAGATAAAATTATTATTTTTGGAGATATAAAACTCTTTAAATTAATTTTAGTAGATTCAGAATAGTTTTTATCCATAATATAACTTAAAATGGATAAAATAAAAACAAATAAACTTATGGTGACTATCAAAGGAATTGTTGAGATGGGTTTGGTAATTCCAAAAATAGGATAGATCATGTTAACGAAAAGGCCAGTGAACATTAGAAAACTAAGACTCAACCCAATCGCATATAATGGGGTCAAAATATTCCCCAGCTGGTGCATCCTAAGAATCCGGAGTATTATAATTCCAGGTATGAATATAAGATAGAAAAAGGGAATTAATTGACTAATAATTGGTATACTACTACCTGAACTGTCCGAAATAACTAAAATCAAAACTAAAAGTTGAATAAATAAAATAGCGGAAAGAAATGTTTTAATTTCCCAATCGTTCATTTTAAGAGGATTTTCTATTTTCATAATTCGTTATTTTAATAAATAATTATATAATTGAATTTTAAGTTTATAACGCAATAATGGCCTTTATAACTTCATTATCTAATTGATTACTTTTTTCATCATTAATCAATAGATCCCACAAACTCAGAATATTGTAAACTTATAATCTTTTTATATCTATTAACTGCCGATTCATAACTAAATTCTTCATCAATAATTGTTCTAGCATTATCTACAATGTTTTCCTTATCCGGGTAATTTAATGCTCTTATGATATTTTTTGAAATGCATGATGGAGAATTATTCTTCATAATGAAACCGCTTTCCATATCATAAATTATATCATCAATACCCCCACTTGAAGTTGATAAGACGGGTGTCCCACAAGCCATGGCTTCCAATATTATTGTTGGAAATCCTTCAGTATAGGTCGGAAGAACTAATAAATTCACTTTGTTGAGATAATTTGGAATTTCATCATGAGGAATCCATCCAATCATTTTTACTTTACTACTTAGACCCATCTGATCCAATAAAATTTCAATTTCGTTTTTTAAAGGTCCATTGCCAGCAATTAAAAAATTTACCTCATTATTTTTTTCTAATACCTTTGGGATGGCCTCTATAAACTCAAATATTCCTTTTTCTTTTATCAAACGACCAATGAAGCCCACTATATTTTTTCTTTCATTTAATTTTTTTTTAATGGAAAAGGATTTACCTATGTATCTAGAACCGTTAGGAAGAAGTTTTTTTTGGTACTTATCCAGCCCTAATACTCCTATCAGTGCATTGGATTCGGGAGAGATGCCATCCAATAATGTGAAATATAATCGGTCCAGAATAAAAATATTTTTACTTCTTATAACAACCTCAATTGTTTTTTTTCTAAGAGTTTTTGCTGTAATTAGCGGTAATAGGTAATGAGGATAAGCTGCATAAAAAATAACAATTTCTACATCTTTTCTTGATTTTATTAACTCTATACTGCTTTTAATTTGAGCAGCCAGACTTTTGAATATCCAATATAGGGCTGAGAAAAATTTGAATTTAAAATCACTCAAATAATGCATACTGATTCCAATATCTCTAATTTCAAGCTTTTTTGAACTAACTTTGATCCTATATGTATTTCCCCCTATGAGCACAATTTTTTCAGAAATTGGTAAAATAATATGAATAATATCAGTAAGAAAGTTGCTCGGATTATGGGATTTCCAAGGGAACGAGATTATAACAACTCTAGCGTTCATCATATCAACTTTGGTATAAGCATTTTTTTAAGTCAAATATAATTTATTTAGGATATTTTAGGCCTATTTGATTTTGACTTCTTCCATAAAACCGAATAATTACTTGTCATATAGTCTTTCCAGGCTAAAAGAATTATATATTCATTTAATAGAACATAATAAATCATTTTTAAAATTGAGGTGAATGAAAATGGGGAAGAACTTTTTGCCTTTACAAATTTAGATCTTTGTTTGAGTAACAGACCGAAAAGTATTGAAAAGAGGATTATATTTATAAAAAGGTGCATCAAGATAATGTTGGCATTCATGCTTATAATATACAAAATTAAAATAGCTAATATTAGGAATGGTGAAATAACTACCAATATTTTATGCGATGGGAATATTAGTATATTATACCAATCTTTTGGTTTAAAAAGATATTTATAGTGTTTAAAAATATTTTGAATGGTCCCGATAGTGGTTCTTTTTCTTTGGGTTATTTGATCCTGTTTCGTGTTTGCGGCAGGTTCGTATACAATTGCCTGGGGGTCATGTTCAATCTTATAACCTTTCTTTTTCGTATTAATACACATATCCAAATCTTCTGAAAGCGCGTTTTCATCAGCATTAATCAAATTTTTCGGCCATAGGTTAATTTCTCCTTGATATAAGCATGCTGAATCAAGATTTGACTCACCGAGTCGCATCATGTTTTCTAAATCCCAATAAAACGATTCAGATCTTGGTAATTCTCCTTCTAAGTTTGAAACACAGTATCTGCCACCAACTCCCCCTACTTTTGGGTTTTTTAAATGAGGGACCATTTCTCTTATAACATTTTGGTCAAAAATGCAGTTAGCATCGGTTACTAATATATATTCACCTCTAGCACATTTTTTTGAAAAATTAATTGCAGAGGCCTTTCCTTTCCTTTCACTCTGTGTAATAAGTTTGAGCGATGGATTTTCCAGCTTATATCCTGAAATATAATCTTGGACCACTTTTTGGGTCTGATCAGCAGAATTTGAATCCACAACGATTATTTCGTATTTATTTTTTGGATAATTTTGCTCCAGTAAATTGTTAATTCTGTTAACGATATCATTTTCTTCATTGTAAGTTGGAACTACAATAGTTACAAATGGTTGGTAATCATAATCTTTTTTGTTTCTTGGCGGTTTAGAAGCTATAAAACTCATTAAAAG
Source organism: Methanobacteriaceae archaeon (assembly GCA_027318585.1). Taxonomy (GTDB): domain Archaea; phylum Methanobacteriota; class Methanobacteria; order Methanobacteriales; family Methanobacteriaceae; genus Methanobacterium. The sequence goes on along the minus strand of DAHVOW010000020.1, from coordinate 21,529 downwards.
AGGATATCCAACAAAATGCCAGATTAAAAGAAATGAAAGAAGGTATAGTAATATTATTATGATACTCAATTAAATCACCTAATATTTTAAGATTTATGCTATTTTCTGTTTTTTTCTCAAACTATAGGCAGTTTTTTCTTTGACTTTTCTCATTTCCACATATAATTGCCAGTTATCGTGAATATTGTAAGACTTTGCAATTTAATAGAAATTGTTCACATCAGACAATATTGTTATTTTATTATTAATATAAATAACTTTCTTAAAATTTTAAATTTATATTGAGCTGAACATGTCCTCCAAACAAAGGATTGGAACAAATTTTGCAATGATCGAAAAAGATAAGTTCTATAAAATAAAAATTGTTCGTAGAAAACAATAATGGTAAGTATCATGAAAATATGTATTGTGAGTAATTTTTCAGATAACTTCGATGAGGGTTTAAGAAATGTTGCAAGGAGCCTATATGCTGCATTAAAAAAGAATCATGATGTTAAGAAAGTCAATTATTATTCTATACCAGATTTGATATCTATAAGACAATTTAATCCAGATATTATCCATTTCGTATTATCCCCCACAGTTTATGGTCTAGTACTCGCAAAGTTTACTTCGCTTTTAAATAAAAATAGTAAGACAATTATCTCGGCAACTAACTGTTCGATTCCCGAATGGAGAATATTAAAGATTTTAAAGTTATTGAAAGTAGATCTGGTTCTGGTTCAAACTAAATTAACAGAAGATTTTTTTAAATCTTTAGGTTTTCCAACCAAATATTTTTTTAACAGTGTTGATATTGATAAATTCCGGCCAATGGACGATTCCCAAAAAACAAAATTAAGATTAAAATACAAAATACCTGTAGAGAAGTTCGTATTATTACATGTTGCTTCTTTAACGAGACAAAGAAATCTTGATATGCTAATGGAGATTCAAGATGATAAGAATCAAGTTTTGATAATTGGCAGGGAAAATGAGAAAATTGACTTAAATGTTTTCGAAAAATTAAACCAGAAAGGTTGTAAAGTGTGGCTAAAACACTTTCAAAATATTGAGGAAGTTTATAATTTATCTGATTGTTACGTATTTCCAAGTAAAGAGAAAAATGCATGCATAGAGACTCCATTATCAGTTTTAGAAGCAATGGCATGCAATTTGCCTGTGATCACAACTAATTTCGGTTCAATTCCTATTTTATTCCAAGAAGAAAATGGCCTATTTTTCATTGAAGAGCCAGGAGACATATCTAAAATTTTAGAGAACATTAGTGAAGTGAATGTGAATAATCGAGAAAAAATTCTGCCATTTGCAGTGGATAACTATCTTATAGACTTATTAACTCTTTATGGTGAGGTGTTAAATACATTCTAATCCGCCATTTAGTTTATAGAGAGTTATAAAATGGTAATTTAAACATAAATTTATAAATGATCCCTATGAATGCCTTAATCTGTTTTTTCGGTGTAGATGGCTCAGGGAAGAGCACTCTATCCAGTTATTTGTATGAAGAACTGAAAAGAAGAGAAATGGATGTTTCATATACATGGTGGTTTGAAGGTGACAATACCTGGCTTCGAAGGTTTCTTAGAAAATTTGTTAAAAATGTTCAGACCACTTCAGATAGTCCTGGCTCAAAAAATGCTACTCTAAATGAAAATTTAGAAATGAGTGAAAGTAACAAATACTTGGTTAAAATCTTCAAGAATACATTTCCATGGCTGGTGTTTGTTGATTATTTTAAATTCACAATATTGAATCTAACCATTCCAATGAAATTTAAAAGTAAAAAGGTAATGATTTTTGACCGATTTTATTTAGATACAGTTTTTGCAATTTATAAAGAATTTAATCTTTCTAAAAATACATTCTTCAAAGTGATTGGCATCTATAAAAGGTTAATCGGAACTCCAGATATCATTTTCATTATACATGTAAAACCAGAAACGGCTTTATCAAGGAAAAAAGATGAAATAAAAACTTTAGATAATGCTAAAAGAGTTTCTAAGGATTATAAATATCTCTATTCTTTACTGGAGAAAATATATCCAGATAATGTTATTAATATCGATGGTAACAGTGATCTTAAAACTGCCAAGTCTCAAATTCTGGAACATACACTAAATTTATTGGGAGATTAAATGGAAAACAAATTAGCGATAATTGGAATAGATTCCCTTGATCCAAATCTATTATTGAATTACAAAAAAGATTTACCAAACTTCTCTAAACTTATGGATAGTAGTCACACTTTTTTGTCTAAACCAGTTTTCCCCGCAGATACAATTCCCTGCTGGGCAAGTATTTACACCGGCTTAAATCCTGCAAATCATGGTTTATTGTATATTTATGACATCTTTGATCCTAATTTAAGTGATTTGAAGAAATTGAATATAGATCTGATAAAAGGGCGGGCTTTTTGGGATTTCGTGGGTATGGAAGGTTATAAAACAACAATTTTATTCCCCCAACTTATGTATCCACCCTGGAAAGTGAATGGAATAATGATCAGTAAATCCAATTTTGATGTACGGTTAGATTGGATGAAGACTGAGTCGGAGGTCAAATATAGTCCTGAAGATGCTCAAAAAGATTATGATATTCCTAAAAAGATAAAAAACTTGTGGGGAGGATTTCCTGGTGAGAAAAATCTTTATAATTGGGCTGAATTGGGTAAAACTATTTTAAAACAAGATGAAGATCTGGCAATGAATATTTACCAGAAAAGTAAATGGGATTTGTTTTTTGTATATTTCAACATTTTAGACTTAATACAACATAGAACTTGGCGTTATTCTGATATAAATGATCCTACCTATCCGGGTAATACAAAAATGCAAAAAATAATATTAGACTATTATATCCTTTTTGACGCATTAATTGGAAGATTTATGGATTCCAATCCGGATCTTAGTTTCATGATATTAAGTGATCACGGCCATAAAATGAGGCCCATTAAAACCATAAATATCAATGAATATCTCAGAAAACTCGGTTATGTAGTTATAAAGGGAAAAAACAAAAAGATATTGAATAATATTAGAAAAATATCTTTAAACGTGCTTAATAAATTAAACATCGAACATATAGCAATCAAAATTGTTACTTTAAGTCCAAAAATTACCCAATTGAGCAAATCGGCATATTCTTCCTCGGGATACGTGGAAGCAGATCAATCCATCGCGACTTTATCTCATTTTGCTGGCATTAAATCGTATTCTTATGGGGGGATTGAAATAAACCGGGACTTGATTTCAGACCAGGAATATGATAAAGTAAGACACCAATTAATTGACGAATTAATTAAATTAAACGAAACCTCTGAGGAACCTATAATCAGATGCGTTAAAAAAAGAGAAGAAGTTTATGAAGGTAAATATATTGATAGGATCTTCCCAGACTTAGTTTTTGATTTAGAAACTGAATACTGTGTGGGATGGGATTTGTTTACAGATTTGTTAGGAAAATCGTATGATCACAATGTTGCTTCAGGAGGCCATGCAAATAGGGCGGTATTATTAACTAAGAACATAAATAGAGATATATCCGACCGTAATATATCATTAATTGATGTAGCTCCAAGTATTTTAGATCATTACGGTATCAATTCAAGAAAAATTGAATTTGACGGAAAATCAATTTTTAAATCAAATTAAGTAGTTAGAAAAAAATTTAATGAGGAAAAAAAAATGAAAATCTATCTTTTAAATCCTCCATACATAGTAGATGGGCGAGAATTACCAAAATTCCATCGATGCACTCGATGGCAGGGAATTGTTAGTCGCGGTGGCACGTACTGGTATCCAATCTGGTTATCTTATGCTGCAGGAGTAATTGAATCTAAAGGTCATAATGTTAGATTAGTAGATGCTCCGGCATTAAATTGGAATATGGGTGATCTAATAGAAGATTTTAAAGATTTTAATCCGGACATATTTGTTATAGAGACAAATTTTGCCAGCCTTGAAAATGACATTAAGATCTCAAAAGAACTGAAAGATATTTCTGGTTCTTTATCTATAATGGTGGGTCCTGCTACTTCACAGTTTTCCGACAAGATCTTGGATGGAGGAGTTGATGTTGTAGCTAAATTTGAATTTGATTTTACCATCAATGATGTTGTGGAAGCAATAGAAAATGGAGAGGGTCTTGAAGGGGTCAGAGGAATATCCTATATGAAAAATGATATGATTATGGATAATCCTGAAAGAGATTATATAACCTCTGAAGAACTGGATCAGATTCCATTTGTTTCTAGAGTATACAAAGAACATCTTAGTGTTGATGATTATCTTTTAAGCCACACATTACACCCTATGGTTCAAATCTTCACTGGTCGGGGATGTCCTAATCATTGTACATTCTGTTCATGGCCTAAAACATTAATGGGTAGAGAATATAGGATTAGAAGTGTTGAAAACATCTTAGATGAATTTGAATATGTATCCAATGAATTGCCGGAAGTTAATGAAATTTTCATTGAAGATGACACCTTCACAATTGACGAAAATAGAATCAAAGATTTTTGTATTCAAATCAAAGAAAGGAACTTGGACATGAATTGGTCCTGCAACTCTAGAGTGAGTCTGAGTTATGATACCATGAAGTTAATGAAAGAAGCGGGTTGTAGGCTCCTAGATGTTGGATTTGAATCTGGTGATGAAAGAATTCTAAAAAACATAAAAAAAGGAATTACCACCGAAGACTCTAGAAGATTCATGAAAGATGCAAAAAGAGCAGATCTTTTAATATTAGGCGATTTTGTATTTGGCTTACCTGGTGAAACCAAAGAAAGTGCAGAAAGGACTATTCAATTTGTAAAAGAGATAAAACCTAACATTGTCCAATTTGCAGTGGCAACACCCATACCCGGAACTGAATTTTATGATTGGATAATTGAAAATAACTATTGTTTAGTTAATGATCTTGGAGAATCAATTGACGAAAACGGATTTCAAAAGTGCATCATATCATATCCTGACTTCACCAAGGAAGATATTGAAGCCTATGTCGATAAAGCGTTGAAAACATATTATCTATCTGCATCGTATGTACCAATCGCATTAAATACCATTCTTAGAAAAAATGGTTTACACGAATTAAAATCCATGATCGGTTCATCTAAAATACTACTTAATTATCTCAATCGGTAAGATCATCCTGAATTGAGATGAATGAAAAATGAATTAAATCATTTATCGTGATGTGAATATGAAAGTTGCTAAACAGATTTATGGTGATTTATATCGAGTAATAAATAAAAAACCAAGCTCTAAACTAGAGAGACTATCTTATTTATTCAAATATTTCATTAGTGACAGGGGATTTAGAGCCATCTTTCTGTACAGACTTTGCAGATATTATTATGTTAATGATAATAAGAGTTTATACAAGTTTTTTAGGTTTTTTAATTTTCTTTTAAATCCAATTGAGATATCTGTTTCCACAGAAATAGGTATCGGTTTATATATTATGCATCCGCAGTGCATCGTTATAGGTGGTGGAAAGCTCGGAAATAATATTGATATTGCTCAAGGTGTGACAATCGGATTAAAGGATAAAGAGAATGAATATCCAACAATAGGAGACAATGTTCATCTGGGTGCGGGTTGTATGATTTTAGGAGATGTAAATATTGGAGATAATTCCAGAGTGGGTGCCAATGCAGTAGTAATTACCGATATTCCTAAAAATTCAATTGCTGTGGGAGTACCTGCAAAAATAAAGAAGAAAGGGGAATATGTTTATTTACCGGGAAATATTTCAAATGAATTAGGATGAACAGAAATTATTCCATGTGGTAAATATTTTAAACTCTTATTAGGGGATATTAATGAAGATTTGTATAGTATCTGACTTTTTTGTACCTCATTATAACGGTGGAGGAGAAAGACGCTATTTTGAGTTGGCAAAAAGATTTGTTGATCGAGGACATCATGTTGATGTTATCGGCATGAAGTTGCAGGGCGTAGATGATCATGAAGTGGTAGAAGGAATTAATGTTCATCATGTTGGTCCTGTGATCAGAAATCCGCCTAATAAGACTGTTTCTGATTTTATTCATTATGTTGTATCCGCTTTCTTGTGGATTTTAAAGAATGACTATGATATTATCGATTCGCAGCAGTATGCGCCATTTATTATTGGATTTTTCGGAGGCAAAATCAAAAGAACTCCGATTATTGGAACTATTCATGATGTAAGTTCGGGTAGGGATGATCAATGGCTCACTCTTAATAAAGTAGCTCCTTTCATTGAAAAATTTCTTTTAAGACTTCCTTATGATAAAATAATAACTGTAAGCAATCATACAAAAAAAGCATTAACTAAAAATTATGGAGTGAATCCAGAAAGAATAGATTTATTGTATAATGGTGTTGATTTGCAATTAGTTGATTCAATTATTGTTGATAAAAAAAATAACGATTCAATTATTTTTGTTGGAAGATTAGCACCACATAAACATGTGGATGATCTGATTAATGTGGTTAAATTATTAAAAGAAGACTCTAAAGACGTTTACCTAAAAGTAGTTGGAAACGGCATTGAAAAGGATAATTTAAAGAAAATGGTTAATGATCTAAACTTAAATGATCAAGTTGATTTTGCAAGTGATTTGGAATACAGTGATGTTATAACAGAAATAAAAAAATCAAGTATTTTAGCTCTTCCATCCACCAGAGAAGGGTTCGGAATGGTTTTGACTGAGGCAAATGCATGTAATATCCCTGCTGTAACCTATAAATCGGGAGGAGTTGTTGAAGTCATAGAAGATAGTAAGAATGGCTTTCTTGTGGAACCACGTAATTTAAATGAATTATCCAAAAAAATAATGTATTTACTTGAAAATGAAAATATTGCCAGAGAAATGGGCGAATATGGTAGAAAAAAAGTAGAAAACTGTTTTGATTGGGAAAATATTACAACAAATATCCTAGAAATCTATGAAAAATTAATTGAATAAAACAAATAACATGTGATAAAATCTCCCCAATCTGGAAAACCGTCACTAAAAATCGTATCACTAGTTTTTATTTAAAAAATTTAGAGGTCTAAATAGTCCAAACTTGAATATTAAACCGATTTTTATTTAAAAAAACTATTTCTCCGGTGTCTTTTCCTCTTCTTCGCTGGTCATCAGTAAGGCCAGCCAGCGGGTTTCTTCATAGTTTTGCAGATATTTTATGACGATAATGGTCAAAGGCACCCCGATTAAAAATCCAGTGGGACCTAAAACCCATCCCCATACAAATAAGGAAACAAAAACCACAAATGCTGACATTTGAAGTCCTTTTCCAGTTAGTTTGGGGAATATGTAACTTTCTGCGATGGTGTTGATTATTATAAAGAACACCCCCATGACGATAGCTCCTCCGATACCGTATTTTGCCCATGCTACTAAAACAGGAGGGATAGCTGCGATTATAATTCCAAGGTAGGGGATGAATCCCAGGGCAAAGGTCAAAAGTCCCCATAGAACTGCGAAGTTGATGTCGAAGATAAAAAGAATTGCCGAAACACCTAATCCATAAATAAGGTTTACTTTGGCACGGATTATGAAATAATTGATGTTGGCCTCAATAATATAAAATATCTTGTTCAGACTAGGACTATCAGCACCCAATCCCTTTACTAATCTTTCTTTTATTAGAGGAAGCTCATAAACCAGGAACATTACGGCAAAGATGAGGAACGTTCCGATGGTAATGAGTCCGGTAATATTCTCAATGGGTATGTTGGTGACAATAAATTTAATTATATCATTTCCGTATTGGGCCAGGATTCCAGAAGAGCTTATGGTCATATTAGGAATTTCTTTTACCAATTGGCCCAATGAAATCACGAGAAAACCTAATATTGCTGCACCTAACGCCAGAATACCTACCAGTGTTACCGCCACTGATTGGTTGTAAGAGAGGCCTCTTTTTTTAAGCCACATCAGAACGGGGTAAATAATTATGCTCAAAAAGATTGCAATCAGTATTGGCCCCAGAATCTCTGAAGTGTATTTCATTCCTAAAAGTGCCACAAAAATAACGGCTATAACAATTATTTGGCGAAGAAATGGTGGTATTTTAGATTCATCACTCATTCTATCCCTCATACTTATTTAAAATTTATTTATAACCTTTTTTTTCATTAATTCCCATAAATATTATTTTAATAGCTCTTATTAAAAGTAAAACAATTTAATATAAATAATTATTTATTTTAAATGGTTTATAATAAAATATTATATAAATTAAGTTACCGGATAGGGATGAAATTTCCACTAATAACTCAATAGGAAAGGGGATATTTATGGAAAAATGTAGGGTATACGGACAACTTGTTGATGATATAAAAAACCCAATATTTGGAATTCAATTGAAGGTAATTTTGGTTTCTTCTTCAATTTTTTCTGATGATCCTGCCCTCGGTGATGCAGTAACTGATAAAAATGGTAAATTTGAATTGAATTTATCTTTAAAACCTGAATTCATGGAAAAAGACAAAAATCGAATAAAAATAGACTTTTTAATTGATGAAAAAATTATCATGACTACTTCTAGGGACCTGGAAGATGAAATTATTGATTTTGGTATTATCCGATTTAATAGTGGTAATATAGGGGTTGAAGGGATAGTTAAAGATGAAAATGCTCGTCCCCTACCCGGATTAACCGTCATAGCCGAGGATGTTGATTACGGAAAAATTGAATTAAATGCCCTGAATCTCCTGGGATCTAAGGTTAAATCTTTCTTTAAAGACGAAATTTTCACTAAAGAAGATGGTTTTTTAGGTAAAGAAGGAATTATCGGTAGTTACCTGGATTTTATAAAGGACAAATATGATCTTTTATTCTCTTGGAGGGATGACTTTTTAGGATCAGCGGTTACCGATGAAAATGGATATTACCGTATCATTTACCCTCAGGAAAGATATAGGGAGATTCTAGACAAAGACCCGGATATGAGAGTTATTGTTAAGGACCAGCTGGGAGTATTCGAGCTTAGAGAGACAGAAGTTCACCAAAACATTACCCGCACCATTGAAAAGATACCTGATATTGTTATTAACCGTGCGGAGATAGAGGGATGGCAGGTTACATTAAATCGTGATTTACCAACCCGGATTACTCCCAACAATAATTTTGAAATACTGATCGATAATCATCAGGCCTGGGCAAAGATGGTTGAAGTAATAGACCGAGCAAAGTCTTACCTTTATTTAACCCAGTTTGTATTTTACCCGGAATTTGTGCCACGATTTTTCCCATCTCCAGACGACCCTTCCCATTATAAAACTGATGACACTTTAGCATACAAACTTCTAGAGGCTCAAAAACGTGGCGTTGATGTTAAAATTATCATAAATGAAAACAGGGTGGTTCCTGATAATTACGATGAGTTATATGCCTATTTTAAAGAAAGTGAAGTGGAAGTAAGAAGATTCCCAGCAAAAGGCCCTTTTTCCATGCATGCCAAGGTAATAGTTGCCGATGGAGACCAAGGATTTATTATTGGATCTCCCTTTACTCAGAGTTACTGGGATACCAGTAAACATGACCTAGACGAGCCAAGACGTTTAGAAAAGAATGAAGGCCCTTACCATGATGTTTCCACCTATTTCGAAGGGCCGGTAGTTAGCAATCTGGAAGAATTTTTCACTGAACTCTGGAATTATCTATCCGACTTACACTTCAAGGGTGAAAACAAAATTAGCGAAAATAAATCTGAAAATAAAAAAATCAGCTATAATGCACTAGGTAATATGGGGAGACTCACTCCTGATTTAAGGGTTGAAGGTAAGTCCCTTCAAATCGTAAGGTCCATTACCCCCGAAACTATTACAACTAAAGGAGAAGCAGGGGTACTGGAAGCTTACAGAAAAGCAATTACCAATGCACAAGATTTCATATACCTCGAAAACCAGTATTTTACCAACAAATATATTATAGGGGCTTTAAAAAAAGCATTAGAACTGAATCCAGATTTACAGGTCATCATGCTCATTAATGAGGTCCCTGATGTCCCTACCTATAGGAGCTGGCAACACTACGGCTTTGAACTAATGGGGCTTGATCTGGGGGGGTTAATTATTGAGCATCCTCAAATTGGGGTTTTTGCCAAATGGTCTGGTAAATTCCTGAATGGAAAGAATAAACTGCACAACTGTTACATCCACAGTAAAGTGGCTATTGTTGACGATATCTGGGCAACAATTGGCACTGCTAATCTGGACGGGTCTTCATTAAGTTGTGCAGAGGAGTTCGGAAGTAGTGAAACGTCAGAAAATCATCGAAACATGGAAATGAATGCTTTAATGTTCGATATGGGCCCCAACCAGTCGGGTTACATTGAAAACTTCAGGAAGGTGCTGTGGGGAGAACATTTTGGTATGGACATCAATAACCTGGAGCGTCCTCCTAAGGGATGGCTTGATTTATGGAAAGAAAAAGGTTACAAGAACCTTAATCAATTAGAAAAAGAAGAAATAATCCTTCAAGGCGGAATATTACCTTACAGTACTAAGAATAATCCGAAAGAACAGATAAAAGATTTAGTGGAGCAGTACAGGAGAATAAAAGGAAGATTCAACCGTTAAAAGTGAATTAAATGAATCAATCTCTATAGAGATTTGATTAATTTTTTTCATTTTTATTATTAGTAAATTTATTTTTTAGTTAATCCATGCCAAGTCCAATAATGAATCAGCCCCCTGGTAATGGGGGTTTAAAAGGGTTTAAAAAATGAACGCGGAACTACATACCAATAAGAATGATGACCCTGGGATGATAGTACTTGCTACCCTCATCCTGGTGGCGGCGGTGGCCAATCTAAATTTATCAGTGGCCAATGTGGCTCTTCCTTCCATTGGATTTGCCTTTGATGCTTCACAGGTACAGATTAACCTAGTGGCAGTAGGCTACTCCCTGGGGCTGGCAGCATCAGTACTGTGGTTTGGTGCATTGGGTGACCACCATGGTCGGAAGATGATGCTTATCATGGGTACTCTGCTGGCCATACCTGCATCTTTAGTGGCTGGTTTCGCCCCTTCTATCGAGATCCTGATTAGTGCACGTATCATTGGTGGTTTGGCTGCAGGGATGGCTTTTCCCACTACTCTGGCCATGATAGCTGCTTTATGGGATGGTGAGAGAAGAACAAAATCCATTGCACTATGGTCCGGTATCGGGGCGGCAATTGCCTCCCTGGGACCATTACTCTCCGGATACCTTTTAACATTTGCCAACTGGGGTTCCGTATTCCTAATTACATTGCCCCTGGCCGTGGTGGCTTTGATAATGGCCATAAAGCTCATTCCAGATCATATTAATGAGACTGAAGAGCCAGTAGACAACATAGGAGGACTATTATCACTTATATTGCTGGGAACATTGATCCTGGCCATTAATTTCGCTCCGGTACCTAATTCTCGAACTCTGGTTATCTTTTTAATGATTATGGCTCTTGCTGCTGGAATCTTATTCATCAGGCGCCAACGAAAAGTGGATAATCCGCTTTATGATCTTAAAGTAGCCAGTCGCAGTATATTTTGGGTAGCGGCCTGTGCAGGTACCATAGTTTTTGGTTCACTAATGGGGGCTATGTACATTGGTCAGCAGTTTTTACAAAACGTTCTCAGTTATTCCACCCTGGATGCCGGACTTTCAATTTTACCGGCGGCTCTTTTAATGATCCTGGTAGCGCCACGTTCGGCCAAGCTGGTAGAGTCCCGTGGGGCCCGATTTACACTCCTTTTAGGCTATCTATTCTGCTTGTTAGGCTTCTTCACCATGCTATTATTATGGCAGGAGAACGTTCCCTACTGGAAGGTGGGATTGGCATATGCCCTGGTAGGAATAGGTGTGGGGCTGGCAGGAACTCCGGCTTCCCATTCACTTACCGGTTCAGTCCCGGTTAAACGGGTAGGAATGGCCTCCGGCACGGCAGATTTGCAGCGTGACTTTGGAGGGGCCATCATGACCTCCATTTTCGGAGCACTGTTAACCGCTGGTTATGCTCGCTCAATAGCTTCACAGATCAGTTCATTGCCCAGTTCTGCCCAGGAACAAATCTCCATTGGGATACAAGCAACCCTTCAGAAATCATTTTCCAGTGCTGCAGCCCTGGCACAGCAAAATCCCCAGTATTCAACCCAAATTATCCATGCTGCTAAAGTTTCTTTTCTAGCGGGAGACATGTGGGCTTATGTGGCAGGGATCATCGCCATCCTAATTGGAGCGGCAATTGTGTTCTTTAAGTTCCCAAAAAAAGTACAAGAGAAACAATTGCTGGCTGAGTACCAGAAAACTGACAGTGAATATTAATCCAAATGTTTAGATAGGTTTAATTCCATATTTACTATTACTAATATCAAAGATAAGGGGGAATTATATGGTGAAATGGGGTCCAGTAATTGTTGGATTTATTTTAGCAGTGATACTTGGTAACTTGTTTGGATATCTTTTAAATACCTACTGGGGAACTAACCTGGGACTGTTCATAGCCGGATTTATTGTGGGGTACTGGGTTCATGAAGGTATTTTAGGCGGTTTGTGGAATGCTACCGTGGCCGGTGCATTCGGATCCATAGTAATAGCTATACTGTTGATTATTGGAGGGACCATCTTTGGTGGTATCGCCGGATTTGCAGCAGGATTAGTCACTGGTCTGACGATAATATTGGTTTCTCTAATCGTGAACATCGTGGCCATGGGTATTGGGGGAGCAATTGGTGGCCTTTTAAGTGGCGACTAATTTAATTTACCATCCTTTTTTTTAATATTCTATTGATTTCATATTTTCTGAATTATTACTATGTTAAGGTTTAATTAAGGATTCTAAAATGAGTCAAATAACCAGATTAAAAACGGATCTTCTCTGTAAGGGCATAAGAGTGGATCCCACCGCACCTTACGCCAGGGAGATAGTACCGGAAGCCTATGCCGAAGGGGGGAAATCAAGGGCGGGAGTGGCTGGAAGCGGAAAATCCTTTCTTTTAGGACATCAGGAAGAACCCTGTAACATTGGGGTCCTCCAACCCTTCCTGGAAGAATCACCCTACCAGTTCAAGATCATAGATAATCAGGGCTGGATACTAAAAAATGGTGAGAAAGTTACAAAAACCACTTTAAGAGAACCAGCCTGGCATTTAACACCTCATTCTGACCAGATACAGTTACATGGTAAAGATTCTCTGGCCACCGCCCTATCCAACTTCTGCACCTACAAAAAGGAAGGGCAGGGCTGTAAATTCTGCATAATTGACGTAGGCAACCAGGTGGTATTTCGCCACCCACAGCAGTTAACCCATTCCATAGAGGCCCTAGAAAAAAATCCTGATTTAAGGGCTTGTTTTAACATCGAGGATAAATACAATCCGGATCTCACAGACAAAGAGATTTTAAAAAGAAAACTCTACATTGAACCCAAGGACATTAACATTAACGCCGGGGCACTTAAAAATGCTGCCAGGATATATGGCAACGCCATCTCCAGGATAAGAAAGGTGAGCACGCTTCCCATTTTCATAGAGATCGGCCCCCAAAGCCGGGAAGAAATAGAAAATCTCCATTTGGCAGGTACTGATGCAATGAGTTTTAACCTGGAGGTTTATGACCAGAAAAGTAGAAAAAAGGTCATCCCAGGCAAGGCCAGAAAAAATCCTCTGGACGCCTACCTGAGTTCTATGAAGAATGCTGTGGATGTTTTAGGGGAAAATCAGGTGAGTTCCTGGATACTTGTCGGCCTGGAGCCTCCTGAAAAAACCATAGAAGGAATTAGAAAGATAGCCGAAACCGGGGCCATACCCCTACCCAAACCCTTCCGGCCACTTTATGGTGCTGATTATGAAAATAGAAAACCACCAAAATTAGAGGATGCAATTTTAATTTATGGAGAATGGTTAGATACTATGAGAGAATGTGGATTGAACCTTTTAAAAGCAAAAGCCGGTTGTGCCCGGTGCAATGCCTGTTTTCCACTTAAAGAATTGTTGAAGTATGGGATTTAAAATAATTTCGAAAAATATTCAAAAAAAATTATAAGAGGCAAACATCATGGTAGAAAATCAAATACCAACCATTTTTATTTCCCACGGGGCTCCCACCCTGCCCCTGGAGGATGTACCGGCCCGACAATTCCTGAAAGAACTGGGCCCCAAGTTTAATAAAGTGAAAGCTGTGCTATGCATATCCGCCCACTGGGTCACATCTATCCCGACTGTTAACGCCGTGAAAAGACCAAAAACTATTCACGATTTCTATGGTTTTCCAGAAGAGTTATACCAAATTAAGTACCCTGCTTCAGGCGATCCACAACTGGCAGAAGAGGTAGCGGAACTCATCAGAGCCGCGGAGATTCCCTGTCAAGTGGATGGTCAGCGGGGCCTGGATCACGGTGCCTGGGTGCCTTTAATGCTCATGTATCCAAACGCGGATATCCCCGTGGTTCAACTCTCGATTCAGAGCCATCTGGACCCAACCCAGCACTTGAAGGTGGGCCGGGCCCTGGATGATCTAAAAAGTGAAGATATACTTATCTTAGGAAGTGGCGGTGCAGTACATCCCCTGGGATATTCCGGGGCTCAATTTGGAGGAGAACCAAGCCAATGGGCAGAAGATTTTGATGAATGGTTAACCGATGCGGTTACCCGTGGAGATGAACATCTCCTAACCAATTATCGTCAGTTGGCACCTTACCCAGAGCGAGCACATCCCTATCCTGACCATTATATGCCATTACTTTCAGCATTTGGAGCAGCTGGAGAAGGAGCCGAAGGAAGCGTGATTCATCACAGCTGGTTGGGGGATCTGGGTATGGCTGCCTATCAGTTTTAGGATTTTTGAATTTATTTGTTAGTAAACAGGTCAGAATAGCTATTAAATGTTAATTTAATTATCAAGGGGAAAAATCATGTCTAAAACTCAAAAAGAACCACCTGCAGGAACTATAACTCCAGATGATGCATTTGAATTAATTGAAAAATATAAAAATGACTCTAATTTAATTATTCTCGATATTAGACCTCATGACGAATTTGAAGAAGAACACATCCAGGGGGCCAAGAATTTGGATTATGACGGCCATGAATTCAGGAAAAAAGTGGATAAAATAGATAAAGATAAAAATTACATCATATACTGTAGAAGTGGCGTGCGCGGAGAGTATTTCATGGGTATAATGATAGAATTAGGGTTTCACAAGGTTTACAATATCTTAGGTGGTTTTGTCGGTTGGAAAGTGAGTAAACTTCCTTTAGTTAAGTAAATCAAGGATAGGCAGATCAGATGATACAGTAAGTGGGTGGAATTAGAATGACTATTTTAAGAAAAATAGTAGATATTATTGAGCCGATTTATGTGATGGAAGGTGCCGGAGTACTTCTGCGTCGAAGCATAGCTACACAGCGGCTTGACTATTTGGATCCTTTTTTACTTTTTGATCATTTTGGATCAGAAAACCCCCGAGATTATCTGGCTGGATTTCCAATGCACCCCCACCGGGGTATCGAGACGGTTACCTACATGTTAAACGGCCAGGTAGAACATAAAGACAGTATTGGGAATTCGGGAACTATTGGTCGGGGTGATGTTCAGTGGATGACGTCGGGTAGTGGAATTCTCCATGAGGAAATGCCTAAAGAACCTGAAGATGGTATTATGGAAGGATTTCAGTTATGGGTGAATTTGCCTGCCAAGTCGAAAATGACTACGCCCCGTTACCAGGAAGTTAAGGCTTCAAAGATCCCCGAAGTTCAAACTGATGATGATGCAGTGGTAAAAATCATAGCTGGTGAGTTCGAGGATGTGAGAGGTGCTGTGACCGAGATATTTGCCGATCCAGAATATTTAGACGTTTATCTTCCAGCAGGGGCTTTGTTTGAACAACCTGTGAAAGAGGGACATGCCGCCTTTGCATATGTTTTTGAAGGTGAAGGGGTCTTCGGAGATTTTGAATTTAGTTCTCCGGATAAAGGAACAACTGTACCTTCTACTTGCCTGCTTGTGTTTGGTGATGGAGAATTGGTAAGAGTATATGCCTCAAAAGAAGTTAGATTCCTTATGGTTTCAGGAAATCCCCTTAATGAACCCATCGCTCGTTATGGGCCATTTGTTATGAACACCCCTGAAGAGATTCAAGAGGCCCTGGAAGACCTTCAAAACGACACGTTTGTAAAATAAGTTCTGATATTTATTTTAAAAGCGCATTATGTACTATTCACATATTAAAAACTAAGAATTCACCATAACGTTTTTTTGCCATTTTTAATGTGTCATTTTCAAGGGTATTGAGTTTAATAAAAAGTTTTGAGGTGATAATCACCTCGTTTTCCTTCAAATCACGTTTCCAGGTCCCTACTACACGACCATCTAGGATAATGGTGTTTTTAACCTGTTATCAACCGCCACTTTCTGTGCGGCAGGAGTATCCAAGGAAGCACTGTGATCTTTATAGCTGATCAGGAATTCATCGAAACTGGGGAGCAAATGAACCGCTGGTAATTTAGTGGAAACCAGTTTAGATCGTGGGCTTCTCCAATAAGTTTGACCATTCCTAGTTTCTGGGACTAAATCAGATATTATTCCTTCCAAACCAGTCCGGGCGTCGGCCATGAGAAGTTCTGACCACCACGCGAAATCCTGCAGTGCAGCCGGGCCCGAGTGGTAAAATAACGTTTGGCAAGCTCTTGGAGTGCATCCTCGGGTTGTAAAACTTTAGATTCAGGCACAGAATCCAGAGACTGGTAGGTGGGGGTATTGCAGATGGTCACATTCTGGCAGATAATTCCATCCAGAGAAGCTCGTTGTAGAATATAGGCCGCACGCTGTCTTTGAGTTGAAATACCGTTCTCATTAAGAATTTTCAACAGTTCAGTTCGACTTAACCTTTCATTTTCCGGTAAAGCACCCTTTAATATCTCATTACTGCAGGTCAGTGTTGACTCATCAAGACCCAGCTCCCGGTACCGTCGTGCATTCCTGGCGATGATCCGAGGAGCTAAAAGGCTCAACAACCAGCGAACGGCCGACGGCCACGAAATGCAGAGTCCCTAGCATAAGCCAGGTTCGAACAGTTCCTTGATTTTGATCGATTTTTCTATCTGTTGGTCAGTACCCTTGAGCAAGCGGAGACCGACTGACCATTTTGCACCAGAGTAGTCCTGGGCCTGTAGTGCACCTAAATGGGATACTAATTGGCTCGGCTCCTTGAATCTGGATTCTGAAAGTTGTTGATTGCGAAGCCGATATGTGAGGGTCTTTGAAGAGTCCATGTAGACACGTCTAAAATTTTTAATAAATCTATTACACCATTTTTATTAATATTTGGGGCTTCATATCACTTAATTTGTCAAAGAGTGTAATGGATTTAAGCTCAATTTAGTTTCTTTTAAGTTACTTGATGAATTTATTATCGATTAAAAATAAAAATATAAGCGAGGTGATATTTTATGGCGCCACATTGTGATACACTGGACGGACCGGTAGTCACCGCCTGTCGAACTGCCTTAAAAACAGGAAATGTTAATTATGTGCTGCCTTTTGTACCTAAAACGGCAGAAGAAGAACTTTCTCTGGTGTTTAATAAAGTACTAAAGGCCCGGGAATTAGGTGCCGATGCCGCTGAGGTTGCTGATCTCTGGTTCTTTGAAACTGCAGTGCGATTACACCGTGAAGGGGAAGGAGCAAACTACACTGGACTGAAACCAGCAGGGCTGGATTGGGGACCTGTAGTGCCCCTGGCCGAGGAGGATATAAAAAAAGAAGACCCTACCGAGACTATCGAGTTTTTAAAAAATGTGGTGGAGGGGGAAACTCGTAGAAGATTTCAGGAAGTCATGTCTAAAAAAGACTATGATCTAAATGACGTGGATTCAGCCCGGGATTATACTGAAACCATGCTCCATTTCATACTATCATCCCATCATCTCTACAAATTCGTGATTTCTGATAATACACATTAAGGGGGTGAATTATATGGAACCACAGCCCATTGTAGGAACTGTGAAAAACTGTAAAATAGAATGTCAACCCAATGATCTTAAACTGTATGGTGAAGGGGTAAAGGTCATGATCGTGTCAGAAAAACTATTTTTAGATATGATAACCAGTCTGGCAGAGATGGAAGACGATTTACACCAATTAAAGGACATAAATATCCAGGATAAAGTGGAAAGGATGGAGAGGATCACGCGTGATCTGGGAACCAAATTCAAGGCACTATCCTATCGGGAATACCTGGGAGAAGAGCAGGACGAGTATCTGAAGTAATCTGCGGTGTATGGTGGTTAAATGGATATAAAATCATTTAACAATGAAGAAAATGCTATTCGATGTCTTTGCCCTGTTTGTCCGGTTTATAATCAGTGTATGGGAAAGAATAATGAGCTCTTCTTTTGCGCCAGGGGTAAATCTACTTGTCCATTTGAGAAATGGGGTTGTAAATGTGATAAGTGTCCCGTAGCCCGAGATTATAATTTAGTGGGGTTATTTTATTGTGAGAAGGGCGCAGGAGAATAATTAGATTATGGTTAGTGAGTTGGAATAATGATACATATAAAACGGGCATATCAGCCAGTTAGTGATAAAGATGGATATAGAATACTGGTTGATCGTTTATGGCCCCGCGGTGTCAGTAAAAATAGGCTAAAGATAGATCTATGGCTTAAAGAAATAGCACCTTCCAATGAACTTCGCAAGTGGTTTGCCCACGATCCAGATAGATGGGAAGAATTCAAGACCAGATACCGGGAGGAATTGAAGGATAACCAGCAGTATATTCATCAGATAATAGAAATTGTCAAGAAAGAAGAAAATATGACATTAGTCTACGCTGCTAAAGATGAGGATCATAACAATGCCCGGGTCCTGCAGGAAATCCTTAGATCATCATTAAATGAACCTAAGTAAATTTATCATGATAGTCCTCCACGCTATCCTGTTGGATAAGTGGTTTCATGGCCTCCACCATACTGCCCATTATTAAAAAGAACTCATTGTCTTTCTCGATCATAGCATCCATTAAGGATTTCTCCATCCCTTTGCGGGCACTGATATCAGTCATAATAGAAATAGCGCCTAAGTAGTCATTTCCTTTATAGAGGGCACTGGTGGCTATCAAAAAACACACCTTCGAACCTTTATTGGTGATAAATTCCAGTTCATAAGTCTGGGCTGGTCTCTTTTTAAGGCTTTTCAGATGGTCTTTAAGTTTATATTCCTCGGTGGGCACGGTAAAATTAAAGATGTTCTTGTCAATCATCTCGGTTACTTTGTAACCTAACATTTTGGCCATGGCTTCATTTACATATTTCAATTTATTATCGGAGTTTATCAAAAACACTCCAGACTGTATCTTCTCCACCATAAGCCGATATTTCTCTTCGCTTTTTCTTAATTTTCTATCTATGTTTTTACGCTCAATGGCGTACTTAATGGATCGGGATAAGAGTGGACTGTCTATCTGTCCTTTCACCAGGTAATCCTGGGCACCCTCTCCTACCGAACTAATGGCCATTTCCTCATCAGAAAATCCGGTGAGTATTATGATGGGCATATCCTGAGCATTCTTATTCATATTTTTAAAGGTTTCGATCCCCTGACTGTCGGGAAGGTTTAAATCCAGAAGTAAAATATCAAAATCAGCATCCCTAAGATGATCTATTCCATCATGAAGTCTATCCGCATGTGTAACTTGAAAATCAACACCATAGATTTCCTTGAACATTTCCTGGATTATCACCACATCGCCCGGGTTATCCTCCACCAAAAGAACCTTGATTTTATTCATTTCATCACCGGGGAGGCAGTTTTACTATTTCCAACCAGAAATTTTGGATACTTTTTACCACTTTAATGAACTCGTCCAGGTCAACTGGTTTGGTAATGTAACAGTTAGCATCAAGTTTATAGGTTTCTATTAAATCCTCTTCGGCATTGGAAGTAGTCAATATAACTACTGGAATGCTTTTAAGACTTTCATGTTCTTTAATTTCTCTTAAAACCTCTCTACCATTCTTTTTGGGCAAGTTTAGGTCTAGGAGTATCNGATCTGGTCGCGATACCTTGAAGAACTCACCTTCTTGGTGCAGCATCTTCATAGCTTCTTCCCCATCCAAAGCTACATGGAGATTGTTGTGTAATTTAGCATCTTTAAACACTTCCTTTATTAATCGGATATCTCCCGGGTTGTCTTCGATTAGTAAAATTTCAACCATTTTACCCGTTAAATTCTCGCTAAAACTCATAATCAACCTCCTGTGGGATGGTGAAGTAGAATGTGGAACCCTTTCCTGGTTCTGATTCCACCCATATGGTTCCGCCATGTCTTTCTACTATCCTCTTTGCTATAGCCAGACCTATTCCAGTCCCTTCGTATTCATCTCTTCCATGCAGTCTTTGGAATATTTTGAAAATCTTGTCATTGTGGCTTTCTTCAATTCCAATGCCATTGTCACGCACCGAAAATAGCCATTCCATTCCTTCTCTTTTGGCAGAAATATGGACCTGTGGTCTTTGAGGACCACCACTGTATTTAATGGCATTAACTACCAGGTTCTGGAGTAACTGTACCATTTGAGTGTAATCAGCGGATATCACTGGAAGAGGATCATGTGTGATTACTGCGTCATTTTTTTCAATAAAAATTTTTGATTCGAATTTTACCTGGTCTAATACTTCTTCGGCATCTATTTCTCTGAATTCAATTGTTTTGGTATTAAGACGTGAAAATGTTAATAGTCCGTTTATTAATTTCTGCATTCTATCCGCGCCATCCACTGCAAATCCTATGAAATCATTAGCATCGTTGTCTAATTTTTCACCGTAGAGTTTTTTTAATAGCTGCAAAAAACTGGTTATCATACGCAAAGGCTCCTGCAGGTCATGAGAAGCTACATATGCAAACTGTTCTAAATCGTAATTAGATTTTTCTAACCTTTTTAAAGTTACATTTAGGTTGTCTTCTGCCACTTTACGTTCGGTTATGTCGGTGAATATGGTGGCAAAATGATGGGGCTTGGGTGAGTAGCAGTAGATATCATAATGACGTTTTAAAGTATCGGAATAGTCATCTATACGGATAGCCTCTCCGGTAAGGGCTACTTTTCCATAAATCTTAGCCCAGTCCACATTATCATCAGGTACAACATCACTTTTTAGTTTTCCGACTACATCATCTCTTTTAAGCCCTGTAAGTTTTTCAAAAGCAGGGTTTATATCAATAAAGCGGTAATCAACTGGTTTTCCCTGTGAGTTATATACAATTTCGTGCACTGCAAAGCCTTCGGTCATTTGATTGAACAGAGAACGGTAACGATCCTCACTTTCCCTTAATCTTTGTTCGGCCAATTTAACCCGGGTGATATCCATAAACATCCCGGAGATTACTTCATCTTTTAGATTAGCACTTACCAGCAGATTACGGGTCTGACCATCCTTACCAATCATCTCCACTTCATAATCTCCTAAGCTGCCGTTATTTTGGAGTTCTCGGAGTAATGAAACCCTATCTTCTTTATTTTTATATAAATTTTTGATATTAATTCC
>DAHVOW010000001.1:50000-164736 GCA_027318585.1 Methanobacteriaceae archaeon | reverse complement strand
GGGCAGAATTTAAAGCCATCAAAAAGCTCCATGAACAGGGATACACCAACATCGGCATCATGCTCCCCCTGGTGCAGCACCCTGACGAGCTGAAACAAGCCAAAAAAATAGCCCGTGAAGTAGGCCTTAAACCCCAGAAAAACATAGAATTCGGGGTAATGGTGGAAACACCCGGCGCAGCCATGATCATAGAGGACTTCATAGCTGAAGGACTGGATTTCGTGAGCTTTGGAACCAACGACCTCACCCAGTACACCCTGGCCATCGATCGAAATAACGAGAAAGTAGCCGGTTTATACAGTGAAGGCCACCCAGCAGTGCTTAAACTCATTGAAAGGGTAATTATCGAGTGTAACAAGGCCGGAGTGAAAACCAGTATATGTGGGCAGGCTGGAAGCATCCCATCCATCGTGGAAAAATTGGTTGAACTTGGAATAACCTCAGTATCTGCCAACACCGATGCTGTGGCTGATGTGCGCGAAACCGTGGCCCGGGTCGAGAAGAAACTCTTACTTAAAGCTGCCCGCAAGATGCTACAACAGTAGGAGTATATAAACTCCATATTTCTTTATTTTATTTTTATTCTAAAGGCCCATAAAAATCTTATATTAGGGATCAAATGCAGGACAAGGGAATATCCCGAGATAAGGTCATTAAAACTCTCAGGGAATACAAAAAAAGGGACTTAACCTATCAGTCCGGCAGAATACTGGGATCTATGTGCACCTGCCCCCATCCAGTAGCCCTGGAAGCCTACGCCATGTTTTTAGAATCTAATCTGGGGGATCCTGGACTTTTCCCAGGCACTAAAGACCTGGAAGATGAAGTAATATCCATTCTGGGGGATATGCTTGGGAAACAGGATGTTCAGGGTCATATCATCACGGGGGGAACAGAAGCTAATTTAATGGCCATGCGGGCGGCCCGTAACATCAGTGAAATAACCGATGGTGAGATCATAGTCCCAAAATCCGCCCACTTCTCCTTCAAGAAAGCAGCGGAGATGTTGAGTCTTAATCTGAGGGAAGCAGAACTGGATGAGAACTATAGGGTCGACCTCAATTCTGTGGAGAATCTTATATCTGATAAGACGGTGGCTGTGGTGGGAGTGGCCGGGACCACCGAACTGGGTAAGATAGATCCCATACAGGGTTTATCAAATATCTGTAGGGATAATGATATCTACCTCCACGTGGACGCTGCCTTTGGAGGATTTTCCATACCATTCCTGAGGGATGCAGGATATAATTTACCAGAATTTGATTTTAAGATTCCGGGGGTTTCATCCATAACCATAGACCCCCATAAGATGGGCCTGGCCCCCATACCCACTGGGGGCATATTATTCCGTTCCCAGGAATTTCTAGAGTCCATGAGTATAGAAACACCCTACCTGACTGAGGACCGACAGTCTACCATTGTAGGCACCCGGACTGGGGCCAGCACTGCTGCTACCTGGGCTCTCTTAAAACATCTGGGCCGGGATGGGTACCGTAAAATTGCCACCCGATGCATGGAACTAACCTCTTTTCTGGCGGAAGGCATAGAAAAGGCCGGTTTTGAACTGGTAACTGAACCAGAACTTAACATAGTGGCTTTTCATTCATCCAAACTATCTGTGAATGAAATATCCCAAGGCATGGTGGATCAGGGATGGTTGCCTTCTATTTCCGCCTACCCAAAAGCTATTCGTATCATAATCATGCCCCANATTAAAAAAGAACATCTGGAGAATTTTCTAACAGATTTAGAATCCATAAATTAAGGGAAAGGCTTTCTATGGAACATAATTTTATAAATATCAACACTCCACTTAGTCGGGAAGTGGTCCAGGAGTTAGTGGTTGGTGATCTTATCACCCTCTCTGGTGTTATTTACACCGGCCGTGATGCGGCCCTACCTCGGCTGGTTAAACTCATAAAAAAAGGAGATGTACCCTTTGATCTAGAAGGGACAGTGATCATGCACACCGCAGTTAGCCCGGCAGGCATATCCCCCACCACCAGTAACAAGGAGGAGATCGAGGAAAGCATCGCACCTTTATCCCGGGCAGGAGTGCGCATACACCTTGGAAAGGGGGCATTGTCTTCCAAAACCATCGATGCCTTGAATAAGTATAAATCTGTTTTTGTGGTCACCCCACCAGCTGCTGCCGTACTGTCCAGTACAGTAGTTTCTTCTGAAGTCGTGGCCTTTCCGGAAGAAGGTATGGAAGCTATTCATAAACTGAGAGTACAGAAACTTCCGGGGATTGTGGCTGCGGCCCATGGTGAATCCCTATACTAATAGGCCAGATATAAGGGTTTATGCCGTTAATTCTATTGGCAGGGTTTACCAAAGGCAATGTCTCCGGCATCGCCCAGTCCCGGTACTATGTAACCGTCATCGGTGAGTTCTTCATCAATGGATGCGGTGTACAACTCCAGATCAGGATGCTTTTTAAGCACTTTTCTTATTCCCTCTGGCGCCGAGATGATGTTAAACATCACCAGGCGCTTGGGAGTTCCCAACTCTTTAATACGGTCCAGAATAGCCACCAGAGTGTTCCCGGTGGCCAGCATGGGATCAGCCACGATAACTATTTTACCATCTACCTCAGGGAGTCTTAAATAACCTACTTCCACGGGAAATGGGGGTTTATCACCCCTCCAGGCGCCGGCCACCCCGGATTGAGCCTCCTGAAATACCCGCATGATTCCCTCCACCATGGGTATGGCGGCCCGCAGTACACTGACCACAATTAAATCGTCCCAGTCCTTAATCCGAACTCCATTAGCTGTTTCCAGGGGAGTTTCCACCTTAAAATCTTCTTTCTCCAGACTGTTGGCAAATTGGTAGCTCAACAGGCGACCAATTTCTCTCACTCCGGACCGGAATTCAACACGCCCCACATCACGTCTTCTAATCCTGCTCAATCTCTCCTGGACCAGAAGATGGTTAACTTCTATGATCATTTCAAATCGCCTCGCAATTTCTTTCGATTTATATTAACTTGTGGAATTATATGATAATGATTTATTCGGTTTTTTGAAAATATAAAATGAAGAAGTAACTATATGTAATAAGCAGATAGGGGGAGATAAAATCAAGAGAAATCTGCTAATAGTTGGGGTGATTTTACTTATTTTACTAATTGGTATTGGAATTTATCTTCTATTACCCGGTCCGATGCAGAATACAGGTAATCAAACCGAGGTAGTGGCTGATAACCTGGAAGTGCCCTGGGCCATGGCCTTTTTACCAGACGGAAGGATGATATTCACTGAAAGGCCGGGGAGGGTCAATATTTTGGAGGGAAATCAGGTTAAATTAGTGGCTAACATTACCACCACTGCCAATGGCGAATCAGGTCTTTTAGGTGTGGCTGTTGATCCAAAATTCGACCAAAACCGTTACATATACTTATACTACACTTCAGGTAACTTCAACAGAGTATCCCGATTTATATTAAATGAAAAACTCGAAAATGAGACTATATTCTTGGATAATATCCCTGCTTCCCAGGTACATGATGGGGGCCGGTTGAAATTCGGCCCCGATGGTAAACTTTACATCACCACCGGGGATGCCTCTCAACGGGACCTGGCCCAGGATAAGAATTCACTGGCAGGTAAAATACTGCGCATGAATCCCGATGGCAGTGTACCGACTGACAATCCCTTCGGTAACTATGTGTATAGCTACGGACACCGAAATCCCCAGGGAATAGCCTGGGGCAGTGATGGCATTATGTACGCCTCAGAACATGGTCAGACTAAAAACGACGAGATTAACATCATCGTCAACGGATCCAACTACGGATGGCCGGTAATTGAAGGTAACCAGACCTTTCCGGGTATGGTCACACCCCTGCGGGTCTTCACTGAATTCACTCTGGCACCATCAGGATTAGCCTACTATCAGGGTAGTTTGTACCAGACAGGTTTAAGGGGTAACCAGCTTAGACAGATAAAACTATCAGCTGATGGAAAAACCGTGGTTGGTGAAGAGGCCCTATTACAGGACCTGGGTCGGATTAGGGATGTAGTGGAATACAATGGGTACCTTTATATCTCCACCTCTAATCTTGACGGACGGGGTATTCCTAAATCTGGTGATGATCGGATCATAAGAATTAAGATCAGTTAATCTAGGCGTTTGTTAATCCCGGTCTATAATCACTTTCTTACGATGGGAAGATGGCACCACTTTGATCTCTCCTCCTGGAAATTCCCGGTCCAGTTCCTGACCCTCAAACAAGAGGTGCAGGAATATGGCCAGGGCCGACACCTCCGAATGGGGCTGGTTGGTCACGGCCACGTTCCAGTCCGCCTTCTGGTAAACCTCAGTGGGAACTCGGGGCCCTCCCACCACCACCAGCTTGTCTTTTTTGGATTCTCTTATTTTGGGGGTTACCTTCTGCACGGGTTCTCCGTACATGGTAAGGTGCACGATCTCTTTGCCACTCTTTTTCCACTCGTCCAGGAGGTTATCCCAGTTTTTTTGATAATCGACCTGGAAGGAACCGCCCCACCGTTTAACCACGTCGCGCACGTTTTCCATGAGTTTCTGGTCATGATCCCCGTCCAGGAATACTCCCGATGCTCCAAAGGCCCGGGCAGTTAAACATACATGGGTGGTAATCCGGGCATCCCGCAATCGCCGGTGATCGAGTCTTAAAACCTTTACTTCCATTATAATCCCCCTATGGATAGGAATATGACCATTAACATAATGCTTGACATGCGGGATAATTCATTACTAGCTCCCAGTACATCGCCAGTGGTGTATCTGAACTTCTGACGGGCTAAAATGACTATTAAAAGACCCATAATGAAGCCACCGACTATTCCAATAACTCCGGTTAACTGGGCTGTAAAATATCCAATGAGGAGGCTTATAAAAATGGAAACGCCCAGTAATCCGGGGTTCATGTTCTCTATAAAGTAGGTGCCAGTACCTTCACCGGATGGTCTGGAAAAGGTGGCACAGGTTATTAGTCCAAGTTTGGCTGCAATTTCAGCCACAACGACTATTGGTACCAGTAAAGTCACTGGAAATGCAGATAGGCTGGTCACAGTTATGAGGGATACCATTAAAAGGGCGGAAAGTCCACCGGTCCCAATCCTCTGGTCCCTCATAATTTCTATCCTTCGCTCTGGATCTCCATGGGCCATCAACCCGTCTGAGAAATCTATAAGCCCATCCAGGTGGTGTAAGCCGGTAATGATAATGGCGAAGCTGTATATCAGGGCAGCAGATAACAGTTGGGGTAGGTGCAGTGCACCGGTGACCACCCAGGCCACCACCCCTACCAATATTCCAATGAATCCTCCAATTATTGGCCACATCCAGGTGAACCTTGCCATTTCCTGTATGCTGGTATGGATATTTAGGGGTAGTATGGTGGAGAAGGAGACCAGTCCCAGGAATCCCTTCCAACCACTCTTCCCTGTAGCTTTACCAATACCATCACCCTTTCGAACAGGTGCTTCTAATCTAACTTTACTCGACATTTCATTCCTCGAATATTCTGGACAGGCATCCGGCCACCAAACCAGCGCAAATATCATCCAACATGGGGCCCAAACTGCTAATTATGCCTGGTTTATCTTCATCATACCTTTTAAAGTTGAATATGGCTTTGGTCCCTGCTATTTGATTGGCAATGGCCATTCCCAACACCTCATCCGCATACAAATAAGCAGGATCATCATCCACATCCACATCCCGAACCCGGTGGAGCTGGTAATCATCCTCTACCCTGATTCCGGCCAGAACCAGAGAGATCACGTTTATATCCTGTAATGATTTTATTAACTGTCCTCTGATCTTAGCTCGAAGTTCTGGGGTGTCATCTACGCCGACTAAAAGTTCTGCCCCGGCAGCCACTAGATCATCAATCTCCACCCCGGCTGCACTCAAGATCTGGGTTATGGAAGGGGGATACCCCAACTCTTCCAGGGCTAAAGAAACAGCCTTTTTTACGCATTCACGAGTTAGATCCTCAATTTCCTGAATTTTATCCAGATTTTTGGCTTCATTCACACCTTTACACACCATTTCAATAGAGGGGGAGTTTAATTTATCATAATCAACACCCCTATCACGTAATACAGTTTGTAATGTTTTTTGGATGTCCAGGATTATTTTTAAAAGGATACCCTGATTCAGAACCTGGTCTACAACAACCATAATTGAAACCGATATATTATCGCATATGGAAGACTTATTTGGCTCCTTAAATATGTTTATAATAGCTGAAACTGGACCAATACTTATTATTTCATTTTTTATACTTGAAGAGGGAATTAAAATTACAGCCGCCGGAGTGGACAACTTTTTTTTCAAAACCAGATCATCAATATATCTCTCCTCATCCTCGGCCTTTATTTCCCTGCCTGGTGGGCAAACATGATAGTAAACTGATCTAAACTTACCCCAACCATTAAAGTTTCTTGAACTCCCAAATAAGATAAAATCATCCTTTCCATCTAAAATAATGTTATCCTGGTTAATTAATAGATTAAAATCATCGTTACCTATCTTTAATTCCATCTAACCACCTTTCACACTAGCATATAATAGATATGAAGGATATAATTAATATAGGTGGTCTTATGAAAGTGCATCTAAGGGTCTTTGTAGAGGTTGAAAACCTGGGAAAGGCCATGAACGCATTAACTGATGCGGGCATAACTGGTTTTTATGTTTTAGAGTATAAAGGAATGTCTCCTCAGGATTGGAAGGGGTTTTCCATTAAGGAAGATCCTAAATCGGCCATTAGCCTCATTCGGGACATGGCCACAGATGCGGTACTGGTCTGTAGTGTGGTGGAAGAGGAGAAGGTGGACGGGATTGTGGATGCCTTAACCGAAAGCCTGAAGGGAGAAAAATATACCATTCTGGAGGTTCCTATCCGTCGAATAATCGTTAACTACGGAGACCAGGAAAAAGTAGAGAGAGCTGAAACCTGGTTACTGGAAAAAGAGGTTGAATGCTTCTACTGTGGGGAGAAGGCTACTCAAAGAATCAGGATTGATACTAACCGGGCTAAGATCTGGTGCACCAATTGTGGAGCCGCCCGTCATTACACCATCAAAGGCTCAGAAAAGGGGGCAGCGCGATGACCATTGAAAAGTGGAATTTAAAAAAATCCGCCAGTTGTTTTAAATGTGGTGATGCCACCATCCACGATGTTGAAGTGGACACCTACACCCTTAAGATAACCTGCCGGGATTGTGGATTCACCCGTTATTACAAATTTCACATGGTGGAAACTCCGCCGCAGTGTGATTAGACCTTTTAGGTGATTTTTTTTCTTATTCTTTCCTTTTTAATCCCAATACAATCATCTATTTAAAAATCTAGTTAAGAAGATTAATTTAAGTATAAGAGTAATTTAAGATTCTAAGTAAGTTATTTTCGTGTAGAGTGATGTTTATGGTAGTAATTATCGATCCCCAGAATGCTGGAATCTCTGGAAACATGGTTTTAGGTGCGCTCATTGATCTGGGGGCGGATATAGAAGGCATAGAAAGTGTAATTGAACATTTTGCTAACCATTTTGGACCAGTCAAAATGAATCTGGAAAAAAAGGATAAAAAAGGACTGGCTGCCACCCAGGTTAATATTGAAGCTCTGGACCAGGATCCCGTTAGATACACTGAACTGGTAAAAATTATCAAGGATTTGGGGCCTGGAAAAATGCCATCCAGGGCATTTGATCTTTCCCTGAATGTTTTCAGAACACTGGCCCAGGCTGAAGCCCGTGTGCATGGTATCGATCTGGAAGATGTTCATTTCCATGAGGTAGGTGCTGCCGACGCAGTGGCCGATGTTATGGGCTCGGCTTATGCCTTCTATGATCTAAAATTACACTCCCACAAAGTTTATGGATTGCCAGTGGCCCTGGGTGGAGGTGTTAAAGAAACTAAACATGGCCTCTTAAGCATACCCGCCCCAGCTACTATGGAAATTTTAAAGAACGTGCCTACCATTGGTGGACCGGTAGCCGAAGAACTCACCACCCCCACCGTTGCGGCCTTGTATGTAAATTTAGTGGATGAATATTGCCAGTTTCAACCCTTCTTAACACAAAAATCATCCGGATACGGGGCGGGTAAGATGGGCCTGGATTTTCCCAATGTTCTAAGAATAATCAGGGGTGCCTCGACACTTCCCACCGACCAGGTGGCGTTACTGGAGACTAACCTGGACAACGTTTCAGGAGAGATACTGGGTAACCTTTTTAATAAATTAATGGAACAGGGGGCCTTGGATGTTTCCATGATACCAGTTTTAATGAAGAAAAACCGTCCTGCCCAACTTCTGCGGGTTATTGTACGTCATCAAGATTATGAGAGGATTTCTGAGGCTATCATCAGAGAAACCGGTACCTTGGGTGTTCGGGTCATGCCTTTTATTCATCGGAACATCCTGGAAAGAGAGATCATCCCCATAGAAATTGAAATATCTGGAACCAAGGCGAAAATCCGCATAAAAGTGGGAAAGATTGGTGATGAAATAATAAACACCGCCCCCGAATATGAGGATGCACGTCAGATTGCAGATAAGATGGAAATCCCCATTAAAGAGGTGATGCGGATGGCGGATGAGGCATTCTGGCATCAGATATCCCTGGGAAATAGTAATTAAGATGAATCCTTAATAATTTTTACAAACAATCTGGAGTTAAAATGAATTCAAAACCTAAAGCTATATCCCTATTCTCCGGTGGTCTGGATTCCACAGTGGCCACGGCCTACTTCAAGGATCAGCACCAGATTCATGCGGTAACCTTTAATTACGGTCAGAAGAGTGCGGAAATGGAAATAAAGTCCTCCCAGGTCATATGTGAAATTATGGGTATGGAACATACGGTGATTGAACTTCCCTGGTTAGCAGCACTGGGAAACTCGGCCCTAACCAGCCAGGAGGAGGTTCCTCAGCTGGGCATGGATCAGTTGGATGATAAGGAATTATGTGACCAGACCGCCCGGAAAGTGTGGGTTCCGGGACGTAATATAGTATTCACAGCCATAGCCACTTCTTTTGCCGAGGCAGAGGGAGCTAGTGCCATTATTGTGGGTTGGGACGAGGAGGAAGCAGTCACCTTCCCGGATAACTCCCAGGAGTTCCTGGAAGCATTTAACCAGGTCCTGGAAGTAGGATCCCTGGATGAGATAGAAATCAAGGCCCCGCTTATAAATCTGAATAAAACCGAGATAGTAGAATTAGGAGATGAAGTTGAGGCCCCTCTACCTTTGAGTTACTCGTGTTACCTGGGTGGGGAGGAGCATTGCGGGACTTGTGAATCCTGCATGCGGCGGAGGAGGGCCTTCTATAAATCTGGAGTTGTAGATTATACTCGCTATTTGGATTAATAAAATTAATTAAAAAAGAAAGAAGGATTTAAAAAGGTAATTTATTTTATAACCATCAGGGGGTCTCCGGCGTTGACGGTGTCACCCTCCTCTACGAAAACCTCCTCCACCGTCCCGGATTCAGGGGCGTGTATGTTGTTTTCCATTTTCATGGCCTCTAATACCGCCACCACGTCTCCTTCATTAACTTTATCCCCTACGGTAACCTTCAACTTGAGGACCATGCCCTGCATGGTGGAGGATACTCCTCCTTCCACTGGTCCGGTGGGGGTCTGGTCTGATTGTTCAATTTCCATGTAACCAGTGGGGACCACCTTCACCTGGAAAACTTCCCCATCCACATCAACCTGGTAATCGGTGGGAACCGCTCCTACTTCATTAGATGCTGCTTGGTCTTGTGGAGGTTTTAAAGGTTCTTCCTCCAATTCTCCTCTTAAGAATTTGGGGGCCACGGCGGGATAAAGTGCGAAGGTCAGCACATCCTCTTCTTTTTTGACAAT
Organism: Methanobacteriaceae archaeon; assembly: GCA_027318585.1. Classification (GTDB taxonomy): domain Archaea; phylum Methanobacteriota; class Methanobacteria; order Methanobacteriales; family Methanobacteriaceae; genus Methanobacterium. The sequence goes on along the minus strand of DAHVOW010000001.1, from coordinate 154,871 downwards.
GCCTAACTTTTCTGCCTCAGCACGGCATTTCTCCAGTCCAGGCTCCAGGAGGTCGGCGGGCCGGCAAGTTATAACTTCTTCATCTCCAATTATTTTCTTGGAAACTTCGGAGTCTATAGGGGCTGGTGGCCTGCCATAAAATCCTTTCATATACTCTTTAACTTCCTGGGTGACGTTTTTATATCGCTCTCCACCCAGGACGTTCATCACCGCCTGAATACCCACGATCTGGCTGGTGGGAGTTACCAAGGGAGGATAACCCATTTCCTTCCTCACCCGTGGCATTTCATCCAGCACATCCTGGTAACGATCCATGGCATTCTGTTCCTTGAGCTGGGAAACCAGGTTAGACAGCATTCCTCCAGGTATTTGATATATTAAGACATCGGTATCAACCCTCTCAGTGATGGGGTCCAGTATGCCGCTGTATTTTTGTCTTATTTCTTCAAAATACTTTTTGATCCGGTTTAAGAGCTTCAAATCGAGTCCCGTGTCGTAAGGAGTCTCTTTAAGGGCGGCTACAATACTTTCGGTTGGAGGTTGGGAGGCTCCCCAGGCCAATGGCGATATTGCAGTATCTAAAATATCTACTCCCGCTTCACAGGCTGCGTAATAACTCATAGGAGTCATACCACTGGTACAGTGGCAGTGCAGGTTGATAAGTAAGTCAGTCTCTTCTTTAAGAGTTTTTATAAGTTCATAAGTATCATGGGGTGATATTAATCCTGCCATATCCTTGATAGCCAGAGAATCACAGTCTCGAGCCTCTAATTCCTTGGCAAATTCCACGTACTTCTCTAAGGTATGGTAGGGGCTGGTGGTGTAACTAATTACTACTTGCACATGAGCTTCTTGTTCTTTAGCTACCTTGATGGATAGCTCCATGTTACGGATATCGTTTAAGGCATCAAATATCCTGAAAACGTCTACTCCGTTTTCATAGGACTTCTCCACAAACCGACGCACGATATCATCGGGGTAGTGCTTGTATCCCACCAGGTTCTGACCCCGAAGTAACATCTGCAGTGGGGTCTTGGTCACATGTTCTTTAAGTTCTCTTAACCTTTCCCAGGGGTCTTCATTGAGGTAGCGGATGCATGTATCAAAGGTTGCTCCTCCCCAGGACTCCAGTGAGAAGTATCCCACTTTGTCCATTTCCTCGGCAATGGGCAACATATCCCTGGTCCTCATACGGGTGGCCAGCAGTGATTGATGGGCATCCCGGTAAGCAGTTTCAATGATTCTAATCTTAGTCATGGTGACCCTCTAAATTGTTTCAAAAATTACTAACCTTATATACATAGTCAAAACTGGCATATATATTTCTCAAAAAAATTCAAGGGGGATAGGAAAGATCATTAGATAGGGCCTCAACAGTTAAACTCTTAAAAAAATGATATAATAATTGGCTACATTCAAATGACTATAAAAGAAAATTTTGGCAAGTACTGGCTGGCAGGACTTATCTTCAGCATTATATTTGGGGTAATAACCACGGTTTTGAACTTTTTCAGTGCCAATATAGCCATTCAAGTCATGAATTTACTTCCAGGATTAATTAGTGGCCTTCTATTACTGGTAACCGGTATCTTAATTTTTATTTTCGTGCCCTGGATGGTGGGTCGACTGGTGGTGTGGATTTACTGGGAATTTATCGATAAAAAATCGTAGGAAGTCTAGATACATTATAGAAAACAATCTATTCTAATAAACCACCTGGCATACTATGAACTCCTGGTTCTCGTAGACCACTTGCGTGTATTCTGGCTTAATCCGTTCTATGTTTTTTCCAATATCCTGGCTGAAGTAGAAGAGGGGGAAAAACTCGTAATAAACCCTCTTAATAAAGAGTTCGCTTTCATCTGGTGGTGATATAACCAGTTTCTTATCGTACACGATATAACCGATACTTTCATTTTCCATAGCCTCTAGAGTGGCGGTGGGCAGACTTTTTAGGCCATAATACTCAAAACCGTAGTGCATGGGCATCCCGGCCTCGGTGGCCAGGAACATACCGGTGAACTGGTTGGATATAAGGATGGAGCGGCTTTGATTGCCATTATCTCGGAACCATTTGCTGAGATCCAGCTCAGCTTCCGAGGGCGGCGCGATTTGAACATCACCATAGTCACTCTTAACGGAAAAAGAAGCAATTTCTGGATTATTCACAGTTAAAAATCCACTTAAAGTTGCTAAGAGTAATAACAGCACCAGGAGGGTGCACCGGAATCTCTGCGAGGATAGGCGATGGTAATTTTTAAGATGATGATAAAACTGTTGCAGGCCCAATCCTGCCAGCATGGATAATGGAAGGAGTATGTAGATCATTACCCGGTAGGATATCATGTTGATTCCGATGAGGTATGAAACGCTTAGGAGTAGCATGGTTACTATCCAGGTGATTAAAAACAGATCCTTTTTCCCACGCTTTTTCAATGCCCATATTAACCCTAAAAGTCCAAAAATACATGCAAATGGTCCTAAATTCCCCATATATCCCAGGATGCTCAGGGGACGGCTGGATACCAGGGAGGTTGCCAAGCCTGTTGCTGCGGTTATTCCCTGGGCTAAAATTGATTCCAATACTCCGGGGTACAGGAAGAACATTCCCAGGACCACCATGATCATAGTCATTATTAGGGCCAACAGGAAGGCTCCAAAGTTCTTAAAAACTCCCCCATCCCGGTAATATGCTAATTCAACAATACTGATTGCAGTTACTGCTAACAACAGGGTTAATGCGGCTGCCAAATGGATCCCCATAATCAAAACCAGCATTAAACCAGATAAAGCTGCTATTTTGAGTTTATTATCTCTTATAGATAGGTAGTAAAGATAAACTGCCAGGGGAATGAAGATCAGGGCCAGGTTTTCAGGAACCGGTAGGATCATTCTTTTGAAAAGGTAGCTGGATATTATTATAAAACCAGCCGACACTCCAGCCAGCTTTCCGTAGAACTTGAAAGCCACATAGGAGGTGGAAAATACTACTAAAGCGGCTAATATGGGCTGTAATGATCTAGCCACCAGGAAGTAGTTGATATGGAAAATATTTCCGAGCCCGGCCAACAGGAAGTGGAACAAGGGGGGATATCCTATTTTTTGGCCTATCGGAGCGTTTAAGAGGGGGGTAGTTAATGTAAATCCGTACTGAGAGTAAATCTTAGCGTACTGGACGTGGTAGACGATGTCCCAGCTCAGTGGCCACTGATAGGTCATGGTTGGGATCAGTGCCAAGAGTAGAGCTACCACTGCAGGGATGGCCAGTGCGTATTTACGGTAATTTTCAAGTTCCATTATTTCATCTTTGTTATTTTAAAGGAGATAAAAAAATTTGAACTCCTCTGTAGATTATTGGGGGCAGAACTGGATAAAAAGATTTCCACGAAGTCAATATAAAGAGATTGAATATCATTTTTATTATATAAATTTATGATTTTATTACCACATTATCTCTACAAATGCTACTTAAATACAAAAAAAATAATAATAATTAGTTTAATACTATTAAACAGTAGTAATAAAACGCTTTGAAACCCAATAATACAATATTGCTTTTTTAAAGCAATAATTTTTATTCTATCGGCTAATGGATCTTTTATAAATTATTACTACTGATGAGTTGGTTGAGATCATTATTTGGCAGGTGATGAATATGGATAACAGCAAAGGTATGGGATGGTTGAAGGATTACCCTGACTTCAGGGATTACAGTGTGAGAAAAAAGAGTTTAAAACCACTCATGGATAAGATGGGCATAGCTGGTCCTCTAAAGACAGCCCCTGAAAGTACTGATCTAAGGGAATGGTGCTCTCCAGTGGAAGATCAGGGGCAGCTGGGCTCCTGCACTGCAAATGCAGGGGTAGGTATGGTGGAGTATTTTGAAAGACGAGCATTTGGTAAACATCTGGATGCGTCAAGGCTTTTCCTATACAAGGCCACCAGAAATCTCATGAAGGTTACAGGAGATACCGGGGCCTATCTGCGGACTACCATGCAGGCACTGGTACTGTTTGGTGTGCCTCCTGAAGAATACTATCCCTACGTGGTGGATGATTTTGACCAGGAACCGCCGGCCTTCACCTATTCTTTTGCTCAGAGTTATCAGGCTTTACAGTACTTACGTCTTGATCCTCTCCAAACCGATACAGAAGTAATCTTAGACAGAATTAAGACCAATCTAGCCGCTGGACTGCCATCCATATTTGGTTTCACAGTCTACAACTCCATACAGGATTCTTCCGGCACTGGTAAGATACCCTATCCGTGTAAAAAAGAGCAAGTCATGGGGGGTCATGCTGTGATGGCCGTGGGCTACGATGATAAAATGGAAATTAAAAACTCCTCCTGCAAAAATAAAACCACCGGGGCTCTATTAATACGCAACTCCTGGGGCACAGCCTGGGGAGAAGAAGGATATGGCTGGCTACCCTACGAATACGTTACTAAAGGATTAGCCACTGATTGGTGGACACTGATTAAAAATGAATGGGTGGACACGGAACAATTCGGCTTAGACGAGTAAGCCTTAACGAAGTCTAAAATATCAGATAGAAGATTAATTTTTCTTCTATCTATTATTTGCATGACCATAAATGTAAAATAAAGAATTATCGTTCCCTTTCTCCGGCAATAAACTCATCTACCATTTCTCGGGCCTGATCATCGGTGTACTGTTCAGGGGGATGCTTCATGGTAAATGCGGATATGGAAGTTAATTGTCCGCCTATTCCACGATCCAGTGCAAGTTTACAGCATCTGACTGCATCTATTACACATCCTGCGGAGTTGGGTGAATCCTCTACTGAAAGACGTAATTCAATGTTCATAGGAACATCTCCAAAGGTTTTACCTTCCATTCGGAGGAAACAGAGCTTGTTATCTTTCTGCCAGGGCACGTAGTCACTGGGGCCTATGTGTATATTTTCAGAATCCAATCTTTCACCTAACACGGATTGGACTGCTTCAGTTTTAGATTCCTTTTTAGAGTCCAGACGGCTGCGGTTTAGCATGTTCAAAAAGTCGGTGTTTCCACCGGTGTTTAACTGGTAGGTACGTTCCAGTTTAACTCCTCTTTCCCGGAAAAGGTTAGCCAGGGTACGATGAGTGATAGTCGCACCGATCTGTGCTTTAATATCATCACCCACAGCCGGAATACCTTTTTCTTTAAATCGGGCAGCCCATACTGGATCGCTAACAATGAAAACTGGCATGGAGTTTATTAAAGCAACACCGGCCTCCAGGGCACATTCTGCGTAAAAGCGAACCGCTTCTTCAGATCCTACTGGTAGATAGTTCACCAGAATCTCTGCATTTTTTTCCTTTAAAATCTTAACAATCTCTTCTTTGCTTTTTTCAGCTTCATCTGAGACTACAAAGGTGTGATTATCATCATATTCGGCCATGTGGGCTGCTACTCCATCTAACACGCAGCCCATTTCAACATTAACTCCTGACCGGGCTAATTCTGGACAGAATACCTGGGTACAGTTAGGTGGGGCGAATATGGCTTCGTTAACATCTTTACCAACTTTACGCTGGTCTATGTCGAAGGCAGCTACTACTTCCAGATCAGAAGGCAGATATCCCCCAATTTCCCAGTGCATGAGTCCAATAGCATCTTCTGCTTTTTTATCCTGATAGTAGTAAATACCTTGAATGAGTGAGCTTGCACAGTTGCCTATGCCAATAATCGCGATCCTTATCTTATCCAAATCTAACACCTTCTCCTTATGCCATTAAAAAATGGTGCCTAGGGTTTATTTAAAATCAATATCACCGTTCTAAATAATAAGCCTTTTAACTTCCCTTAGGGTAACCTTAGCCTAGATTTACTATTAAATGTTTCGATCAACTGGCCATGTAATCTTATAAATCTTAGAAAAACACGTTATTTGCCTTTTTTTCACTGCTATTACCCCATGATCCAATCACAAAAGGAATGATCCGGTTAATGAATAAAGTTTTGCAGATTTAACATTCCCATGAAGCCAGCCCAGGTGAGGCCCAAACTCCATATCACGATACCTAAACTCATCCAGATTATTAAAGGTTCTTTTTTAGCTCCTAAAGCTATTCCCACTGCGGTTCCCAGTGGAGCACCAAAAACAAGGGGAGAAATTAGACCCAATCCCATCACTCCAAAGTTATTCCAGATCTCATACCACCAATGGTGTGGAATCGGTCCGTCTTTGTATCTCCATTTAATAATCCTGTCCCTCAGATCAGCACCAGTGAGGGCCACCACCAAAACCGCAACTACGGAGCCAGCCATGGATGCCAAGGCTATAATCACTGGATTTAACTTTAAAGCCAGGCCAATTGGAATGGCCAACCACAGTTCCAGTACACTGGCTATAAAAACAGTTAAAATTGATTCCAAGTTCATATTGATAAAAAAAGGTTTATTTTAACCTTCTCTTTGTTCTTTCTCTGTCCCACGGTGACAGTAGAAGTTGTAAAGCACTCCTATTTTATATTTCTGTGCTAGGGGGCAGGTGGGACAGAGACATCCCAGTTCCATATCCACACAGCTACTTTTCTTCGTGATACAGAAGACGTTTTCGCCATGGCCACAGTCCTCGTAGGTGGGGCAGATGGGACAGACACAGTCTCCTTCCAGTTCTTTAATCCTATTCGAATAATCTTCTTCACTCAGATTCCTTAGTTCTTCGGTCAGTTCTTCGAATAAATCCATTTTTATCACCTTGAATTAATTTTTATATTATAACGGATATAGCCAGGAATACGTAAATCCACCACAGAATCACCAGAAACAAGGTGCTTTTCATTGGCAGACTCCCTAAATCTGTTTCCATGGTCTTTGAACCTACTCTCCAGGTAAGTATCATGATCAAAACCAGTAAGAGGGTATTTACTATTCCCAGTATATTAAGTGGGTTTTTGTACACAACCCCGAACCAAACCAAGGCGGCTATAATGGTTCCTAACCATATCATGGGGACTATAGCAGCTCCAACTCTAATTGTTAATGTTTTTAACTCTTTTGACTTCCGGGATTTGACCATGAGGGTGAATAGGACCATAATGCTGCCCAAAGCCAGTATGATGCCTATAAACTCAATAAATAGGGTTGAAATTGGCTTGGCAAAGAATTGTTGTTTAAGAAGCGGCAGGGTAAACAAGACAGCCAGTGCTTCGTTGGCAGGGAAGGTTTCAATCTTTCCAATGGCAATGGCGTACTTCCCCTGGTTTTGGGAGTTAAAGACCTTTATGGTGTAAGTCCCTGCTGGAACATCCAGGGTGGCTTCCGGCCCTTTAAGGTAGTAGTCTCCCCCAAATTCCTCGAAATAGGGTTTCCACGTGGAATTTGTTCCGTTTAGGGAAATAACAAGATTTCCGGTTTGATCGGTGACTTCGGCAGAGATAAATTCACCTCCTGTCCAGGTGTGGTTGGGACCAGCAAGTTCACATACAACTGGAAGGGCTGATCTGACTTTATCTGGAAATAATCTGGATTACCCTCGAGTTCTCCATAGAAAGCCTGTGAAATTTCAGGATTTTCTACAATTATAGGATTTTCTAATGAAACAAATTTTCCAGTTTCCAGACGAGGCTGATGCGCATTCAGGGAATTTATAGATAAAAATATAATCAGTACAATTCCTAAAAGAAACCCAATTTTCCAGGGATTGGAGTTCATGGATGTATTTATGTTGGTTCAGATTTAATAAGATTTTTTTAATTCAAGGTGTACAAATGATATTCAACCTATTTGACTAGTCCAGAAAATTACGCTAATTTAGAGATTAAATAATAGTACTGGTGAATTACAATTAAGAACCTAATGATAGATTAAAAATAATTCTATTCATCATATTTTCTAATAAATTCTAAAACATAAGTTAATTCAATCAACAATGACCAGCAATGTTCTGGGATTCAATCCCTCCTCTTCCTTCAGGATGCATTGGATTTCCTCTAAATGTTTCAGAATTTCAGGATTTTTTATATCGGTTATGATACCATCCGGCTCTGCTAAGTTTACATGGGGTTCAAGGTCCATTTCATAACGGATTTCACCCTTGTAATGAAAGCTCTGAATAACTCCCAGTTCAACCAGAAGTTTTAGATTCTCGTAGACTGTGGAACGGCTCACATTAGGGTGGGTGGCTTTAATGGCTTGATAAATCCCATTAAAAGATGGATGCGTATTTCCCAATTCTTTTAATATTCTAATCAACTCCATCCTCTGGGGAGTGATTTTGATCTTATGTTCCCTTAACCAATTCTCCATGAATGATAGTTGATTACATTCCATAAAAATATATCGAAACAAAACTTATATAGAACCAAGTTCTATCTAAAAATACAACAGTTAGCCAAATTCAGCTTGATCATATTAAAATGAAGCTGATTCAGCCACCACAGTATAACAACCAATAAAACCATTAAAAAGGGGGAATTAACATGGGAAAGAAGAAAAAGAAGGTTGCCTGGGGAATTACCGGTGCCGGTGATAAAATACTGGAAACATTGGAAGTTATGAAACAAATTAAGGATAAATACGAAGAGGAGGTGGATATAGAAGTTTACATCTCTAAATCCGGTGATCAGGTAGTGAAGTACTATGGAATATCCAACCAGATCGAAGAAAACTTCGATAAGGTCTGGGTTGAAATCAATGCTAATGCTCCTTTTTTAGCAGGTAACATACAGTTAGGTAAATATGAATTCATGCTTATAGCCCCCACCACCTCCAACACCGTGGCCAAGATATCCATGAGAATGGGTGATACTCTACTTGCCAACGCCGCCATAATGGGCCAGAAAGCCGACGTACCGCTCTACATTCTCCCATCTGATTACGAAGAAGGCGTTACTATTACCAAACTCCCCAATGGCAAGGATTTAAAAATCACCATCCGGAAAGAAGATGTGGAACATGTGGAAAAACTGGCTAAAATGCACAGGACCTTCATGATAAAGGATCCGGAGGATATTGAAGAGGTTTTCACCCTACATTTTTCGGGCTAATGATTACAACCCGCATGTTAAGCATATAATCTCAGGGGTTGTAAGCACAGAGATTTTAGAAAATTTTTTAACCAATCAAACAAGTCTAGTATTAGTGGTGAATAATGAAAAGTGGAATAATTTTATCCTTAGTTATAATTTTAGGTGTAGTAGCTATTTCTGGATGTGCTGAGCAGAATACAACCAAATATTACGATACAGTGGATTTCTCTTTCCAATATCCCGCCGATTGGACCATCAGTGAGGAGCTTACCATTGAGGGTGAGGGTGTTAGTGGCGAGATTCAGACCTGGCATCTGGTGGAGGGAGAGTCATTTGAAGATTATGTGAATTTGACTAAACCAGCTCCACAGTATATTGAGAAGGAAGGCTTTGTAGATATGGATGGACATGAAATCTACCAAGTGGAAGCATTTTACGATGGAATCAGTTATTATCAATCCTATTTTCCTGAAAAGGATGGGAAAATAACTTCAATTCTATTGAAGGCCTCTGAGGGTGTAAACGCTACTGAAGGTTATCACCTGATTTTGGAAACTTTCTCCGAACACTTTTAAGTGATTATTTGGGATTAAATATCCCTAAATATTTTAACATTCTTCCAAATCATAAAATCTCCTCAAAATGGGACTCTTCTTATAAAAAGCAATTACTATTCTATTATTTGGGAAAATTTATTTACTACCTCAATCATAATATTAGCTGTGTGATTAAATGCGGCAGCCACGCATAAAAGAAAATTAGCGGAGGAGAATATGGTTGTTTTTAATCTCCGGTAACTGCCGTGGGGGTAGGGATTTTATTTATTTGATTTTTCAAAGCCCCACTACTCCTGTGATGATGGATCAAAAATATATGAAGATATTTGAGGTGATGAAATGCAGGAATTATATGAAAAAATGGTAAATGAGGCCTTAATGGCTCAAAAAGCGGATGTTACAACTATTAAGAAGAACCGGGGGACCGACTTTAAAATCAAAGATACCAAGGCCTACCTGGATGTGGTGGAGAAGATGGAAGCAGTGGGTGACCAAAGTGAATCGGTCATCAACCTCCATGTTGATTCGGTGAAAACCCACTATGAACTACTCAACAGCCTTACTGATACCATTCGCCCCGAAGATGATCCCTTTGTGGAGCACTATCAAACACCAGCCATCCTGGAGATTCTTGGCGAAGAAGACCCCCAGTTTCAGGCCAGTGTAGATAAATTTATAGAAGCAGTGGCAAAATCTGAAGCCCTAATAGGTCGTGAAGTTACCCGTCGTTATGGGGGTTTTTACGGCCCCACTTGTGTAGTGGACTTCGCCCTGATCCCCGGCAGTACCAGCAACCTGGTAAACCAGATCCTGCAGACGGTAGACGCGCCACTGGAACATAAACAGGCTATTTTATCTGCAAAATCATGGGGAATGAACACCTCCTATGGTGTGGGGGAAGTTTTTGCCCAGGAATTAGAAGCAGGAGCCACCCTATCCGAGGCCATCGACAAGGAAGTGGCTATGATTCAGAAAATCTACGAAACACCCGTAGAGGCCCAGGCCCAGCTAATGGATTCTCTGGGACACAGTTCCTTTGATGTAAGGAAATACATGGCAGGATACAAGGATAAAATGAAAAAAACCATCATGGCTGCTGTGGATGATGGGGTTCACTATGGAAACATCCTCACCGTACCCGCCTACTGTGTAGGGGACATTTCTCACCACATCGCCCAATCCACCTACAACATGTGTAAGGATGATGTAATTATGGGCGTAATCGAGGCCACCACAGCAGTGATGGAATCCACCCTCCAAGCAGCGCTTCCCAACTTCAAAAGCGAAGTGGAAATTTTATCCCTGGCCACCGGGTCATCAGCCTGTGCTGTGGAGTACATACTGGAACTGGATGGGTTTAATGCACCCATGGTGGTGGACATGCTTACTAAAAGGTTCCACAACTACGTTCAACTCTACCCTACCCGAGGGGCAGCAGCAGAGCTGCACAACTGTGATTTTATGGACATGATATACCGGGGATGGAACCACATGGATACGGCGCGACGTGCCCAGAACGGTGCTCCCGGAAAATTAGTCCCTACTATTGGCGGTTTCCCAGTTGACCTGGATCCGGTACACGAGAACGAAGTTATCATGAACCCCCAACGATACACCTATCCTGCCTGCGCCATAACCGTCCGCTTCTCAGCATTAATGCGCCTGGCTGACTATCCCTGCCTGTTAACCAGTGAACCAGTTACTGCCACTTTGATGACCAACATCATAGCCCTCAACAAAGAAAACCCAGCATCACCCGCCCGTACCTGTAAGAACTGCGCCTCGGCCTGTCTGGTGGACTTCCGCCACAACCATTGTCAGTGGAAAGAAGCAGTCTAAAAATTAAAACATTCTATTATGGTGAGAATATGAAATGCTATATTTGTGCCCAAGAGGGAAAAGATACCGATGCTCTGGCTATCTGCATCGTCTGTGGTATGGGACTCTGCCAGGAACATATCATACGTCAGGAGATGGAGATATGGGAGGGAGGATATCCCTTCCCCTCTGAAAAAGTGAAGGAAACTCTTCCCCGCATCCTGTGCCCGTACTGCTACCAAGCTTTGAAGGGGGAATAGAATATGGCTTCTCTAGCTAAACGGGCCGTTGCAGAACTGGTGGGAACCTTCCTACTGGTTTTTTTCGGAACCGGAGCAGCGATTATAACCCTGATGATTAGTGCTGGTCAGGACCCCACCACCACCTTTAACATTGGTATCGGTGTGTTGGGAGGTCTTGGTGATTGGTTGGCTATAGGTTTGGCCTTTGGATTTGCCATCATGGCATCCATCTATGCCCTGGGTTCCATATCGGGCTGCCATATCAACCCGGCGGTGACCATTGGATTGTGGGCTGTTAAAAAGTTCCCCAGCCGGGATGTACTGCCCTATATTATAGCTCAGCTGGTGGGGGCGTCCCTGGCCAGTTTAACTCTGGTTATGGTTTTGGGTATGGATGCAGTTACCATCGGTGGTTTAGGAGCCACAACCCCATTCCCTGGCATTGGTTATTGGCAGGCCGTTCTGGTGGAGGCTATTGGAACCTTCATTTTAGTGTTGACCATCATGGGGGTTGCAGTAGACCGCAGAGCTTCACCCGGTTTTGCAGGGCTGGCTATAGGTTTAACCGTGGCTGGTGTTATCACCACGGTGGGTAATATAACCGGAGCTTCACTTAATCCTGCCAGGACCTTCGGGCCTTACCTGGGGGACCTGTTAATGGGTGGAAGTAACCTGTGGAACTATTTCCCTATCTATGTCATCGGACCAATTGTCGGCGCCGTGGTGGCAGCACTTCTCTACCAGTATCTGACCAGTGAGGACACCACCCTCTGACCACTGAGACTTTAAAAAAAATTAATTCCTTTTTTTTATTTTAATTTTTATTTATTTTCTTATTTCTGTAATAAATTCGGTTCGAAAGCACTCCATTATCATGGCCGATGGAGACGCCCTCATTTTTTAGTAAAGCCCTTTTCATCATGATTCCGCCTCGAAAACCTCCCAGGTGTCCATCAGAGCGAATTACTCTATGACATGGTATTAATATGGGGAAGGGGTTATTTGATAGGGCATTACCAACCGCCCGGGCGGCCTGGTCTTTGCCCAGATACATGGCAATGAGTTGGTAGGTACTGACTCTCCCTCTGGGAATTGAGTGATCCGCACAGAGCACTGCCTTTTGAAATGGAGGGCACTTATCTAGAGTCATCATGTTAAGGGGAAAACTTATATCTTCTCCTTCAAGAAATGCTTTGATGTCTGCGGCAATATCATCGATCTCTTTACAGGTAGAGGGCTGGGCCTCCGGATAGTCGTGGGCCACCTGGGCTAGAGCTGAATAGTCAGGTTGGGAGATTAGAACCCTGGTAATCTGGGGAAGATCATTAAACACTGACCAGAGTATTACTACCGGCCCGAAAGGAGTTGATTTAAGGATTTTTATTCTCATATTTCCTGTTGTTTTTAAACTAAGGATTTTCCTATTATTATTTCAATTAAGGGTTCAACAGGTACACACTGTAATTTAGGTAGGATGCAATGCTCACCCAAACCAAGTATGGGATCAGAATAAGTCCTGCTGATCTGCTGATCCGGTAAAAAACGATTATATTGGTCAGTATGCTTATCCATAGGGCTATTATAAGTATTAAACCACCCATTAAGGAATGTAAGCTGAAAAATACTGCTGACCACAGGAAATTCAGGACGAGCTGTACTGTGAAGACCAGAATAGCTAATTTAACATCCTTGCGGGATAATCCTTCCCGCCAAATCAGGTATAGCGCTATTCCCATCAGAATGTAAAGGATGGTCCATATGGGTCCGAACCAGGAATTGGGTGGTGTCCAGGCTGGTTTAGCCAGGGCCACATACCAGGTGGTCAGTTCGGGGGTGGTGACTAGGGATCCCAGCAATCCCACCAGCAATACGATGACGATGGAGGACACTAACCTGCCAATCTCATTTCTTATATTATTTTTCAAAAAAAACACCGGTAGTTTTTTTGGTTTTTTAGCTAGTTTTTAAGAGCTATAATGTTCTGCACATCCACCAGTTTCCAAACGTAGCTTCTTTCTTCCTGGCAGACATTTTCCAACGGTTCTTCCGGAGAGTGTCCTAGGGCAGCTAGGATCTGAGGTGAGAGTTCTTTATCTTTTATCAGGTCAACAAACATTTTACGCACTTTTCTCTTTTCATCATCCTCTCTCACAGATTTTATGGTTCCCTGCAGGGTAACGAAGCGGAACTGAGACATGTCCGGCTGGTAATATTCGATTTCAACTGCCACTTGGGGATCTTCCTTGAAGAGTTCAACTTTTTTCCCATACTTGGTGGATAAAAAGTAAAGAAAATGTCCATCAAAAACATAAAGGAAAGGGGCTATATAGGGATATTCCCCTTTAAATCCGATTCTGCTCACATATCCCTCTTCTATTAAATTGTCATATTCCTTTTTTTCCATAAATGGTATTTTATGTATAGCCACTGTATCACCAGATTTATTTATCTTATCAAATCATTTACTCTGCACTACAGGGTACGAAGCTTTAATCCAGGCCCTCATACTCCCCAGCACACTCCCCACATTCTGATAACCATTCTGAAGAAGATAACTGGCTACCATGGTGGATTTGTATCCTGAATCACAGTATACCACAATTTCCTGATTCCTATGAATTTCATCAAGTCTTTGTGGGATTAGGCCAGCGTATATATGTTTTGAACCCTCAATGAATCCTTTTTTTCGGTCTACTATCTTGCGCACATCTAAGAGATAAAAATCATCATTGAACAGTCGTTTGTGTAGTTGTTGGACCGTATGGAGTTTAATGGTTTCCACGTCCTCGGCTTGAAGATACCAGGAGGGGAATCCCCCTCTAAGATATCCGTATAGATTATCATAGCCCAGACGGATCAGTGCCCGTTGCATTTTATCCCTAATTGGGTTCGAGTCGTCTACAATTAGGATCGGGTCCTGGTAGTTTAAAAACCACCCTGCAAAGGCCGACACACCATCCCTCCAGATGTTCAGGCTGCCTTTTATATGTCCTCCAGCGAAACTTGTGGGTTTACGTACGTCTAAAACTTGAAACCCTTCGTTTTTAAGGTTTTTAAATGACAAGGGGGATAGTGGCCGGAGAAATGGCAGGCGGTTCAGCAATGGAGCTCCCTTTTGGTTTAATTCCTCCATCTTCTTGAAATAAGGCGGATAATACATATCTTCTTCAGATTTTTCTTTAATAAACTCCTCTTTACTTAACTGAAGCTGGTGGTTAGTTTTTATTTCGTAACCGGCTGTGGTGTAGTCTTGTTCTCTAATATCAGCTCCACAAACCGAACCTGCACCGTGTGCTGGACACAATATTACCTGCTCCCCCAGTGGGAGTATCTTCTTGAATAAACTGTTGTACAGGAACTCCGCCATCTGAGGTCTGTTCCTAGTTCCGTAAAAATCGATCCTCCCTGTTTCACCAGCAAAGATCACATCACCTGTAAAAACCATCTGAGCAACACTGGAGACACTCACATCCCAAAGAACCAGGGATAGGCTCTCTTTCGTGTGTCCTGGAGTTTCCAGAACCTCCAACTCCAGGCCTCCCAATCGGAATTTATCATTCTCATAGACGGGATTTCCATAATCAAAATCAAATTGGGATCCATGGTATATCTCCCCACCCGCAGCTTTCTGAAGTTCTACAGAACCAATAACATAATCCTCGTTGCGGTGGGTTTCAAAGATGTAACATATTTGCAGATCATTATCCTGGGCCAGATCCAGATAGACATCCACATCCCGGCGGGGGTCTATCACGGCTGCTTTTCCTTCCGCTCCTAAAAAGTAAGAGTGGTGGGCGATACCCTCAGATTTTATCATTTTAAAAATCAAGATTAAACCACCTATCTCCTATTTAAAACATCTCGCATGATTATTGTATTATTTGAGAATAGATTTAATTTTATCGATAAAACTAAATTATTAAATCCCCCTACATCACAATAAATTTTTATTAGATCTTATGGGAGGAGCTCATGGAGTTTATTATAGAGACCCACAACATCACCAAAAAATATGATGATTTCACAGCGGTGGATAGTGTAAACCTGAAAATACCTAAAAACAGTGTTTATGGGGTTTTAGGGCCTAACGGCGCTGGTAAAACCACGTTGATCTCCATGTTGTGCACTATTTTGCACCCCACCGGAGGTTCAGCCACGGTAAACGGATATGACATTGTTAAGAATCCTAAAGAAGTCAGAGAATCTATTGGAATCGTTTTTCAATCCCGGGCCCTGGATGATATTCTGACTGGCCGGGAACATCTGGAAATGCATGCTGCCCTGTACGGAGTACCCAAGGATCTGCGGGAAAAGCGCCTGGAGGAGGTCCTGGATCTCATAGCCCTGGGGCCTAAGGCTGATGAATTTGTAAAAACCTACTCCGGTGGTATGAAACGAAGACTGGAGATCGGAAGGGGATTAATACACCATCCCAAAGTTCTGTTTCTGGACGAACCAACCCTGGGCCTGGATCCGCAGACCCGGGAGAGTATCTGGGAGTACATACAGAAGCTGAACCAGGAAGAAAATGTCACGGTTCTCATGACCACACATTACATGGAAGAGGCCGATAAACTATGCGACGAAGTGGCCATCATCAATCGGGGAAATATAATCACTGCTGATTCTCCCAGCAACCTAAAACGCGAGTTGAAATCAGATACCATCACTATCCGGGTGGATAAACTTGAAGAGTTCATGGAAAAGGCCCGGACTCTGGATTATATCAAGGAGATCTTCGAAGTGGACTCGGAAATAAAGATCATGGTGGAAAGAGGGGATTATCTGGTGCCAGAGATTGTAAACTTCGCCAATAAGAATGATATCTTCGTGAACTCCATTGAACTGGAACATCCCAACCTGGAAGATGTGTTTCTCAAGTATACGGGGCGAACTATAAGTGAGGGGGGATAATAAAAATGGCAGAATTAGAAGGAATATATACTATCTGGCTCCGGGAAAATAAGAGGTTCGTAAGATATCGGTCCCGAATCCTGACTTCAGTGGTCACACCCCTCTTGTGGCTGCTCATCTTCGGAACCGGGCTTGGTTCGGCTATTCGCTTTGGTGGAGTTGCCGGTGGATATAAGGCCTTCATCTTTCCCGGAATCATTGGCCAGACAGTGCTGTTCACCGCTGTGTTTTCAGGAGTTTCAGTTATTATAGACCGACAGTACGGGTTTCTTAAAGAGATCCTTGTAGCACCTATTTCCCGGCCTTCTATAGTATTTGGCAAGGCCCTGGGGATCAGTACCACGGCTTTGATTCAGGGATTAATCCTGCTTTTACTCTCTTTTCTGGTGGGCATCCAGATGACTCCCGAAATATTTTTTCCCAGTGCCGTGGTCATCCTGTTAATATCCCTGGGCCTGTCTGGGTTGGGCCTCCTAATAGCCTCTTTCACAGATAGTATGGAAGGTTTCAACCTAATCCTCAGCTTTATTGTGCTCCCTATTTTCTTACTTAGCGGGGCATTGTTCCCGGTAACTAACCTGCCCTCCTGGCTTCAGGTAGCAGTATATCTGGATCCACTAACCTACGGGGTGGATGCCCTGCGGGCTATTATTTTGAAAACCTCAGTACTACCCCTATATGTGGATGTAGCTGTTGTGACTCTGTTTGCACTTGTTATGGTGCTCTTATCAGCCTTAATGTTCAGTCGGAGAGAACAGGAGTTGATGTAAGTTTCAAGGTGCTCCAAGTGAAGGGAACTAATGGATGGAACCCTAAAAAGATATTTAACAAATCAAATAAACTTCAAGCTAAGTTTTGAATGTTTATATTAAGTATAAGCTCATAATTAATTGATAATTTAAACTAAAAACCTGAAATATTTATACCTTAAATGGTAATTCATCTTATATAGTGGAGGATACCTAATGCCTGAATGTCAAAAATGTGGAACTAAAAACCCTGAGGGGGCCCAATTTTGCTCGGGATGCGGCACTAAATTAACAATATTCCCTCGGCTCGAAAAAAAAACCAGAAAACCAGAGAAAAACAATTCAGAACTAAAAATACAAGTTATCCTGGCATTAATTGTCCTGATCCTTATCATCGTGGCTATTTTAATGTCATTCATCCCTGGAGTGGGCATCAAAATATAAGATTAGAAGGTTTAGTTCTTAGTTAGCCCTACAAGCTCATCGCTTGAATTATCCCCACCTGAACCGAACCCAAACTGGAGCCCGTGGTGAACC
Source organism: Methanobacteriaceae archaeon (assembly GCA_027318585.1). Taxonomy (GTDB): domain Archaea; phylum Methanobacteriota; class Methanobacteria; order Methanobacteriales; family Methanobacteriaceae; genus Methanobacterium. The sequence goes on along the minus strand of DAHVOW010000001.1, from coordinate 137,075 downwards.
CTGAAATATCTCATTTACTTTTATCTCGGCAGGCAGCGGTCGTGATGTTATCAGGACCTCTGACTCCACTTCTTTGGGGAGGGGAATATTAATAGGGCCTTGATTTTTTTCCAGTATTTCCATAATGGACTTTTGTTCAGCCGAGCTGTATCCAGTACCCACTTTTCCGAAGTATTTTCCGTTTTTCTCCATCAGGAGTGCTCCGAAAGGTATGCTTCCAGTACTGCGTGTGGCGCCGATGATATTGACATCCACTGTTTCCTCTCTTTTGATCTTTATCCATTGACCAGTCCTCTTACCAGATTCGTAGGTTGAAAGCGCGTTTTTAAGCACCGCCCCTTCATAACCCTCATCCACATACTCCTTAAAATGTTTTTTAACCTCAGAACTGGTCACCAGGCGGAAAGGCATTATTTTGATTTGTTCTGATGGTTTTATATGGTTTAAAAGTAATTTTTTGCGGTCTTTAAGGGGTTGGGGGGTGAGATCCCTTCCCTCCCAACGGAGTATATCGAATACGTGGTAGGTGGCGGGTATCTTCTGGGAAAGGATCTTAATCTTGGTTTTATCTTCCACATTACGTTTTAAAAGCCTCCGAAAGCCTCCTGGCACGGTTAATTCTCCATCCAGGATCCAGTCATCACCATCCACTTTCAGGAGTGCATCCACCACTTCCGGAAACTTCCGGGATACTTGTACATGCCTTCGAGTCCACAATCCAATTTTTTTATCCTTTGATTCGACTAAAAGTCTTTCTCCATCAAATTTTGGCTCGCTTATCCAGGTACCAGTCAGATCTACATCTGGACTTTCCAGTTTAGCCAGCATGGGCTCGATCTTCATTTTCATCCACCATGGCCAGCATTTTCTCCAGCTCTGCTTCCAGAGAACGTGTTTCAGGAGGTTTCATTTCTGGTATTATTTCTTCACCCAGGGCTTTCTTTTCAATGAGCTCCCGTAATTCCTGGGTGTATTTTTCAGAGTATTGGGTCCAGTCAAAGTTAAGGGCCATCTTCTCCACCACCTTAATACCTTTTTCCAATACTTCCCGGTCCACATCAGCTTCCATAACCTCGACTTCATCAAGGGATCGGACCTGTTCATGATAGAGTATCTGCTTCAGGAGAAATCCCTCCTCATAGGGTGTCAACATACCCAGATATTCATTGGACCGGGCCACCCAACGCACTATTGCCACTTTATCAGTTGATTCCATGGCCTTTTTAAGCATGTGGAAACCCTGGGCCACCCCGCCTTTTTTCGGAGACTCGGTACCGATGTAGTAGGGTTTACTAAGGGAAACTAGGGGTATTTCATAGGATTCACAGAACCCCAGAATGTCCATGGTCCTGGTGGTGAAGGGACGCAGATTCTTGATTTCCTCTTCGGTAAACTGAATACATTCCCCGGCGATATCGATGGCCCTAACAATATCCGCGGGTTTAAGCTCTTCTCCATCCTTGGCACACACCTTCTTATAACGAACCCGGCCGCAGTCGGTTTTATGAACCAGATGGAACCCGATGTGCAGGTTTTCACTGGCAGCGTACAAACGGACCGGTATAAAAATAGTTCCAAACTTCATAGCCCCTGACCAGATGGATCTCATATAATCACCCATATTTTTTTTGTTTAAGATTTCCAATAAACCTTTCACATCCCCCCCTTAACAGTCTATTTCCCACAGATTATTTCCCCTAAAAAATGCCTAAAAATAAATTCCTTCATCCTCAAAACTATATCTGAAAATATCAAAGGGGAAATACCATGGTTGGAATCGACTTCAGCATGGAAAATATTAAAAAATGCCTCTGCAACAAGTGTGCGGTCCAGATAGAAAGTCAGTGCGTAAGGGATAAACAGAAGATCATGCTACTCATTACCCAGCAGGACCTGGACAGTCCCATGCGGATGGATGAGGAACGAGTACCAGGACTATACTGTTCTACAGGCATGGCCTCCTGTAAAGATATAGATCCCAAAAAGGTCTGCAAATGCAATGAATGCTCTATATGGGATCAGTATAAATTGGTAGCACAAAGGTACTTCTGCCAGAATGGTTCGGCTAATATTTCTCAATGAAATAGCTCCATGATAATATCAAATAAAAAAAGGGATCATTTGTACTAGATCAGGTTGTATAGAGTATCCCTCTCGGCAGGCACTCTACCAATATCTTTTATAATCAAAGCCATCTCTTCCCGGGATAGATATTCCCCATGGGATGCTCCAGCAGCTACTGAGATCTTGTCTTCCATCATGGTGCCTCCCAGGTCATTAGCCCCACAACAAAGTACTATTTGTGCCATTTTAGTCCCCATTTTTATCCAGGAAGCCTGGATATTGGGCAGATCTTTACCAAATACAATTCTAGCCAGAGCATGAAGTTTCAAGTCATCCATACCACTGGCACCTTTCGATGAATTACCCAGAATGTTGTTCTCATTAAGGAAGGTTAAGGGCACGAATTCAGTGAATCCCCCGGTCTGACGCTGTATATCTCTTAAAATAAATAAGTGGTCGATCCGGTCCTCCCAGGTTTCTACGGTGCCGTACATTATGGTGGAGGTGGTGGGAATTCCTAGTTGATGGGCTTGGGTAATTATGTCCACCCACTGGTCTGTAGAAACTTTATTGGGACATATCTGCTCTCTCACGGAGTCCACCAAGACTTCTGCAGCTGCACCAGTCATGGTATCTAAACCCGCATTCTTAAAAGCACTTAAAGCCTCTTTGATGCTTATTTCTGAAGATTTAGCAGCATGATAAACTTCTACAGGCGATAATCCGTGGATTTTAATATCATAATTTGATTTTATGGAAGTAAGAAGATCTAAATAATAATCCACAGTCATATGGGGAAGAACACCCCCAAAAATGCAAACTTCAGTGACCCCCACCTCTTTTGCTTCCTGAATACTTCCTAATATCTCTTCGATAGTCATTTCGTATCCAATGTGATCCCGGAAGGAGCAGAATCCGCATTCAATGATGCAGTGATCGGTAATGTCTATATTTCGATTGACTACGAAGGTTACTGTGTCACCAACGATCTCCTGGCGAAGCTGGTTGGCAGTGTCGAACAGTTCAAAGGGATTAGATTTTACCAGTGATAAAGCGTCTTCACGGCTTATTTTTCCATCTAAGGAACGTTCATAAATATCAGATATCATATGATGAAACCTCTCTTTAGGGGGACACATCGATATTACCCAAACCTTATTTTTAAGATTTTGGTCAGTTCCATAATTATTTTTTCTGACAAAATATCCTAGTCAAAAAAAAATATTTTTTTTAGATTATTCCAAGAAGTTATCTTTTCGGAAGGGGTTTCTGATCATGAAAATTAATAGTAATTGGGGGGGGACTTCTGGGACTTTTTCCTCTTATTAGAAATTAGTATAATGCATTGATGGGAGGAATTATGACGAGAGTCCCAGAAGTTGGGTACCTATTAACCAATAGGCAATTAATAGGTCTTTTTTATATAATAAATACCTTTCGATTTTTCAGGGGTAGGAAAGCCTCCATATGGCATGTGGCGAATGATAATTACCTGCACAACTAAAATGGAGTTTACCCAATTATTCTAAAGCTCAATCTTATTGATCATCACTGCTAGTTAACCATCACCACAGTATTCAAAGATGTATCCACATCTGGTGCCGAAGATCCCTCCCCGTGATCAGGAAGGACATGGAAGAATTTCGTTGTTTTTGGAATGTTTTAATTTTTCTTTATTTATCCTGCCGCCTGTATTTTTATCAGCAATTTATATTCCGGACATCTTTTTTTAAACTTTAAGATTCATGATATTTTCTACAATTGAAACATTTTTCTTAGAATAAATTCTATTTTGAGATTAAAAGAATTTTATACATTTAAAGGCGAAAAATACCATATTTAGGGATTAATTTAGAAATATCGTCTTGTATCCCTCACCAAACTATAAAAGTATATTTTGACCAATAGAATTTTGTAGAGGGGATGAAGTTCAATGGTTAAGTTAATCAAATCCACGGTTAAGTGTTACCGTAAAAAGACTAAAAAGACCGTGGGTGGTAAGAGGAAGACATACGAGTACAATCAGTATTTGGTTCCTCTGAAAATCTCTGATCAATTGGAATGCAATCAGGATGTTTATGTGGTTCTGGAAAACGAACTAGAAGGAATGCTTAATGAGGAAGGAGAACTGGTCGGGGATCAAAAAGCATTTCAGCGTCATATTGATGTTTATCAAAAGGAATTGGATGAACTGGAATGGAAACACGGGGAGTTGTCCCGTTCCTACAAGGAGTTAGTGGCCAAAAATACCAAGAATAATCAGCTAATACGCAAATTAACTTCGGAAGTGGAAAATCTTCGTCTTGTCCATCAGGAACTGGAAAAGAATTTGAAAATTGAAAGGGAGAACCATCTGGCTCTGGAGAAAAGACACCAGTTAGAAGTGAAAAAAGCCCAACTCCTGGAAGAGGAACTCTCAAAGCATAAAGGTGACTTCTGGACTTCTATAAGGAGTAAATTAGTCAGTAAAGAAGAAAAAGATCTTGAAAACTAATTATTATCAGCTAATTTAATTCTACAGAATAATCCTATATTACTTTTCATCTGCTCTTACCTAAACTTTATAATTCTTAGATCCCGATATACTAACCGGGGTTTTATAGGGAGTATAAGCCATGAAAGATACACGTCCAACTTACCACTCGGAAATTTCACAGGTAAGGATCATTGAGGGTCAGAATAACTTTCCCATAAGCTGGCTTAACACCCAGGGCTACTGTGAGTACTGTATCTACCTGGAGCATGTTAAGGGAATTTCTGCCCCACTTACCATGGCCATGAAAAGGGGGAACAAGGTTCACCAGGGTTTGGAAGATGAATTTAAGAAGGACGCGGTGCCCACTACCATGGATGAAATGATGGAGACATCTAAAACTGCGGAAATTCTATCCCGGGAGTTATATGTGGAATCAGCCAGTTACGGTATTCGCGGACTGATTGATGAGATCTGGATGACTCCGGATGAGTTCATAATAATAGATGATAAACCTGGAAAAATAGCCTATCCTTCCCAGATAAATCAGGTTTTGGGGTACTGCCTGGCCTTTAAGGATAAATATGATGATGGGCGCAGAATAGTTGCATCCCTTCGCCAGAGTACCACGGGGGATGTTTTCTGGCAGCAGTACTTTGATAAAGAAGCTGAAAACCATATTAAAAATATTGTTAAACACGTACATCAGGCTTTAGTATTCCCTGAAAATTTCATACCTACTAAAAATCCTAATAAATGCCGTAGCTGTCGATTTAACCTTAAATGCGACCGTCGAGCTGACCCCTAACCGTTAACTAACGATACCTTTAAATATAAAGTTTAACTAAAATGGGAGTGCTGTATTACCACAGCCTTTTTTATAAAATTAGTCCCGTGGGGTAGTGGTAATCCTGCTGGTCTTTGGAACCGGCGACGGCGGTTCGACTCCGCTCGGGACTATTTCTTTTAAAGGGGATTTTATGGAAACCATACTGGTGACCGGTGTTAACACCCGGGCGGTGGCCTGTTCTCTCAAGAAGCTGGGATATAATGTTTTTTCTGTAGACTACTTTGGGGTCACTGATCTGGAAAACTGTGTCGATCTTTCATATTCTCTAATGAAACAAAAGGCCGGAGTTTCATGTGGCTACTTCCAGGAAGACTTCAATCCTCTGGATCTAAATAAAGAAGCTCTATCTTTAATAGATAAGGTGGACGGGGTGATATGTCTTTCTGGTTCTTCACCCTCAGATTTCCCGGCCCACAAAGTATGTGGAAACCGTTCTCCCTGGGAGGATAAGGCCCTTCTATACCGAGCTTTAAAGGATGACTTTCATTTACCCCTTACTTATGTGCCTGGAAGCCTTGAGGAAGCTAGGGAGATCACCCTACAATGCCCGGATAAGAAGTTCATTCTCAAACCAAAAAGCGGTGCCGGGGGATATGGTGTGCGAGTGTGGGATGATCCGGACCAATGGCCGGGGGGATGGATACTCCAGGAGCATCTTCACGGCGAGAACATCAGTGCATCAGTCCTAAGCACGGTAGAAGAGACCAGAACCATTATCACCAGCAACCAACTAGTAGGAGAACCTACATTAGGGCAGAAACAGCCTTTTGGATACGCTGGTAACATCACCCCCTACTGTGGCCCGTCGGACATTGTACAACTGGCCGAGCGAGTCGTTGAATTTCTGGGTCTTTTGGGTTCTAACGGTGTGGATTTCATTATTAAAGACGGGGAAATTTATATATTGGAAGTAAATCCTCGAATTCAGGGCACCTTTGAATGTGTGGAGAAATCATTAGGTATTAACATGGCCGAGGCCCATATGGAGGCCTGTCAGGGGAATATGATATCTGTTCCCTCTCCTCAAAAATTCGCAGTTAAGATGGTAGTACATGCCCCTGGAAGGTCAAATGCTGGAAATATGAATGTAAAGGGTATCCATGACCTCCCTCTGGAGGGAGTCATAATAGAAAAAGGGGAGCCAGTGGCCACGGTCCTTAGCAGTGATAATGTGAAGGAAAATGCTAAATATAAGGCCCGTTTACTGGTGAATCAGGTATATGGAAATTTAATTCCACTATAAAATTTTTTTTTTACAATATATTCTACAAAAACTATTTTTATCTGACCAGAAACATGTACTGGGTGACGGTTGGTAATTTTTGCCTTATCAACTTCATTTCTGGGCGGTAAATAAAAATTTCATCCCGGGGGCATTCTTCCCGTTCTAAAATCTTACACAATATCTGTGTTTCCAGCCTACCAGCTACACGAGCCCCGGAAGCCATGGTATCCATTTCAATGTAGATGGGTAATTTCAAAAGATCCGGTTCAGAATCACTTAACATAGAAGCAACAAATTCCAGTTCTTTACTCTTAAAACGATGACGGGACCCATCAACACCCACCACGTGGGGTTTATCTTCACCCATTAGTTCTGATAATGCTTTTCTCTGTCGGGGGATGTGCCGATTAAGATTCAGGATCTGTTTTTTTAACAGCCGATCCGACCGATCCTTATCCTGTCTCATACACCAATTTATTTAAAAATAGTAAACTATAATATCTTCTATGAAGTGGAGGTCTGGTGGTTAAATGGACATTGATATTGAACAGTGCCGTGAAAACGACAAGATAAAAAAAATTATTTCAAATAGCGGACTGCCTATAAAACATATCAAGCTGCTTTTAATAATTTCTGATGCTATTTATATAAACGCCATTAATTACAACGTTTTAGTGGAAGATAATCGGTTTATCATACTCCTTATATCTTCTAAACCCAAAAATAAGACTGGAGTATTCAACACCATCTCCCTGACTAATATTTTATTCCGGGTGAAGGAAATGGATAAGGACAATAATGACCTAAGCACGGTTTGTGAAGTAGAAGACAAGATGCTGAAGATAACAATCGACCTGAAACATGATTAACCTTTTTATATTTCTGTAAAGAATCTACCAGATGTGGATTCACTACCCGGATGATTTAGATGGAAGCTAACGATTACTACAAACACCTAATGGAACTGGCTGACCTGGATGTTGAGCCCAAATCTATTCCAGAATCACGTATAATGCTGGAGGAACTTGAAGAAAGGGAAGAAAAATTAAAAATTCTGCATCTCGAATTAAAAAGAGACATCCGGTATATGGAAGCGGTTTATTTAAAGCGAAAAGGGGAATTGAACCAGGCTTTTAACGAGAACCAAGAGATTATTCCCAAAAAAAGGTTTGCTAAGAAAAAGGAGTCTCGGGTAACAGTCATAAAGCGGTTGGAAAAGGAAAAACAAGAAGTTCTAGAACCATATCATAAAGTGCTGGCCATGGCTGAGCAACTTCTTAATGAAATGAAGGATGCTAAGAAGCCCCTGGAGGACTTTGTAACCGACAAGATGGGACTTTAAGGATCCTAAAATAATTTTAAAAAAGTTTTTTTATAATGAGAGATTAGTATTCTAAAGAAAGAGGTGTTGTTGATGAGTATAATGATGGAGTATTCCTGGTATATTTTAGGTGTTATTATTGGCGGTTTCATATTGGTAAATGTAATGATGCAGATTTTAAACCGAAACCCAGCGGAGTAGGTTTGAAATTAAGAATTAGTACAAGAATAGATGACTTTATTTTCAAATTAATCTTATTTCATTTAATTATTTTTTTTAATCTTTTTGGTCTGGAATAAATTTTTGTTCATAAAATCTTAAACCAGGCCCAGTACCCTTAATATGAACACTATGGTTCCAATTACGATTAGGATGGTGGTCAGGATCATGGCTCCGGATATTAACATGAAAACCTTGGCCATCTGGTCCGGGTCTTTTTTTATTTCTTCCCAGCTAGATTTCCATAAAAAACTTATGTCCAATTGAATTCACCACATTAAAAGAATAAATACATTCTAAACCACTAAAAAATAAAAAATGTGGGGCAAAATCTATTCCTTCCAACGTCCAGTTAATTCTACTGGAAGAAGTATTAAAATGCCCAATAGATCATCTTTTTCAATTTTACAATCAAGAGCTGCAGCGAACTGAGCATGGTCCGCGGTCCGGTCCATGGATATGGGTAGATATGTTTCCTCACCAACTGCCATGGCGTGCCCGTATTTATTGGCTGCGTAGGCACTGATGAAGGATATATGTTTGGCGTTGATGGGTATCTTCTTGATTTTCACGGCCTTAATCTGACCAGCTTTGAATTCCCGGTCTTCATCAGCGATGATTGCACGAACCTTACCGGATATGGTGCCGATCTGGAAATCAATAGGGGGTTTTTCATGGTCATGTAACTCCCTTTTAACCTGATCCAGACGAGTTATTATTCTAACCATTGGCTACCTCCGTTTCTTCCATGGTTTTTTTGATCATTTTAAGCCGTACAAAGTTCTCCCTTTCCATCTCTTCCAGGCGCATCTCGATGTACTTAACCGTGTTTTCCAGTCGGGGGATGATGATATGTTCCAGGGCATTCACCCTTCTTTTTGTTGACTCTATTTCCCCTGCCAGAAGCATGATGGTCTTTTCGATCTCTCCCAGCTCAATAATGAGCTGGATAGATTCTTCGAACTTCTTCGCAGCTTCATCCAGCTTGACTGAGGTGTCCATAAACCCGTATCCACGTTCCACAATGGTGCGTTGTGCAGTTTCAGATTCGATCAGTGGCACCACAACTCCCATCACACTTCGAGAGTCAATATCCACATCCACAGATTCTGTAACGGACATGGCAGCCTTTTTAACAGCTAAATCACCCATAACAATTTGGGCAGCGGTAAGATCCTGATAGGCTTCCTGCAATTTTTCGGCCACATTCTCACGGGATCCTTTCACTCTCTCCAGGATGTTGAAAAACTCCATGATCAGGGCATTCCTTTTCTCCTTAAGGAGGCTGTATCCCTTCACTGCAAGTTTTTCGCGCTGTTTTAATTTTAGAAGCTCCATCCGTGTGGGATTGACGCCTTCTATCATTTCTTGTGCCATATTATCCCTCTATAAGAAGAATTGGGTTATTTATGGTCAGGGTGGTACTTGGGAATGTGTTCGGCTCGTACCCGTTTGAGTTCGGTTTCAGGTAGCAGGCTCATTAACTCCCAACCAAGATCCAGTGTTTCCTGGATAGACCGGTCTTCGTCTTTGCTCTGGGTGATGAATTTACCTTCAAAATCATCGGCAAAGGATAGGAATTTCCGGTCACGCTCGGTCAGGGCTTCTTCACCAACCACAGCCATCAGATCTCTCAAGTCACGTCCTTCAGCATATGCCGAGTATAACTGGTCTGAAACACCACTGTGATCTTCTCTGGTTTGCCCTTCACCAATTCCACCACTCATCAGTCTGGAAAGTGATGGTAACACGTCTACGGGTGGGTAAATACCCTTTCGGTGTAAATCCCTGGAAAGCACGATTTGTCCTTCCGTAATGTAACCGGTAAGGTCTGGAATGGGGTGCGTTATGTCGTCCTGGGGCATAACCAGAATTGGCATCTGGGTAATGGAACCTTCCTTACCCACTATACGGCCGGCCCTTTCATAGATGCTGGACAAGTCAGTGTACATGTATCCTGGATATCCCCTTCTTCCAGGTACTTCATCCCGGGCTGCAGAGATCTCCCGCAGTGCTTCAGCGTAGTTGGTCATGTCAGTAAGGATAACCAGTACGTGCATGTTGTGTTCGAAGGCGAAGTATTCAGCGGTGGTTAGGGCCATACGGGGGGTGATGATCCTTTCAATGGCCGGGTCGTCGGCCAGGTTCATGAACACGGTAACCCTTTCCAGGGCACCAGTGCGCTCGAAGTCCCGCATAAAGTAATTTGCTTCCTCGTGGGTGATACCCATAGCCGCAAATATAACTGAGAACTCAGATTCTTCAGCCAGCACCTTGGCCTGTCTGGCGATCTGGGCCGCTAAGTCGTTGTGGGGTAAACCTGATCCAGAGAAGATAGGTAACTTCTGTCCCCTTACCAAGGTGTTCATCCCGTCAATGGTTGATATACCAGTTTGAATGAACTCTGCAGGGAATTCTCTGGCGGAAGGATTCATGGGGCTTCCATTGATATCCAGTTCCTTCTCAGGTATGATTTCAGGTCCGCCGTCAATGGGGTTACCAGTACCGTTGAAAACACGTCCCAGCATGTCCAGTGACACGCCGATACGGGCAGTTTCTCCAGTGAACCGGACCTTGGTGGTGGCGGTGTTCAAATCCCTGGTTCCTTCAAAGACCTGCACCACAGCAATATCCCCTTTAACCTCCAGGACTTCTCCCCTTCTCATCTCACCATTGGGTGTTTCGATGTCCACTATTTCCTTGTAGGCAACTCCTTCCACGCCTTCCACGATCATCAGTGGTCCCGCCACTTCGGAAACAGTCGTATATTCCCTGGTTTTGATATTGGCGTTCATATTCATACCTCACTCGTCTGTTTAACTATTTTATCTTGGATTTCTTTGACTTTCTCGTCAAATTCAGCTTCAGGGATAAATTTCATCCTTCCGATGTCTTCCTTGACGGATAAGGTGGTAAGATCGGCTGATGCTGCCCCTCTTTCCAGAGCTGCAGTGGCCTGTTCCTGGAACATGACGATGGTCTTAAGCATCTGGTACTGTTTTGATGAAGAGCAGTAGGTGTCTACTTCGTGGTAGGCGTTCTGTTGCAGGAAGTCCTCCCGGATCATACGGGTACTTTCCAGAGTTATCCTCTCCCGGTCAGGGAGGGCGTCTGGTCCTACCAGCTGCACGATTTCCTGGAGTTCAGATTCCTTCTGCAGAAGAACCATGGCTTCATCCCTGGTTTTCCTCCAGTCTGCACCCACGGAGCCTTCCCACCATCCTTCCACACTATCTACATAAAGGGAATAACTCTGCAACCAATCTATGGAAGGGAAGTGTCTTTTATCTGCTAGAGATGCGTCCAGTGCCCAGAAAACCTTGCAGATACGCAGGGTGTTCTGTGTTACCGGTTCAGACAGGTCTCCACCCGGTGGTGATACCGCTCCCACTACACTAACCGAAGCAGTTTTATCTTCTGTACCAACCGTGGTAACCCGGCCGGCTCGTTCATAGAACTGGGCCAGACGTGAAGCCAGATATGCAGGATATCCTTCTTCACCAGGCATCTCTTCCAGCCTTCCTGAGATCTCCCTCATGGCCTCAGCCCACCGGGAGGTGGAGTCGGCCATTAGGGCCACATCGTATCCCATATCCCGGAAGTATTCGGCAATGGTAATACCCGTGTACACACATGCTTCCCTGGCGGCCACTGGCATGTTGGAAGTGTTAGCAATAAGAACAGTCCGGTCCATAAGTGGTTTACCGGTTTTGGGGTCTTCGAGTTCTGGGAATTCCTTCAGCACCTCAGTCATCTCGTTACCCCTCTCACCACAGCCCACATAGACGATGATATCCGCATCAGCCCATTTTGCAAGCTGCTGTTGGGTTACAGTTTTACCAGACCCGAATGGACCGGGTATAGCGGCGGTTCCACCTTTAGCCACGGGGAAAAAAGTGTCCTGAGCTCTTTGGCCGGTTACTAATGGTATATCTGGGTCTAATTTCTCTTTATAAGGTCTACCCGTACGTACTGGCCATTTTTGCATCATCTGCACTTTAACCGGGCCTTTGGCAGTATCAACTTCCGCAATATCCTCTTCAACAGTATAATCCCCCTCAGAAGCTATACTTTTCAGAGAACCGGACACGTTTGGAGGGATCATTATCTTCTGGGTAACCGCAGAAGTTTCCTGCACTTCCCCAATAATGTCCCCACCCTTAACTTCAGCACCAGCGGTGACTAATGGTTTAAAGGACCATTTCTTGTCCTTGGGTATGGATGGAACATCCACTCCTCTTTCAATATAGTCACCAGTTTTGATCTTGATGGTTTCAAGTGGCCTCTGGATACCGTCAAAGATAGAACCAACAATCCCCGGCCCCAATTCAACTGATAAGGGACCTCCAGTAGGTTCTACTACTTCTCCGGGTTTCATTCCGGCTGTTTCTTCATAAACCTGGATGGTCGCGGTGTCGCCCTCAAGTTCGATTATCTCACCAATGAGCTTGTCTTCACCAACCTTAACCATCTCATACATCTGAGTCCCTCTCATACCATCAGCGGTAATTACAGGACCCGCTATCTTTATTATCTTTCCTTCGGCAGTCATTCTACCATCTCAACCCCAATTACTCGTTTAATAAGCTCTCGAATAGGGTCTGATTCCCTATCTATTGAGCCGGTTTTATCTGGTATTTCAATTATCATGGGCAGCGCACCTTCACTGCTCATCTTATCTATAGTAGCTCGGTAATAGTCTCCAATTTTCTCGGTGGTTATTATAATGGAATATTCTTTTCGAAGTTCCTTCAGCTTCTCTCCGGCTTCTTCCATATTTTCGATGGGAAATCCGTCTTTAATACCCCCCAGCATGAAACCGGTAACCGTGTCTGGATCAGCCATTACTGCTATTTTTGATTTCATATTAACATCTCCTTAATCTGTGCAGGAGAAAATCCATCTTCCCTTTTTCCACGAGCGATGATCTTCAGGTTTTTGATTTCCCTTTCTTTCCTACTTAGAAAACCGATCATGGGCCCGATTCCAAACTGGTTCTTTAAGGATATTTTTTTCGCAGTATCATTCACATGGTTATCTAGAGCGGTTTCAAAGGCGGCTATGGAACCTGTTTCATTGTAATCAGTCATTGCTTCCGCGAGTAGTGATGCGTAATCGGTTCCTTCCAGACCACTAACTACTCCCGAAACATTTTCTGCTTCCATAAGATCCTTAAGCTTCCATTCCCTGATCTGGTAACCATCAGTGATCATATAGGGTTCTATGTCATCAAATTTCAATCCATCCACCTTGGCCCTTAAGATGATCTTAAGGTTGGTGCTATCTACCAGGTCCCCAACATAATTTTTTAAATAGGCGGTGTTATCATCTTCCGGTGTGGCCACCGTCCTTAGAAGGTTTTCCAGGAGATATTTGTCTAATGAAGATTCTAATGGTAAAAGCATCCTGGATTCCTGGTAGATGGGAATTGAATCTTCCAATATCTGCGTGTATTCTGTTCCTTCCAGGGCGCTTAGCACTTCATTGATGTCGTCGGCATCGATTAAGGCGTCTAACTTGTCAGAAAGCTCACCAAATGGAATCACCAGGTCCATGGTCTCTTCTGGACTTAAACCCACTTCCTTGGCGATAATTATGCTTTTTAGATTTTTGATATCCCATTTTTTAAGCAGAAACTTAAAGGAGTCTCTACTATTCTCAGGGGATATCCTAGCAACTAAATCATAATTTTCGGCAAGTTGAATGTCTAAAGCCTTTTCTAAGGGGTATTGGTCAATGTATTTTGCATAATCTGGATATCCTCGCAGGTAGTTTTTAACTTCTTCAATGTTTCCTGATTCAATGATTTCTGAAAACTGTTTTTCGGTGAATATCCGTCCCATTCTGGCCCTAACCCTTGCGTTGGGATAGGTGTATGGGAACATGCTCAGAACGGGTCTGATGGTGGATATAACTACTATTACTCCGAATATGGCCAGTATCAGAAACATGACCGCTAGAAAAGCATCGATAGAGGGGAATCCCAGACCAGTTACTATTGTAGCAATGTCTTCTGCCATGCGTAATCTCCCCTATCTCCTATTGGAATAGTATGCCTGCGACTTCAGATCTTAACGATTTTTTAAACCGGAGCATCCTAGCTTCAATGGTGTTATTAACCTCTATTTCACCATTTTTGGTTTTTACAACGGCCCCACCAATGTTGGGAATGTTCTCTCCCAATTCCAACTTGGTGGTGGCACCTGTTCTTTCGCTGATGGTCTTCTCAATGGAGGATAAAGTACTGGCGATTTTTGTTTCATCGTCTTTTTTAACCAGGACTAATAAATCACCCCCACCGATTTCTTCACCAGCTTCGGTTATAACTTTTTCAAGTGATGCCTTATATTCCGGTGCATCGGAAGAAGCAATCATTTTCAGCTTTTCTTCTGCCTTCTGGAAAGCTTCTTCAATTAGTTCTTCTCTAGCCTCAAGTTCCATTCTCCGGGAATTCATCTTAGCTTCTGAGATGATCTGCTGGTATCTCATTTTGGACTGCTTTTCAGCGTTTTCTAAGATTTTTTCCTTTTCTAAAACTGCTTGAGCTTCACCTTCTTGGAGAATGGATTTACTTTTGTTTTCAGCTTCTTCTAATATTGATTCGGCTTTAATCTGAGCATCAGACATTATGCTTGAGACTATCTTCTCTGCCCCACTCATCTCGATCAACCCAGAATTCCACCGAATACCATGAGGAGTATAGCAATCAAGAACCCGTAAATAGCCTGGGTCTCGGAGAGAGCGGTAAATATAATACCTCTGGCAAACATGTCTTCATTTTCAACAACAGCACCTACCGCTGAGGATGCGGTGATACCTTGACCCATTCCTGAACCCAGGCCGGCAAATCCTATTGCTGCACCAGCACCTATAGCAACCAGACCTAAGGATGCAGGCAGTGCCTTTCCAGCCATGATTGTGAAAACCATAATCAATATGGCAATTAAAAAACCATAAATAGCCTGAGTTTCAGGCAGTGCCGTGAAGATAATACCTCTGGCGAACATATCTTCGTCTTCTGCCACAGCACCCACACTCCCTGCTGCTGCTATTCCCTGTCCTAAACCTGATCCTAATCCAGCGAATCCGACGGCCATACCTGCGCCGATTGCTGCTAATGCTGTTCCTAAAGCTATTTCTACCATATTATTTACCTCCTAAATCAGTGTACTTTCTTTTGGCTCTGAAGGCCCTAAATTTCTGACTTCCTCCAATGTAAAATTGAGCGAAAAACTCAACGTAATGCAAACGCAGTGAATTAATAAAGGCACCCAGTGTCTGGAAGGCCCCGTTTGCAATTTGCCCTCCAATGAAGACTATTGGTGCCAGCACTATTCCAATAACTGGAATCATATCAGCCACAATTCCAGTGAGAATGTTGACGGTGGTAGCGATTCCTCCAGTGGAAAGACATAACGCCAGGAGCCTGGCATATGAAAGGACGTTTCCCAGGAAACCTGACATGTCCATCAGTCCAAATAGGCCGTTGAAGTATATCAACATGATTATACTTAAAACCAGGATGCCTACTCCGGAGTAAAGCAATAAACCCATTCCTAAAAGGTATCCAATCGCCAGTAATACCACACCAGCTTCCAGGACAAACCACACAATCTGAGCTCCTAAAGCTTCCCGAACATCGCCACGAACTATGTTGTTATAGGCACCAAATATCAAACCCATGTTGATGTGGATTATACCCACAACCAAAGCGATTATTAGGATGTTCTCCGGGTGTACGAAGGAGTTTATGGATGAGATGGTGGTTGGGATGGCAGCACTTGGATCTCCCCATATAAACCGGGGTATAAGGTCTCCAATGAAACTGTTAGTCGCCAGTCCCAGGATAATGGCCCATACTCCACAGGCCACCATAATCAAGCCCAAGTTGGCCCAGGTTTTGCTGGTTCTTCCCAGGCCACGGTATATGATGTAACCGACCAGGGCATCAACTATCCCGTAACCGGCTTCTGTTAGACAGAACCCGAAGAAGAATGGGAATATTATGGCCATCATGATTGTGGGGTCGATCTCCCGGTAATCTGGAGGAGAGTACATGTGCACAAACATTTCATAGGGTTTGGCAAAACGTGGGTTATCAAGATGAATTGGAATTTTATCTTTATTGACATCTGGATCTGAAACATCAACGATGCTGTGACCTTCAGTTGAAGTTTCAATGGTCTCCAGAGCATCATTCAATTTTTTCTCAGTCACCCAACCTTCAAACATCACCGTATTTTTGGTTTCTCCAAATGAGGAGTAGATCTCGCTGCGCTGTTTCTGAATTTCCAGTTGTTCCTTTAGACCTTGAAGTCTGTTAATCCATTCATCGGCAATGGTTGCTAGATCGTTTAAAACAGATTCTTTATTTTGAGTGATGGATTCAATTTCATTTTCTGATTTCTGTATAATATCACTGGGTTTACCTGATAAGGCCGAAATTTCTAATCTTTCAAACTCCAACTTACGTAGTTGAAATAAAACTTCATCGGCATGCTGCTTCAAGGTTACGATGATCATTATCTTGAAGTTTTTCAACTCAGTTTCCTGGTCAAAAACCATTATTTCGTCGGGTAGATCCTTTAGACTTTCTTTAAAGTTGTCATAGGATTCAGATGATATCTTCCCAGCAAAATAAGATACATAATCAGATTCTTCCAAAAGGGAAAGATCGAAATCAAAATTTATAAGGTTTTGGGATACTTTTAGAGCATTTTCCAGTTCAGTTTTTCTGAAATCAAGCTGGTTTAATTTTTCTTCAAGGGGCCTGGTTTTGGAACCTACATCCTCCAAAGTGTTTTCGGCATCATCAATCAGATCCTGATCCTCTAGCGTCTCTATATTTACTTTTTCGATGGGAGGTGGGTTTACAAACCCTTTAATCACGGGTAGAATTCCTTTCTCCTTTTTTTCCACGGATTTTAGAAAATCCAGGGTCCCGGTGGTCTTCATTAAGAGAGAAGATATTTTACCGGTGAAAGGAGAGGTACCCGAAGGTTTGAGAATCTGCCTCCACTCTGCATCCTGTTGTATTCGCTCAGATATGTCCTCAATCTGGACCAAGCCCGCTTCGTGAAGTGAACTCACTGCAGAATCAGCGTACTTGTCTAAGGTGATTATCTTGAGCTTTTTCATCCTTGCCGGCTTAAACATGGTACTCACGTTATAATATGCTTTTTACAATAACCTCTGCAGCCTCGTCAACCATACCGGTAGCTTTATTTTTGGTTTGCTCAACTTTTTCACCAGTTTCATGGTTAATATGATAAGCTTCTTTTTTTGCGTTGGTTTCGGCTTCAAACAAAATTTTCTCTGCTTCACTATTGGCCTGTTCTTTGGATATTTCAATGTTTTCACTTGTTTTCGATGTTGATTCTTCGATAATCTCTGAAGATTTAACTTTTGCATCCTCGATGAGTTTATCGGCATCATTTTCAGCCTTTTTAATGTTAGTGATAGCTTCAGATATTGTTGTCATTTAAATCACCCTAATATGACTATGATAAACGGAATTCTATTTTGAGTTATATTTATGATTTACTATTTAATTTTCCAGTAAAAAAAGAGAGATTTTATGGAGAAAAAAATCTTTTAATCATTATTCAAAAATTCATCTAACGTTTTGACATCTGGACCATCGTAATAAATCTCTTCAATCTCAAAAAGCTTTCTAAAAGGAGTTTCCCTGATTTTTTCTTCATTTACATGAGCAACCAGTGCCGGAAGCCTTCCTATCATAAAAATGCCAGTTCCCAACTCCCATTCAAAACCCAAATCTGAAAGTATTCCTGCATTGGCCCCATCAATATTCATACGTATTCCTTTGGTTTCAAATAGTATTTCCTCAATATTTAGGGCTAATTCGGTGTGAACTCCAAAACAGTCATACTTAATGGCCATATCGATGAGTTTAGGTGGTCTAGGGTCTTCCTGGTGGAATCTGTGCCCAAAACCAGGGATTTTCTCACCCTTCCGATAGTAGTGGTCCACCACCATCTGGGCTGCGTTTTGTAATTGATCAAGGTTATCTGAGTCAGTTTCATCTAGATCCAGACTCTTTAAAGCATCCTGTAAGACTTTCATGGAAAGTTCCAGAGCTCCAGCATGATGTTTGCCAAATGATAAAAGTCCACCAGCCACACAGGAATTCATGGAAGAACCGGTAGAAGCCATCAGTCTGGCTACCTGGGTGCTGGGAGGGGTTACACCATGGTCACAGAAGGAAACTAGAACCGACTGTAACATTCTGGCCCGATTTTTTGATGGAATTTGGCCCTTCAAAAGCAGATAAACCATATCTGAAAAGGAAATCTTTTCGATGAGATCCTCCTGAGGATAACCCCTAGTTGTGATTTGATTGGGTGCCACCTGGGAAATGGAGGTTTTCCATTTTGGCTTACCTATTTTAATAAGACTTTCCACAGTTTCTCTTCCAATTGCCATTTTATTCACTCCAAAAATTCGGTGACAAAAATACTGATGACCTGCGGGGCTCCACAGAACAACAGGGTCGCATACATACAATCCGAACTCCACTAGCCCTTTGTGGACCAACCTGGACCAGACTTCCCAGTGCAGTCACTCTTCCACCCAGCCCCAAGGAGCCAATACCGGACTTATTAAGGGATTCGGTTATTCTAATTTCTACTTCTGATTGCTGATCTAGCCTCCGATGTGTCATTGCCTTCAGCATTAAGGATGAAGCTTCAAAATGAGTTCTACCAATGCCAATTGCAGGGACGGTGGGAATGCATCCCAGCTTGGGTATCTCTGATCTCATCCATGTTATCACTTCCTTAAAAAGCTTTCTATGATCCCTCTTATGAAAAACGCTTCGAGTAAAGGCCCTTATCTCTGGCCCCCCACCTAACATCAGTACATGAATTTTAACGCCTTTAAAATCTGCAGTGTCAACTAAGAACCCGGGAGGAACCAGTTTTCCGGGGTCTTTATCTAGGCCTTTACTTTGCTCTATTCTCTCAATATCGTTACCCCTGACTGCCATGGGTCTACCTGGGAGTTTTAACAGACCATAATTAATTCCTTCCTTAATTTGGTCCAGAAAATTAGGTGGAATGGGTGTTTCGCGTCCGATCTCGACTAGTATGTGTGGCACACCGGTGTCGTCACACAGGGGTACCTTATTTTTCTTGGCCAGAATGGCATTTTCTAGCATGATTTCCAGGACCCATCTGGCTCGGGGGTCATCTTCAATTTCCAGGGCTCTGTGGTAAGCATATAGTTGATCATCCCTAAAACTGGTACTTGCTTCTATAACCGCGTTTTTTACCAGTTCTGCTACGTCAATACTCATAATATAGTCCCTAAAACTGTTTGTTCTATTTTCTCATGCTCTCTCAGGAATGGCCAAATCTTTACTTCCCACTGATGATTTTTTTGCTTCCGGATAATATCGATCGATCATGTCCTGAACCAGGCGCACTTGCCTAACCCGTTCGCCAGCCTGAGTGGTGGTGGTATCCCAACCATGATGTGCAGCAACCGCCCCACCGGTCTTCAGATATACGGGAGAAGCTGTTTTTATTATCTCCGGGGCCTCATAATGCCTTATAAAACCACCAGAGGACTTGGGATTTTCGGTGTGTATGTCCAGGGCGATGTCAAGTACCTGACGGATCTCCTGCATCATGGGCACCGATAAGTCACGCACGGGATTAAAAGAGTCCGCTCCAATATCTTGGATTAAACGGGCCGAAGCAGGGTTACCATGCCCAGTATGGGCAGAAATCTTGAAATGAAGGTTTGAAGGAAGCTCGCCATCGCTACGCATCTTGGAAAGCACCCACAGAAGACCTTCATCATACAAGACAATACCCCGAACACCCAGTTTAACGGCTCGTTTCACATCTTCTATGGCGTACACCAGGTTCTGGTAACCCCGGAGACGGTATCCAATTCGGGCTCCTTCTTTGGTCTGGGCCGAAGCACTGGTATCATAGGTAGCGCGGGGACCCACACTCAAGAACAGTTCTAAACCCGCTCCCCGGGCCATATCATTCATTTCCAGTATTTCAGAGTCGGTAAGTAGCATTATACCTTTGGTCTGGGTCACCCTGTGAATCTCTACTCCATAATAGTCCAGAGCATCAATCAAACCGGACAAGGCTCCGGGCTTTTGGATCCCGGGCACCTCAAATCGATACTGAGCCCCATCTTCGAACCTCTTAGAGGACTGGGATGAGATCTTATCAGCTCTTTTAATACCAATATTACTTAAGTAATCTTCTGTGTACATTAAATCACCTTTGAACATTGATCTAACCAGTAATCGATAAAATTTTTATTAAATCATTCATTTCATAAGATTCCATTTCTTTAATTATGTCCAGGGTATCCACATTAAATTGTGGATTCAGAGTCCGGAACTTAATCAGAAGATCATTCCAGTTAAAGGGTTTTTCGGGTTCTCCCTGAGGTAAATGAACTGCGCACTCTAAAGACTCTTTTTTTGTTTTTATAACCACCTGGGCCGGTCTTTCTCTTGGATAAAGTGCTTCAAAATCAGGGTCACACTCTATAGATACTTTGGAAGCTAAATTCAATACTTCTTCACTTATATGGAGTTCACTAGAGTTCACATGACCCTGGGAAATGGCCAAGGCTACAGTGACAGGTAAACTCTGTCTTAAAGCCTCGGGATCCTGTGGATTATAGTCCCGATGTTCAGCGGCGATCTGGTAGGTCTTAATTTTCACATCAACAATATCATGGGGATTAATCGAATATTTTTGTTTTAAAGTTAATGCTGCGTCTAAAGCTGAGTGTAAATGTCTGCAAACGGGGTAATTCTTGAAATAAACTCCTGAAATATGATGTGACGAATCCAGTATTAGTTCCCATTCTGATACCGGGTCATGCCCCTGGCACATGGCCTTCAGAAAACCTTCCCTACCTTCCAGTATGCTCCGGGCTCCTGTAAATCCTTTCTTAGATAGAAGAGCAGAAATAACTCCAGACTGGGCCGCCCGGCCCGGATGCAGATGTTTACCCATACTACCAGAATGGTCCGATTCCAGTAACCCTGCTGCTTGGGTGCCAGCCAGACCTAAACAATTCCCCAATTCTTCTTCCGAAAGATTTAACGCTTTACCGGCCGCTGAAGCTGCTCCAAATGTTCCGCAGGTTCCGGTTGTGTGAAATCCCCTATTTCTGTGACTGGGATTGACCATCATTCCTATAGAAACTGCAACTTGGTATCCCACTACCAGTGTTTCCAGGAATTCTTTTCCACTTTTCCCCTCTGATTCGGCCAGTGATAGGGCAGCGGGTATCACACCAGCACCGGGATGCAGTTGAGCCAGTCGATGTCCATCATCCAGATCCAGACAATGGGCCGAGACGCCATTAATGAGACTGGCCTCACTGGCACTGGTTTTCGGGCCACCGATCACAGAGGATGGTCCCTGGGAACTAATGATACTCCTCATAATCCGGCCACTCTTGGTCCTTGAACCAGCAATGGAAACTCCTAGAAAGTCTAGAAAACATAGTTTGGCCTTTTCTATAACTTCCGATTTAAAATCGTTATATTCAGTGTTATCAATGTAGTGGGCCAGTTTCTCGGTGATCATATTATTTCCTGGGATAACTTCGTTGCTAGATAATTTTTTTTATTATTGGATGAAGAAGGGAGCCTGAAATTTTTTACTCGATTTCTATCTAGATTATTTTAAACCTACCGGGCCAATTCGATCAAATTGACCGAAGATTATTGAGGCAACTCAGTATAATCATCCTTTTGATTTGCTTTCGTCCCTGATCCGGACCAGAGGCTTGCTTAAATGTCTCCTGGCTGAAGTTGGAACCTCATAAAAGCCTTCATCTAGATTCCTCGCTATTTCCACCTTTTCTTTAGGAGCATCTGTTAACTTTCCTCCACAACGGGGACATTTGTATCCTTTATCTTTTCCGGCGGACTTCATGCGTTTACCACAATCACACCGGGGATTAAGATATTGGTACTGTGGCTTAAGGTGAAGTATCTCCATTTTCTCCACATTCAGAGTTCCTTTATTCCCAATCCCTCCATAGATAGTAACTTCATCCCCTGGAGCAAGCTCACGCACAGAGTCCCTGAACCTCTTGGTGGGTTCGTAGGCGGCACACTCCATCTCTCCTGATTCATCTTTCAGGTTGAAAATAACATGGCCGCCTTCGATTACATGAGGGTTACTGTTAACTACGCCCTTTACCACGTAACACTGGTACTTTTCTATCCCTGCAATACGATCTATTGCCTGGAGGTGCATATCGGTGTGCTGGTTGGTTAGAAATACCATAACCCGTTCAATAGGCTCTTCCGATCTTATCATCTCCTGAGCCCTGTACAATGCCTCTTTAGTTTCTCCCCTAATCCCGTAAAGCACAGGACATGGAGTGTGGGGGGTGATGGCCATGTAACCCTCGTCCAGGTTATCAAAAGTTTCAGGATAGGTTTCATGGTCCATAAGACGTACTGAATCCTCATTTATTCTCCTGACTTTGCCATAATTATTAACTTCTCGGTAAGCAATTAATTCATAGGTATTATCGGGTAATGGGCATCCAATGGCAGCTAAAGCTCCAATAACTCCTCTACCATTTTTATATTTAAAAATTTCAGCCCCAATCTTCTGGGCAAGGTTTTCTGCTTCTTCCAGGGTAACCATACACTGCACCGTCTTCATAGAATATTCCTGCAGATCTCTGGTCATCGGGCCCTGATAGAACACTACTCCCGGATTGGTACGGGGATCATTCAGTTGTGACAACTCCTCCACCGTATCTAAAATTATCTGTTTAGCTCTTCTGATAGTCTGGTTATTATCTAAAACTAGTCTGAATGATACAGCACCGTTCCCTCGGGTTTTATATGGTGCGAAGGGATTGAGACGTATTAAACGAGGTTCTCCCTTTAAGGTCATACCGCAACTTTTAAGTTTCTCCAGCACCACAGCACATACATAAGTGGTGCACATTCCACTACTGGAATCTGTGTCATCAAAACCTACATATAATATATTATTGTACAATTGCATCACCGGGGTGATCTCCTGCCATTTGCGAATCTTCCAGTGCAAAGAGAAGAACTAATCTCTGACATCACTAAAACTTTAACCAACCATGGTTTTGAAACTTCTAATATATATGATCGGAGTTGCTTTGACCTGGTCGCCCGGCGAGAATTAATACTACTTTTAATGAAAGTCCTGGTTAATGTGGATGGTTTTAGCCAGGAACAGGCCCGGGAAATAAAGATGGTTGCCAACACCCTCCTGGCTTCACCACTGGTAGTGGGTGTGAAGTCTAAAAACGAGTATCTGGAGGAGGACGTGGTCTACGAGCGTCACGGAATACCGGTCATAGGCATGGAAACCTTCCGTAACTTGATAGTTGACAACCTCTATCCTGAAGTATTCGCAGCTAGAGGCGGATATTACGTGCAGATTGATGGTGAAATCATAAAGGATATCCGCGAGGAGCAGGATTTATCCTTAAAGGAACTGGCTGATCTGGCCCATGTATCCCGGGAGACCATTTATAAATATGAAACTGGAAGGGCCCGGGCCCACCCTGAAACGGCCATGGTTCTGGAGCGAATACTGAACATGAAGATTACAGTATCTGTAAATCTCTTTCAAGTCCCTATAACTGCCGAAGATGCTAAAATTAGAGAATCCGAACACCCAGAACTGGAAGATTTAGGATACGGGGTGATAAAGACCAACCGCACGCCCTTCGATGCCCTGGCTAAACCTGACCAAACTAAATCTAAAGATGCTCAGCCTATAATCGCTAATCTTGATAAACAAAGAAACCAAAAGCTACTAGCCAAGATGGCCGTAAATCTACGGGATATATCATCAATAACTGATACCGAAGCAGCTTTTATACTGGCCAACCGGCGAAAATTAAACTCCATTGAGGGAGTGCCGGTGGTGCATAACTGGGAGATGGAGGAACTTAAAAATTCCCGGGATTTTATGAAACTTTTAAAAGAAAGAAGGGATAATTAGGCTTTTATTATCCAAAGATTTAAAAGACTTTATTTTTTAGAAAGAATTCCAAATGTTTCCTGAGCCTCTTTTTCTGAAGCAATACCCACTGCCACCATATCCACATAGTCCACTGTTTTAAGGTATTCAAAGGCGTCTTGGGGCGTCATTATCCCTGCCGCTAGCAGTTTCTTGCCGATTATGGTTTTGTCTAATTCCAGAACCAGGTCCCGGAGTTGGGTTCGCTCTTTCTCCAGATTTTGCTCACAGTCCATCAAGTAGCCCAGCCGGTTTACAGGTAACATGTACACCTCAAAAAGATCCTTCACGGGAGATTCCAGCAGTTTACTGGTGGTATGGAAAGGGCGGTGTGTCACTAAACCGGCAATGGCATTTGCTTCCTTAATCCGATCCAAGTTTTGGGCAATGAAATCCCAGTCTCCCTGGTCGGTTATCATAGCATGGAGGAGCATGACCTTGGCATCCAGGCTGTTCAGGAGTTTAATGTCTTCATTTTCCTGATCTGGACGTACTGTGCCTATAACATCGATCTTCATTCCCTCCTCCCTGGCCATTTCCAGGGCCTGAATCACCGGGGGGTAGGGTAAAAGTTGTATCCCCCTCACACCCAGGTCGTAACTGGTTCTGATGATCCTGAGCATATTTTCGGGGTTACTGTAGAGATCAAGCTGATAAAGGCGAGCTCGATGTCCGAACTGTGCTGCACCAATAAAAGGCGATGTTCCCAGAAGAGTACGGGGTAATGAAATCTTATTTAATTCTAAATGGCCCTCAAACATTTTATCCAATTATTCTTTTTGAATCACTACTGCGGTTCCATAAACCAGTATTTCCTGCATTATATCGGATATATCGTTGGAATCGTAACGAGCACTGATTATGCCATTAGCCCCCATATCCTGGGCATGTTGAATAGCTCTCTGCAGAGCTTCCTCACGGGTTTCTTCCATCATATGCACGTATTCTTTGATCTCTCCACCGAACATGGAACGGATTCCTGCTCCTATTTGTCCACCCACACCCCGACTGCGCACGGTCAGACCATAAACAAATCCTTTTGTTTCTAAAATTTCGTATCCAGGTACGTAATTAGAACTTACGATCACAAATTCATCTACTGAAACCATCCTATCACCTCATTAATTTCATAATGTCTAATCATTAATTCATTATTTATTTAACAAATGTCCATAGGTTGTCAAACAATATATCCCATCCACTATTTAAGGATATATTTCAGCTCTCCGGTCTTAAATGATTATAACCAGTTTTTAAAGGTCGTTGTGAGGGTAAGATTAATTATTTCTTGAAAAAATTCTATTTTATAGGCCCAATAGGGTAACCTCCAAATGGTCACCAAAGATTTAAACACCCTAACTCTAATATTATGAAATGAAAACACACAAGCTGGTGAATTAATATGGATAATATGAAGGTACTTATCGCTGATCAAATCAATGAAAAAGGAATCGAGGAGCTGAAAGGAGCGGCAGAGGTAGTAGTCCGCACCAGCATCACACCTGAAGATCTTGTTAATGATATTAATGATTTTGAAGCCATCGTGGTCCGAAGTAGAACCAAGGTTACCCAGGAGGTCATCGAAGCCGCCTCTAAACTCCGTATAATTGCTCGCGCCGGAGTGGGCGTAGACAACGTGGATGTGGAGGCTGCTACGGAAAGGGGCGTGATGGTGGTCAATGCTCCGGAATCTACTTCCATTACCGTGGCCGAGCATGCAATGGGACTCATGCTCTCCCTGGCCCGTAAAATATCTCTGGCTGATAAATCAGTTAAGGAAGGTAAATGGGATAAAAGCGCATTTATGGGCATGGAACTCAACGGCAAAACCCTGGGAATAGTTGGAATGGGCCGCATTGGAAGTCAGGTGGCCAGTCGTTGTAAGGCCTTTGGCATGGACCTCATGGTATACGACCCCTACATCACTCCGGAAGCAGCTTCAGAGATCGGAGTGGAAATAATGGACTTAGATGGCCTCTTAAGAGTTGCTGATGTTATAACTATACATGTACCCCTCACTCCGGAGACCAAACACCTTATAGCTTCAGAAGAAATGGAGATCATGAAGGACACCGCATTTATTATAAACTGCGCCCGGGGAGGTATCATTAACGAGGAAGACCTTTATCAAGCCCTTTTAGATGGAAAAATAGGTGGAGCAGCACTGGACGTGTTTGAACAGGAGCCACCCCAGGATAACCCACTTTTAACCTTGGAAAATGTAGTTTTTACTCCACATATAGGAGCATCTACTCGCGAAGCGCAGCGTGACGCTGCAATAATCGTGGCCCGGGATGTTAAAGAAGTTTTAAATGGAGGGTCACCCAAGAACGTTCTCAACATGCCGGTTCTGGATCCCAAAACCTTCCAGCAGATTAAACCATATTTAAGTCTGGTGGAAAAACTGGGAAAGTTCATAATACAGACTGCTGAGGGTAATATTAACGAACTGGAAGTTACCTACTGTGGAGAACTGGCTGAAATGCGTAACCATGACATAATTACCCGAATACTCCTCCAGGAAGTTTTAAACCCAATTCTCACTGAGCCCGTGAACCTGGTAAACGCCGCCACCATTGCCAAAAATAGGGGTATCATCATCACCGAAGGAAAAAGAAGCGATGCTGGGGGATATAAAAACCTGATCAAGGTGGATATGAAAGCTGATGGAAATCAGGTAAGTGTGGCCGGAGTTTTCTCGCGGGAGCCCAAAATCGTAATGATAAATGGCTACACGGTGGATGTTGAAACAGAAGGCACCATGCTCATTGCCAGATATAAGGATATACCGGGGATAATTGGATTCATAGGAACCAAGCTAGGTGAACATGGTATTAACATCGCCAAGATGCAGGTAGGTAGGCAGGAACTTGGTGGAGAAGCAGTAATGGTCCTCAAAGTTGATCAAAACGTTCCTCAAGATGTGGTGGCCGAACTGAAGAAAATGATACATGTTTACGATGCAGTGGCTGTCAATCTATAGAAATAAAGTTGGCTATTTTTTTATAATAGAAACGTAAACTAAGACTCTGTAGAAGAAAGGGAGGTTGAAAATGGACAGATCACAGATAATACAGATCGTTGGGTTTTTAGTCCTAGTCGTGATTTTTTACCTGATCTTTGTGACATTCTTATAGCAGCATCTTAAGGGTCTAAAAGAAGAACTAATTTAAGTAATCTTCAATGATTTTATACCCGATTTCAGCCCCCACCGTGTTGTAAGCCCGTATACTATTTCTATTGTATGGCTCGGCAATTATTAAGTGGAAAAGTCCATTTTTAGAGAAAAAATAAAGATCAGCATTGGAAGGACTGGCATTAAAACCGGGGTGACTGTGAACTGAACCTATGGTTCCGGTGCTTATGGGCTTCATGAAGGTCTGCATCACAGCGCCCTCGTTAGATGTTTCTCCCGGGAGAAAAACCAGTCCCTTAATTTTTAATACTTCCTTTTCGATTTTTCCTTCTAAAAGTGCTATGAATTCGTTAGGATGAGATTCTATGGCGATATTGATTATCTCATCAATGAGGATAGCATCTATGTGCACTTCCAGGAATTCTTGCTTGTCATTGCCTAGTAAATAACCAATTAACTTGTCTAAGATGCCCTTTTTATCATCTGCGGGTGTTTGCTCGGCCATAACTGCTCACTAAAATTTTTCCAGCCCTTCAAAAAAATCAGAGCCAAATCGGGGTAATTTCCAGTCTATAAAAGCCTTTTTACGAATCGAAATAACATTTTTTTGTTCAACAGGGTTGAAACCTGCTACTTCAACGTCTCTACGGTAGATGCCCATTCCACGGCGTTGCCAGGATGGTAATTCACTTATTTTAATCCCTTTATTAAAAAGTAAATCGTTTAGGTCTTTGATTTTTAGTTTTCTCAGGATTTGAACCGCCTTTTGAGATGAATGCTCATCTCGCAGTGTCCAGTAAGCGTATCCATTAAGACAGTTTCTCCAGGCTGCACTTTGTCTTTTTTGGAAGTATCTCACTACCATTTCCGTTGAAAGAGGTACAATACGAGAATCGAAGGATATAGGGCCCGATAACTGTTCATGGTCCTGATTATTCATAAGCAGGTTGTGAGTGAAACTGCTACTAATGAAACCAGAAAAAACAGAATCAATCTTCTCCACCCGTCCTGCAAAGGGGATTTCTCCCAGTAAAATATTGATCTCATCAGAAAAGATGTAAACCAGGATCGGGCTGAATTCCTGGAAGATATCGATTCCTACCATGGTCATTATACTTGCAAAATTCTTGTCGTAGGGTTTTTCCAGAGCCAGTTCTCGGGCCAGCCTGTGAAAGTTTCTTCCGTCAGCTCTTACCACTATCTTTGAACTGCAGGGAATTTTTAAATCTGAATAAATTTCACATTCTTTCATCTGAACGCCCAACCTATGAGACAATATATCTTGAGAATATAATGAATTGGAGTGATATAATAGGATTCAAATATAAAATAAAGTTTCAGGTGCCTACCTGAAGATTTTCATTCAAACTATTAAGGAGTTTAATAGCTGAATAAGCGGCCATAACACTTGTTTTTGGGTTGATAGCACAACGGACGTTTTCGGTTACTGTTCTAAATTCCCCAAAGTCACCCCTTACCCGGACCTCATGCACATTACGATCTACCTGGGGGTCAGCAATTATCTGTACCTCTATTTCCATACCCGCTGCGATGCTCAAGGTAGCGGCCACATTGATGTTTAGGGGAAACTTTTCAACTGCTGCACTGGCCTTTCCTTGGTAAAGGATGGTTTCTTTTTCAGCTTCTATACCCAATGAACGGGGTGGTTTACGGGTTATAAGGGTCGCCTTTTGGATTTTACCAATCGATGCTGCTTTTATGCCATCTAAACCAACTATCGCGCCGGAGGGCACATGGATCTTGGCGTTGTTCTTTTTAGCTATTGATTCAAGATTATTCCTTGTTTGGGGATTCATAAGTCCCCCTACACTCATGATCAGTACATCTTTACCCTTTTCTAAAATTAAGGGAACCATATATTTCACAGCTCGGGGAGAAGCAGCCTCTATAACCAGGTCCACTTCGTCTAGCATGTCCTCCAGGTTCAGAACAACCCTGCCATCCACTTGTGATGCCAGATTCTCTGCCTTTTCCATATCCCGGTCGTAAAAAAATGCAATTTCGACACCAAGCTTGCCCTCTTGGGAAAAATTAGTTATTATGTTAGCTATGGCGCCGCATCCAAGAATTCCAACCTTCATGAACTATCTTCCTACTGTGGAGGCACTGCAGGTTCTTTTATTTCGGGACTGATTAACAGTATGTCCCCCACGGCCTGTACTCGCTCGTAAGGTATGTCTATACTTCCTTCTTCTTTAAGAGGCCGGATTTCATCGGTTTCGGGCACTATACGTATACTCTTGGTAATAACGTCCTTAATACCCACACTTTTTTTGTCATGATTCACGGCAACCGCCTTCAGTGTTGAAACTCTACCTTTTTTAATATTCAACACGACGTCCTGAATCCGTCCCACGTATTTACCGCGGGTGGTGTACACATCCAAGTTGTATAGATTTGTTAACTCCACCATCTTAAACCAACTGCCTTTTTTTATCATTTTCCTGGGCATATCCTATTATGGAATGCTCCAGGATGTTACCTTAAACTAAATAAATTTAAAAACCTCACCCTACTTAAATATTTCGAAAAATAGACACCGTTAACTTAATTTTATGATTAAAAAACAAAAAAATGTAGAATATGATATTATAATAGATTTAAATTATCAAATTATTAAAAACTAAATTCATTTACTTGATAATATCCACAATATCATACGGTGACACCATGTGGGATACCAGCAACGATTATCGACTTAAAGTGACTGAAAAGTCAGTTGAACTGTTTATCAGAACCGTGGACCGGGCCAACCTCAAAGGAAGATGGAGTAAAAAACAAGCCTTAGAAGCTGCCCATAAGATGGTTCCTGAAGTCCAGTCACTATATTATTCTTACCTTTCACCAGCTGAAATGGCCCAAAGTGATCAACTAACCTCCTTGGAAAACCTCTGCCAGGAAGTAGTGGAGGCCTTGGGCGGCGAGTTCTGGAACCGTCAGTTCCTGCAGATGGCAGATCGTGCTGAAAGGGAGAAATTGGAGGAAGTCTTGGCCAAGATAAAGTTTTTCATCAACACCATCAATGGTCTAAGGAACAGG
The DNA here is from genome assembly GCA_027318585.1 of Methanobacteriaceae archaeon. Taxonomy (GTDB): domain Archaea; phylum Methanobacteriota; class Methanobacteria; order Methanobacteriales; family Methanobacteriaceae; genus Methanobacterium. The sequence continues at coordinate 106,690 of DAHVOW010000001.1, read as the reverse complement.
ATTCTTTTAGGAGAGATTAAGGACCCGGTAATGGGAATTGACATTAAAAAAGGGGAAATACTAAGTGTAGCCAAACATCCTGCTGCTGAAAAACTTTTAATATGCAACTTAAACTTAGGTAAACGTGCAATTACTGTAGTTACCAATGATTTAACCCTTAAAGATGGTGATAAAGTGGCTGTGGCCATTTTACCTCCTGAAAATTTCTTAGGCGTTACCAGTGAAGGAATGTTCCTGGGGGCTGGAGAAGGCGTTTTAAAAGGTGTTGTTGGTGATTTAGGTGATATACCCCATGGAATACCATTAGAATCTCTTAATGAGGCCCGTAACCTGGTGGAAGCATTTTTAAAATGAGAATAAAATCTGTGTAGATTTCAAATATAAAAATATGATTCTATAGAAGACTACGACCTTAAAAGGTCCTCTTTTAATAGTCTATAACAGACCTATGGATCTTTTTATAGCGGTAAGTTCTTCCACCAGTTCTTTGTAACTAATTATCAGTTCATAATAATCATCCAGCAAGTCTCTTAAATCATCATCATGGATAATGGCCACGCTATCACCCACTTTGAATCCTTCCATCAATCTGGGCATGGCCTGGATGTCTTTCTCAGTAATTTCTCCTTGTAATATCCTGAGCTGACCGTTGGTATACATAAAATCACCTTTTTTTGAGTTTGACTAAGATTAGCCAATGATCACCATCTTGGTACGGGTCATATCTTCAAGTGCATATTTAACACCTTCTTTACCCACACCGCTCATTTTAAAACCACCAAATGGCATGTTATCTGTCCTGAAAGTTGGTTGCTTATTTACCAGAACTGATCCTGCTTCTATATTCTTCACCGCCCGTTTGGCCCGGTTTATATCTTGAGTAAAAACCCCGGCTTGCAGCCCATATTTCGTGTAATTGGCCATTTTATATGCTTCTTTTTCAGTCCTGACTCTTATAATGGGCGAAACTGGTCCGAAAGTTTCATCCCGAACCACCTCCATATCCGGTTGCACTTCGTCCAGGACGGTGGGCTGGTAGAATGCCTTATTTCTTGCGCCACCACACAGGAGCTGGGCGCCCTCTTTGATGGCATCTTCCACTTTATTCTGCACGATTATGGCCGCTTGTTCATCAATGAGTGGCCCCATATTTGTTTCAGGATCCAGAGGGTCTCCTAATTTGATTTTTTTAGTCAAACGAACTAATTCCGCCACAAAATCATCTGCCACATTTTCCTGCACAATTATTCTCTTAACGGCAATGCATACCTGCCCAGCGTTAAGATAGGACCCGGCCGCAGCGGCGGTGACAGCAGCATCAATATCAGCGTCGTCTAAGACCACCAGGGGATCGTTACCACCCAGTTCCAGGGTAAGCCTTTTCAAACCAGCTTTCTCTGCTATGGACAATCCAGTGGGAACGCTTCCAGTGAAGGATATTTTACTTATAACCGGACTGGTAACCAGTTTATCCCCTATGTCACTGCTCAGGCCAGTAACACAGTTAACCGCTCCTCTTGGAAGATGATGGGCCATGATCTGGGCCAGTTTCATGGCAGCCAGGGGGGCGGTGAGGGATGGTTTAAATACTACGGTGTTCTTGGCAGCTAAGGCCGGTGCTAATTTATGAATGGCCAGATTAACTGGATAATTAAAGGGTGTAATGGCAGCCACCACTCCTAAGGGGATTTTCACAGTAAAACCAAAAACACTTTTTCCAGTAATAGCCGCATCCATGGGGATGGTTTCACCGTATACACGTTTACACTCCTCTGCGGATAATTGTAGTGTCTCCAATGAGCGTTGCATTTCCACACGTGAGTCCCTTATAGTCTTCCCGGTCTCCAGGGTTATCAGACGGGCCATCTCCTCTGAATTTTCCTTGAGCTCTTCTTGAACATCAATCAGGATACGGGAAAGCTTTCGAGAAGACATCTTGCTCATTATTTTACGGGCCTGGTTAGCCGCCGAAATGGCCTCTGTAACGTCTTCCACATCTCCCAGGGGAACTTTATCAACTACTTCATTGTTGAAAGGATTAATAACTTTTATTTTAGCATTTTTATCCTTTAATTCCCCATTAATCAACATTTTCATGCGTAAACCTCCATCAGATCTTTTAGGATGGATAAAAAGAAAATTTAAAATAAAAAAGCAATTTCTATTATAAAATTTAACACGGGAAATCTAAAGTTTAGGTACCGCTAATGGTGTTACCGAGATCTTGAATGTTGTTGTTCACATTCTGCACTTCAGTCTTGTTAATTTCATCACCCAGACCCTGCAAGTAATTCCGGTACACAATGGCCGCTATAATGGCAATAACAATTATGCCTCCGATAATGAGGATCATTTCTGCTCCAGTTTGCCCTGATTCGTCATTTACAATTCTAATAGATAAAACCCCCTTTAAGAAAATCCTAATAATCCTGGTCCTAAAAGCGTTATAACATAAAATATGGCATAGGCTGCCGGCACCAGTAGAAGTGCGTACTTCACTCCCTTACGGGCACTTCCATACATGACAATACCAATTAATAAACTGGCTATGATGGAGTGTATGATTATATAACCGGTGGCGGACATCATCGCTGCATCCTGTAGTGTATTGGGTTTTCCAATGACCTCAATAAAGGAGGAGTAGGTCATAATCATTCCCAGTGCGAAAGGAGCGGCTATGATGGCGGCTATAACTAAAAACATTACGGACATCATGACGTTTGCCCGTCGCTCCCTTTGAAGTGACAAAACTGCTCTCAGGTCTTCGGCCACAGTTTCGATAACATCGGCAAGACTTCCACCCACCCTTCTTCCTTCCAATATCATACGAAATGTCCGGTCAAGATTTTTGGATTTGAGGCGCTCCCCCATGGCTAGAAGGGATTCATCAAAGGTGCTTCCAATTTTTATCTCAATTACTGTCCTTTTAAGTTCATCGTAGAGTGGTCCTTTACCATGTTTAGATATATCTTCTAAAGCAGTTTCGATCCCTACACCGGCGCGTAAAAGTGACGCGATCTGCCTCAAAAAATCGGGAGTTCCATTTTCAATGGCATCTACTCGCCTTTCCATTAAAAAGAACAACCATACACCTACGATGATGGCTGGAGCAAATATTCCTAAAAGAACTCCGAAAATAGGATTTATCCCAAAAATTGAAAACAACACAAATGCAACGACTGCTAATCCGACACCAACGAGAACAAGTAAAGTTATAAGATCAGAGGCTTTAACGTACAATCCGGCCCGTATAAGAGTCTCCTGAAGTCTTACTAAATACCTATCTGGAAATATTTGGTCCATGGTCTCAGATACTGGTGCTAATGGGGGGGGTATCAAGGCCATTTTTTTTCACCTACTCATTAATTATGTTAGCTTATTATATATTATATTATTATAAGTAAGTCACGGTTTATGGATTCTTTCTTCACTAGACAATTGTCGTATGTTAGGCACTGCCTAGAAACTCAGTCTTGAATCCATATTATTCAAGACCCGGGATCTTTTTTCTACCAGAACCATGTCTTCCACTCGAACTCCAAATTCTCCCTCCAGATATATACCCGGTTCCACGGTGATCACCATACCGGCCTCTAATTTTTTATCCTCTCTGGATGATAGTGAAGGCATTTCATGAACCTCCAGACCCACACCGTGCCCGGTAGAATGAAGGAAACTTTCACCGTAGCCATATTCAGTAATAATATCTCGGGCCACTTTATCGATATAAGAAGCCTTAACTCCGGGTTTAATAGTTTTTATGGCCTTAGTCTGGGCTTCAAGAACTATGTCAAAAATTTCCTCCTCTCGTTCAGTCTGGATCAGGGTACGGCTGGTGTCTGATGCATAATGATTATGGACTGCTCCCCAATCAATTACCAGGGGGCTTTCAATATTTTCTGAGGAGGTGGACGCGTGGGGAAAACTGGAACGATATCCAGACGCCATAATAGTGTCAAAAGCTGGTTTACTGGAACCATTAATCCTCATTATATATTCTAGCTGGGCTGCAACTTCCTCTTCGGCACCTCTTATTTCCAGCTCCAGCAATGATTTTTCGGCTATATCAGTGGCCTTCTGGATATTGGAAATTTCATGGTCTGATTTTATAATCCGAGACCTTTCCAAGAGGTCCGTCACCCGAATTTTAAAGTCATCCCCTAACTTCTGGTAGGTGGCAATGTTTAGGGAGGGCTCCACTCCCAAGTTTGCTGGAAGTTCCTTTTTGAGTTTATCTAAGGATTTTAATTCCTCAACTGTTATTGTTGAAATTTCTTCTGCCTCTTTACGGTCTAGTTTGGGTACCAGGAGCACTGGATCATCTTTAAGTAACAAAATTGAGGAACTGGTGGGCCAATATCCACTTAGGTAGGTTATATTTTCTGGTTGAAAAATCAGGAGGGATTCTAGGCCTTCTTCATGCATCTGGTTAACAATTTCTGGGACTTCCATAGAAAACTTCCTTCCATATTGTTTATTTTTATTAAATTATTTTAGCTAGTAGTTATGGGTTGTTTATTTGGTTAAATAGGATTCAATCTTCTTTTTAAGATCTTTCTGAACTTCTGGTGGTATTTTCCTAGGGATAGGTTGAGGAATATAACCGAAGTCCGGGTCTTTGAATTTTAATCCGCCAAAAACAACTTCTTCATTATAACGAGGAATGAAATGCCAGTGTACTTCTGGTTTGGGATTCTGATTGCGAAAAGTGGCGTTTTTAAAACAACTCCAGTTAAAAAGTGTAGGATTGAACACACTTTTCAAGGTTTCTTCCAGTCTTTTCACAATTAACCCGAAGTCCACCCATTCCTCCTCTCGTACTTCAGAAAGATCTCCACAACCTCTTTTTTGTGCAACTACACAGGTACCCAGATATCTCTGACTCGGTGCTAAGAAAATAAGCCAATAGGCTGTTTCCCACATCAAATCCCCGTATCCCCCTTCAATTTGACAGTATTCGCAAGAAAAGCTCATTTGAAGACCCATTTCCCGTTTTATACTTAGTTTTTTAAATTTCAATCTCTATATTCAACATTGATTAGTTAAGCTTCATTTTCTATACAACAAAATATATGATATCAGATTTTTAAAAAATATTTGGTATTTGAGTATCTATTTAGATTCTTATCCTATCCGATAAATTTTTCAAGATTCTCTTTTAGATCAATTTAGAGGCATTTTTTTAAGGACGAAAATTATTATAAGTAAGAAAATGTGGGTTAATAATAATGGTAAAATTTACTTCCAGAGAAATTAGGGATATAATAATTTCTATGCTGGTTATTGCCGGTGTTTTTGCGTATATATTTACCATATATCGTGGATATGACATTATCACCTTCCTCAACGTTATTCCCATTACCTTAATAGCGGTGGGGTTTGGTTTTGTGTTCCACGAACTTGCTCACAAGTTTGTAGCTATCAAGTATGGATTTTTTGCTGAATACAAGGTTTGGCCTGGTGGACTAATACTGGCCATTGTGACAGCTCTTTTTGGATTTGTCTTTGCAGCCCCCGGAGCAGTATATATCCATGGAGAACATATTACCCGGGAAGAAAACGGTAAGATCTCCATAGCAGGGCCCTTAACAAACATAATCCTGGCCTTTCTGTTTGTAGGGTTAGAATTCATTTCACCACCTTCCAGCATTTTCAGCGAAATTGGTGTATTGGGATTCACTGTTAACAGTTTTTTAGCTTTATTCAACCTTATCCCTTTTAGTATTCTTGATGGGGCTAAGGTTTTCAAGTGGAACCCAATTATATGGGCTCTAACAGCGTCTATCACATTTTTGATGGTTCTGTCTTCGATGGGAATTCGAATATTATAATATAAATGGTGTCAAATGTTCAGAGAAATACCAGTCAAATACTTTGGATGCACCCACCGGGCTGTTAATCCGGAAGAAACCATCAACAGGGTTGAGAAGAAGCTGAAATTTGCAGGAGTAACCCGAATCGCCGAGATAACTCACCTGGACCGTGTGGGCATACCGGTGTACTCTGCCATCCGACCGGGAGCAGCTGAGGGTGCGGTTAGCATATATGCTGGTAAGGGGGCTACCAAAATCCAGGCCAAAGCTTCGGCCATGATGGAGGCCTTTGAAAGGTATTCTGCGGAGTTCCAAAAATCAGATAAAGATAATGTTATTTCAAAGGTTTATGAAGCAGGGAAATGTCTGGATCCCACTTCTCTGATAATCCCTCAGAGGATATCTGATCCCCAATTTCAAAAAATTGAGTGGGTAACCGCCCGGGATGCCAAAACCGACAATAAGCAGCTTATACCTGCTAATTCAGTTTACCATCCTTATCAACCCCGGGATGGGGTTCATCTTTTCAAGTCCAACACCAATGGTTTGGCTTCAGGTAACGTCCTGGAGGAGGCAGTTTTTCATGGGCTGATGGAGTTGGTGGAAAGAGATGCCTGGAGCATCTTTGAAGCCCGTAAGAAGCATAAAACAGAAGTTGTATGTGATGAAGCTCAAAATGAGCTTATTAATATCCTTTTGTCTAAATTCATGGAATCCGGGGTGGATGTTAAGTTGGTGGACCTAACAGCGGACATAGAAATAACCACCATTGCTGCGGTGGCCGATGATAAGGTACTTAAGGACCCGGCCCTTTTAACCATGGGGGTGGGAACCCACTTGGATCCGGAGATCGCAGCGATAAGGGCTTTAACGGAAGTGGCTCAGAGTCGTGCCACCCAGATACATGGAACCAGGGAAGACACCACTCGGGCAGTTTTCATGCGAAAAGCGGGCTACGAGCGCATGAAACGTATTAATAAACATTGGTTTGGAGAGTATAATGAAAAAATTGACCTCTCCCAGATGAATAACAAATCCACGTCCTCCTTTAAGGATGACCTGGAAATATCTATGGAAGAACTTAAAAAAACAGGCATCGAAGAAGTTCTTTATGTTGACTTAACCCGTCCAGAAATTGATATTCCTGTAGTTAGGGTTGTGATACCGGGATTAGAAGTTTACGCCGTTGATCCGGAGAGAATGGGCAAAAGGGTTATGAATAGGGATATCTTTTAATTTTTGATTATGAATGGAATTTAAATACACTAATAGGGTAGTTTTTTCCTTTTCAGACACCAATTAATCTTTCTTTCGAACAATATGGTCAGGAATAGGGGGGATTGAAAGAATATTGTCCTTTCTATTAGCAGTTCTTTTTACGGGGTTTTTTACTAATTTTCATGCTATCCTGAGGATCAATTATTGGGCTCCTTATGTCTGCCTATATGTTAAGCGAAGGTTATGAGATATTATCTGGTGAAGAAGATTGGATCCATCCTTAATAAAGGTAAACTATAATAAAATCACACGCCCATATATTTCCTATCAAATAAACGAGGTGTAATATGAAGAGAAGTATTGTCCTGTTATTTCTGGTTTTGGTAGCAACCACTTTGGCTTCTGGATGCACATCTGGAAATGAGGTGTTTAATGCTAATGGTGTAACCTTTAATTATCCTTCCGGTTGGGATAATTTGTCCACTAATCAGGTTTCAATTGGTACCACTGATGCTGCACCGGTTATTGCATCGGTAGCTGATCCTGATAGTATACAGAACAATGTTTACAAAACTCTGGTGGCGGTTCAAAAAACTCCTGCCAATTTAACCATTGATACAGTGACCAGTGAAACTAAAACTTCCCTTATCGATCAAGGGGTACAAATAGTCTCTGAAAGAAATTTAACCGTTAGTGGAGTCCCAGCTACAGAAATAGTCTACACTATAACGGTTTCTGGAGAAGCTAAAAAAGAACGCATGGTCCTTATGGTCAAAGATAATGTTGCCTACAGCATAGTGTGCAGTACTACCGTATCCGACTACAACTCCCAGCAATCTAACTTCGACCTCATAATCAACAGTTTCCAGATAAAATAACCCCAATTTTTATTTTTTCTTTATTTTCTATGAACACTATTTTTATGGCATTAAAATCATCTAATTATTGATAAATATGAAACAAGTTATAGTCATCAGGGGAGATTTACCTATGAGCAGGGGTAAAATAGCTGCCCAGGCCTGTCACGGTAGTATTGGTGCTTATAAGAAGGCTGGCAAATTAAAAATAACCAAGTGGGAAAGAGAAGCCGAAAAAAAGGTTGTTTTAAAGGTTAAAGACGCAGAAGAACTTTACCATATTTTTGAACTGGTCAAAGCAGCAGGAATTCCCCATTACTTAGTAAGGGATGCGGGCCATACTGAACTTCCGCCCTCCACAGTGACCTGTCTGGGAATAGGGCCTGATGAAGATGAAAAAATCGACAAAATCACCCAGGATCTTAAACTTCTCAAGTAATATTATGTGTGGGGGGGGTTTTAAATGGATTGGGTAGTTAAGATCGGTGGTAGTTTGTTTCCCCATCAAGCCATAAAATTAGCCGAGAATCTTAAAGGCCTAGATGTAGTAGTAATTTGTGGTGGAGGGGACTTTGCTAACCTTTTAAGGAAATTTGATTACCAAATTGACTTTTCCAATTCTGCTAACCACCATGCTGCCATAATGTGCATGGACATTCTGGGAATACTTCTATCTGACAAAATTAAGAACGGAATAGCTGTATATTCTCTGGAAGATGCTGAAAATGCCATAAAGTCGGGTCTAACTCCGATATTGCTACCATCAAAACTTATGGATTCTCTGGACCCCCTGGAACACTCCTGGAGAGTTACCTCCGATTCCATCTCACTCTACTTCGCCCACTTACTGGAGGCGAAACTATTAATAGCCACTGATGTAGATGGTATATACACCCGGGATCCGTCACAGGATGGAGCCCAATTATTAAAAAATATTAATACTAGAAAACTGCTAGATTTTGGTGAAACATCTGTAGATGATAGTTTTGCGGAGCTTTTATTACAATACCCATCCGCATGTTATGTTGTTAATGGAAAGTATCCCGAAAGGGCTCTATCCATAATGGATGGTAAGAGCTCCATATGCACGTTTATTGGAGGAGATTAAATGGATAAAATAGAATGTACATCTTGTAAACAAGAGATATCCCCTGTAGAGACCTATGTAAAATTTGAATGTCCAGAATGTCAGGAGATTCTCTACCGCTGCCAGAAATGCAGAACATTCGGCCACATATACCAGTGTAAATGTGGATTTAAAGGACCTTAAGTTAATTAGAGATCATTACCAAGGAAATTATTAAAATTTAAGGAGGAAATACTATGGGAGACGTAGTAGCAACTATAAAACTCATGCCTGAAAGCCCGGATGTGGACTTGGAAAAAATCAAAGCTGATGTGGAAAGTTCCATGCCATCCGGAGCGGAATTTCATAAGATTGTTGAAGAACCCATTGCCTTTGGCCTGGTGGCCCTTAACGTGATGGTTGTGGTGGGAGATGCCGAGGGTGGAACCGAACCAGTGGAAGAAAACCTGGCCCAGATTGATGGTGTCAACAGCGTAGAAGTAATAGATGTTCGCCGGCTCATGTAAGCCGGTATTTTACTCTATTTTTTTTATTTATTTGTATAAAACAATATTTTGATAGTGTAGTGTATTCTATTCTCATCATATTATTTTTTTACCTTAGATGATCATTTTTTACATCCAAGAGGTTTCCAATAAGATAATAATAATTTAGATAAAATTATTAATATTGATGTTCAATATCTCCACATGGTACCAATTTCTGATGGTTGGTGGGGAACATGATGGACCTCCTCCTGGCCTGCTTTATCGGTATATCCTGTGGTGCGGTAACCGGTCTGATTCCCGGAATCCATGTTAACACCGTGGGAGCTTTTGTTTTTGCCTCTTCCGCTTATTTATTAAATTCTTACTCGCCTGAATCAATTTGTGTCTTCCTGATATCGATGTCCATCAGTCACGCACTTCTGGAATTCATTCCCTCCATGTTTTTGGGTGTTCCTGAAGAAGGAACAGTATTATCAGTTCTGCCCGGGCATCAAATGCTGCTTCAGGGTAGGGGAAAAGAAGCCATCCGTTTAGTTGCTCTGGGCGGATTCGGATCGGTTATGGTAGTTATACTCCTGTTACCAGTGTTCATGATGGTCTTACCACCACTCTACGGGATTTTGAAGCCATACATATGGATATTGCTCATTATAGTGGTTATGGTTATGATTGTTCGCCTCAGCAGGGATAAAATGGCCATGGTCTGGTCTTCATTGATATTCATCCTCTCCGGGATCATGGGCTGGACTCTCCTAAACTCACCCCTACCTACCAGCGTTTCCTTTTTATGCATGTTCACCGGCCTTTTTGGAGTGAGCACCATGCTTTACAGCCTATCTCAAAACTCTTTTCTGCCCCAACAGGATCAATATCACCGACTGAGGATAAACACCGACGTGATTCGAGGAATATTTGCCGGGGGAATTGCCGGCAGCATACTCGGTTTCCTCCCGGGCCTAGGGCCGGCCCAGGGCAGCATGATCGCCCAGGAACTCAGCGGGGGCAGTGATACCGAAAATCAAAAGGAAGGATTCTTGGTGGCCATGAGTGGGGTTAACGTTTCTGATGCTTTATTCTCATTAATGGCCATTTTTTTGATAGGAAATCCCCGGAGTGGTATTGCGGTTTACGTTAATCACCTTCTAAACGGGGTCAATTTTCCTCAACTCTTGGTGTTTATATTCACATCCATAACTGCAGTATCAGTGGCCCTGCTTCTGTGCCTTAAGCTGGGAGATGCTGCAGGTAAGACTCTGGAAAAATTGGATTATCAAAGATTAACCTGGTATGTGATCATCTTCATGACTTTCTTAGTGGGATTGTTTTCATTTATAGAGCAAGCTAATATTCTGATGGTGGTGTTGACTTATCTGACATCCATATCTCTGGGTTTAATTCCCCATTATCTTGGTCTTAACAAGTCGCACTTGATGGGGGTGCTTATAGTGCCAGCTATTGTAGTTTACGCGGGATTATGATAATTCTACTGGATTATGATCACTTCATGACACATTTCTCGCACCGAATGGCTTAATTCTGTAAAATCAACACCTGGAAACGGATCTATCACTCCGATATCAAACTTCTCATCTAAAAAAGATTTTAAATCACGGATATCAGCACAGTAAACCTGAAAATTCTCTCCTTCTGCTATTAGTCCCGGTTCTTGCTTTAAAAAATTCACAGGGAATCCATTAACTTCCAGATTAATGGCAGTCATCTCGGCAGCGGGATACCAGATGTCATTGAAGACCACTTTTCTGGCACCGGCTTTAAGAGCGAAAATTCCCAGAGTCCCCGGTCCACATGTGCAGTCCAGAATGCTTGGATTTTGGTATTTATTAAATGTTTTATAAAGAGCGGTTATTTTAGGGTTTAATGGTTTGGGAAACTCCAGGTGGATCTGGCCCTGATTTTTATAGATATAAATCTGGCCGGAAGGGGTTTCTAAGATGTCACACCTCAAATCACACCCGGCCATAAGCTGGTAGGTGTTTGGTAATGATTCAGAATCTTTAACACCCACAGTAACTCTCATATCGCCCTTTAAAACACCTTTAACCTCAGGCACCTCTTCATATACTCTCAGAGAACATTTTTTATTAATATGGTCTGTTAATAAGACCATGGAGTCTTTTAATAGATAAGGAGGGCCTTTTAAAGGGCATCCGATGGTTAAGAGGGGTGTTCCCACCTGACGTAAAGTGGAATTACCATCCCTTAGTTTTTCTTCCATCATAATCATTAATATGTGGGCCATCACATGATCCAAATGGCGACGTCCACATGGGCATGATTTCCAGCGGTCATTAATATCATTTAACTCCACTTGTTCATTTAAAGGCCGGAACTTTTCCAGATCATCTGTATCACAGTTTTTGCAGGGCAGATAATGAATATTTAGACTTTTCATTACCTTTGCACTACTTTCTATGCAGTCCTTACCACAAGTGCAACTGATATCCATGTCCATAAATAAGGCACTCATTTTACACATATATTATTCTTTGTTCAATTTTTCTGTCGGAAAAAAAACAGTAAACCTCATTAGAATAGGTAATTTATAATAAACTAGATTGAATTGAAGAAAAATAATGGGTTTTAACCAGTTTGAATATGATATTAGGCCTATAAAGAATTAAAAATCATAATATATATCTGAAAATCTTTTTTTAATCTATAAAAGCTGTTTAAAATAGTCTCATCCCTGCCTAACTGGATGTTGGGATCAATTTTTTTATCACTTGAAAAAATATTATGTAAAGGCCAGTTACATACTAATCCTCTAGTCCCTGGGGTTGTGGGTTATTGTGGACTAAAATTAGGCTTAAGCTTAAATATCTGATACGTTATATAAATAATCGAGTTTTATGAGGGACAAGCGTAAAGAGATTCTTAGGGATCTTCTAGGTGAATTTGCAGACGAGGATGCAGATGAAACAGAAACCTCAAAGAAGAGTGAAGAAGTCTTAGAAAGATCTGAAGATGAGTCTGAAACAGAGGGGAAAGCTGAAGAAGGTTTTTTTGCCAGTGATGATGATAAATTCAATCTGGACAGCTTAATTAAGGAACATTCAAGAAGGGGTTCGAGGCGTCCCAAAAAAGCAAGACAAGCTTCCGAAGCTTTTAAAGCAGAAATAATTGAGGAAGGTCTCATTCCCAAATATAATGTGGCCCTGCCTCGGTTGTCAAAAAATGAATTAAATCTTTTCAACGAGATCCGAGAAAAGCTAGTGGAAGTTGCTGTGGCTCAGGGTGAAGAGTTCCAGGTAGATGAAGACTCCTTCACTGGTGAGGTTAAACAATTTCTGCGCAGCAAGGGTATCCGGGATGTGGATCGACTGGCAACCCAAATATCCCAGGAGATGCTGGGTTACGGTAAACTGGATCCCATGATCAAAGATGATGATCTGGAAGAGGTCATGGTCATTGGTACCGACAGAACCGTATTTGTCTACCATCGAAAGATCGGAATGATGGCCACCAACGTTGTATTTGAAACCGATGACGATATCAGGGCCATTATAGATGTTATTGCACGACAGGTGGGTAGGAGAATTGACCAGCAAATGCCCATTCTTGATGCTCGTTTGAAGGATGGTTCAAGGGTAAATGCAACAATTCCGCCTGTATCTGCTGATGGTTCCACTTTAACTATTCGTAAGTTCCGTAAAGATCCTCTGACCGTGGTGGATTTAATAAACTTCAAAACTCTTTCATCACACCTGGCCGGTTTTCTCTGGGTGTGTACTGATGGTATGGGAGTGAAACCCTGTAACGCCATCATCGCTGGTGGTACCGGTTCTGGTAAGACTACCACCCTCAACACTGTCGCTGCTTTCGTTCCTCCAAGGGAGAGAATAATAACCATTGAAGATACTTTGGAGCTTCAACTGCCTCACACTCACGTTCTGCGTATGGAAACCAGACCGCCCAATATTGAAGGTCAGGGTGAACTCAATATGGACACTCTGGTTAAGAACTCCCTAAGACAAAGACCAGATCGCGTTATTGTGGGAGAAGTAAGGGGTGGAGAAGCCACAACCCTGTTCACTGCTCTAAATACCGGTCACTCCGGTATGGGTACCCTTCACTCAAACACTGCCCGAGAAACCATTACCCGATTGGTGAATCCTCCTATGAGTGTTCCTAACATCATGATTCCTGCTCTGGACTTTATAATCATGCAGAACAGGATGTATCGGACAGAAGGGGGATCGATGCGTCGAGTCACCGAGGTGGCCGAAGTGGTTGGTATGGAAGAGGGTAACGTCCAGCTAAACCGGGTTTTCGAATGGAATAACGTGACCGACAAAGTTGAATATGTGGGAATTGCCAGTCAGACTCTGAGGGACATAGCCGAACTAAGAGGTATTGGTATAACCGAGATAGAAGAGGAAATAGAAAAGAGAAGACTGGTACTGGAGTACCTGGCAGATAACAATATAAGGTCCATACATGAAGTAGGACGGTGTATAAACAGTTATTACCGGGACCCCGATGAGATGATGGACAGAATACTATAGAATCTTTCACAAATTTAACGAAAAGGTGTAAATAATGGTTTTCGATGGCCTTAAAAAATTTTTTAACCGTATAGGTAATTTCACTGTTGATTCATCCCAGAAAGTCGGTGAGGGGGCTCAGAAGGTTAGTAGTGGAGTTCAAACCCCGGTGAAGAGAGTGGGTAAAATCAAGCCACGCAAACCTGCTGTAAAATCCCCTTTCAAATCCAAGAAAAAGGATAAAGAGGAAGGCCTCCAATTCAAAGCATCAACTACCCGATCTGAAACTTCTAAAAAAACTATTAAACGTATGAATATGGATAAGGATGAAATTGCCATATTCCGGGAATTGATAGATAAGAAATATGAGCGGGGAGAAACGGACACATCTACGGAGGAATCTCAAAAAACTGCCATCCGCAAAGCATCATTGGAAGAAATTCTTCGAGAAGAAGAAAAGAAAGGTGTGGATCCAAAATTAATTCTGGGATTGGGCCTGCTTTCCTTTGGTATAATATTTGTCGTCTTGTTGATTTTAGGTATCGGTATCGAAATAGGGCTTATCTTTGGTATTCTGATTATTTTATTGACTATTTTCCTGATCTATCTCCCTAAAATGAAGTCCGGGGGTAGATCCACAGCTGCTTCCAGGGAGATACCCTTTGCTCTTAGGCAGATGGCCACGGAACTTCGTGCCGGAATGGGACTGCATGACAGCATGCGATCAGTGGCTACTTCTGGTTACGGTCCTCTTTCTGAGGAATTTGCCCGGGCCTTAGAGGAGATAAGGTATGGACAAACCACCGAACAGGCACTAATGGATATGAGTGAAAGAATAGATTCTGAAGGTCTAAAAAGAGCGGTTTATCAGATAACCAGAACTTTAACTAGTGGGGGGGATCTGGCCAAAACCCTGGGGGTAATTGCCGAGGACACTGCCTATGAAATGAGGATGAAACTCAAAGATTATGCCCAGAAGCTCAACTCCTTCACCATGATCTACATGTTCATAGCTATTCTGGGACCGGTTATCCTAATGGTAATGTTAATCGCGGCTTCTACAGTTATGGGTCCAATGATTCCACCCATCTTGTTACTTATTGCTTACCTCTTCTTCTTCCCGGCCATTGTAGCCTTCATGGCCTTCATGATCAAGAGGCTGGAGCCCAAGCTTTAAAAATATATTGAAAAGTAGTATACTGTACTGTTCCCGATGGGGAACATTTTTAATTTTTAAAGAAAGAACATGTTTACAAATTGCAGACCCAGTATAACCAACACTGTTGCGCTGAAGAATACATAATCTTTAGAATCTAGACTTGTTTTTGCCCGGTATGTACTGGTGTTTTCAGAGTAACCCCGAGACATCATGCTCAGATATACCTTTTCTCCCTGTTCAAAGGCCCGAAGAAACATCATAGTTATTGTTTCTCCTACTTTTCTTAGCCTCCACTTATATGAGGTTTTGTTACTGAATATATCAAAGCAACGGGTGGATTGGGCATTTAATATATTCTCAAGTTGATCGTAGAAGAAAAATAGGTATCTAACGGTGAGGTTGAGTAACATAGCCAACTGGTGCGGAACACCCAATCGCTGTGCAGAGGCCACCAAATCCTGCATGGAAGTGGACGATGATAAAAAGACAATAGCTGTCACTGCTACTACCATTCTAAACAAGAGTAAGGCTCCAAAAAAGAGCCCATAATCTGTAATCTGTAACCAGCCAAAGAGCCCGGTCCAGATAACATTTCCTGGTTGAAAGAATGGTTGAATAAGGGCCACGAATCCTCCAAATGGAATGATGAGTGCGATTCGTTTTAAAGCATATTTGGGAGTTATATTGGATATTGAAATCAAAATTAAAAGGTACACTTCCATTATAGCCAGAATCATGAGGTTGGTACTGGAAACTGCATATATTATGATTAACAATGAGGATATGAGTTTGATCCTTCCATCCAGGTTGTGTATGAAGCTTTCTTTACGCGCCTCTCTATCGATCTCTGCCAGTCCTTCCATATAAATCTCTTCTGTCACTTAATAATATTAAAAAAGTTTAGGAGCTTAAAAACAAGCTCCTTAATTATTCTGGACCTTTCCCTTTTCTTTTCCCTAGTAATTTTGTCAACCCTAACATCACCATTACCACTAATATGACACCTAGAATTAAGGAGACAACACCGCCCCAGGGATTATCTTCCATTCCCGGTATGGCGTAGTCGGGTAAGGGTGATTCAAATACTGCTTCAGATTCAGGCACTTCCAGACTCTCTGCTGTACTTTCGAGTCCATCAGGATTGCTGGATGCCAAAAATGGTGCCAAAATAGCTATAACTATGGCGATAGCAAGGCCACCCATAACCAGGTTACGATTTTGGGTGTTCATTTCGCTACCTCCTGTTTAGTGTTGAGAGTGCCTTGTTTATTACTGCTAACCCAGTCAGCTAACAGATCCGAACGAACACTATCAATGCCCAGGACCACTACAACAGAGATGACACCTTCAATGACTCCAATCACAGCGTGATAAAGTCCCATGAAAATGATTCCTTCTGCCAGTGGGAATGTTCCGGCCCAGGCCATTTCTATGGCACATGCAATGGCAGCCAGGAATATGGATGCCCATCCAGCCAGAAAGATTGCCGGTATCCTTCCAACTCCCTTCAACGCCTTGTAGGCATAGAATCCAACGAAACCTCCTATAATTCCCATGTTGACGATGTTAGCTCCAAGAGCTGTCATTCCCCCGTCACCGAATATCAATCCCTGTAATATTAGTACAATGGATAAAACCAGTACTGCAGCCCAGGGACTGAAAAATATAATTGCTATCAATGCTGCGCCTACCATATGCCCACTGGTTCCCCAGGGTATAGGTATGTTCATGGCTTGAATGGCGAATATACCTGCGGCCAGAACGGCCAGTAGGGGTATGTTTCGTTCGTCCAAGTTTTCTCTGGCCCATCTAAGGGCAAAACCGATCGCTACAATGGCAATGATCCAGTAGATCGCACACTGCCACAACGGAATAAAACCATCTGGTATATGCATATTTTCCCTCCAACTATATTTCACACCATGACAACCAGTATTACTTCATGGCCAAAATAGGTGAACTCTGTAATACTCCATTTAAAGGCCTTGAATTTGATTTGGACTGGTAAAATGAAGTTTTGTTTGTAATCATATAAAGGTTTCCATTAGTATTACTAAATGCTTTTTTTCAATATTTTTAGTAATAAAAAATTAATACCGAAAATGTCATTTTTCGGCAGAGAAGTAATACGCAAAATTTATATATATAGATCACTACAAATCTCAAAATATCATTATAAATCATTAATAATTGGTGATATATGTGGCACCTAAACCAAAAGAGATGAAGGATGATTTCTGGAAATCAAAGGATATAAAAATCTCTATCGGGGAGATAGAGGAAAATGAAGGAGCTAAATCAGTAGAAGAAATTCCTTCAGGACCAACTCCCAAGCCTAGCATTACTGACTTAAGGTCCTGGGACATGAAGCTGCTGGATCGGTATGAACCATTCTACGCACCTTTCTGTGATATGTGCTGTTTGTGTACTTTCGGGAAATGTGACCTGAACGGCAAAAAAGGCGCGTGTGGAATCGACGCCGCTGCTCAACAGGCTCGAACCGTTTTACTGGCCAGTTGTATTGGTTCAGCTTGTCATTCTGGTCACTCCCGCCACCTGGTGGACCATCTGATCCATGAGTTTGGGGCGGATCATCCCATTGATATGGGGATGAACATCGACATCGAAGCCCCGATCATGATGACGGTTCTGGGTAAAACACCCAAGAACTTGGGTGATCTGAAGGAAGCCCTGGATTATTTGGAGGAACAGATGATCCATCTTCTATCCGCCTGTCACACGGGGCAAGAAGGAAAATCAATTGATTTTGAATCAAAAGCCCTTCACGCTGGCCTAATGGACAACTTAGGAATGGAGATAGGTGATATTGCCCAAATTGCTGCCTTGAATTTGCCAAAGGGTGATGAAGACGCTCCACTGGTAGAGTTGGGAGTGGGAACCATTCAAACTGAAAAGCCAGTAATTTTATGCATCGGTCACAACGTACTGCCCGGCGCTGGAATCATGGATTACATGGATGAAACCGGACAGGAAGAAGACCTGGAAGTCTGTGGTATATGTTGTGCAGCCATCGATATTAGCCGTTACAACAACCGGGCTAAAGTGGTTGGCCCCATGTCTAAACAGCTTAAATTCGTGCGCAGTGGTGTAGCGGATGTAATAGTGGTTGATGAACAGTGTGTGCGTACTGATGTCTTGGAGGAGGCCCAGGCCAAAAACACGGCAGTATTGGCCACCACCGATAAAATCTGCTTAGGATTACCAGATCTGACCGATGAAGATGCCGATAAAGTAGTTTCTAAACTGGTTAATAAGGAAATAGAGGGAGCTTTAATACTGGATCCGGAAAAATTAGGGGAAATAGCGGTTAAAACCGCCAATATACTGTCTCCAGAAAGAGCAAACATGAAAATGTTGCCGGACCTGGATGAAATACAAAAATTAGCAGCGGAGTGCACAGAATGTGGCTGGTGTCAGAGGGTCTGTCCCAACAGCCAGCCCATGATGGAAGCGGTGACCGGAGCGGCCACTGGTGATTTTACCGGATTTGAAAACCTTTATCTCACGGATGTGTGCTACACCTGCGGACGATGTGAACAGGAATGTGAAAGAGAATTACCACTGATGTCCATGCTGGCTAAGGTTGGTGAAAGACTTTCTAAAGAAGAGAAATTCACCATCCGTGCTGGTCGCGGACCTGCCCAGGATGTTGAAATTCGTAAAGTAGGAGCCCCTCTTGTATTAGGGGACATTCCCGGTGTAATAGCATTCGTGGGATGTTCTAACTATCCGGAAGGTGGGAAGGAAGTGGCCGAGATGGCCAAGGAGTTCTTGGAGCGTAACTATATCGTCCTAACTACCGGCTGTGGAGCCATGTCCATTGGTGAATACAAGGATGAGGAAGGAAAGACCCTCTACGAACAGTACAGTGGTGACTTCGACGCCCGTGGACTGGTAAATATGGGTTCCTGTGTATCGAACTCCCACGTTGTGGGTGCCACCATCAAGGTCGCTAACATATTCGCCAAGAAACCCCTGGAAGGAAACTTCGAGGAAATAGCGGACTACATCCTGAACCGGGTTGGAGCCTGCGGAGTGGCCTGGGGAGCTTACAGTCAGAAAGCCGCTGCCATTGCCACTGGAGTTAACCGGTGGGGTATACCGGTGGTTTTAGGACCTCACGGCTCTAAGTATCGTAGACTTTACCTGGGACGGGCCGATAAGAAAGAATCATGGAAGATAAAGGATCTCCGTACTGGCGAAGTCCTGGAAGGGGAACCTGCACCGGAGCATTTGTTATACGCGGCTGAAACCAGGGAGGAAGCACTACCTATGATAGCCAAATTGTGCATCCGGCCCACTGACACTGCTAAAGGCAGGCAAATCAAATTAAACAACTATCTGGACCTTTATAAACGTTACTTTGGAAGATTAGCTCCGGATGTTCATTTGTTCATCCGAAATGAGAAGGATATTCCCATCACCTACAAAAAAGACGTTCAGAAGGTCTTGGAAGAAGTGGGATGGGAACCCCGGAAAATCGCCCAGGAACCATCTCTAATGGGAATGGATGGTGATTAAATGAGTAACGACCGAGTAATACCCTGGCAGCCAACGGTGATTGCCGGACCAAAACAGGCCTTGATGGTTACACCAGAAACAGCCGAATTAATGATAAGAAAATCAAAAAGACCATTATTCGTGTTAGGGCCCCTGGTTAAGGAGGAACCACTCCTTTCACTGGCGGTAGGAATCGCTGAAAAATGGGACCTTCCGGTGGTAACTACCGGGAATGCCTACAAGGCCTTTAATGAAAAAGGACTTGATTCAACAGCTTATGGTGCTGTAGAAATCGTAAATCTCCTTAAAGACCCGGAATGGAAGGGAGTGAATGGTGAAGGACAACATGATCTGGTAATATTTTTAGGATGCATCTACTATCTGGCTTCCCAGGGATTATCCAGTTTAAAACACTTTGCACCTCATCTTAAAACGCTGACCATCTGCAAGTTCTTCCATTCCAATGCGGATGCATCTTTTCCCAACATGAAAGACGAAGAATGGTTGAAGTATCTGGCCAAGATGGCAGGACAGTAGTTAGATATTATTTAGCACAAAAAGAGGACGAACGGAGGAAATTGGATGTTTGAGGATATACCGGTTGATGTAAGCCCCATGTATGAGGGTGAAAGAATAAGATCCGCTAACATGTTTGTGGAACTGGCTGGTCCCAAATCATTGGGTGCCGAGCTGGTTCAAGTGGAAGACAATGTTGAGGATGGTAAGTTGGAGGTCATAGGTCCTGAACTGCAGGATATGCAAGAAGGGGACATCCACACCCTGGGTATACTAATTGAAATTCAGGGAGAAGCCTTGGAAAAGGAACTGGAGGGCGTTATAGAGCGCAGAACCCACGAACTATGCAACTACATAAAAGGGTTCATGCACTTAAACCAGAGAGACCAGATCTGGTGCCGGGTGAGTAAAGAAGCTCTGGAAGCAGGATTTAAACTGGAAGATCTGGCCAAGGCTCTATCAATTTTATTCAAAGAGGAATATCCCATCATTGAAGCCATAGCCATTACCATCATGACCGAAGAAGATAAGGTCAAAGAATTTGTGGAAAAAGCACGTGCTCAGTATGAACAGAGGGATGCCCGGGCTCGTGAACTCTCGGATGAGGATGTGGATGTTTTCTACGGTTGTGTGATGTGCCAGTCCTTTGCACCCACCCACGTGTGTGTTGTCACCCCGGATCGTACTGCCCTGTGTGGTGCCATTAACTGGTTCGACTGCCGGGCTGCAGCTAAAATGGATCCTGACGGCCCTATATTTGAAATTGGTAAAGGTGAAGTTTTAGACGAAGTTAAAGGGGAATACACCACCGTTAATGAAGTAGTAGCCGAGCGATCTCAAGGTACCTTTGACACCGTGTACCTGCACAGTGTGTTCGGACACCCCCACACCTCCTGCGGATGTTTCGAGGCAGTAGCCTTCTACATTCCTGAGCTGGACGGTATTGGGATAGTGGACCGGGACTTCAGGGGAGAAACACCGCTGGGCATACCATTTTCAGCAATGGCCGGACAATGTTCTGGTGGAAAACAAGTGGAAGGGTTTACTGGACTCAGCTTGGAATACATGCGTTCACCGAAATTCTTACAAGCCGACGGAGGATACGAGCGGATAATATGGTTACCTAAGGAGATAAAGGAATCCTTATCCGAGTACATCCCTGAGGATCTTAAAGCTAAAATCCCCACCGAGGAGGACGCCGCTAACATAAAAGAAATGAGGGCTTTCCTGGAAGAAAAGGGACATCCCATTATGGATAGGCTGGAAAGCGTATCGGAAGATGTGGAGGAAATGGAAGAAGATCCTGCTCTGGAGGAGGAACCCGTTGCATATGCTGAGATGAGTATGGAAGCCATGCCCATGGCTCCGGTAGCTTTCGCTCCGGAACTGACCATGCCTGCATCGGGTGGTGTGAAGATCATCTTCAAAAATGCTAAGGTCTACGCAGAGAAGGTGATTATCAAAAGAAAATAATTTAAAACATCTGAATATGGTATTTCATCAAGGAGAATTAATTTGATAATCGCAATCAGTGGCAAGGGCGGAGTCGGCAAGACCCTGGTATCATCCCTACTCATAAAGGAGTTGTCAAAAACTGGGAAAGATATCCTGGCCATAGATGCTGACCCTGATTCCAACCTTCCTGAAGCTCTGGGGGTTGATGTGGATCGTACCGTGGGAGATGTCCGTGAAGAACTCAAAAAAGACACGGCCCAGGGTAAAATTCCCACCGGGATGAATAAATGGGACATCCTGGACTACAAGATCATGGCGTCCGTTATTGAAACTCCGGAATTCGATCTTCTGGTCATGGGACGCCCGGAAGGAAGTGGATGCTACTGTGCGGTTAACAACATGCTCCGCAAGATCATAGAGAACCTTTCCGAAAACTATGATCTCATCATCATTGACACCGAAGCCGGACTGGAACATTTGAGCCGAAGAACCACCCAGAACGTGGATGTCATGCTGGTGGTTACTGACAACTCCAAGAGGGGAATGTTAACTGCCCATCGTATTGGAGATCTGGCCGGTGAACTGGATATCAAATTCCAAGATCTTTATCTCATCTTGAACAGGGTAAGACCTAAAATCGAGGAAGAGGTTGTTAAAAAGGCCCAGGAGACCGGTCTTGAAATCTTGGGAATTGTACATGAAGATGAAGAGGTCACAGAATACGATCTGGAGGGTAAACCTCTGGTGGAATTACCAGATGATTCTAATACTGTAAAGGCAGTATCCGGGATATTGTCCCGAATTTTAAGAGAATAGGGTGTGGGTATATGGATAAAATATCGCAACTTCTTAAACTATTGGAAAAGACGGATTATGTAGAAATAAATGAATTTCGTATGGATTTTGATGAACTAGAACTGCAACTGGCACCAGCCATGCAACGGGTAATGCAGCAGGCTGTTCAACAACAGGCAATGGTAAAGAAGGTTTCCGAGAAGATGGAAGCCCTGGAATTTATACCACCAGTACAGGATTATCCTGGAGAGGTAGCCGAGGTTCAACTGGGAGCTGGAACCCGCAAACCAGTATTTTTAGGTGGACAAAAAGCTTTGTACCGTTTCGAGGAGCCGCAGCCTAATCCTCCAGTGGTGACCTTTGACGTGTTTGATATTCCCATGCCCGGACTGCCCCGGCCAATTCGTGAACACTTTGCTGATGTCATGGACCACCCTGGTGACTGGGCCAAAAAGGCGGTTAAGGAATTCGGCGCTAACATGGTAACCATTCACCTGATTGGAACCGGCCCCAAGGTCATGGACAAAACACCCCGTGAAGCGGCCCAGGATATAGAGGAAGTGCTGCAGGCGGTGGATGTGCCATTGGTGGTGGGAGGATCCGGTGACCCTCAGAAAGATCCGCTGATCCTGGAAGCTGCTGCTGCTGCCGCTGAAGGAGAAAGATGTCTTCTAGCATCTGCCAACCTCGATCTGGACTACAAGAAGGTGGCTAAAGCTGCGGTTGATTACAATCATGCGGTCTTAAGCTGGGCCATCACTGATGTCAACATGCAAAAAACCCTAAACAAGTACCTGATGAAGGAGGGACTCACACCCAATGACATTGTAATGGATCCCACCACCTGTGCCCTGGGTTATGGTATCGAATTTTCCATTGATGTCATCACCCGGACCAGACTTTCTGCCCTGAAGGGAGATAAGGACCTGCAGATGCCCATGAGCTCTGGAACCACCAATGCTTGGGGATCCAGGGAGGCCTGGATGAAAAACGATGATTGGGGACCCACCGATTACCGGGGGCCCATCTGGGAGATCATCACCGGTCTGACCATGATGCTCTGTGGAGTGGATATCTTCATGATGCTGCACCCCCTATCTGTGCAGCTTTTAAGTGAAATAGGCTCCACCTTCACCAAGGAGTACCTTACCACTGACGTACCAGACATATCCAACTGGATAACGGAGCTGGAATAGGAGGTTATGAGTATGCAAGTTACAGCCATGGATATTTACAAATTACTCCCCAAAACCAACTGTGAAGATTGTGGAGAGGCCTCATGTATGGCCTTCGCCACCAAACTCTCAGAAAAAGAAGCTCAACTGGACCTGTGCACAGAACTGGATCCAGAAGCTTTCGCCGAACTGGAAGCCATACTTGCCCCGGCAGTCCGGGAGATCACCATTGGTACCGGTGATAAGACAGTCACCATTGGTGGGGACGAAGTATTGTATCGTTATGAGTTAACTTACTACAATCCCACCGCCCTGGTGATTGATATTGCCGATAACCTGGCCGATGCTGATTTCCAGGAAAGGGTTAAGATTATCGAAGACACCCAGTTTGAAAGGATTGGAGAAATGCTTAAACTCGATGCCATAGCCCTTAGGAATACCTCAGGGGATCCAGGAAAATTCGCCGAAGCAGCTGCCAAGCTTAAATCCACCAGATTTCCCCTGATACTTTGTTCATTTGACCCGGTGGCTATGAAAGCTGCCCTGGAAAAAATTGGGGATGAAAGACCTCTTATCTACGCAGTTAACGAGAATAACCTGGAAGAAATGGCATCGTTAGCCTTAGAGTACGATTGTCCCATGACCATCTTCTCACCTAACGACTTGGAGAAGATGAAGAACATCAGCCGGGCCCTGAGGAATAAGGGAATAACTGATATTGTCCTGGACCCCGGAACCTTCGTGGAGACGGGCGTAGGGGACAGTCTGGATGATTTCGTTATGATCCGGCGACTGGCAGTGGAAGAACAGGATGAAGACTTCCGATTCCCTATCCTGGGAATTCCTGCCCTCACCTGGTTATATGAACAGGATGAAATTCAGGGAGGAATTAGAGAGGCAACCATAGCCGCTACCCTAATGAACAAATATGCCGATGTCCTGATCTTCCACGGAACCAATATCTGGGAATTGATTCCGGTCTTGACTTTAAGACAGGGTATATACACCGATCCACGGAAGCCCCAGGCAGTGGATGCCGGACTTTATGAATTTGGGGATTTGGACAAAGATTCACCAGTCCTCATGACCACCAACTTCGCCCTAACCTTCTACACCGTGGAGGGCGATATCAAGGGCAAGACCAATGCTTATCTCCTAGTCCTGGACACTGAAGGTAGAGCGGTGGATGTTTCCCTGGCCGGTGGCCAACTTAACGCGGAGGCCGTGGCCGATCTCATCAAGGAAACCGGTATTGAAGATAAGGTTGAAACCCGCACACTGATCATACCCGGACTAGCTGCTCCAGTTAGTGGTGAAATCGAAGATGAGAGTGGATGGGAAGTTCTGGTGGGTCCAAGGGACTCATCAGCTGTTCCTGGTTTCCTCGCAGATCTTAAAGAAAAATCTTAGATGGGTTATGGGGAAAAAGTGATAACATGAAGACCCTGATGGTTGTGGATCCCCGGCGTTGCAGTGAATGTCAAGACTGTATCAATGCCTGTCAGAAAGCGCATGGAGTGGCCCGTGTCAAGAAAAGCAGCACCGTACCGATATTTTGCATGCAATGCCATCCTGATAAGGCTCCTTGTGCCAGGATATGCCCAACTGGAGCCATTAGAGAGGATGAAGGCACGTTGATGGTGGATGAAGATGCATGTATTCTCTGCCGCCTGTGCATGATTGCCTGTCCAGTGGGGATGATGGTAATCGACGAGGACCATAAGTGTGTGCAGAAGTGCACCCTGTGTCTGGATGCCGAAGGTGTAATCCCCGCCTGTGTAGATGCCTGTAAGGACAACGTTTTAAAGATATTCTCGGTGGAGGATCTGGAGGAACTCAAGAAAGACCTTTCCTTTACTGAAGTCTTGAACGAAGCTATGAAGGCCTACCAGGACAAGGTAGGATAATTAAATAACGTGGCCCAGATGAATCTGGGTCTATTATTTTTTTTGATAAATTAAAGAAAACTACTAGATAATATTAATTTAAAAAAATAATTTAGTTAAAAAAAAATAAGTTGGAATTTAATAAATATGGAAAGTATCCAGCATTAGCTGAATTCCTTCTTCAGCATGTTTAAGGACTTCCGGATCGCCTGCGAACCACAAGTAGTACAGAAGACCTAATTTTTTATAGGAAACCGCCAGTATGTCTGTGGAGACTACTTCGTTGTTTTCGGCCACTACTTGATAGATATCCATACCGTCCCGGGCGAACATATCCTCCGAGATGATGGTGCTGTTCTGGATGGACAAAACGTTCCTCAACATTTCGGCAAATTCTTCAGAGCTGATTTCTTCTACGTCTGCTTGCCGGTTAAGTGATAGGTTGATGGCGCTGTTAGCATAGTAACCCTTCACGATTTTTTTGGGGTCCGGGGTGTCCATAAGGTCCCATTCACTGGGATAATTAAAGGAAATTTCTCCATTATCGTAGGTGAGTATTTCCCTTTTTTTAGCGGTTTTCCTGATCTTATTTATGGCTTCTTCGGCCTTGTCCTGGACATATTTATATTCATCTTCGTGGAATGTTTTCAAGAGTATTTCCAGGGCATCAGGGTTACCTATTATTCCTAGAGCTTCGGCCGCCTTCCCTCTAACATGCCTATGTTTTTCAAATGATCTTCCATGGGTTAAAGATTGAATTAGAACCGGTACTGCTCTTTCATCTCCAACTCTTCCCAGGATCTCGGCTGCCCTCCCACGCACGCGCCAACTTCCCGTTTGGAAAACAGTCACCACCGAAGGAACCACCATCTCGCCCATCTTTACCAGGGCAGAACCGGTCTTCCATCTCACATCGGCATCATCATCGTCCAGGGCTTCCAGGAGGATGGGTATGGCTCGTTCATCTTTCATCTTACCCAGGGCTACCGCAGCATATTTTCGTACATGCCAGTCCCTATCATCCAGTGCCTTAATTATGGGTTCCACCGCATCTTCATCACCGATCATGCCCAGGGCATTAGCGGCGTGTCTGCGCACTGTCCAATCATTATCTTTAAGTGCTTTAATCAGGGCTTCTGTGGCCTGGATGTTACCAATTTCTCCCAGAGCCCAGGCAGCCTTCCAGCGCACTTCTTCGTCAGGGTCTTCTTCCAAAGCCTGGATTAATGCATCTATAGCGGATTCATCTCCAATCATACCTAGAGCTTCTGCTGAATTCTCTCTTACTCCGGTTAAAATGGTGTAATCTTTATGCCAGTTTTTGTAAAGTAGGGAATTAATCAGATGCTCCACTGCCCTTTTATCTCCCACTTTTTTAAGACCAAAAGCAGCTTCTTTTCGTATGAGGTAATCGTCATGATACAGCGCACTAATTAATCTTTCCACATCACCATTCGCTATAAGTACATCAATATCTGGTTGTAATGAGTTCATGTTTCACCCGCCCTTCTTCTATTATATCTTCTCTTAATATTTACATTTTTAATTCTTATAATATCTCTTTTAAAAGTCTTAAGAGAGTAGGATGTGCTTTAATAAGCCCCATCATGGATAATTTTGTTAATGATTGCAGATCATGTCCCTGTAGAAATTTGGTTATTGCATTGTAGTCCTCATCAACTAGTTTATCCATTATACGGCGATATTTAATGGATTTTTTTATTTCATTACCTACAGCTTCATTGCACCGTTTTTCATATTTTTTCAGAAAACGGGCCGAGGCATCATTTTTTTCAATAGCTTCGGAGGCTATCGCAGCGGCGATTTTTGCGCATTCCACAGTTGTGTGTATCCCCCCTCCAGAAAGAGGATCTACCTGTCCAGCCGCATCTCCTAACAGTAAAAAACCATCAGTGTAGGTTTTATCAACCATTCCAGATAGAGGAACCCCGCCTACATTAAGTTCAACTGGTGTGGCCGATAGTTTTGATGTGAATTTTTGAAGGTAATGATAAGCGGCATACGGAGAATTCTTAACCCCCACCCCTACGTTAGCCACACCCTCCCCTTTGGGAAACACCCACAAATAACCTCCGGGAGCTATATTCTTCCCGAAGTAGAGTTCCACATAATTTGGGTCTACATTCATCCCCACCATCTCATACTGAGCACAAGAACCGACATTTTGAGGACTATAATGGGTTTTAAGACCAGCTAGAGGTGCAATCTGAGATTCAACTCCATCTGCAGCAATCACCAGGTCAGCTTCAATCTCCATGGTTTTTCCCAAGTGTTTGGCCACCACACCACATACCTTTCCATCCTTACGTATCAGGTCCGTTACCATGGTTTTAACCATTATATCGGTCCCTGCCCTGGCAGATTCTATGGCCAGATGTTTATCGAAGGCCTTTCTTTCTAAAATTAATCCTCCCACTTCTTCCCCTTTAATTTTAGCTTGGTTTCCATCGGGAGAATGAATGGTTCCTCCGTATATTTCGGCACGAACATATTCTGGGGAAGGTTTCATTCCCAGGCTTTGGAAGGTGCTACAAAATGTTGCTTCGGCACACTGGACTGGAGTTCCAATTTCCTGGCGTTTTTCAATCATGAGCACGTCCAGGCCATTTTTAGAAGCAAAAAGTGATGCAGTTGAGCCTCCAATTCGTCCACCTACCAACACCACATCGTACTTCATTCCCTGCCCTCCATTTTAATGGCCCCAAGGGGGCAGGCCTCTTGACAGTCACCACAATTATCACAGACTCCACAGATCTCCGGAATGTTTTCTGTGGGGTTAAGGCAATTTTGAGGGCAAACAGCTACGCAAGCTCCACAGTAACCACAACAATCAGAAAGTACTTCTATCCTGACACCCCCACGACTTGATGAAATTCACCATTCATTGATAATATAGTCACGATTATTATATAAATTACTTAATTACCTTAACTCCTATTTATCTAATCGTGGACACCATTGAGTATTAATTATACCATAACCTGTAGTAATAAATTTTCAATGGTTTTAAAGTCCTAAATTCCAATTTAATACTTTAAAATACGTAGATTATAAGCCATTGATGTTTATTTGACCAGAGAAAAATTCTCGCTTCTAGGGTACCGTTAAGTTAATATATGAAATGGCACCAAGTTCGTTGTATGCAGGGGTGCCCGAGCGGCCAAAGGGGGAGGACTTAAGATCCTCTGGCGTAGGCCTTCGAGGGTTCGAATCCCTTCCCCTGCACTGTGGTTGGTTTTATATTACTGCCCTAGTGGCTCAGCCGGTAGAGCGATACCTTGGTAAGGTATAGGCCGGGGGTTCGAATCCCCCCTAGGGCTTATAAACAATAATAAAGTCTCGAATTAAATATTTTCCCATAATTTGTCCCCCTATAATTATTGTTGTTAAACTCATTTGGTGATAAGCCTTTTATTGATGGAAAGTGATTTTATTTTTGAGGACTATTCAAGGCCCGAGTATCGTTGGTGATCTAATGGAGCGAAAAATAATACAGATATCTGATATTCACTTTGGGGAGAAAACTTTCTCCCATGACTTGAAATATAATATTCTAAAACAAATGGAATCTGAAAATCCAGATCTCATAGTTGTATCCGGTGATCTTACTACCCATGGATATCTGCAGGAATATGAAGATGCCCTAACCTTCCTGGATGAACTAAAAACCATAACCAGCACCTACACCATACCTGGCAACCATGATGCTCGTAACGTGGGACTGATACATTTTGAAAAGCTAATAGGGCATCGTAAGTTCGTCCATGTGGATAAAAATGGGGGATTGGCAATCATAGGTCTGGACTCATCAGAACCGGATATAAACGATGGTCAAATCGGGGTAGACCAGTTGGATTGGGTTAAAACTCAACTGGATAGAATACCCAGTGACCTGTGTAAAATCGTCACCTTCCACCATCACCTTCTACCCATCCCCCAAACTGGGAGAGAAAGAAACATCCTACTAGATTCCGGCGACCTTCTAAGGGTATTTTCAGATTACGGGGTTGATTTCGTCTTAAATGGCCATAAACACGTCCCTAATGTGTGGATGATCGAAAAAATGGTGACCCTTAACTCTGGAACAGCCACCACACGCAAATTACGGGGAAACACCCAAGCTTCCTACAATCAGCTTCTGATTAACGAGGATAAGATAATTGTTAACCTGGTTAATAGTCAGTCTGGTTACAAAAAGGAGATGGCAAACTACTCAGTTAAAGTTGATGGTAGTGAATATCTGATATGCTCTTACTGTCATAATTCGCTCCACAGCGTATAATCAACGAAAAAGAAAGGATTAGAATAGGAATATTAACAATATAATCTTATCAATGGTTTGAAAATAGAAGTGATAAAATGTCTAAGGCTTTGGATATAGTGATGGCGGGAGTAATATCCGGTATCGTGGCTTACACCACTTCCCAATTAGGAGTTACCGGTACCATCATAGGTGCCGTGATAGGATCCATGCTATTCCAGGTGATGTCACACATTTTCAGGGAACCACTGGATGGAGTCAAAACTCAGCGGGTGGAGCGTAGCATCTTTTACATCTTCCCCCTGATTATAATTCTAATAATAGAAATTGTGTACCTTTTCTACATTTTTTCACTCCCACAGGGAGATTTATTCTTCTTATTGGAAAGAGCCACTGGATGGAATTTGTTCCGTACCATTGGACTAGCCCTTATAATAATGGGCCTATTCCCATTTGTGGAACGTCAACTGGGTTATGAAAAGAGTATCTCACGAAAATATGGATATGTAGTACTGGCGGTGGGGCTGGTGAAACTTTTAGGTGGGTTTGCGGACTTAAATTCATCCTTTGTAGATTTATATTCGCCCATATTTTATCAACTCAACGAAATAATCTCTATAATGGTTGTTGTGGCCCTTTTATATGTGATAATTTCAATCACCAGGGAATCGGTGACTTTTATCAATGATAAAGATCATACTAAAGATAGTGGCCCTACTCAAGAGAAAGAGGAAAACTAGGGATCACAAGCTGATTTAAATGACCAAGAGAGCTAAAAACAGCACCCTTAAGGCGGTTCTGGATGTAATATTGTATGAAAGCCCTTCCACCCAGGATGAAATAGCTGAAAAGCTGGGATTGACTCGTAGATATGTTACTAAACTCCTTCAACCCCTGGTACAAAAGGGAGTGGTCCGAAGAGCATATATTCTGGATTTTAAGAAGTTTGATGAATTTTCTGAGATATTCCATGAAGAACCAACTTCCAGGGAACATGCTGGGTCCTATTTGATCAAGGAAATGCTCAGTGACATGGCTAAACACGTGTGTCAGCAATTGGAAAAGTCCTTTGAGGCCTTCCTTAATCATGACACTAGTTTGGCCGAAGAGGCCCTCAGATTAGATTATATAACGAATAATATGCTGGAAAAGGTCCGTTCTTCGGTGGAAACCGCGGTATCCATGAATCCTTATTCGGAATTTAGTAAGACCATGATTTTTGGAGAGATAGCCTATGATCTGGAGCGTATTGGAGATCATTCATGCCATATAGCTAATTTTGCTCTAAACGAGTCTTATGATGTTGACGGAGAGATGATGGGTATAGTTAAATCCATGTACGATACCTCCCGTAAAATGGTGACTAATTCCATGAATGCCTTCACCAATGAAAGACTGGAACTTAAGGATAAAGTCATGGATGCTGAAGAAAAGCTGCACAGTCTTCAGGGGGATGCCATGAATCGAATTGCCCACCAGATGGCAGAAGATGATCTAATGGACCAGGAAAGGTCCACCTATTACATATATCTCTCCCGGGTGGTCAAGGCCTTCGAAAGGATCGGGGACATTTCCATTGAGATTATTGATACTGCCGGAGAGTTCTACCGGAATATACCTCGTACTACCACCCCTGAAAGGTTTCAGGGCAGATATAAATCTTCAAAATTCTAATAAAATTATAAATCGGGCCAAATACTTCCTTAATTTAAATTTATATTGATAAAGCTTTTTTCTTGCCATTTTTTCTAAGTAATTCACGTTTAGCTGTCCAGGATTCTTTTTTGCCAAATTATGCTTTTAGTACATGGGTTTTCACAAATTGTGAATAATTGGGTTAAAAAACCATAAGCACTCTTTTTATAATTCACTAATAGTGTTATAATGAACACAATTAGTAACCTTTAAATAGAATGCCAAGTCACTCTGGAATTGAGGTAATTAAAATGGACACCAAGTATGTAATTGGGATTGTAGTGATCCTTTTAGTAATTGTGGGAGCTTACTTCGCTTTAGGAGGTGGGAACAATCAACAAAGTATTAGTATTGTTGGTTCCACCTCAGTACAACCCGTTGCCGAAAAATTAGCTACGGAGTACATGAAGAAGAACCCGGATGTGAAGATAACTGTGCAAGGTGGCGGTTCCAGTGTTGGAATTAAAAGTGTTCAAGATGGTTCCGCAGATATCGGGACCAGTTCCAAGGAGTTGAAATCGGATGAATCTCAAGGTTTAACCCAGTACGAGATTGCTAAAGATGGAATTGCGGTCATTGTAAACAATCAAAACTCAATCAGTGGATTAACCTTAGAACAACTAAAGGGAATATTTTCCGGTAACATCACCAACTGGAAGGATGTAGGTGGTGCCGATGCTAAAATAAACATCGTGGTCCGTGAAGATGGTTCTGGCACCAGGGATGCTTTCCAGGAAATCGTCCTAGGAAAACTTGCCAATGGTACCAAAGTATCCTTTGTGAAGGATGCTATAGTGCAAAGTTCCACCGAAGCCGTACAACAGACTGTGGCCCAGGATCCTAACTCCGTAGGTTTCGTATCCTTTGCGGTGGTGAAGGGTACCAAGGCCTTGCAGGTAAATAATGTGGCACCTTCAGAAGCCACCATAACTGATGGTTCCTACAAAATCCAGCGACCTTTCTTCTTCCTGGTCAAAGGAGAAGCTAGTGGGGCTGTAAAAGCTTTCATTGATTGGGTTAACGGTCCTGAAGGCCAGGCAATCATCAAGGAAGACAAACTGGTACCCGTGGGACAAAAAGTAACATAGAACAAAAAATTTGAGATAAAATAGGCGGTGGTTTTTAATTATCAGCCTTTTTTTTATCTTAAAAGCTTTGGGTCTTGTAAGAAAATCTCTGGAGATTAAATAAAGTTCTTAAAAAGTTCAGAAGCCTAATCACTGTATAATTATAAATACTGTTAGTGGAAATTATTCTCTAATAATATTTTTTATGGTGATTTTGCAATGAATTTGAAATATGGCCTGGGAGTAATATTAATCTTAATAATAGCCTTTGCCGTTTACAACACCATCAGTACCGAAAACAAGTATGAAAGAATAGATGTGGCCGGTTCTACATCTGTACAGCCGGTGGCCGAAGCACTGGCTCAGGAATATATGAAAACCCATCCCAAAGTCAAGGTCAACGTTCAGGGAGGGGGATCTGGACTGGGCATTCGCAGCGTTTCACAGGGCATTATTGCTATTGGAACCAGTTCGAAGGAATTAAGTGCTGAGGAGAAAGGATCTCTGAAGGAATATGTCATTGGAAAGGAAGGTATTGTGGTTGCGGTGAACCTCCAAAATTCGGTGGATGATCTCAGCAAGGAAGAACTGAGGGCCATATTCACTGGAAAAATAAACAACTGGAAGGAACTAGGAGGTCCTGATGCCCCCATAAATGTGGTGGTCCGTGAAGATGGTTCTGGAACCAGAAAAGCATTCGAAGACTTGATAATGAAGAAAACTGACAAGGTAAAAAGTGATGCCATTGTGCAGACCTCCACGGAATCCATAAAACTGGCTGTGGAACAGGATCCCAATGCCATTGGCTATATTTCCCTGGCTCATATGAGTTCTAACGTTAAGGCTGTGAAATTAGAGGGGGTATATCCCTCATTGGAGACCATTCTTGATGGTACATATGAACTACAAAGACCATTTCTATTCCTAACCAAGGGAGAACCTTATGGGGCAGCAAAAGACTTCATTGACTGGTGTTTAAGTCCCGAAGGGCAAAAAATTGTGGAAGAAGAAAAAATAGTCCCTATAACATCTTAAAAAAATAACTTATAATCGGTAGAGTAAATTCTATCAGAA
This sequence comes from Methanobacteriaceae archaeon, assembly GCA_027318585.1. Lineage (GTDB taxonomy): Archaea > Methanobacteriota > Methanobacteria > Methanobacteriales > Methanobacteriaceae > Methanobacterium. The sequence continues at coordinate 73,097 of DAHVOW010000001.1, read as the reverse complement.
CACGAGGTTGACAAATGTCTAGATGGACAGAAGAGTTTTTCATAGAAAAAGGGCTTCTCTTAACGGCGGTTTCATCCATTATCATAATCGCCCTTATCATCATATTCATCTTCATGGAAGGTTTGCCTGCAATCCAGGCCTATGGATTCTTCAATTTCATATTTGGAATGGACTGGGCACCATCCAGTGGTCAATATGGTGTTTTCCCCATGATCATTGGTTCATTGGGAATCACAGTACTCTCATTATTAATGGCTGTCCCTCTGGGGATATTATGTGCCATATTTTTATCGGAAGTTGCATCTTCCAAAATGAGGAGAATATTAAATCCCACTATCCAGACTTTAGCTGGAATACCTTCCGTTGTTTACGGATTTTTTGGACTAATCTTACTGGTACCCTTTATGAGAGTCCAGTTTGGGGGAACAGGATTTAGCATGTTCACGGCGTCGATCATACTCACCGTCATGATCCTGCCCATTATTGTTAGCGTGTCTGAAGATGCCCTAAGATCTATTCCCCAGGAATACAAAGAAGCTTCTTTAGCCCTTGGAGCCACTCACTGGCAGACCATTAAAAATGTCATATTCCCTGCAGCCATACCTGGTGTAATCACATCCGTAATTCTGGGAATGGGACGGGCTATTGGTGAAACCCTGGCCATAATCATGGTTGCCGGTAACGTGGTACAGATACCCGGTTCAATATTAGACCCGGTAAGAGCGTTGACCTCGAATATTGCCATTGAGATGGGATATGCAACGGGTATTCATTACAACGCTCTGTTTGCTACAGGCATCGTGCTCATATTCATGATCATTGTTCTGTTGATATTAGCCAACTACCTCCACTACAAAAAGAAGGTGACCATTGGGGGAGGATACTTATGATAGCCACTGGAATTTTAAGAACCAGATATGGGGGTATGAACTTTGCATAGGATTATACCTCCTAAGATAGCCCAGAAGATAATGAATGGAGTATTCTGGGCCTCGGGGATCATCACCCTGTTGGTCTTGCTGGTGGTTATTGGATACGTGCTCTATAAGGGCTTGCCAGTAATAAATCTGGAGTTTTTATTCACAGACCCCATAGATTCTGGTAGATCTGGTGGAATATTCCCCATGATAGTTTCCAGTCTATATGTGACTTTCATAGCCGTTTTAGTGGCGGCTCCATTGGGAGTGGGGGCTGCTTTATACCTGGCGGAGTATGCTGGGGAAAACCGAACCGTAAGACTCATTAGATTCGGCGCAGAAACCCTATCATCCATCCCTTCCATAATATTTGGTCTGTTTGGTTTAGCGTTCTTCGTGATCTATCTTCAAATGGGGTGGAGTGTCCTTTCTGGTGGTTTAACCCTGGCCTTGATGGCTTTACCCACCATCCTGGCGGCATCTGAGGTTTCCATAGAATCCATCAATAAATCCTATGCCGAGGGTAGTCTTGCTCTAGGGGCCACCAAATGGCAAACCGTTTCGAAAGTAGTTATACCAGCTGCATTACCGGGAATAACAACCGGGATCATACTGGGGATGGCGAGAGCCATAGCTGAAGCCGCCGCGATATTATATACCGTGGGAGCCGCCCTTTTAATACCCATATCACTGCTCGACCCTGCCAGACCGTTACCACTGCACCTTTACATCCTGGCCACCGAGGGAATATCCATGGACAATGCCTGGGGCACGGCAGCGGTACTGGTGATTTTAATCCTCATAATTACCGTGACCACCAATACCCTGGTGGATCGTTACCAAAAAAAGATGATGGGGCGATAAAATGGAATACCGAATAGAAGCAGAAGATCTGAATGTTTACTTTGATGAATTACACATCCTAAAAGATGTAAGTCTGAAAATCCCTAAAAACACTGTAACAGCCCTCATAGGCCCATCTGGTTGTGGAAAGTCCACCTTCATCCGTACCCTGAATCGGATGAACGACCTCATCAGCACCTTCCGCAGGGAGGGAACTGTGCTATTAGATGGGGAGGACATCTACCATCCTAAGGTGGACGTGGTTGACCTGCGAAAGCGCGTGGGCATGGTATTCCAGAAGCCCAATCCTTTCCCTAAATCCATATTTGACAATGTAGCTTATGGATTGCGGGTGCACGGAATAACTGATAAGGATGTTTTAGAGCAAAAGGTGGAAGAAGCACTTAAAGGAGCAGCCCTCTGGAATGAGGTAGAGCATATCCTGGATAAATCAGCCATGGGTCTATCGGGAGGGCAGCAACAACGTTTGTGCATTGCCCGGACCATTGCCGTGGAGCCGGAGGTCATACTTATGGACGAGCCCTGCTCAGCCCTGGATCCCATCTCCACCACCAAGATCGAGGACCTGATACACAAGTTGAAGCGGGATTACACCATCATCATCGTTACCCACAACATGCAACAAGCCACCCGGGTTTCTAAATACGCGGCCTTCTTCTTGCATGGAGAGATAGTGGAGAGTGGTCTCACCGACCAGATATTCCTGGAGCCATGTGACCAGCGTACTGAGGACTATATCACCGGCCGATTTGGTTGATTAAATTTATTCAATTGGGGTAATAAAATGGAGAAAAGACATCCAAGAATATTATTTAGAAGGAGATTAAAGGAATTAAGGGAAGATGTAGAGCAAATGGGCAAAAAAACTATGCAAGCCTATCGAGACTCTATTAAAGTCTTGTTTAATTACGATGAAGAGAAAGTAAAGGGTGTTATTGAAGCTGCACAAAAGATAGATGAAATGAACTATGATCTGGAACACAAAACCCTGAGTATCATCGCTGCTGAACAACCCGTAGCCGGGGACCTCAGATTTATAGAGGCCTGTATCAAGATCGGGAGTCACTTGAAGAGGATCGGTTATCTGGCCGGTAATATAACCGAAGTGGCCAAGCAGATCAAGGATCAGGAGGTTCCGCAAAAACCCATGGATGACATTGTGCACATGGCCGATATCGTGGAGAACATGGTTAGCAAGAGCCTCACCACCTTCCTGGGCCAGAATATGGACACCGCCCGTGAACTGCGGAGGGATGATGATAAGGTTGATGATCTATTCGACCGGGCCATGAACGATGTAACTAAATGCATGATCGATGACCCGGAAACCATATTCTATCTGGTTTATCTGTTGTTTTTGGCCCGTATACTGGAGAGAATCGCGGACCGGGCAGAAAATATTGGAGACCGGACCATATTCATGATCACCTGTAAAAAACCCTAGGAAACTTTATTTTTTTATGTTTCCTTCTTTCATTTCTTTTTAATAATCCAGATTGAGAAATAAAAATTCATTTTAAACGACCCGTAGCTTTCCTGGCCGCCCAACACTGGATACACACCCCTATGGGCAATCCCGCCGTATGGGTATCGGCGGCGAGTATCTTCACGTCCAGGGCAGTGGTTTTCCCACCCAGTCCCATGGGTCCAATTCCAGTGGAGTTGACCTGGCTTAAAATCTCTTCTTCCAGGCGGGCCAGTCTTTCATCCGGGTTTCTGACTCCAACTTCTCCCAGTAGGGCCTTCTTGGCTAGTTTAAGCGCCAGATCAGAAGATCCTCCAATTCCCACACCAATGAGGATGGGGGGGCAGGGCTTACCACCGGCAGCCAGCACAGTATCCAGGACAAAGTCTTTAACCCCTTCTTCACCTTCACCAGGAAGGGCCATTTTAAGGGCGTTGTTATTCTCGGAGCCGAAACCCTTGGGGAAAACCGTTATCTCCAGGTAATTGTCGTCTGTTAACTCCACATCTATTTGGGGAATGAACTGGCCGGTGTTGTTACCAGTGTTCTTACGGGTGAAGGGGTCCACCACGTTGGGCCGGAGGGGTATTTCCCGGGTGGCACGTTCCACCCCCCTACGAATGCCCTCTAGGAGATTATCCACTTCAACCTTACCCAGTTTCACGAAGATAATGGGCAGGCCCGTGTCCTGGCAGAGTGGAACTCCCAGGTCTTCGGCGGCTTCGATATTATCCAGAACCGCACCCAGGTTAAGACGGGCAACCTCTTGGGTTTCATTATCATAGGCATCCTTAAGGGCCTTTTTAACATCAGGGGGGAGTGTGATAACCGCTTGCTTAAAAAGGCGGCAAATTTCCTCCTCCACCCTATCCTGAGATATCATGAAAATCAGTAAAATAAATTAGTGATGATCAGTATTTCATGATCATCTTAACTCTTTCCAGTTCCTTGGCTACTCTGTCCCGTTTTTCGGCCAGGATATCCTCAGAACTTATCTTCAGGGCCTCAGTGGGACATACTGATACGCAAAGTGGCACTTCCTCCCCCTCACACAGATCACATTTGGTGGCAATTCCATATTCATTGAGTTGAATCGCTCCCACCGGACAGAAATCTCGACACAAGCCACATCCTATACAATCCTCTTCATGGATGATAATGGCCCCATCAACTTCTTCAATAGCCTCTTCCGGACAGACCGTCATGCAGGGGGCCCGGTCCTCTGCACAGTGCAGACAGAATAGGGGAACTCCACTCACCACCCTTATGGCATTTTTGGGACATATCCTCTCACATTTGCCACATTCATCACAAAGCTCAGGCCTGGAAACCAGTTCCTTCATCTTCAGGCCTCCTTGTCCAGGGCTTTCTTGGCCCGGGTGTTGGCGGTGACAATATGTATTAACTCCGAACCGCGGCGAGACTTTTTCTTCATGCCGGAGATCTTCTTGATGTGTTCCAGCTGGCGCTGAGCCTGTAACTGGTCAGTATCCACCTTGGCAATGGCTCGCTGTGAACAGGCCTTAATGCAGGATGGAGTATCTTTATCGGGGCACTGATTGCATTTATGGGCTTTGCGTTCGTGGATGACCACCGCTCCAAAGGGACACACCATCATACACAGTCCACAGCCAATGCAACGTTCTGCATCAATCCCTCCTTCACCAATGGCCTCGGTGGGGCAGATGAGCTCGCAGGGAGCATCCTCACACTGCTGGCAGATGATGGGATAGTATGATCCTTCCACTTCCCTTACCAAAATCCCCGAGGTACCATGAATACGGGCACAGGCGTCCTGGCAGTCCAGGCAGCCATCACAGAGTTCTGGTTGGATGATTATTTTTTCCAAGGCTGAGCCTCCTATATTTTTAATTCAGAGCACAGGGCATTAACTTGACTCTGGATGCGCACGCGTTCCTCATCACTGAGGTGTTTGAACCTTTTCTGGGCGTTAAGATACTCGTCCACTGGTTTACGCTGCAGGGGACGATAGGTCACCCGGAACTCTCCATCAACAATCTCGTAAAGTATCCAGGATCCAGTTTCAACTGCCAGCCGACCCAGCTCTATGGTTTTTGAAGAATCGTAACCCCAGCCGGTGGTACAGGGCTGGTGAAGGTGGATGTAAGCTGGTCCTTCAATTTCCCGGGCCTTCTGCACTTTCTTCACAAAGTCTTCGGGGTAGGATATGGAGGCGGTGGCCACGTAGGGCACGCCATGGGCCGCCATGATCATGGGAATGTTCTTTTTGGGTTTATCTTCACCAAAACTCTCCTTACCATGGGGGCTGGTGGTTGTAGATGCTCCATAGGGTGTGGCTCCACTGCGCTGCACACCGGTGTTCATATAGGCCTCGTTATCGTAGCAAATGTAAATGATGTTGTGTCCCCTTTCCATGGCTCCGGACAAAGCCTGCAGCCCAATATCTGCAGTTCCACCGTCTCCAGCGAATGCAACTACTTGGGCATCTTTTCCCTGTGCTTGGAGTGCTCTTTCAACTCCGGATGCTACTGCCGCTGCGTTTTCAAAGGCTACATGTACCCAGGGAATTTCCCAGGAAGTTTCTGGGTAGGGAGTGGTGATAACCTCCAGACAGCCAGTGGCTGACACGGCCACGGTGTTTTTGCCCAGTGCCTTTAGGGCCAGCCTGACCCCAATTGTGGCTCCGCAGCCGGCACACCCTCGGTGTCCAGGGGCCAGGAATTCCTCTTTACTGATTTCCATTTAGACTTCCTCCTTTTTAAGTCCTATCCATTCCACCTCACGGGCGGGGTTTTTAACTTTATTCACAATCTCTCTAATGTATTCTGGAGTTATATCACGCCCTCCCAATCCGGCTATGAATCCATATGCATCAGCGCTGGTTTTGGCCTTAATCTCATTATAGAGAACTCCTCCCATTCCAAAGGAGATGTTTTTATCCAGAACGGCAACTTTGGAGGCCTTCTCCAGCACTTCCTTAATCTCCTCCCGGGGGAAGGGACGGAACACTCGAAGTTTTAAGAGCCCTACTTTCTCCCCTTCTCCTCGGAGAGTATCTATAACATCTTTAATTGTACCGCAAACAGATCCCATGGCTACAATGATGATATCAGCATCATCACAAAGATAGTTTTCAACTAAATCATATTCCCTTCCGAATATATCCTTAAACTCCTGGTTTGCCTGGGTGATGACCTCTTTAGACTTCTCCATAGCAGTTTCTATGGCATAACGGGCTTCCATGTAATATTCCGGATCGGTGAAGGTACCTATGGACATGGGATTTTCCGGATCCAGGAAGGCATAAGGCTTATATGGTGGTAAGAACTGGTCCACCTGTTCCTGACTGGGCACATCCAGGGGTTCCACTGTATGGGTTAGGAAGTATCCGTCGATACAGACCATGCAGGGTAACAGCACTTCCGGATCTTCGGCAACCCGGTAGGCTATTAAAACAGCGTCTAATGCTTCTTGAGCATTTTCAGCATATATCTGGAGCCATCCGGAGTCACGTTCAGATATGGTGTCCTGCTGGTCATTCCAAATACTTAATGGAGCAGATAACGCTCGATTAGCATCAACCAAGACTACAGGGCTCCTCATACCGGCGGTGGCAAAGAGTATTTCGTGCATCAGAGCCAGTCCCTGGGAGGATGTTGCGGTGAAAACCCTAACCCCCGTACTTGATGCTCCTAAAGCGGCACTTATGGCGCTGTGCTCAGATTCTACCCTGATATATTCGGCTTTCAAATCACCATCCGCCACGAACTTGGCCAGATACTCCGATATGGTGGTCTGGGGGGTTATGGGATAAACGGGCACCACATCTGGTTTGGCCATTTTCACTGCCTCGGCCACGGCCCGGTTAGAAGTCATAACTTTTAGTACCATTTCTATCCCCTCTCCATTTTAATTGCTTCAACTGGACATTCTTCGGCGCATATGCCGCATCCTTTACAGTAATCGTAATCAATATCGTGGTCCTGGTTTATACAGCCTTCCGGACAGAAAAGAATGCAGTTATCGCAGTCTATGCATTTATCCTTATCCAGGACAGGCTTAAAAGTTCTCCAGCTTCCAGTTTTGTTCTGCCGGCTGCTGCCTGGTTCTTTAACTGCTGCTCCTGTGTTTACCATTAGATCACCTAAAATGTTATTTCACCCGCTCATAGGCAATTTCAGCTGCCGTGGCGTTTTTCTCCCCAATTTTTCCAGGGAATGTTTCTTTGGTTATTTTTATAATGGAATCCAGGGTAACTTCTCCGGTTACCTTGGCAAACGCTCCTAACATTACCGTGTTTACAATGGGAACTCCCAATGTGTCCAGGGCAATTCCCGTCGCGTCTATGGTGTATACTTCGACACTATCCAACTTCAAATCATCTTCGGTATTAACAATTACTTTACCCCCTTCCTTAAGCCCAGAAACTATGTCCACAGCTTCTAGTAGTGTTTCATCCAACACTACCACATAATCGGGGTTGTAAACTTGATATCTCCTTCTGATAGGCTTATCATGAATCCTTGAAAAAGCCATTACTGGTGCGCCTTTTCTTTCAGCACCGAAAAATGGGAATGCTTGACAGTATTTTCCATCTTCGAAGGCTGCTTTTGCTAGTATCTCTGCGGCAGTCACTGCTCCTTGTCCGCCACGTCCGTGAAAGCGAATTTCGATCATCTATTTACCTCCATTCCTCATAGTTAATCATTATAAATTTTTAATATATATACGTGTTGGATGGGCTTTAGTATATTATGTGGACAGATTTTGGTAGCAAAAAATTAGTACCAATAGACGATAAAGAAAACTAAATAATTTGATCTTACCTAACTAAGCTAAATCAGAGGGATAATGATGAGTGAATGGATAGAAGTGGAAAAGGAGATGGAAGAAAAGGAGAAGGATGACATGTGGGAACCTGAAGCTATGGGAGAGTCAATTCAGGGGATCTATATCGAGAAAGAGGAGAATGTGGGTCAATATAAGAGTAACTTGTACTCCATCAAAACGGAAGCGGGGGAGAAAAAAATCTGGGGGTCCACGGTCCTGGACGATTTACTGGCAAAGGTACCCCTGGGCAGTGAGGTACTCATAACCTATCAGGGGAAGCAACCATCAAAAACAGGGAGAAACCCCTGGAAGGATTATAAGGTCCAGTACCGACCGGTGAAATAGGCCGGGTTAACTAAATTTAATAGCCTGGAAATATCTATGAAAATACTCATCGTAACCGCCAAACTGGCCAGTCCGCTGGTTAAAAAGGTCACTACCCAGAAAGAACACGATGTCCATATTCTAACCGTCAACACACCTATAGCAGCTTTTCTAACACCACGTCGGATTGTGGCTGAATTGGAGGGCCTTCAGGAGGTAGAAGTGGAGTCTCTGGACATGATCATCACTCCGGGACTGATACGGAAGGATGTAGCTTATGTGCAGGAGGCTACAGGGATACCCACCTTTAAGGGATCCACCGACGCTGCTGATCTGGGAGTGGTCCTGGAGATGTTGGATGAAATTGATTTATCATCTAAAAAACCGGCAGATAAACTTATAGAAGACGAACTCCGGAAAAGGGCACTTAATTATATTCAGGACTTCGAAGAAGACACAGCGAATATTAAAAAGCTACTTAAAAAACCTGAAAATATCCGGGTGGGAAACCTCCCTGTGGGGGAGGACTTTCCCATGCGGGTGCTGGCGGAGATAGCCAACGCACCTCTTCTAAGCCCTGAGAAGTTACTGAAAAGAGCTGAATACTTCGTTAAATCCGGCGCAGACCTGGTGGATCTGGGAATGCTGGCTGGAGAAAATCTGGAAAGTAGAATACCTCCGATGGTAACTCTTTTGAAGGATAAATTAGATGTTCCAATCAGTATCGATACTCTTAACCCGGCAGAGATTGAGGTGGCAATCGAATCGGGGGTGGATCTGGTTCTAAGCCTGGACCATGGAAACTACCAGGAACTGGAACCTCTTCTTAAAGAAAAGAAAGTGCCAGCGGTCCTGCTCCCTACTGATTACAGTAAAAACTGGATACCCAGCAGTTGGGAGGAGCGAGTAACATCACTGCAGAGCCTTATAAAAAAATGCAGTGGCCTGGAAGTCATTGCCGACCCCGTCCTGGACCCAGTTAACAGTGAAAGCATTATAGATTCCTTCCTAGCCTGTCGCCAGTTTAAAAGTCAAAATCAAGTTCCCCTATTCTTTGGAGTGGGAAACGTAACCGAACTCTTGGATGTGGACTCTACCGGAGTAAATGCTTTATTATCCGGAATAGGGATGGAATTGGGTGTAAGTGTGCTTTTCACACCGGAAGAAAGTGGAAAAACTGTGGGAAGTGTTAAGGAACTGGCAGTTTCATCTCAAATGATGTTCCTGGCCAAGAAAAGAGGTTCCATACCTAAAGACCTGGGAATTAATCTGGTGGTGTTTAAGGACAAAAGACGGGGTGAAACTCTCCAAGAGGACCTTGAGGTTCCGGAAGTGGAGGGCCAACCAGATTACAGTTTCAACCAGGACCCGGCCGGAAGTTTCAAAATCACCGTCTCCGGGGGACTTATCAGGGTGGTGCACTATCAGAAAAGTAAGCCTCAACTGGCCCTTACTGGAAGGGCAGCCAAAGCCCTTTATGATGAAATCATCAAAAGAAAACTCATTAGCAAATTAGAGCACGCTGCTTACCTGGGATCAGAACTTCAAAAGGCAGAAGAGTCTTTGATATTAGGTAAATATTATACTCAGGATTTTCCTATTTTCCAAAAGTTTAAGGAGTTTTAATGGAAAATAAAAGTTTTTAAGAATAAATTTAGGATACAAATATGAAATGTGATTCTTGTGGCCGAGTTCCGGTTATTCTTCACCGCAAACACTCCGGGCAGCACCTGTGTAAAGATTGTTTCATAGACAAAATGCAGGAGAAGGTTTTAAAGGATATCCGAAAATACAAACTGGTAGATAAAGGAGATAAGATTTTATTAGGTTTATCCGGGGGAAAAGACAGTGTTATGGCCCTGGATATCTTAAAGAATCTTCATGACCGGGGTATTGCTGAACTGATGGCAGTGACCATCGACGAGGGGATAGCGGGTTACCGGGCCGAGGGTGTCCACATCGCCACTAAAATCGCCAGAGAAATGGGTATAAATCACAGAGTAGTTTCCTTTGAAGATTATTTAGGAGTTACCCTGGATGAACTAATGAAAAACCCACATAGTGGGGCCTGTACTTATTGTGGAGTTTTCAGACGGTGGATACTCAACAAAGTAGCCAGGGAGGAGGGTGCCACTAAAATCGCCACCGGCCACAACCTGGATGATGAGACCCAGTCTATCCTGATGAACTATCTGGAGGGCAACCTGGATAATTTAACCCGGATTGGTGTAAAATCCGAGTCCCAGGATCCCAGGTTCACAGTGAAGATCAAACCCCTCCGGGAAGTTCCGGAAAAGGAGATCGCACTTTACGTACTGGCCCGGGAGCTCCCGGTCCATCTGGCCGGATGCCCCTATGCCAGTGATTCCTTCCGGGCCGAAGTAGGGCAGTTTTTGAAGCAAATATCCGTAAAACATCCCACCATTATGTACTCCACCCTCCGGGGATTTGATCGCATAAAACCAGTTCTGAAGAAGGAATTTTCCAGAAAATCCCCTCTCACCCAATGTGAAGTTTGTGGTGAACCAGCAGCCACTAACCTATGTAAGACCTGCAGCTTCATAAAAGAGTGGAAGAATAAATTCTAAAAGGATCGCTAGTTAAATTTATTTACCTATAGAATCTGCATATAATATCCGATTGATTAAATACCGAAGTGATTAAATGGATATAACATTTATAATGGGAGAGGAAGAGAGAAAGATGGAAATAAAGGGCGGAACCATCAAAGATCTTCTCCAAGAGATGGAAATACCCCTGGAAACTGTGGTGGTTAAAAAGAACCAGCAGATAGTCATCGAAGAAGAATCTCTGGAGGATGGGGACACCATAGAAGTTATAAGGGTCATATATGGGGGATAAAATTTATCTTAAGGATTTATAGGAAAAAAACTTGGATGTGGATTGTTGGAGGACTACGAGCTTATTTCGGACATTATGGGGAAATATTTCCCCTTACTGGAGTTTAACAATGACTCGGATGCTCCCTACTTTGTGGTGGCCAATTATTCACCAGAGAAATTTTCAGCCCTAAGACAGGAACTTGACCAAATTGGTTATATACCATTTATAAATCCCCATGATATCTATTACCAGATAAAGTTGGCACAGAAACCAGAACAGGGAAAATCCCGGATTCATGTTAACCTAATCCTATTCGTAGCCACCCTGGGCACCACCCTCCTGGCGGGTTATTTCATGGGGAAAAGCTGGGTATCTGCATTAAGCTTCGCAATAGCCATCATGGCCATAATCGGGACTCATGAGACTGCACATTTTATGGCTGCCCGAAGACATGGAGTTAAAGCCACTCTACCCTATTTTATTCCAGCACCCACTATGATTGGGACTTTTGGGGCAGTTATCAACGTTAAATCCCCCATTCCAAATCGTAACGCCCTTTTTGACCTGGGTCTGAGTGGTCCTTTAGCAGGACTCCTAGTTACGGTACCGGTACTGATAATTGGGCTTAGTATTTCCACAATCACCGCCCAGACACCATCCGCCATGATGTTTACACCTCCCCTGTTAATGACCATAATTGCCTACTTCACTGCACCAGCCGCTGCTTCTGGTCAGATGGTCTACCTGCATCCAGTGGCCTTTGCAGGATGGGTTGGTTTGCTGGTCACCATGCTCAACCTGATGCCAGTGGCCTTCCTGGACGGTGGCCACATTACAAGATCAATTTTCAGTGAAAAAGCACATTTCTGGGTCTCCACAGTGGCCATAGTAATCACCCTACTTCTGGGCTGGTTTTTTATGGCCATAATCATGATTCTGGTCCTGTACAAAAGCAAGATACATCCCGGGGCCCTGGACAATGTGGTTCCAATTACCCGGGGAAGAAAAATAATGGCCTTATTGGCCTTAGTTATGCTTATCCTGTGTTTATCCCCGGTACCTTATGTTTCTCTATAAAAAGTTACGGTGATGATTTATTATGAAAGTACATTATGAATGCGCACCCTGTTTTCTAAGACAGGCCCGTGAAGCCCTGGATCTGGCTACCGATGATGAGAAATTAAAGTTGGAGATTACTTCCCACCTAACCGATCTGATCAGCCAGAGATTCCACCCCGAGGCATCGGCCAATGAAATTGGCACCGACATGCACCGCACCATCAAAAAGGAAACTGGCAACCCGGATCCATACCGCCAGGAAAGGACCAGATCCAATGAAATCGCCCTGAAGTTCCTACCCCGAGTAAAACAGATGTTGAAAGATGATCCCAGCCTTAAAAACTATTTAAAGGCAGCTATAGGGGGTAATTTATTGGATTTCGCTGCTCTGGGTCTGGATATTGATATGGAATCACTGGTCCTGTCGGCCATGCAAAAAGAATTAACCATAGATAACTCTCCTCAACTGGAAGAGGAACTTAAAAAGGCCAGGACCGTTTTATATCTGGCGGATAATGTGGGAGAAATAGTCTTCGACAAATTGCTAATAGAAAAAATAAATGAATACGATGTTAAGGTCACGGTGGCCCTCAAGGAGAAACCCATTCTAAACGATGCCTGCCTCGATGAAGCCCTGGAGATCGGGTTAGATAAGGTTGCTCATCTAACCACCACCGGAACCGATTCCGTGGGAGTGGTTTATAATGATGTTTCACCAGAATTTCTGGAACTCTTTTCCAAGTCCGATCTGGTAATTGCCAAGGGTTTGGGAAACTATGAAGGTCTTACTGAAATGGATCTAAAGGATTCAACTGTATTTTGTCTTTTAAATGCCAAATGTTCTCCGGTAGCCCGGGAGATAGGGGTTGAAGTAGGGGATAATGTGGTTTTAAAGTTATAAAATCGTATTATTTGTTGAAAGAATATTCGGATTTAATTGATAAATGAAAAAGTATATTCTTCTTTAGTGACAATCAAGCACCATGAACAAGTTATTAGCAATCCTGGGAATCATGTTGATGGTGGTGGTGATTTCTGGTTGCACCTCCCTCCCTGGCACCCAGGCCAATTCCAGCACGGGCTCTTCAGGCATTAACTGGAACACGGACCTGAACACCGCATTGGGCCAGGCCCAGGCTTCTAATAAAATGGTATTTGCCGACTTCTACGCAGACTGGTGTCACTACTGCACCCAAATGGACAGCGAAACCTACACCGATGCCAATGTTCAACAAAGGATAGCGCAAAGTTACATCGCAGTTAAGATCGATACCGATGACCACCCCGATTTAAGCTCCCAGTACAATATATATGGACTGCCCACCATCATCATCTTCAACTCCAATGGGCAGGAAATTAAGAGAATCGAAGGATACCAGTCTCCCAGCCAGTTATTAAGTCAACTATAGGAGTATGGGGATGGAAACAGGTTTTATATTATCATTCCTGGCGGGAATGGCTTCCCTACTATCGCCCTGTGTGCTGCCACTGATACCCATAGTTATTGGATATTCAATCTTAAACCGTAGTTTAAGAGAAGTTCTGGCATTCACCACCGGCTTTTTTCTAGTTTTTGCCCTCATCACCATCCTGACGGTGATATTTACCGCGGCCCTCAATGCCTATCTGCTCCATATACGGATGGTGGCAGCTATTCTCCTGGTTTTTATAGGGATTTTATTCATAATCAACCCCCAGATTCCCAGATTATCATTTAAATCACGAGAGGGGGATGGTGTTGTAGGGTCGTTTATACTGGGACTTTTAACCTGTCTGGCCTGGTCTCCCTGTTTCGGGCCCTATGTGATTGCGGTGGCAGCTTACAGTACCGCCACTGGCAACGTGCTCTACAGTGCCCTGAACATGGCACTTTTTGCCGCAGGTTTCTCCCTCGCCCTGTTTGTACTGGCCTTTCTGGCCTCCAGAATTAACTTGGAGAGAATTTCAAAATACTCAAAGACAATTAGGATCATATCCGGCCTGGTCATAATGTTAGCCGGAATTTACATGTTCTGGGGATGGTTATGAATCACGAAATAGAGGTGACGGTATGAAAGTGGGTTTTATAGGCTTTGGTGAAGTGGCCTCCACCCTGGCCAGGGGCCTTATGGGGGAGGGTGTAGAAGTTTACACCTGTCTGGAGGGAAGAAGTACCCGTACCAGGGATTTGGCCCGATCACTGGCTGTTCAACCATGCAGTAACAACCATGAAATGGCCGGGAAGGTGGATATAGTTTTATCGGCGGTTACACCATCCCAAGCTATATTTATCGCCAGGGAATTGGGAAATGTGAATGGAATTTATGCAGATCTCAACAACGTATCTCCATTGACAGTTAAGGAAGCTCTGGAGATGGTGGGGAAAGCCAACACCGTGGATGCAGCAATATTGGGCAGTGTACGAAAAAATGGTTTGAAGGTGAAGATCATAGCCTCCGGCGGGGCAGCAGAAGAATTTTCGCAATTAAACGATTATGGTATGAATATTGAGGTTATTGGGCCAGATCCTGGACAGGCTTCTGCTATTAAGATGCTTAGAAGCGCTTATACCAAGGGGGTTTCCGCACTTCTTCTGGAATCCTTATATGCAGCCTATCAGATGGGAATTGATGAAGAAGTGTTGAAATATATATCCCAAACCGAGGGGCCAGGTTTCCAGGAATCAGCAGCTTCCAGGATGATTAGCAGCCTTTATCATGCTCGAAGAAGGTCTGAAGAGATGGGGGAGGTGGTTAAAATGCTTTCGACTGAAACCGAACCCTGTATGAGTAGGGCCACCCTGGAATTTTTCAAGGCACTGGATAAGAAAGTGGCTAAACTGGAAAAAAAGCCAGCCAACATACACCAAGTCTTCCTTGAACTTGAGTAAGTCCATCATCAGGGTTAATTCTTGCTGAATCGCTCATCTATTAATGGTATTTGAGGTTGAACTTTAATTATATTACAGTCCATTGACAGAATAATAATTGGATAAGGCGTTAGGTTCATTTCTGTAGGTGGTCTTTTGAAAAACAAACAGATGCAAGAATGTAAAGAGGCCCTAGAGCAGTTGGTGGGAAAAAAAGTCACAGACATTCGTTTCGAAGTCCAGGGTCGGGAAAAGGACTGCTGGAGGTTCTACATCGACACTGATGATGGAATTTTTACCATGACCTTCTGTCGGGAGTGGGAGTGTCCGGTAGTAAGTCATAGCCCGGAACACTTTTAATCTCTAACTTACCTTGATTCTCACTCTCCAGCCTCTCTTTTTACTAACCATGCTGCCCTGGAGGGGCACCATCTGGGAGTCTAAAAGAAGCCGGATGTAGGTGGCATCCCTGGCTGGCAACTTCAGGGGGCTTTTAATTTTGCGTTGGGCAGTCTTAAGGAGTCCGGCGATCATTCCTCTCTTATCCACATATAACTGGGCAGGAAGTCCCTCCTCCAGGGATGATAATTCAAAACTGCGTAGATGGATACCGGCGTCAACGGTGTAGGGGGCTGGTTGATGGATCTTCTCCCCCTTCCTGAATCTTTCATGGGCTTCCTGACTGTCCATCCCCCTATCAACGGAAGAAGCTACAAACCATGCCCGGTCAATAATTCGTTCTACCTTCTGGTCTGGAGGTATAATTCCCTCTTTTTGGTATTTTCTTATAAGGTCGAACACCTCCCGGCGAGTAACATCCTCCTCCACACAACTGAGGGCCAGCCTGGTGAGAACCGGCCCATAACCCGCTTTTCTAAGAGAAGCCCAGGCCGGAGCTTCTTTACGGTACTTACGTCCCTGAACTATTTCTTCCACGGCAGCCGCATTTAAATGGGCGATTTCTAGAAGACGGGGGCGGGAGTAGTTATTCAAACGATCCAGGAGAACTTCCAGGTTTCTTTCACCGGGAACATTACCTTGGTTGATCTCTTCTTGCAGAATGTCGATGGTGGAGCTGGGGAGTAGTTTGCGGACGCTTTTAGGGATTTCTAAGTTATTTTCTAATATCTCTCTCCTTATGATGCGCCCTGAGATCTTCTCATCACCTACTTTTGATTCAGGGATGAAATGAAACTCCATCTTATGTCCTAGAACCCCTCCCAAATATTCGTTAACTGCATACCAGCGGATCACATTACGGTTGGGAAGATTACGGGGAATACCACTGAAAATGCCGCTTTTTACAAAACGTGAGGAGTACTTCTTGATCTGGCTGGGTGATACATCGGCGGCGTCCACATAGTCCCGTACCCCGTCCTGGATCATCATGGCTATCCTTATGGGGACGGTGTAGGCCATGGTCAGACGGTGGTGTAGGCCTTTAATAGGAACCACTCGGTCCGCCCCGGCTTCCAGGGCCATCCTCCTCCGGGCATCATAGTTCACAAAGAAGGGGGCGTGGTTGGCACTGTAATCTTTGTTAAGGTAGATAACTACTTCGGTACCCTTTTTATCGGCTATATCCCGGGCTTTATGGATGAGTTTGACATGGCCCTTGTGTACTGGGTCAAAGTCGGCGCTTATTCCTATCAAATCAAATTCTCTCCTAGAAAGCAAATTTCTATTATTAAGGTAATCCACGTGTTGTTTAGCTATTGATTACTCATTATCAAGATATCTAGAAAAAATGAACCTATGATAGAATATCATTATTGTTATCTATTGATAATTGCTGTGCCATATCTTTTAATCCTAGTTTCATTAGCGTTATCAGTGACTTATTTTTGGTATTAAATGCACTTAAGGTATCTTGCGAAAATGGCAGTACATACATAATTTCAGAATCATCTATCATTAAGACCATCATATTTCTATATTCAAACATTGAAAGAGCTTCTTTATATTCCTTAAGTTCTTCTGGATTTGTTATTTTCGATGAATGCATATTAATTGCGTTTTCTTCACTGATAATTTGAAAATTACCTTCATAATTTATGAGGAGTTTTTTTATTTCTTGTTCAGTATTTTTTCCCTCAGAAAAAATAGTAATGTCAAATTTAAGTTCTTTTTGAGTTAAATTTTCAATATATTTGAGGTACTGGGGAGATGATATCATAAATACATTTTTAGTCGCTTTATTAAGCATGTCCTTAATTTTATAGTCTATACTTTTTTCACCAAATACATGCAACAATGTTTCTGAAGTTCTTTCTGCAAATTTTTCCTTATCCAGGGTGGAAAAAATCTTTTTAGCTTCTTTTTTTGCGTCTAAATGGGTTTTTAATAACATTTCAAGCCCAATATCTGGAGGAGTAGCTTGATATGCCATGGGCCGAGTATTAATAAGTACTACCAGTCCTTTTTCTTCCAGCATTCGTAGGCCTTCATAGGTGTTGGGTTTGGATAGACCTAAAATATTGATAAGTTTTTTAACTTCTGCGTTGTCCAGTATTGTCAATGCTATGTATATTTTAGCCTCAGATTCAAGGAGTCCAAGGTCCATTAAGGATTTAATTAGTTTTTGTGGAATTTTATCCATCATAATCTCCTGATTTTAGTAAGTCGGATGAAAAATCTGTCCTAAATAAAATATTTTTTATTATCTATTTATAATCATAGTTGTAATGTTATTTACAACTAAGCCGATAAGTTTATTAACTAGATTATTGTATTTAAGTTGTAATGTTATTTACAACTGAGATCGAATAAAATTGTGAACTTACTATATATTGCTTAAATTAAGTTTTAGCCAAATGAGAGGAATAAAATGGGCGAATATACATTAAATAAAACAAAAAATAAAAAAGGCATTGGGGAATCACCATTCTTTGTCATGATTGTGCTAGCTTTAGGCGTTTTTATGACTGGTATTGATGCATATATCTTCATTCCTGCATTACCCACATTAACTAAAGATTTAAACACTTCTTATGCTTTGGTATCCTGGACATTAACCGTACTTATGTTATTCATGACTGCAGTAATGCCTCTTGCAGGAAAATTATCTGATGTATTTGGCAGGAAAAAATTATACATTATTGGCGTAACCACATTTATTATTGGGTCATTTACAGCCAGTTTTTCATGGAATATTTATGTATTAATAGTTTCCATGGCCATACAGGGTATTGGTGCCGGTATAGTCCTGCCGTCGGCCTTATCTACCATGAATGATGCCGCTCATAAAGACCAAAGGGGAAAGACTATGGGTGTGCTGATGGCCATGTCATCACTGGCCATGATTATTGGGCCAAATATAGGTGGTTTTTTAATCCAGAACTTTGGTTGGAGAACCATATTTTATGTTAACATACCCATAGGAATTCTAGCCGCCATAATGGCATTAAAATTCAAAGAAAGCCATGGAGAAACGAATCCTCATATTGATTATGTGGGCTCACTATTACTTATAGGAACAATTGCCACCATGCTAGTGGCTCTGGTGAGAGTTCAAACACTACCATTCACAGATATAACTGTGTTTCCACTATTTATAGCTGCCATTGTGCTATTTATATCCTTAATTAGATACGAAAAGCACGTGTCAGAACCAATACTGGATATCCCTTTACTTAAAAAAGGTAAAATCCTTTCACTTAATCTGGCCATTTTATTAACCGGTCTGGCTACATTCACCGCATTTACTTATGTGCCAACATTTGCCCAGATGGTTTTAAATATGGATGTACAGAATAGTGGCCTCCTGTTGACGCCTCTTTCAATAACAGTACTTATAACCAGTATATTGGGAGGTGTGCTTTTAGATAAGTTTGGTGCTAAACGCATGCTACTATTAGGATCACCTATTTTGAGTGCCGGACTTTTGGGGCTGGCTTACTATGTTACAGATTCAATTACCCTTTCCGTTTGCCTGGTTTTGATCGGAATAGGAATGGGTTTTACTACCAGCGCATTTCAGGTTCTTATGATGTCTTTCATACCCCGAGATGAAGAAGGAACTGGTGTAGGTGTATTAAATACATTTAAAGGGATTGGGGGTACTATAGGGCCATTAACTGGTTCTTTCTTCTTGGGGGCTGCCCTAAGCGGAACAATTACATTTGGCCACGCCTTTAATAATTTATTCCTGTTTGGGACAGCGGTTTCTATCATTGCTATAATACTACTCTTTATTGTAGTAATGATGGATAGGGCGGATGAATCAACGATTATTGGCTCGGAATCTGTAGCTGGAAAATAAATCTCTGGATTAAAAAAAGTATTTTTTTTTTTACTTTTTTACTTTTTTGGATTGTTTTTTAAAACTCAAAATATTTAGAAGGATAGAGAATAAAGCCCAGAAATAAATAGGATATACATTTAAAAGAACGTTCCCTATTAATTTTCCATCGATGAATCGGGGATAAAAGACAGAATAATGGACTTTGTGTTTCTACACTTGTTGATGGTGCCATTAGAGGTTTTTTAGCACCTATCATATTCCCAGATCTTGAATGGGATTTAAAACTGGAAAGTCAGATCCATAAATGTTCTGGACATAACTACGGATTAGACTATCCATGGAGGGGTGCCAGCCGATAAAATCATGGTTGGGGAGATTAAGGAGGATACAACTGAAGATACCTTCCTTATTACTATTTTCTATTTCTACAGACTCAACTGGGCAATATATCATTTTTAAAGAACATATAGAAAATAGAGAATTGCAGATTATGGTATATTTCGGGGGGATAAGTATGGTTGATGTAAATCAAATTGCTAACAAACAAAATCTAACTCTAGCCGGATTTCTGTTTTTCCTGGCAGGCAGCATCATTCTAATGGGAATCATAACCGGAGAAATCTTCTATCCAGAAGAACTAACCTACACCACTGCCCAGAGTATGATCAGTGATTTAGGGTCCACAGTGCCTCCCAACAGCATCATCACCCAACCATCAGCCACCATATTCAACTGGACCATGATCATCTCCGGAATCCTGATACTGGTGGGTAATTATTTCCTGTTCCGACATTTCCATGACAAAATTGCGGTAATCTTAATAGGCCTCCTGGGTTTAGGGATACTTGGTGTGGGAGTATTCCCTGGAAACATCACCCCCCAGCACCCCATATTCTCCCTGACCACATTTGTCAGCGGTGGACTATCTGCCATCTACTCCTTCCGATTGATCAAGTCACCACTCCGCTATATGGTGGTGTTGTTTGGAGTTATATGTCTGTTTTTCCTGTTCACATCCAACATGTTCATGCCATTACTGGGTGGTGGAGGAGTGGAAAGATGGGTGGCCTATCCGGTGGTGTTGTGGGTCCTGGGATTCGGAGGATACCTCATGGGATTGGGTGTCCTGGAAAAAAATAGTGATTAATTCCTTTTTAAGATTTCACGATTTAATTAACTGTTTTGTGCCTATGGAATGAATCAGGATAGTGATGACCACAACCCCATTGCTGCACAAATTGGGGAAACTATTATTAAAATGCAATATGGCGGCTTACTAGAAGAAATGACCAAAATTAGTTTCTAAGACAACTTGCTGGCAGAATGAGTAATCCCCGAATATTCCACTTCCGCCAGCCACTTACTTCGACAATCACACTCAAAATCCTCAGGAATGGTCTGATGTATGTTGGACTGAATGATCATATCTTTCAGGGCCGAGTTACACTTTTTACAGTTGTAAGGCCCCCGGCGGGTACCAAATCCGGCGGTGTCCATGATCACCGGGATCTTGGCCAGGCTCCGGACTCTTCTTATTATTTCCATAACACTCCAGATCCAGGGTGGCTGATAAGAACCCTTCCTCCAGAGCATTTCCATCAGAGTACCCTTGTGTATGGTGGAAGGACAGAAAGAAATACGGTCCACTCCGGATTGTTCGGCATACTCCGCAGATTGTATGGCGTCAACAATGGCTTCCTTTTCACTGGTCAGGATGGGTTTCACCAGAAGATACACCTTGGCTCTTACCGGATATTCTGATTTAAGTTTCACAATGGTGGCCAAGGCCCGTTCGAACTCTTCATTGGAAAAACCTTTATTTATTATATTCATCCGGGTTTGTTCATTCCCGGTTTCCAGGCCCATGGCCACTTCAAATATTTTACCAGGCAGAGCTTCACAGCACTCCCTGAGAACTTCTTCGGTGACGTACTCCGGACGGGATTCCACCACCACCTCCTCAATCTCAGGATAATCAGCCAAAGACATAATGATCCTTTGCCTGGCCTCTACTGGAACCTCTTCCGGGTTGAGGAAGCTGCCAGATACGAACAACTTCACGGCAGTGGGACCATCTAACGGTTGTCTTTTTATTTGTCTCTCCAGATTTTCATGGAATATTCCCAGCATCTCCTCTGCTGATACAGCTGCCAGTGGTGAATCTGACACGTAACTGCACATGGTACACCCTCCGGAATTAGAAAGGGCCCAGGCACAGCCAGGGGTGGGTAATACCATGTATATGGTTCGACCAGGGCCAGAATAGAGTAGATCATCGCTGGACCAGCTGGCTGCCAGTTCTCGCGGTGATTTTTTATCAATTCTCCCCAGTGATCTCTCTCGCAGTTCCCGGTTTAACTTGTTTATTCCCATCATTTAACCTTCCAATGAAATATCAGGATCATAATAGTAATCTGAAGATATTATATATTAAATGGATAATCTAAGTCTTTCTAACTTTTTTAAAGATAAAGACATAAATGTGGTGAAAACGTGTTCCGGAAAATTAAGGTTAAATCTGTCCTGAACAAGCAGAAACATGTTGATGACTGGTTTTTGTCTGGTTACTCCCTCAACCCCTACTCCGGGTGCTCATTTAACTGCGTGTACTGCTACACCCGTGGAAGCAAATACGGGGAGCATCAGGTGCCCGGGCTGGCAGTTAAAATCAATGGCCCTGAGGTGCTGGTTAGGCAGTTGAAAAACCGGGCCCGAAAAAAAGAGTATGCCTTTATAGCCCTGGGTTCAGCCACTGATCCTTACCTTCCAGTGGAGGAAGAATATAAAATCACCCAGGAGTTTCTCAGGATTATCCTCCGCTTCCATTTTCCGGTGCATGTTCTAACCCGATCACCACTTATATTGAGGGATCTGGACCTTCTACATAGGATTGAAGAAAAGGCCATTATTCCACAGGGACTTCAGGACCAGGTTGACCGGGGTGTCGTTATCTCTTTTTCCTTCTCCACCTTGGACCCGGAGTTGGCCCGGATATTTGAACCCGGGGCCCCGGAACCAGAAGTAAGGTTAGAAACCATGAAAAAATGTAAAAAGGCCGGGTTCATGGTGGGAGCGATATTCATGCCCCTGTTACCTTACCTTTCTGACGATGAAGATTCTCTGGATTATATGATTGGCCGGGTAAAGGAACAGGGGGCTGATTTTGTTCTGGCTGCTGGTTTGACCTTGTTTGGTGAAGGTCCTACTGATTGCCGGACCCTTTATTACCAGGCCCTGCAGGAACATTTTCCAGAGAAGGTAGAAGAGACTCAGGCACTTTTCGGAAAGTCCTTTGCACCTTCCCGGGAATATCAGCGAGAGCTCTACCTCCGGGTGAAGAATTTGTCCAAGAACCACAAAATCAGAAACAGAATTTAATGAAAAATAAAAAAAAGAAGAAGAAGTTTATTTAGAAGTTGTCTATTACTTCTCCTAACAGTTTGATGGATTTTTCTTTGTCAGGACCGATAGGTGAACCGGCTACGTATTGGGTCACACCCATTTCACCGAGAGCTTCGATTTTTGGTACGAAGTCTGCTGGGGTTCCTACTACTGAGAAAGCATCCATTAGAGCGTCGTCTACAGCTCCGATGGCTCCACCGAAGTCACCTTTAGCCAGCATGTCACCGAATTTAGCACCGGTGTCAGGGGCCAGGCCGTGTCTTTCGAATACTGGTGGTGGGGATCCGGCTGCGATGAAAGCAACTACAATTTTAGCGGC
>DAHVOW010000001.1:0-42500 GCA_027318585.1 Methanobacteriaceae archaeon | reverse complement strand
CAAGAATCCTCAATTGATACTTTTACCAATGAGTCAGCATGTAGTTAAGCCAAATGATAACTGGACATCCAGGAATGTAATTTCTGGTTATTGGTATTTGGAGGCGCCACCAACTTATTCTCCTCCTGAAGATCTTCAAAAGTTTATAGAAAACGGCGAGAAACCAATATTCATTAGCTTTGGGTCTGCAGGTTGGAGTGAAGAAGATAATATTTCGCTTTTGAAGATTCTTTTTGAAGCAGTCCGGCTAGCAGGTTCCAGGGCGATTATTCTAAATAAAGAAAAGTATGCGGGTGAAATTCCAGATCACATCTATTTGGTTCAAGAAATTCCCTTCGATTGGATGTTTGGTTATTGTTCTTGTGTTGTTCATCACTGTGGTCTGGGTACGACTGCTGAAGTTTTAAAAGCAAGGTTGCCTTCTATTCCCGTGCCATATATGATTGACCAGTTGCTTGGGCCAAGCGTATTCATTCTCTTGGCGTTGCAACGCAGCCGATACCTAGAAAGGAACTTACCGCGGAAAAATTGTCTAATGCAATTACAGAAGCTCTGGATACTCCTGTAATTAGGGAAAATGCTGAGGAATTAGGCCTTAAAATACGCGAAGAAGACGGTTTGAAGAGTGCAGTAAGGGAAATCGAATCTGCAGTAAATACAATTGGAAAATAGCTATCAATTAGGTATATTCAATGGGGGATGATTTTATTCGTGTAACCAAGAGTCCAGAAGTAAGGCGCAAAGAGCTCAGGGATATTTCTGAACAATTATTTCTCGAGAAGGGCTATGAACAGACCATGGTCAGTGACATCGTAAGAAAAGCAGATGTTGCTCAGGGTACTTTTTATTACTATTTTAAATCCAAAGAAGCAGTGTTAGACGAAATAACTGACAAATATATCAGTATCATCGTTGAAAGCATGGAAACAATCTCTAAAGATGAGAATCTAACTCCTATAGAAAAACTGGTGAAAATATTCCATTTTTCATTATCCTTTAGTGATGATACAAGAGGTGTCATGCAGTACGTCCATAATGAAAAGAACGTTCACCTGCAGCGTAAATTCCAGCAAAGAATTCCCTTTGAAACAGTGGGACCATTAGCCCACATATTTAAAGAAGGTGTAGAGGAAGGAATTTTCAACACTCCATATCCGGAAGACGCTGCCAAAGCATTTAATGGGATTTCAGGCATGGTTTTGCAGGGAATAGATAGTGCTGATCATAACCCCGAAGAAATTAAAAGGAAATTCATAGTGATTTTCGATTTTATTGAAAGAATTTTAGGGGCAGAAAGTGGTGCCATTAGTAAAGCATTCATGGAAATGGTCGTTTAATAAGCTTTTTTTGCTAAAAAAAGAAAAAAAGTTAAAAAAAGATTAATTTTAGATCGTTTCACGATCAATCCAAATCAAACCGGTCCAACATCATGACCTTATCCCAGGCCCTTATGAAGTCCTGCAGAAACTTCTCCTGGGAGTCTTCACAGGCATAGACCTCTGCCAGTGCCCGGAGCTCGGTGTTTGAACCGAAGATAAGATCCACTCTAGTGCCGGTCCACTTTAGTTGGCCCGTTTTCCGGTCCCGGCCTTCATATACCTTATCTTCTTCTGATGATGCACTCCATTCGGTTGCCATATCCAGCAGGTTCACAAAGAAATCATTAGTCAGCGCCTCAGGCTGATCAGTGAAAACACCATGCGGGGATCCTTCAAAATTGGCATTCAGGGCCCTTAAACCACCAACCAAAACTGTCACCTCTGGAGGAGTTAAAGTTAAGAGTTGCGCTTTGTCCACCAGTAACTCCTCTGGTCTTTCCTCGGTAGGGATCTTCTGATAATTCCGGAAACCATCGGCTACTGGTTCCAGCACGTCAAAAGAATCCACATCAGTCTGTTCCTCCCGGGCGTCCATTCTTCCGGGGGTGAAAGGCACGGTTACTGTGTGGCCTGCATTTTTGGCAGCCTGTTCCACTCCGGCGCAACCGGCCAGGACGATGAGGTCAGCCAGTGAAACCTTCTTGTTATCAGATTGTTCCTGGTTGAATTCTCTTTGGATGTCTTCCAGTTTACTGAGGACTTTGGCGAGTTGTTCTGGTTGGTTTACTTCCCAATCCTTCTGCGGAGCCAGGCGAATGCGGGCACCGTTGGCACCGCCACGCTTGTCTGAGCCGCGGAAGGTAGACGCTGAGGACCAGGCAGTGTAAACCATATCTCTAACTTGTAGATCTGAAGCCAGTATCTTCTCCTTGAGGTTATTAATGTCTTCTTCATTGACCAGTTGGTGATAGACTTCGGGGATGGGGTCCTGCCAGATGAGGTCCTCTTCAGGTACCTCCGGGCCGAGGTAAAGGGTCTTGGGACCCATGTCACGGTGGGTTAGTTTGAACCAGGCACGAGCAAATGCATCAGCAAGTTCCTCTGGATTCTCATAGAAGCGCCTTGAGATCTTCTCATACTCCGGGTCAAAACGTAATGAGAGGTCGGTGGTAAGCATGCCGGGGGTGCGGCGTTTCGATGGGTCGTGGGGATCAGGAACCGTATCTTTACCCGCATCACCCTGGGGCTTCCACTGGTAGGCACCGGCGGGACTCTTCTCGAGCTCCCATTCAAATTCGAATAAGATCCTGAAGAAGTTGTTATCCCATGCCGTGGGTGTGTTGGTCCAGATAAGTTCCGGACCTCCGGTAATGGTGTCGTTACCTTTTCCTGTGCCGAAGCTGCTCTTCCAGCCCAGGCCCTGCTCTTCGATAGGGGCCGCTTCTGGTTCGGGTCCCACATGCTCGGGGTCACCGGCGCCGTGGGTTTTACCGAAGGCGTGGCCACCGGCAATGAGGGCCACTGTTTCCTCATCATTCATGGCCATACGGGCAAAACTCTCCCGGATATCGTCTGCAGCAGCGACGGGGTCTGGCTTTCCGTCTGGGCCTTCGGGATTTACATAGATTAAACCCATTTCAATGGCGGCCAGTGGCTTGTCCAGGTCACTGCCCTTTTCGTGGCGTTTTCCGCCGAGCCATTCTTTCTCGGAACCCCAGTATATGTCCTTTTCTGGTTCCCAGATGTCCTCTCTTCCCCCGCCAAAACCAAAGATCTTAAAGCCCATGGATTCCAGGGCCACGTTCCCAGCCAGGATCATCAGATCGGCCCAGGAAATTTTCCGGCCATATTTTTGTTTGATGGGCCAGAGTAATCGGCGTGCTTTGTCCAGGTTAGTGTTGTCCGGCCAGCTGCTGAGAGGTGGAAAGCGTTGATTGCCGCTACTTCCACCGCCACGTCCATCACCAACCCGGTACGTACCGGCACTGTGCCACGCCATACGGATGAACAGGGGGCCGTAGTGGCCAAAGTCCGCAGGCCACCATTCCTGTGAGTCGGTCATAAGGTCCTGGAGATCTTTTTTAAGGGCCTCCAAGTCAAGACTCTGGAATTCTCGAGAGTAGTCGAAATCTTTATCCATTGGATTGGATTTTGCGGAATGCTGGCGCAGAACATCTAAATTCAACCGATCCGGCCACCAATCAAGGTTGGTGGTACCACTACTTGCAGTCATTTTGCCTTTTTCATTCATTAGTTCACCCCTTTTTTAATTTCATTTTTCTTTGATTTTCTTTTTAGAAATGAGATCCTGTGTTTTTTTGGTTTAATTATATTTAATAATCTCCTTAGGAAATATTTTCACTGTTTCTTAAAATCAACTTCTATTTAGAACTTAGTTCTATATAATTTTATCTTTAATTAATCTTCAGTAGAAAATCAACCATAAAAATGGTGGAACTTATCTCCAATATGGATTTAGAACCCTTTCCTAGATGGAATTAATTTCAGACTCCCGAAGTGTTGCAGCGAAGTCCTAATATTATATGAGTATAGATATAGAAACTAGAAGTAGCTATGGAATTGGAGTATAGGTGATAAATAAATGGCTAAATCTTGTGCTGTCCCTGATTTTGGTGAAGTAAAGCCCTGGAAACAATACCTTATATGGTTTCTGCGCATTATGCTGATAATTGGTGCAGTAGCCGCCATCCTGGTTGGTGAGGTATTTTTTGGGGTGTTGGCTTTTATAGCCCTGGCCATTATCACCTGGCCGCGATACGCCACTGCTAACCGGGTATGTCATATTCCGGTGGAGATAGAGATTTTATTCTTATTGGTGGTGTTTTTAGAGCTGATCCTGGCTGATGCCAATAGTTTTTACACCCGTTTCGATTATTATGATAAGTTTATGCACATCCTGGTCCCAGCTGTTCTGGGTCTTTTGGGGATGATGATCATCTACACCTTTTATGCCCTGGGCCGCCTGCAGGCCAGTCTGGGGGTCATGTTCGCCATCATCATCATGGTGGTTATGGGCACGGGTGCGGCTCTGGAGATGTCTGAATACTTCTACGACCAGATCCTTTATCCCTTCATAGGAGAGTGGCTCCCCACTGGCCTTACCCAGGGCTCTCATCTAGCCCCTCCCCTTAATGATACCATGCAGGATCTTTGGGCTGACCTATTCGGAGCCATATTGGGGGCTTTACTTGGAGTTTGGCTTATTAAGAGGGCGGAAAAGGAAGGAAAGGAGCCCAGCATAGTTGAAGAACTGGAAGCGGAAATAGAATTGGGAGCTGTCAGTTCCGATGAAGACCATTGAAACTAGAGAAGAAGGCCTGGAATTTTTAAGAAGCGATAACTTTATATCTTAATCAGATTCAACACATTTTAATTGAAATTAATATTATTGAAAAATATATTTCCATATTTATCTTCAAATCACGTTTACCGGTATTTACCATGAAAAAAATCTTATCAGGATTACTACTAGTTTTGATGTTCGCCCTGGTACAGGCACCAACAGCGGTGGCCTGGACCAGCGTTACCCACGATGACATTGTGGATGAAGTTTATTATGCCCTTCCCACTGATGCTCAACACAATTTGAGTCTGGAGATAATGCGAAGCGCTTCTGATGATCCTGACTTCAAATTTTTCGATTACCGTTACCACAGTTACCCGGCCAGTTATGGTAAGGCTGATTACTGGCTGGATCAGGGCGAGTTGGCCTATAAAAATGGCGATTATAACCAGGCCAGTTACTCTTTTGGAGTGGCTTCCCATTACATATCCGACAGCTTCGATGCCCCCCATTGTGTCGGTGGCACCACCGGATATCACACCTTGTATGAAATACAGGCCACTGCACTCTACCCTCATATCATCTTTAAATCTGGCAACCTGAAATCTCTCATGGCCAGTGGTTATAATAAAGGGGGATACAGCTGGTATAGTTGGATGACCAGCAGGGATTCTTCCTACGTACAGGATGATCTTAATCGAGCTACCAGTGCCTGTTATGTGGCTATTAATAAAAGAATTTAATTTTTTCCCCATTCATTTAGATTATGTTAGAATGGAAGTTAAAGTTAAAAAAAACCTTTAGGGAGGCAGATGATGAAAGCAACAGAATTTATTGGAACTGTGGTGATTGATAAACAGGCCCGGGAAGTGGGTAAGGTAGTGGACATTTCGGTGACCATAAAGGAATGTCTGGTGGATAAAGTTATTGTGGGAACGGGTTCTGCCCTTAAAAAGAACTACTTTGCCGTGGTAAGTGATGAGATAGCCGAAATTGGGGATTACATGCAGCTAACCCTGGATGAGGTTGGTATCGAGGGGAAGGGTAAAGTGGATAAAATAGAACAACTCCCCCTGGAGGGTGATCTTTTAAAAAAATTCATTGGTAAGGAAGTACTCTCCGAGGATGCCATGGTCATTGGTAAGGTGGAGGACATGCTCATCGACCCTAAGGGTTGTCTGATTCATAATGTAGTGATATCCACTGGTTCAGCATTCCGTAAAAAGAACTTAATGGTTTCTGATGATGACATAAAATATATCGGTGATTATGTTATTTTGGAAATGAATAAAGATAGTGTAGAAACACTTTTAGGGGTTTAATTTCCCTAATTACTCTTCATTTTTTTTTAATAGTTTATTAGGATTTAAAAAGTTCCAGCATTTTCCCATAGATACCTTTTACTTTCCCGTCTGACTTCTCGTAAACCCTCCGGAGAATGAGTTCCGGTGTACTGCGGGCTAGATAATCCATCCGGGGTGTTCGGTCCACTATAAGATTGTACTCTTCGTCCAGTCCACTGGCCTCGATGCCATCAACACGAACCTGGGTGTATTTAAATATCTCCCGGGCCAGGTGGGTAACGATAATGGCATGACTACCCGATTCCCGGATAAGGTCCATGAAACAGGATATGATTTTTACCGCTGCTTCTAACTCGGTTATGGCTTCCAGTTCATCCAAAAGAACTAGTTTATCGGTTTCCTGGGTGGCAATTGGTATAAAGTTCCGGAGGAAGGACTCAAAGGCACCGGCATCCAGGGCACGCTTCTTGGAAAAGAAGTACAATTCATCGATCAACTTCACCCTGGCCCCTCTAGCCGGAACCGGCAGTCCCATCTGGGTTAGTATGGATATCTGAGCTAGAGTCTCCAGTAGAGTTGTTTTTCCTCCACTGTTGGCTCCGGTTAAAAGCACCACGTTATCCGGCTTTTGAAGCTGATAACTTATTCTCTGAATATTCCCCGAAAGGGCCAAATCGAGATGTATGGCTTCTTCGAAGCTGAATTCATCACTGATTGTGGGTTTTTGCAGGTCATATTCATGGGCAAAGCTTCCCAGGGCGAACTGGTAGTCAAACTCCAGGACTTCTTTAACTTCCCTTTCAACTTTATCCTGTAATTGTGCAAGCTCCTTGGCAGCTTTCACACGATATTCAAAGGCTTTTAAATGCTGTCGTCCCATCTCCTGCTTCCGCACCCGGTCCATTTCTTCTTCATCAAGTTCCAGGGGATACTTAGCCAGGAACGGGTTAAAACTGCAGCCCGTTCGGGTGTAAATTTCCTGCCTAGCCTCTTCCAGAACATCATCTAAGATATCCTTGATCTTTCCAGGCAAACCCTGGTTGAGAAGGTCTAGAACCTCCTGTCCGGATAATTCCACCATTTTAATGGCGACCTTCATCTTCTCTTCAGCGACTTCCTTGGCCTCATCCACGGCCCGGTTGAAGCTGTCCTCATCCACTCGGTTGGACTTCACAGAATCCAGTATGCCCATCACATCTGGCAGTGTAGAACTCCAGCCTAGCATTTCCCGTAACTTAGCTGCGTTTTCAAGGATCTCTTGGTTGTGCTGGTAGTAGAAGAGAACCTTACCCGGTACCAGTTCACTATCCGCGACATCCAGGGGCATCATGGCCAGATTGGCAGCATCATCTATATCTAAAAAACCCTCGTTATAAGCGTAAACTACCAGTTCATACTCCTGAAGGCTTTCTAATTCATCCAGGGTTATAATGGAAATGTGACGATGAAGGTCACGTTCTAAAAGAACTTCATAATCCTTTTTACTCTCAACCAGTAGGGCTTGGCCTGGTTCAACCCTGGGACGGGGCACTTCCAGGTGATTAATCCGTTTCAATAGATTTTGGATCTCATCACGTGGTAGTTTTCCAATGCTCTTTTTGGCCTCCAGTACGGTGTTCATTCGTTTATGGATTTTCTGGAGATCCTTTGTGGGACTTAAAAGCAAAACCCGGTTCTGGGCATAATCAGTACTGGCGTGTTCAAGGATCTTTTTAATGATATCTTCATAGAGCTGAATGGCTCGTTCCGTTTTTAGAAACTTCTGGGTGGGATTACCCAGAACTTCGTTAATTATTTCCACTGCCCGGCGCTGACTGATCCCTTCGATTCGGGCCAGTCGGTCCACTTCGTAGTTAAGTGCTGCTTTCAGGAATGCATCTTCATCCCCGAATTCACTCTCTATACGCTGGGCCATCCGTTCTCCAACACCATTGATATTACGCAGTTCCAAATCTCACACCTTAAGATATCCCTTGATCTTCCTCCTATTAATCATTTTATTAGGTACTGATGAGTTTGAATTTGTATCCTGGTTTTCAAACGGATTATCAGCAATACACCTAAGCTGTTATATTGTTTATAATTGGCTAAATAGGTATATTCTGGTGATTATTCATTATAGTCCGCGGTAGATTATTAATAGGAAGTTAAAGATAAGATTAGCCATGTAATTATAGGAGATTTCTAAAATCCTTTAATAAACTCCTAGTAATGGGAATGGAGATATTGTAAGATGGATTTGGTGGCTTATCTTCTGGTTCTGGCATTGACTGGAGTGCTGGTGGGATTTACATCTGGCCTCTTGGGGGTGGGAGGTGGCTTTATAATGGGGCCTGTACAATTCTTCCTCCTGATGGTGCTGGGTGTGGATCCAAATCTGGCCATCCGGATCGCCTTCGGCACCAGCCTGGCAGTTATTCTCCCCACAGCCATCAGCGGAGCATGGGGTCATGGCCGTCGGGGAGCGGTACTCATTAAACCGGCCATGTTTTTAGGATTTGCAGGATTTTTCGGCGGAACCATAGGGGCATTTATAGCCACTAATTCTCCAGTACAGTTTTTAAGGATAGTATCCGGAATCATAATCCTGGCCAGTGCTCTGTGGATGTTGAAATCCCACCCCCCTGAAAACGGCAAAGGGAATGATGGACAAGGATCTTCCAAGGACCTGTACTACCTGTTATGGGGTTTTATTGGTGGTTTATCTTCAGGATTGCTGGGTATTGGGGGTGGGGTGGTCATGGTCCCTATACTCACCATTCTACTCAAATTCAGGATTCACCAGGCCATTGGAACGTCTATGGCCTTCATCATTATGGCTTCCCTTGGGGGAATCCTGGTATACATATCACAGGGACTTTCCGTACCTGGATTACCTCCTTACTCGTTAGGATACATAAATCTGGTGCAGCTAGTGGCCCTGGCTGGAACCAGCATCCCCATGGCTCAGTTAGGGGTTTTAACCGCCCATAGGCTACCTGGAAAACAGTTAAGATATCTGTTCATTATAATTCTCATCTATATTTCCCTGAAAATGATGGGGATCTTCGAGTGGCTTAACCTCCCCTTCTAATCCGCCACTCCCCTTAAGAAGTTGCCGCTGGTAATTCCACCGGTCGATCTAGTTTTAACTTCCTCCTTAAGGACTCTAAGGTTGCTTAACAGATCAGAGGGTTTCTGTAAGGATAACAGCAGGGCCTCCTGGTAAAGTCCGATCATATCTTTAGTATAGTTAGCTGGTTTTCCACGGGCATCAATTACCAGTCCTGACCACCCCATCTTCAGAAGACTGGGCAGCTGATCAATTAAGCACAGCTCCACCGAGTTAAATAGCTGGGTCCGCCGGTCTTGATCCCACCGAACCGGGAACACATGATTTTTATTATCTTTAACCCCCCAGAATACATTATCAACATAGTTTGCCTCTTCTCCAGCCGGACCAATGGCATCCTGGCTGATCAGCACCTCCTGGTTGCCCTGAACCATAATCTCCAAGTCAATAGCTAACTTACGGGCACGTTTCAGGCGGGTGAGCTTCTTCAGATCATCCCTAGAAAGTTCCGGAGAGATGGTGAGGTATTGGAAGGAGTCCGCCAGCTCCTGTATGGTTAGGTGGTTCCAGACATTAAGTCCAGTGGAACCATATAACTTCAAGGCTCCCCCCTGAGTTTTAACTGCTTCCGAGGCCCCCAACCCATCCACCATAACTCCTGACAGGCCCCAGTCCATTAATTCAGTTAGTATTGGATTTAAGTTTCTTAAAAGGCTATGGGGGGTGATTGAAGGCCACTTCCAGATTAATTCTGTATCAGAATCTTCCACTATCTTAATGGCCCTTTGCATTAACTTTAGAAGCTTACGAGCCCCTTTATTGGAACCGAGATTGCTAACCGGGGATTGGAGGCAGGCTCGTTTACAGTTCCCCTCCACGGCATTATTTAATGATTCCAGATCAGAGATCCACACGACTAGATCCGGATTTGAGGTGGGGGCCGGCGCCTGTGAATCCTTGGCCAGATCTTTCTTAATCCTTTCCAAACGGTTCTGAATAGGTTTCAGTTCCATTCTCTCCGGTTGGTGACGTGCAATCAACATCCTCTCCACTTCTTCTAGAAAATCTCTTCTTAAACTGTTTAAAACAGATATGGGGCAGAATAAGCCGCCAGGATAGTTGATTTTCAAGGTGTGGATGGTGAATATAGTGCCTCCTGTTTTTTGCAGCTGCTCACGGATCTGCTCCTCACCCAGGGGGCGCTTTTGGGCGGGTTCCATGGCAAATTTGGCCTGGTAGGTTATATTGAGAACTTCACCATCCGGGGCGGTTACCTGCCCCTTTATAATGGGTATTAGGTCTTTGTTCCATTTCAGCTGCAGATCCAGATTAATTTTGGGTTTTTCAGCACTTTTTATCAAACTGGAGGCCCATCTCTGGAGAGACTCTCTGCGGGTCATGAACACTTCATATCCTGGTTGAACCTTCCGGGTAGATTTTATAAGCACCTGGTGCGGTTCTAAAATAGGCTCAGCATCCAGTCTCATCCCAAACACTTTTTCTCCGGTTTTGGTGGTGAAAACTATCCCATCTCCTGGTTCTGGATGGTATGAACTTTCCAATTTCAGGGCAGCCATTCGGGAAACAGGATCCCACCGGGTAACCCGGCCCAGATACAGCCCCCGGTTTCCAGGACTTCTCCGTTCCATGGTGTTTCCAGGGGTTGCTTCAAGAATATGGCCCCGGGTGAATCCCCGGTTGAAGGCCAGCTTCAAATTTTCAATATCTTTTTTTTGAGGCTTCCAATCCCCCTTTTCAATTGATTCCAGGGCTTTACGGTAGGTGTTGACCACCAGGGCCACGTATTCTGGTGAACGCATCCGGCCCTCAATTTTTAAAGAAGAGATATTGGAATTAACCACTTCCTCCAGGTGGGGATAGATGGAAAGGTCCCGGGTGGAGAAGAGGTAATCTCCATCCCGGGGTATTTCTGTGAGGTGCACTGGCCTCCCATACTGGTCCATGGTGCCAGTCATCAGCTGGTATTTTTTACGGCAGGGCTGGGCACACATACCACGGTTACCGCTTCTACCCCCAATCAGGGATGAGAAAAGACACTGGCCCGAATAGGAGTAGCAAAGTGCTCCGTGTATGAACACTTCCAGTTCCACCTGCTCCAGAACTTCGGGAGCTATACTCTTTATTTCGGCAAGTTTCATTTCCCTGGCCAGAATAACCCGCTTAAACCCAAAATCAGCAGCCCACTTTACTCCTTCCTGGTTGTGGATGGTCATCTGGGTGGAGGCATGGAGAGGTAGCTTGGGAACCAGGTCCCGGGCTAAACTGGCCACTCCCAGATCTTGAACTATAACTCCATCTGCTCCCTTTTCATAAAGCCAGTACAGATAATCTGCTACCTCCTCCAATTCACCATCCTTTTGCAGGGTGTTCACTGTTATGTAGACATTCAAACCCCTAAGATGCGAGTAATTCAATGCTTCTTCTAATTCTACAGGATTAAAATTATCCGCATAATGTCTAGCCCCAAATTTCTGGCTGGCCAGATACACTGCATCGGCACCCGCTCGGGTTGCGGCTTTAAGGGCATTTATGGAACCTGCTGGTGATAAGAGTTCGGGTATAAACCTTTTGGACATGGATCCTCTCCCTGGGAAAATTAATCCCGAAAGTACTAGTCATTATTATCTGCCTTCGGGTTCATATACATATGAATAGGGGCTGGATTTTATGATTCACAGGACAGTTAAACTATTTTCAGGCGCGAAAATTGTGGGTGATGTTAAAATTGGTAAAAATTCTTCGGTATGGTATAACGCCGTTATACGGGGCGATATGGGGGGCATTACCATTGGTGAATCTTCGAATATTCAGGACAACTGTGTAGTACATTCCCCTGTAGAAATAGGTGATTTTGTCACGGTAGGTCACTCGGCGGTGGTGCATGCCTGTAACGTGGAGGAAAACTCTATAATCGGCATTAACTCCACCATCCTGGACGGAGCTATAATTAGAAAGAACAGTATTGTAGGGGCCGGGGCCCTGGTAACTTCAGGTAAAGAATATCCGGAGGCCAGTTTAATACTAGGAGTTCCTGCCCGGCCAGTGAGGGAATTAGGACCAGATGAAATCATCAAAATCAAAGAAAACGCATTGAAGTACGTGGAACTTTCTAGAGCAAAATTTAAGTTTAAAGAAGGGGGATAATTTTATAATTGCCTAGGCCCCACTAATTCCTAATAACCCCCTAACAATTCTTTAGTTTAGTTATAGAGATGATGATCCCATGAATGCTTATCTAGAGATTCTAAGGCCCTTCAACGCTCTTATGGCGGTTGTGGCCATATTTTTAATGGCCATAATCAGCGGAAACTTCACACTGGGCGTATTTATCGCAGGTGCGGTTGTTTTTATCATTACTGGGGCTGGAAACTCCATCAATGACTATTTTGATTATAAAATTGATGCCATTAACAAACCGGAGCGGCCCATCCCCTCCGGCCGGATTCCCAGACGAACTGCAGGGATATACTCTTCTTCATTGTTTATAGTGGGAATAATACTGGCCTTCGCCATAAACACCCTACTGGGTATTATTGCTCTTTTAAGCTCATTAACGATGATATGGTATGCGTACAATCTTAAAAGGATGTTGATGGTGGGGAACCTGACCATATCCTTCTTAACTGGCCTATGTTTCGTATTTGGGGGGATTGTAGTCCACCAAATACTGTTATCTATCTATCTGGGCTTTTTTGCCTTCCTGATGACCATGGCCCGGGAGATTGTGAAGGACATGGAGGATGTGAAGGGTGATCAGGCAGAGGGAGCATCCACATTACCCATAAGGTATGGTAATGCTATTTCTTCCAAGTTAGCAGCGTTTTTTGTTATCATCGCCAGTTTAGCCAGTCCCCTGCTCTATTTTATAGGGATCTTCACCTGGCTCTACCTGATAATTCTCCTTCCTGCCATCCTGGTCTTTCTCTATGCCGCGGTGCGGATTCTGAAGGATCAATCGGTTGAAAACACGAGGAATGTCTCCAAAGAGATTAAGATGGGAATGGGCATAACCTTCCTGGCCTTCGCCGCCGGTTCCCCATATCTCTGGTCTTTAGTGGGGTGAATAGAATGTATGTATGTCTAGAAGGGATTGATGGGTCTGGAAAGTCCACTCAGCTCGAGATGCTGGGCGAGTGGCTGGAGGAATATGGATTAGAGGTTTTCAGAGTCTTCGAACCCACCCAATCTCCTCCCGGAAAGCTCATCCGTGAAATATTAACCGATTCCAAGGCTAGCACACCCCAATATCAGAGGATACTGGGACTTTTATTCGCGGCGGACCGGATGATCCTCATGGATAAAATAAGGGATGCCGAGAAACAGAACAAAATCGTAATCAGTGACCGTTCCTTCTACTCCAGCCTGGCTTACCAGGATGATCCGGAGTGGATACAGGAGATCAACCGCTATATCCAGAAGCCCGATCTGGTCATACTCCTGGATGTGGATACCAGACAAGCCCTCTCCCGCTTCGAAGGAAAGGATCACTTCGAGAACCAGAAATTTCTAGAAGGGGTAAGGAAAAATTATCTGGAATTAGCCCAGAAAAACAATTTTTTCGTGGTTAACGCCAATAATGGGGTTCGAAAGGTTCATGAGGATATTAAGATCATCGTATCTCCCAGGATAGGGAGATGTGTATGAAATATCCGATTAAAGATATGGGGAGGGATAAAAAATGGCGGATAAAAAGGAATATAAGATAAAGATTGTAAAAGACGGCCCCTACCTGGTAAAGGGAGGGGTGCCGCTTCATGAACAGAAACTCATAACCGATGATGCAGGCCACACCAAGGAACTTATCGAAGTAAAAGAACACCCCCCTAGGGAGATTTACAGCCTGTGCCGTTGCGGAGCCTCCCAGGATAAACCCTTCTGTGATGGCACCCACA
Source organism: Methanobacteriaceae archaeon (assembly GCA_027318585.1). Lineage (GTDB taxonomy): Archaea > Methanobacteriota > Methanobacteria > Methanobacteriales > Methanobacteriaceae > Methanobacterium. The sequence continues at coordinate 28,608 of DAHVOW010000001.1, read as the reverse complement.
GTGAAATTGGCTTTGACGGCACTGAAACTGCGGACCACAGACCCTACCTGGAGAAGGCGGAGGTCTTTGAAGGACCCCAGTTAAAACTAACCGATGCCCATGAATTCTGCGACCACAGCCGATTCTGCCTCAGATCAGGAGGGATAAGGGAACTTATAACAAAATCCGAAGATCCGGAAGCTCGAAAAACCGCCATCGAAGAGGCCACCATCTGCCCTTCAGGCAGACTGGTACTTTGGGATAAAAAAACGGGCGAATCCTTTGAAAAGGAGTATGAACCATCCCTAGTCCTGATACATGATCCCCAGAAGAACTGTGAAGGACCTATCTGGGTCCGGGGCGGCATCCCAGTGGAATCAACGGATGGAACATTATATGAAGCCCGTAACCGTATGACGCTTTGTCGTTGTGGTAAATCGGAGAACAAACCCTACTGTGATGGCAGCCACTGGATGAACGCCGAACAGAAGCTGAAGTTCCGCCGGAAGTGGGGATTGGATGAGAAATAGATTCTAAATCTTCTGAAATATGCAAATTTTTAATAATTGCCGTTGATGGCATAAAGCCCTAATTCTCGACTCCCAAAACATTGCTCAAAAAAGGTGTACTGGTGTTATCTTCACTACTCGCTAGTTTAGAGTCGTTCATCATTAGCAACGGTGCTTGGGCTGTCTTTTTGGGGTGTATTCTGGAGCAGATTATCGTTCCCATTCCGGCCAGCTTAATTGTGATAACCACCAGCATCCTCACCTTAAAGGGAGTTCCCATCTCCCCCAACTCTTTAGGCATTCTTTTAATAAAAATTGCCATCCCTGCTTCTTTAGGAACTACTATAGGTTCTTTATTTTACTATTATCTGGCCTATAAATTGGAAAAGCCGTTTATAGAGCGAACCGGGAAGTATCTGGGGGTCTCCATGGAGGATGTGGCTGGTGTTGAAAAAAGATTTAAAGACAGCCGCTTTGATGATCTGTCTATTTTCCTGGCTCGATGCGTTCCCATTATCCCCAGCATTGCCATCAACCTATTCTGTGGCCTGATAAGATACGACCTGAAAAAGTATCTCCTCACCACATTTTTCGGGTCCCTGGTGCAGATATTTGCATGGGGACTTCTGGCCTGGCTTTTCGGGAATATCTACCGGTCCTTAGAGGGTGAAATATCCATGCTGGGCAATATTGTGACCTTAGTAATTATCATCCTGGTGTTGTACTACTTTATAAAGAAAAGAAGGGAGAAGAAATAGATCAGAATATAAATGTTTTTATAGGATTTCCACTATAGGAAGGATCCTTCCAGTAATAGGGCTGGTAGCTCAGTTGGTAGAGCGTTGCCTTCGCAAGGCAGAGGCCGCGGGTTCAAATCCCGCCCAGTCCACTAAAATCTCTAATCTAACCCTTTACACCAGAGTCTAATTCTTCCAGTATCCGGTCTATACTTCGCTGCACATCCTCAATACTGCCCTCGGTACTGATGATATGCCATCCTGCAACCAGTTTAAGGGCCTTATCCCGTACCTGGGTGAGATCCTCCAGGTTCTCAAACATCTCCTCATCTTCACGCTCTTGCAGCCTCCTGAGTGCTTCTTCCGGTTCTAAATCCAGGAAAAACATGTAATCGGAGGTGGGAAGCACGGTGGTGAAAATGCGGTACAGTAACTGGGCCAGGGGAAGAGGCAGATAGGTCACCCCCATCAGGTAACGTACCATTATCAGGGTTTTCCCCTCCTCATTGTATAATCTCACGGAACGAACAACATCCAGGGCGTAATAAAGCGCGGCTTTTATCTTGTTTACTTTTCCGCGCCCCAACAGGGCCTTTTTGGCCTCCAGCCCATAAGAATTGTCGTTGGAAGGATGCTCCCGGAGGATTACCTTCTCACCCTTCTCTTGATACTTGTCACGAATCATCCGGGCATGGGTGCTCTTACCCGACCCATCCAGCCCATCCACTACAATAAAACGCATATGTTGCACCGATTCTTTAAGATTGATTTGAATATGTTAATTAATAAGAGTGTTTTCTCCTCAACATTTATATTATGTCATAAGGAGGTCATCCCACCATCAACAGAGTGGCCACGGCACCTAAGCTTGCAGAGATGTTATCCAGACCTTTAGGGGTCACTCCTTCTAGAATAGTAGCCACCAGGGCCACGGCCACAATGACTAAGGGGCTGATGATAACTTGGTAGTAGATTAACACTATCCACAGGGTTACCAGCAGCACCAAAAACATGGCCGCAGAACCTTCCAAGCTCTTGGTATCCCCGGTTAGGTTATACTTCCTTTTACCATACTTCATACCAATTAAAGAGGCCATCCCATCCCCATAGGACATGGCCGCTATACCAATAGCAATTATCCAGGGCTGGTTAAAGAAAAGGAGTGCCAGGACGGTCCAGGATATGGAATAATAGACCAGGCCCAGACCATGTCCAGATTCGGACATCCTATTTCGGATGCTCTTAATAGGCGAGTAAGGACTCATTAAAAAGGTTAGAACTATAAATGGGGCGGCGGTTAATAAGCTCATCACCCACCAGGTATCAAAGATGGGTAAAATGAAAAGAACATTTCCTACCATAATGTGCAGAAATTTACGGCTGAAATTTACATACTTTCCCAGAAATTTTTCGGATATGATAAGTAAAATGATAACGTATCCGTAGACGAATACGAGTCCCAATATATCATTAGGTGTCATAAAATTTTATCAAGTTGTTTTAGTATATATTATAACTGGATTTGAATCTGGAAAAAAATATTGACGATAATAGGGACTCATGTCAATTACCAGAAGGTGTTAATATGATGACCAAGGATGAACTGGCAGAAAGGATAATTGAGACCGAACTGGAAAGGATTCCTGAAAAACAAGAAGTCTATGAGATGCATATATTCCTGGATGATGATAAAGTCCTTATTGTTGGTTATGATAAAGAAGAGAGTTTCTGTGAAGAAGATCCCCAGGAAGAATGTGGAGTAACCTATTTCTGGTACTGGGAGCTTCGTGATTCTGAGAAATGGGAGATAATCGGAGAAAATAAGGATAAAGATTACACCTTCTGCATTGATTCAGAGAAGGATGTATGGGCTGATGATCCTGAATACAGTGGTGAGGGCAGTCTTTCCCTGACCCAGATGTGCACCTGGAGCGACCAGAGCCATATCGAGGACATTGCCGGGGATATAGCATCAGAAGTCCTGGAATGGCTGGGATAATTAAACTATTTTTTACCGCCCTCTTCCAGTTCACGGAGGCGCTGGTTAAGGGCCTTAACGATGTAATCCTGAACATTCTCCAGCACCTCTTTTTTACCGTAGAAGATTGGACCTTCCTCAGTAGGTTTCAGTTCAACATCAAAATCTCTAACCACATGGGCCACCATGCTCTCGGTTACCCCGGCAGGAATGCGCATTTCGTACATCATTTCTTCTTCCATGAATATCACCTTTGACTTGGTTTTGGGAAATATCTTATCAGTACTGTTTTATATTATTTATAGTTCCATAACTATTATAACTGGCCCAGAAAGGTCCTTACTGGCTCTAATATTTCTACCAGATGGTTTGCCACTGCGTTTTTCAGATCAAGGGGATGTAATTCTCCGGAACCGTACATCTGGATTAGTTGGGGTTGGGTGAGATTCAGATCCCCTCCGAACTTTTCGGGCCTCTGGATGAGTATGGTTTCTCGGTCGGTGAATATGAAGTGTTGGGCCATTTCCAGCACCGGGTTACCTTCCAACTCACCAGCTGGACAGTAACATTTTTTCAACTTCTTTCTTATGACCTCCGGTTCATCATCAATGGCGATGAAGTTCTCCTTACTGGAGGACATCTTCTCCGAGCCATCGGTGCCATGGAGAAGCGGAGTATGAATGCACACTGGGGCAGGATAACCCAGGCGGGGAAGATTATCACGGGCCAGCATATGGATTTTACGCTGTTCCATGCCTCCTACAGCTAAATCCACCTCCAGAAATAGCATATCCACTACCTGCATCAGGGGATAGATGACCTCTGACACCTGATGATCCTCTGCGTCCCGGGTTATCTGAGCCATACTGCGCCTGGCCCGGGTCAGAGTGGTGGACAGTGCTAACTGATAGACCAGGATAGTGTAATCCGGATTGGTCTGAAATTCACTGCCCATAACAAATTCTGTCTCATCAGAGAGTCCTAAGGCTAAAAAACAGTTTTTATTATATTCTGAGACTTGTTTAATATCTTCCAGACTTCCTTTACCATTCAAATAGGCATGCAGATCTGCTAAGAGGATTTTAACCTTTACACCTGCCTGCTGCAGGGTGATCATCTTCTTCACGGTTATGGCGTGACCCAGGTGAACCTTTCCTGAAGGTTCGTATCCAATGTAGGCGGTAACTGTTTCCTGGTTGAGTTTCTCCCTGAGTTCTTCAGGAGTTACAACCTCCAGGGCCCCTTCCTTTATGATGTTAACTTTAGACTCCAGGTCCATTTGTTTCACCTTCATTTTAAGCATAAAAATGGTTATAATTTCCTATCCTGGTTATTATCCCTTTTTAAGGATGTAAATTTGGTGGTCAATCTCCACCACCTCTATTTCATCACCAATCTTAAAGTCATCCATATATGGCTTTAAATCCAGGTCCAGTGGTTCATAAGTATCAGGATGTAGTACTTGTATTTTGTGGGGGCTTATACTGGTCACGGTTGTCTTTTTTACCATTCCCGACTCAGAAACCTTTACCAGCTGGTCATAATCCTTCCAGGGAATGGCGTGCAGTTTCAAAGACTCCAGATCCTCGACTAGTACCCCTCTACCATCTAAGTTAACCACCCGGCCCAGGGAGTGGTCAAGTGCAATAAAATCGCCCTTTTTAAAACTGGGAAGCCTTAGCGATATCCAGATCCGATAAAGATCCTTCCCCGCGGATTTGTCTCTACCCATAAGGCGGGGTGACTCCCCCACTATTCCTCCCAGACCATCTCTCAACCCGTTAACAACACTTCGGGCTGCTTTGTAGGATCCGATGTAGTAGTCCACTCCCTCCTTGATTTCCACCCGATCCACCAGGTAGGCCATCCGGTTCTTTTCCACCAATTTCTTAAGTGAATTTTTAAGAATGGAATCTGCTTTCAACTTTTCTTCAGGGTCTAACTGACGTTTATCAGCCCTTAATTGGATCACTGCTTCATAGTAGCCGGAAGCATATTTACTGCAGTCAGGGCACACGGTCCTTCTTATTTTCACGTTTACCTGGCACTCGTGGGTTACTTCTTCTCCCAGAAGACGTCCCTGGGCACTGACCAGCACTTCCCACGTTGATCCTTTCTGATTAAGTATCTTGAACGAAAGATCCACATATTCCGCGCCATCTGCAGGCTGCACGGATTCAGTGAGGATCTCCACCATCAGTTCTTCCGGATCTAAATCCGAATCAGCCCATTTACCGCCCTGGAAGGTGGAATTACAGTGAGCACAGATGGTGGCTTCTAACTCATCTGGACAGCTTATTAAGGGGGTTTCCTTGATAAAACAAAGGCGGCAAAGCCCCTGGTAGAGCTCTTCATCTTCTCTGCCGCATTGGGGACAAAACATGTTAAATAAGTTAAAAAATAGTTAAAGTGTTTTCAAAGGCGCTTTCGCCCCACAAGCCTCACATTTTAACAGGAACACACGGTCTTCTCGGACAATACGGGTATCTGGCCGGTTACATTCATGACACATGATGAAACGTTTCACGTAGTCATCGATACGTTCATTTATGAGGTAATGGGTGAATTTTCCCTGGAGTATAGCCCGGCTGCCTTCCAGGTTTCCAGCAGTACCCAGCTCCCGTAGTAAAAACTTCAATAAGTGCTGAGGGTCCCGGTTCATGGCATCGGCAATCTCTGAAAAGTTCTGGATCATGGTCCGGTTTCCCTGTATCATGGAATAAGCCTTGGGCACCTGGAAACGTTTGGTCTCCAGAACCTTCTGGGGTAACTGTTCCACAGCGCGGTCTAATAATTCTTCATAATCAGTCATTAAATTCCTCCTCTAATTCAAAATCATCTAAAAATCGCATAAACTAGCTGTATTTAGTGAAAGGAGAATAAAATTCAGGCTACCTTGTAGTAGCCAGTGCTTGGTTCGAAAATCAGTCCCTGGCGTTTCAAGACCCGGACAATCTCTTCAGTCTTCTCCTTATTCATGTTGTATCTATCTTCCATTTCCTTAATAAGCATGTTGTTAGGAGCGTGTCCACCATAGTCGTCAGTAAGTTCCTTAATGATTTCCATGACTATGCGGAACTTATCCCGCTCTGATTGGGGTGTACGTCCTTCCACCTTATCAATATCAACCTTACCAGTCTCCGGGTCATATCCCACCTGTTTAAGGGAGTCCTGCTGTAATTTGATGGCCCGTTTAGCGTCATATTCGGTTACATCGGGGCTGAGCCTAATGCGGGCGCTGGCCTCGGATAAACGTACCAGGGCCTCTAATTGCCGGGCGGTAATTGGTACTGGAGAAGCCTCATCCTCATCCTCGGTGGAACCTCCCCTCATACCCACGTAGAACTCCTGGATAACCTCCACGGCTTCGTCGGTAAGTTTAGGGTGGACTTCCTTACGGGCGTAGGCGATGTACTTTCGCAGTAACTCCGGCTCAATTTCGAAGGGTATTTTATTATCCTGATGTATGTGCAGGATGTGACTGGCCAATTTTCTATCCCTTTCCATATCTGGTTTATCTTCCACCACAAACAACAGGTCAAAACGGGAAAGAATGGTGGGTGGCAGGTTTATCTGGATAGCTACTGACTTGAAACGATCAAAACGTCCGAATTTGGGGTTGGCCGCGGCTAAAACTGAGCAACGACTGTTTAAGGTGGCCATGATCCCGGCCTTGGCAATGGAGATGGTTTGTTGTTCCAGGGCCTCGTGGATAGCTGAACGATCTTCCGGTCGCATCTTATCAAGTTCGTCCACACAAACATTACCCCGGTCTCCCAGTACCAGGGCACCAGCTTCCAGGCTCCATCCGCCCAATTCGTCTCGAACTGCAGCGGCAGTTAAACCCACTCCACTGGTACCTTTACCACTGGTGTAAATACCACGGGGCGCCAGTTTGGACACGTATTTCAGCATCTGGGATTTCCCAATACCCGGGTCTCCCACGATCAGGATGTGGATATCTCCCCTGATCCTGGTTTTATCTTCCAGGTCCTTGGCTGAGCCTCCAAACAGTTGGAGGGCGATGGCTTCTTTCACTGCTCTGTAGCCCTGTATGGATGGTGCAGTGGATTTTATGATTTTATCGTAAATATTAGGGTCTTTAGACATTTCCCGGATTTTTTCCTCGTCCTCGGGACTTATCTCCAGCTCCTCGAACTCCTGCTCCTTAGCTTCGATGTAGTTCCCGTAGATGTAGTTCTTGAATCGCTTAGTTTTCTCATCACGGACGGTCTTGAGTGTACCGGTTATTCGGACAATGTCTCCGGGAGTAATGGTGTCCACCAAGTCGTCTTCCAAGATTACCACTATCTGCCGGGGTTGTTCACCACCGGATAAGTTCTCCAGTGGTTCCTGGAGTTTGGTGCTTTGGGTGTCCAGAAATTCAGATTCCTCCTGCAGTAAACGGAAGGAACGCCCTCCGCACTCCTGACAGAGTGCTGGTTCACTGATCAGGTTACTGGTCTGGTTAACCTCGTGGAGACGCATGCAGCTGCGGCATTCAAAGGTGGCATTCACAATACGGGGCCGTATCTCATCGCTTTTACGCACGATACCGTCTATGGCCACGAACTTCCCAATGTACTTGCTCCTTAGATCACGCAGAGGAATATTATTTCGCAGATTCTGAAAACGAGTGTGAATTTCAACATTTTTACGAAGCGGGTCAATGTTCTGTATAGCCTGTTGAGCAGCTTTAAGCACTTCTTCTGGCTTTTCAATCAGAAGATCTGCCAGGTCCGGATCGAACATTTCCAGTTCGTTGTAGTCCACTACTATTGAACGCTCTTCCGGATATCTTTCCAGGGCTTCGAAGACGGTGTCTTTATACTTGGTGCTGAAAAACTCCTCGAATTTGGCTATGGATGTTTTTGTTTTGTTGGTTGTTTCTTGGGCTGAGATTTCCATTGAATTATCATTACTCCTTACTGCTATAAATATTTAGACAGGGAGACGTCGGTTTCAAGTGTAAATAAAAGATGAAATTTTCGATTAGGGCACGTTAACCACTCAGGAGTCGATATACTTACTCTAGGGGAGTTGATGATACTTCCGTAGATTTGATTTTCTTGCTCTAGGTGGGTTGATGATACTTTAACTAGAGAAGGTCGAAAAGCCACCTCTGGGATCATCACCATCATATCCTGGTGATTCTCATACATTAATCCACGAAGTGATTCTCGTATATTATATCAACCCCAATAAATTCATCAAAAAAAAATTTCATCTAAAATATAATATGAATGATATATGATGAGGGCGCTATTGATATTGAGCAAATTTAAATAACCATTAGATTATCATCTAGTCTTACAGAAAGAGGCGAATCAAATATGAAAAGATCCAGGTTAAATCTCTTTAAAGCTACTTCCATGACCATATCCGTGTTAGGTGTGGTTATGATCGTAATTACCATTGCTATCATAGGCTACCTTGGCTTCCAGTCACTATCATCTTTTATATCAACTGACGCTAGCAGTGGGGATAACTACCAACAGTTAACCGCGTTGAAATCTGATTACTCCACTTTAAAGGCCGAGTATGATAGTACCAAAACCCAGGTGGAAAATTCCAATAACAAGGATCTGAAAGAAGCCTATGTAAATGCGGAATTAGAATTAATAAAGGCCCAGTCAGCCATTACTGATGTGGATAGTGCCATGTCCGCGGGTGAATCACCCCAGGAAATTCAGAATAGACTCAACACAGCGAAAACCCAGTTGCAAAATGCTAAAGCCAGCTTAAATAATGTTAGGGGCATGTTATAGTAGATTATTAGCTGGATTTAACGTATATCCTGGTGAGGTTTATTAGCTGGATTTAACGTACTTATCATCCGGTGTAGCCCGATAAACTTTAGCCGGATTTATGCATTTTTAGAGTCATTAAGTATAGTTCATCCGGATCGGGGTGACCCACGGAAACCCCTGGCTACAAAATACATCTCCACACTCTTTTTACGGGATGAAGGCGGCTTGGTGGTTTTAATGGTTCTGAATTTCTTTTTAACTGTTTGTAAAATTTCTGGATATTGGGGGCCCTGAAATACTTTCATAATTAAGCTACCGTTGTATCTTAAGTTAGAATCACACATATCCATCACCGCCAGGAAGAGATCCATGGAGCGTATCTGGTCCACATCCTTAATACCGGATAGTTTTGGTGAGGCATCAGATAGGATAACAGCGGCCTGTCCTTCTAAAGCTTCCATGATATCTTCTTTGATGGGGGTGGTGGTGAAATCTCCTTTAATGGCCAGGAAATTTTCCTCTTCAAAGGGCCGGATCCTCTGCAGATCCACGGCCACCACCAGGCCTTCCTCTCCCACAGCTTCCAGTGCTACCTGGGACCAGCCACCAGGGGCAGCTCCCAGATCCAGTATGCGATCCCCTTTGCGTATGATCTTGAACTTTTTGTTCAACTGGAGGAGTTTATAGGAGGCCCGGGAACGATAGTCCTCTTTTTTAGCCTTCTGATAGTAAGGGTCTTCTTTTCGTTCCTGATTCCATCTTTTGCTCATCAGATTCCTCTTTTATTATATTTAGATTTTATTTAGTTTAAAAATGTAATTTATTTAAATTCCTCTTCCCTGGTAATTCAGGGCTTTGCAGGGAGATGCACCGATTTTAATTATCTGCGCCTCTATATCCCCCTCATTGACATCTACCAGCATCACCGATGGTTCAGAAAGACGGGGAACGGTGGGACTTCCGGGGTTCAACAGCAGCATATCTTTCAACTGATTAATGAAAGCAAAGTGAGTGTGACCGGTAATCAGAACGTCTACCCCCATTTCCAGACCTATGTAACGGAGCTGCTGAGTATCCCCCCGAGGATACACTTCACCATGGTTAAGGCCAATCTTAACTCCATCCACTTCCATAAACTCTCTTTCCGGAAGCTCGGTACCATAGTAACGGTCCATGTTCCCCTGAACACAGATGGTGGGTGATATATCATTTAAAATATCCCTGATTTTCAGGGAAATAAGATCTCCGGCGTGTAATATCATATCCACATCTTTAAATATTTCAAAAACATTCTCTGGAATTTCAGAAGCCCTTTCTGGGATGTGGGTGTCGGATATAATGCCTATTAACATTTTATCTTTCCTATTACTCGGTGGTGTTTAATTAGAGTGGTATAAGTTTCCAGGTTGTCTATTCTTAGTATTTATATATATGTCAACTTACTATATCTGGTAGGTAGAAAACCTGCTATATTAATATAAACCTGCCATATTATTATTACAAAAATATTTTATTCAAGTGATGCTATGCATGAAGTGATTATCTGCGAGAAGCCCAAGGCCGCTGAGAAGATATCCCAGGCCCTTCCGGGCTATGCGGAAAAGAAGAACTACAAAAGGGTTCCATATTATGAAATTGAGGAAAATGGAAAGAAAACCACCATACTAGCTGCAGTAGGTCATCTGTACTCATTAACACCTCTTAAAAAGGAAAAAGGACGAATATTTGAAGTGGAATGGGTCCCCCTGTACACCAAGGACAAGTCCAAACGTTACGTTAAAAACTACATCGATGCCATTGTAAAGTTCTCTAAAGATGCAGATAGATTCATTCATGCCTGTGATTATGATATTGAAGGGACTTTAATTGGTTTCAACGCCCTTAAATATGCCTGTGGCGATAAAAGCGTAGAGCAAGCAGTGAGGATGAAGTTCTCCACACTTACAGAGGAGGACCTTCTGGAAGCCTATCATAACCCCATTGATCTGGATTTCCACCAGGTGGATAGTGGAATCGCTCGTCATGTTCTGGACTTCCTCTTTGGAGTTAACATTTCCAAGTTTCTCACCGATTCGGTCATGGCCGCTACTTCTCGTTATATCCAGCTTTCGGCAGGACGAGTGCAGACTCCCACTCTTTCCATACTGGTGGACCGTGAAAAACAGATAAAGGAATTCATACCCGAACCTTATTGGCTGATCAAGGCCGATCTGGGCCAGGGGATCATTGCCGATCATAAACAGGGTAAAATTTTTGATAAAAAGAAGGCGGAGGATATTCTATCCCATTGTCAGGGTGAGGATGCAGTGGTGGACAAGATCAGCCTGAAGGAAACTGTCCAGTTACCACCGGTACCATTTGATCTGGGGTCTCTCCAATCCGAGGCCTACTCTGTCTTTGGTTTCAGCCCCAAGAAGACCCAGTCCATAGCCCAGAACCTTTATACCGAAGGATACACTTCCTATCCCCGTACTTCCTCCCAGAAGTTACCGGCCAGTATAGGCTATAAGAAGATACTCGGTAAGCTCAGTAAAAACAGTGTCTTCGCTAAACATATAAAGAAACTTAAAAAACCTTTAAAGCCCCATGAGGGTAAGAAAACCGACGCTGCCCACCCTTCCATCCACCCCACCGGAGTTTTACCAGGTAAACTTGGCCGAGATTATCAGAAACTGTACGAACTGATCGTTCACCGTTTTATAAGTGTTTTTGGCGAAAGTGCTATCCAGGAAACCATGAAAACCGACCTGAAAATAGGTGATGAAGATTTCACCTTCAGCAGGAAGAGGATAGCTAAGATGGGATGGAAAGAACACTATCCTTTTAGAAAAGTGGAGAATGACAAGTTCCCCCCATTCAAGGAGGGTGAAGTAATGGAGGCCAAGGTGGGCTCTGAGGAAAAAGAGACCAAACCACCGGCCAGATATAATCAGGCCTCATTAATAAGAGAACTTGAAAAACGTGGACTGGGAACCAAATCAACCCGTGCCAATATTATTTCCATATTATATGACCGTAAATATGTGGAGGGTAAGAAGATCACCGTCAATGAGTTAGGTGAACATCTTATTGATACCCTTACCGAATATTCGGAAAAGATTACCAGTGAAGAGCTTACCAGAGAGTTTGAAACTAGAATGGAAGGTATAATGAGCGGTGAAACTGATAAAGAGGATATCATCGAACAGGCTCGGGTGGAAGTCAGTTCTATACTGGATGATATTGAGAAGAACAAGCTCAAAATAGGGGAACAACTTTATCAGGCCTACCGGGAGAGCATGGTGGTGGGAGAGTGTAAGTGCGGTGGGAACCTGATCACCATCAATTCACCCCGAGGAGGCACCTTTGTGGGATGCTCCGCCTACCCCGAATGTAAATCAACCTACTCACTCCCCAGGGGGGCTAACGTCCTTAAAGCTACCTGTGAGGAGTGTGGATTGCCTATGATATCCTTTGGCAAGCCCCGACAAAGGGCCTGTCTGGATCCCAAGTGTGGCCGGGAGGGTGAAGAACCCCCTAAAAATGAGGTGGTGGGGGTCTGCCCGGATTGTGGGAAAGATCTACTGAAACGTCTGGGCCGCTATGGAGAATTCGTAGGATGCAGCGGATTCCCACGTTGTCGTTACACCCGTTCTCTAGAGGAGAATGGGGAAAAAACTGGAGAAAAAGCCCCGGAAAAATCTTGAATAAACTTTCTATTTTTATTAATTTTCTAATCTGAGGTCTTCCTCACCAAATAGGAATATTTCCTCAATTTTTTCATCCAGCACCAGGGATATTAGATAGGCCAGCTTCAAGGAGGGGTTATATTTTCCCTTCTCCAGAAAGACTATGGTTTCTCTTCTCACTCCCACCTGCTCTGCCAGCTGGGCCTGGGTGAGGTCCTTCCGGGCACGGAGTTCTTTGATTCGAGTTTTCATTTGAGGTCGCCTTCAATTTTTATTTATGCTGGGCCTGATTTTAGATGTTAATTTAATCAGTCCACATCTCCAATACGGCTTAAAATCGTGTTAGCCACCAGCATGGTGGTTACCAGGACAAAGATTACCAATCCCATGAGTTCAACCGGATCATGGAATCTCTGGGCCCAGAACATATTTACCAACAGGAAACCCACAAATATCAGGGTTATATACCAGGACCAGGTTGCAGCCAAGGTTCCAATTTTCTTTAAACGTTCATCTCGGGCTGTTTTTTCCATTCCGATATAGGCAAAGAAGCTCACTATGTAAATGGTCATTCCTATTAACAATCCTAGGGCGGTATAATCATTCATGGTCTTGGTGGCCATTAAATACAGTGAAGTGACCATCAGTATGGCTGATCCTACCCAGATACTTATTTTGTACATTTTATAATCTCTTTCGATGTTGGATTTCTTTCCCACCTTTTCATCTCCATTTTTGGTGGTTTTATTGTACACTGGGGATAAGAAGAACAGGAAAAATGCGAAAAATGCATAATATACCGGATCTCCTAAAAGGTAGCCTAGCACTCCCAAAAAACCGAGTAAACCCCAGAATGCGTTGAATTTTACCTCCATAAATATCACCTCATCTATTGTGTTGTTTATTTCAAACATAATGTTGTTTTAACTTAACATTATGTTAGATAAATATAACATTAGGGGTATTTAAGGGTTACGATTAGAGGAGTTAAAATTTCAAAGCAGCATTCAACCACCAGATTTTAACTTAAGAACTAAAAATCAAGAAAATGGCGCCTCCCTAATACGTGGATAAAATTTTAAATAGTTAAAGGGGCTTATCATATTCAAAATGTGATGGTAGTTAAACTTCGTCACATTCTTAATGGGGATATTTATGGATGCCAAGGAAATTTTTAACAAATTTAAGCCATTGATTATTGTTATCTTACTTTTTTCCATTGTATTTTTCATCAGAGCAGAGGCAGCGGACCTTTCATCGTTATCTGGTGATGTAAAAGCCTTTTATCAGGATGATACTGGTCTTCCTTACTTCAGTGAGATGGACTCCTATTATAACTACCGTTTAACTGCGGATTACCTGGATCACGGCTATCCTGGGGATACTAAAATAAACGGAACCAACTGGGACCTGCACTCCAATTATCCTCCTGGAAGATCGGCAGAGTATCCTCCCCTAATCATCTACGTCACAGCCTGGACATATATCCTGGTAAACGTGGTGACCACAGTCCCCTTAACCGCAGTCAGCTTCTGGATACCGGCATTCATCGCATCCTTATGTGTAATACCGGCCTACCTCATGGTAAGAAGACTGACCAATGATTATGGAGGTATAACCGCCGGACTACTGGTTGCCCTGGCCCCGGCCTACTTCAACCACACTTTCGCTGGTTTCTTCGACACCGACATGTTCAACATACTCCTGCCACTTTTAGTGGTGTGGATGTTCGTAGAAAGCATAAGGGCCGATGACTTGAGAAATAAATCCATATTCGCTGCTTTATCTGCAATTTTCATGTTAATATTCTCCACCGCCTGGGAAGGATGGTGGTACATATTCTACATCGTGGTGCTGGCCAGTCTGATCTATCTCTTGGTTTCCCGTTATTTCCTAAAAAAGGATCGGAAACCACGAAACGAGTTCTCCAGCCGGAAAGAATGGTTATTAAACCAGCCAGTACTCCTACCCCTTGCTATATTTGCCATTTTAGGTTCAGTTCTCATGATGATATCCATGGGGGCCCTGGACTTTGTCAATGCACTATTGCAGCCAGTGGGCTTCACCCAACTACAGGAATCCACCCGGGTGACATCCTACCCCAACGTGTATGTCTCCGTAGCAGAACTCCAAATACCATCTATTTCTGATGTTCTAGATGGTGTGGGTGGGATACTGGCCTTTGCATTTGGTGTAATAAGTGTTTTCTGGCTCTACAGGAAAATTAAGGCACCTAATCCTGAGGATAAACAGAATATCAAAAAGAAACCCCGGAAAAGAAAAGGTAAAAAACGAAGAAGAGAAGCAGAAAAGGTCGTGGAAAATGAGGAAAAGGTTCTTCCTCCCAGTGTTCCGCACCGACCAAGAACCTATCTTTTCATGGTGGTCCTGCTGTCAGTATGGCTCCTCACCACTGCCTATGCCATGACCAAGGGAGTCAGGTTTATTGAAGCCTTCTCCATCCCCATCGCAATAGGTGCGGGTATAACTGTGGGCCTGGTACGGGAGTACCTGGAAGGACAAATAGAAACCCCGAGTTACCGGGTGATAGTGATGGCCCTCCTGGTGGCCATGGTGGTGTTCGTACCCCTAACCAATGACTACGCTGCTTCCAGTTCAGTGGTTCCCGGTACTGATGACTCCATGGTCAGTTCTCTGGCCTGGATCAATGCCAACACCGCCAACAACACCGTTATCATCTCCTGGTGGGATTACGGGCACCTGTTCGCTGCAGCGGCTGATCGGGCGGTAACCTTTGACGGAGGATCCCAGAACACACCCCGTGCTTACTGGGTTGGAAAGGCACTTTTAACCAATAATGAAAGCCTATCTGCAGGTATAATGCGGATGTTATCCTCCAGCGGAGATGAAGGATACTACACACTGGAAAATTACACCCAGAACACTAGTAAAAGCGTGGAGATTTTGGAAAAAACCCTGGGTGTTGACAAAGCATCTGCCCAGACCATCATGACCAGTCAGTATGGACTAACTACTGAACAGGCTCAAAACGTGCTGCAATTCACTCATCCCGATGATCCGGTTCCGGTGGTATTCATCACCAGCTCGGACATGATTGGAAAGGCTGGCTGGTGGTCCTACTTTGGGGGCTGGAACTTCCAGAATTCTTCCGGTCAGAATCTGGTGTACTCCCTGGCCCAGGCCAACGTCACCAATCAGAATAATACCGTAGTCTTGCAGGGCGAGAATGGTGTGGTGGCCCAGATAACCAGCACCAACATCACCGCGGGAATAGCCACCAGTAACAATACATTGGCCCTGGCCCACCGGGTGATAGTGGTGGCCAATGGAACCACCGCATATGACCAGTTGGTGTCCAACCAGAGCATGTTCTCGGTCATGATCATCAAAGAGGGTGATTCCTATTATACCATGGCCATGAACAAGGAATTGGGGGATTCCATGTTCACCCGTATGTTCTTCCTTCAGGGGGCAGGTTTAACCCGTTTCACCCCGATCTACGCACAACCTGGAGTAATTGTCTGGAACGTGACAGTGTAAGTCACGTTACTCCACTTTTTTATTTAAAAAATCTTTTTAAGTAAAAAAAGGCAAGTATAATTTAGCACCTTTACTTTAAATTTACACCAACTTTGAATAGTTATAATCTATTTTTGAGTGATTTAAATTGACTTTAGAAGATAGAATCCACAGCATCGAAGAGGAGATCAAGAAAACTCCCTACAACAAGGCCACTTCCCACCATATAGGGAAATTGAAGGCTAAATTATCCCAGCTCCGGGAGGAATCATTTAAAAGGGCCTCCGCAGGTACTAAGGGTAAAGGATTCCATCTAAAAAAGAGTGGAGATTCCACAGTGGCCCTGGTAGGATTCCCCTCCGTGGGCAAGTCCACCATTCTTAACCAGATAACCAATGCCGAGTCTAAAATTGGAGCCTATGAATTCACCACCCTGGAGGTCATCCCCGGCGTTATGGAGTACCGGGGAGCTCAGATTCAAATATTCGACATTCCCGGCATCATCAGTGGCGCCGCCCATGGCCGGGGAAGGGGGAGGGAAATTTTATCGGTGGCTAGGAACTCCGACCTGATCGTCATGGTCCTGGATGTTTTCCAACCTCAACACCAAGAACTGATACTGGAAGAGCTTAACAACATCGGTATCCGGCCTAATCAGTCACCGCCAGATGTAAGGGTCAAACGAAGAAAAATTGGTGGAGTAAAACTGGCCTCCACAGTGCCCCTTTCCCATATGGATGAAAAGAGTATTCGATCCATTCTAAATGAGTACGGGGTGCACAGTGCCGATGTACTGATCCGGGAAGATGTGACCATGGATAGATTCATTGATTCCCTGGATTCCAGCATTGTTTACATCCCACTCCTGATAGTGGTTAACAAGATCGACTTGGTAGATGCTCTTTTCCTGGAGAAAGTTAAAAGGAAACTTCCCCATGCTTTATACATCGCCGCAGATAAGCAGTTAAATATTGATGAACTGAAAGAGGAGATCTTCCAGCAACTGGAACTGATAAGAATATACTTAAAACCCCAGGGTCAAAAGGCAGACCTGGAGGAGCCACTCATCGTCAGGAAAGGGTCTACCGTGGAAAACGTGGCCCGGAGGCTCCACCGCGACTTCGTAAGGAACTTCCGCCATGCCAATGTATGGGGAGATTCGGTTAAGTTCCCAGGTCAGAAAATAGGTTTAGAACACGTTCTGGAAGATAAAGACATCTTAAGGATTATAGTAAAAAAATAAGCATAAAAAGGGGTGTGAACATGGAGTTAGATGATATAATCGTTTCAAAGGCTATCGTGGAAGGATACATGAAAGATCTGCTGGACTACATGGAGATGGACGTGGCCATAGGGGGTGGAGGCCCAGCCGGGATCACCGCCGGGTACTATCTAGCCAAAGCCGGACTGAAGGTAGCATTATTCGAAAAGAAACTCACCATAGGTGGCGGAATGTGGGGTGGGGGGATGATGTTAAACAAGATCGTGGTCCAAGAGGAAGGTAAACGGATCCTGGAGGAGATGGACATCAATTCCCAGGAATACCAGCCCGGATACCACGTGGCAGACTCCATTGAAACCGTCTCCACACTGCTCTCCAAGGCCACCCAGGCCGGGCTGAAGGTTTTTAACCTTATCGAAATTGAGGATGTAATGATCAAAGAGCAGGGAGTGGAAGGACTGGTTATTAACTGGAGTAGTGTGGGTATGGCTGGTCTGCACGTGGATCCCATAACCCTTAGAAGCAAGGCCGTGATCGATGCCACCGGACACCCCTGCGAAGTAGTTAAAGTGGTGGAAAACAAGACCGGGCCGCAACTAAGCACTAAAACTGGTCGTATCATGGGGGAAAAGTCCATGTGGGCTGATAGAGCTGAAAGCGTTATCCTGGATAATGTGAAAGAAGTTTTCCCTGGCTTATACGTCACAGGCATGGCTGCCAATGCGGTGCACGGTTCTCCACGGATGGGTCCTGTATTTGGGGGCATGCTTCTTTCCGGAGAAAGAGTAGCCCAGATACTCATCGAAAAGCTGAAATAATTATTTAAGAGTTTAAAATCATGATCCTGCTTCTAACCGGCACCCCTGGCACCGGTAAAACCACAATCTCCAGTGCACTGGCCGATAAACTGGAAGCCCGGCTAGTGGCTGTGAACCACTTGGTGGAGCAAAAGCACCTTTACACTGGTCTGGAACCAGAGAAACATTATAAAATAGTGGATATTCCGGCTCTCTTAGACGAGATGGATGATATTTCAGAGCATTACCGGGATAATACGGATTGGCTGATATTTGAGGGACATCTCTCCCATTATTACCCTGAGGCGGATCTGGTAGTGGTTTTACGGGCCAGTCCTAGGATACTGCAGCAACGATTACAAAAAAGGAAATGGAGACCAGAAAAGGTGAGAGAAAACCTGGAAGCAGAGGCCCTGGATATCTGTGCCTGGGAGGCCGTAGATATGCATGGGATCAAGGCTCAAGAAATAGACACCACTCACAAAACGCCCCAGAAGGTGGTTAACTCCATTTTAGAGATCATCAGGGGTGAAAAAACATCTCCGGTGGGTGGGGTTAACTTCCTGGACCAGATGGAATTATAAAGTCCCTATTTGGATGGGGTCACCACTTTTTTTTTTAGTTGGTGCATGGGTTAGATCCAAATGGGAAAAGCTTTTTAAGGGGAGATGTAAATAAACTAGTTCATTATTCTTAAGTACATTCTCAGGCTTCAGAATAGTTACCTACACATCTCTGTCTTTTGAGAAACTTAGGATCTCCGTATTCTAGAATCTTCAATGTTTCTTGAGAGGTTAAAATTTGCGAAGGGGAAGAAGACCGAAGTGGATGATAAAAATAGCCAATGAAAGGCTAGAAATCCTCTTCAAAATGGCGGAAGATGAATTTTCCCTCCACCCTCAACGGTCCCACCGCTACGTGGAGATGGCCCGGAACATCGCCCAGAAGTATAACTTGAAGATGCCTTCTTACTGGAGAGGAAGGTATTGTAAGGCCTGTAAAAGGTTTTTAAAGCCTGGACTAAACTCAAAAGTCCGGTTGAACCATGGGGCGGTGACCATGGAGTGCCTGGAATGTGGAGAAGTCAGTATCATGCCCTATATAACGGAGCAGAAGTCCAAGAGGAGGAAAAAAATTGAATCCCGCACCTTCCAAGAAGGAATTAATGAATAGATCACTTTCAACCATTACCATCAACATCGGCAAATCCGGAGTCAACCCGGGGGTGCTGGATGAGATCAAGAGACACCTGAAGGAACGAGAGGTAGTTAAGCTTCGCTTTTCGAAAGGTATATCTCCTGAGAAACAAAACTATATTACTCAGATCATCGAAAAATCAAATGCTAAACTGGTTGATTTTAGAGGTAATGTTGCTGTAATATTCAAAAAAAGAGGTAATTAGGAGGATAAATATGACTACAGTTTATGATGTACCTGCCGACTCGTTGATCAGCGAAGTCGCCAAGGAATTAAGCGAAAATAAGAAGATCACCCCACCAGAATGGTCAGTTTTCGTTAAAACAGGCGTTCACAAAGAAAGAAGGCCTGATGATGATGAATGGTGGTATGTACGTTGTGCTTCCCTTTTAAGAAGGGTTTACATGGATGGTCCTGTGGGTATCAACAGTCTGCGCAGTTATTACGGTGGTAAGAAGGACCGTGGTACCAGCCCGGAGAAATTCAGAAGAGGCAGCGGTTCCATAGTCCGGGGAGCCCTGCAACAGCTGGAAGATGCTGGGTACGTGGAGAAGATAGATGAAGGAAGAAAAGTAACTCCGGAAGGGCGTTCCTTCCTGGATAAAGCATCCCACAAGATACAAAAAGACGTTCCTGAAGATAAATAATTAATGGGGATTTAAATGAGCGATATCGAAGAGATACGCCGTCGGAGAATGGAACAGCTACAACAGCAGCAGGCAGCTCAACAGGTATCTCCACAAGAAATTGAGGCCCAGGAGCGCATGCGCCAGGAGATGGAGGCACAGAAAAAGCAGATCATGATGCAGATCCTCACCCCTGAGGCCCGCAGTAGACTGGCCAATATCCGGCTGACCAGACCGGATTATGTGAATCAGATCGAACTTCAGCTCATTCAACTGGCCCAGGCAGGACGTATCGCTTCTAAAATAACTGATGAACAATTAAAGGAGCTTCTGCGTAAACTGGCTGGTCCCAAGAAAGAAATAAATATCACAAGAAGATGAAGGCAGCGGTACTCTACAGTGGGGGTAAGGACAGTTCTCTTGTGGCCGTCATCCTCCAACGATTAGGATATCAAGTAGAGTTATTAACTGCAAATTTTGGTATTTATCCTTCCTTCAAACCCGCCGAAAAAACTGCTAAAAATCTGGGATTCAGCCATCAGGTGCTAAGGGCTGATAAAACTCTCCTGGAAAATGCTGTTTCCAGGATTATGGCTGATGGTTATCCCAATCAGGGGATAAATTACCTGCATAAGCAGGTTCTGGAATTGGCTGCTTCCGGATATGAAGTGGTGGCGGATGGTGTACGTCGTGATGACCGGGTTCCCAGACTGAGTCCCCCGGAGGTAAACAGCTTCCAGGACCGTCATGGGGTGGAATACATAAACCTCAGTGGCTTCGGGCACCGGACCATAAACAACCTGGCTGAAGAATTATTCCGACTTAAAAAGGAACCAACCAACCCCCACAATAACTCGGACTACGAGATAGAAATCAGACACCTAATTGGGGAGAACAATGGGAGAGAAGCTGCAGAAAACCTTTTCCCCCCACACACACAATCAAGAGTAATAGGATGGAAAGAAGATGAGTAGAAATAAACCTCTAGCAAAAAAGCTTAGACTGGCAAAGGCATACAAGCAAAACCGAAGGGTGCCTCTGTGGGCCATGTTAAAAACCAACCGTAAGGTAAGGTCTCACCCCAAAATGAGACACTGGAGAAGAAGTAAGATCAAAGTATAAGGAGATTAAACATGGAAAGAGTTTACACCATCCCCCTGCGGGATGTTAAAAAAGTCCCAAGGACTAAGAGGTCTCCCCGGGCAACCCGATACGTACGGGATTTCATCCAGAGACACATGAAGTCGGATGACGTTAAAATCGACGCTTCAGTCAACGAAAAGATATGGGAAAGGGGAATCCAGAAAATACCCCCCAGGATTAAGGTAAAGGCCACCAAAGAAGAAGACGGTTCGGTCTTGGTTACCCTAGCCTGAGTTTAGTTAAGAATTTATAATAGGTGAACCCATGATCAGGAGATTTAACCTTAGGGGAAACCCCAATCTGGGAGTGGCAATCTCTGCCACTGACCAGGCGGCCCTGGTTCCCCCTAACCTGGAAGATAAGGACTTCCGTTTAATAGAGGAGGCACTCCAGGTACCACTTATCAAGACCCATATTAGCGGCAGCAATCTGGCCGGAGCCCTGGTAGTTGGAAACTCCAATGGATTTGTGGTTTCCAAGTATGCCTTTGACCGGGAGATTGATGCTATCCGTGAAACCGGGCTGGCAGTGGAGAGGATACCTGACAGGCTCACCGCGGTTGGTAACATAGTCCTGGTAAATGACCACGGAGCTATAATAAATCCCCTACTATCTGATAAATCAGCACAGTTAATATCCAGCACCCTGGATGTGGATGTGGAAAGGGGAAAAATAGCTGATTTTATGATTACAGGATCAGTAGCCCTGGCTACCAATAAGGGAGTTTTAGTACATCCTTCCACCACTCCGGAGGAATTAAAACTACTGGAATCGGTTTTGAAGGTCCCTGCTGATGTGGGCACCGTTAATCGGGGTACACGTCTGGTGGGGGCCGGTGCGGTGGCCAATAGCCACGGTGTGATGGTTGGATTAGACACTACCGGTCCGGAAATGGCGAGAATAGAAGAATCATTGGGTTTTCTCGAGGTATACTTATGAAAACAAAAATATTTAGAATAAAAGGCAAGTTTATGATGGGAGACAGTCTCAAACCCTTCACCCGGGAATTGAGGGCCACCAGCGAAGAGGACATCAAAGAAAAGATCTACTCTGAATTTGGAAGCAAACACCACATAACCAGGAATCAGATAAAAATTCAGAATATCCAGGAAATATCGGCAGAAGAAGCCCTGGACCCCCTGATAAAAGCATTAGTCCGGGAGTGATCTTCCATGGAAGACCGTCAGCGACTGGAAGAGCTTATAAACGAGCTCAACATGTACAAGGCACAGGCAGACCTTTTAAATCAACAAATTGAAACCCTCAAGGTTAGTATATCTGAGCTGACCGTTGCCCTGGATACACTGGGCGAACTAGAAGGAAAAGAGGGTGTTGAGACCTTCGTACCTATAGGTGCAGGTTCCTTCCTGATAACCGAGATAAAAAACACCGAAGAGATTATTGTAGGAGTGGGAGCTGGAGCTGCCATCAAAAAGAAGGTCGGTGACGCCCAGGAAAGTATTAAAGAACAGAAGGAAGAACTGGAAGGGCTCCTTAATCGCATGATGGGTGACCTGCAGAAGATCTCCGAAATTATTGTCCAGAAAAGTCCCGAAGCCGAAGAATTACTCCAGCAAATCGAAGGGACTCCAGGATAGACCTTAAGAGTTAGATTCCATTGTTCGATTTTTTGAAGAAGAAATTTAGCGGAACGGTAGGTAAGGTTTCCGATAAATTTTCCGATGAAGAAGGCCTCCCTGAAGAACCGACGGACCAGAAAGAAATAGAGTCAGCGAAGGGGAAAAAGGCTGAAGAAACTTCCACAAAGGAAGAGAAGATATCCACTCCGTCTGCTAAAACAGAAGCCATAACTTCTGCGGACACACCATTGGAATCTATAAAAGAATCTTCTGAATCTTCAAAAGAAGAAAAAACTTCTCGTTTTTCCATATTTCGCCGTAAATCCGCTGATAAGGATAAATTTCCGGAGACTGATAAGGATAAATCTGGTGATAATAGATCACCAGAAGATATAGGCGAGACCAGTGTTGAATCTGGTTCTGAAGAAGCTAAGTCCAAGGAAAAATCCTCGGAGAGTGAGCCGGGGATGTTTGGATTCGCCACCCACAAAACCATATCCCAGGGGGACGTGGAAGATGTTCTCTTTGAACTGGAGCTTTCCCTCTTGGAGGGGGATGTGGCCATGGAAGTGGCGGAGAAGATCATAAAATCGGTGGAAACCGACCTGGTAGGGCGTAAGATTAAGCGTAGAAGTGATGTGGCCCAATACACCCAGGAAGCTTTAAAAAATGCTATATCAGAGATTCTTATGGTGGAAGGCCCGGATGTTAACGTCCTAGCCCTGGAAGCCCAGAGAACTGGCGAACCCCTGAAGATCATGTTCGTGGGGATTAACGGCACTGGAAAAACCACCACCATCTCCAAGTTGTCAGATTACTTTGTATCGAAGGGATTCACCCCTGTGATCGCCGCATCGGACACCTTCCGGGCCGGTGCCATTGAACAGATAACCCACCACGCCGAGAAGTTGCAGGTGAAGATCATCAAACACCAGAAGGGAGCAGACCCGGCAGCGGTGGCTTACGATGCAGTGGAGCATGCCCGGGCCCAGAAAAAGGAACTGGTATTCATAGACACCGCCGGTAGGATGCAAACCAACATCAACCTCATGGATGAGATGAAAAAAATACAGAGGGTGGTTAAACCGGATCTGGTAATCTTCGTGGGCGATGCTTTAACCGGCAACGATGTGGTGGAACAGGCCACTAAATTCAACGATGCCGTGGGCCTGGATGGTATCATCCTCACTAAAGCCGATGCCGATGCTAAGGGAGGTGCGGCGCTGTCCATTGGCTACGTGGTTCAAAAACCCATATTGTATCTGGGTGTGGGCCAGGGCTATAAGGATATTATCGAATTCAAGCCCGATTGGATGGTGGAACAGATATTCGGGGCCAATACTTAAATATATCACTCAAACCCCTTGAAACTGGTAAATTCAAATCATTGAACTTGGTAACTGAAACCATCCTTTTCAAATATTTATTTTTAAATAAAACTTATTTCACATAACCCTACTGCTATTTTCTACCCCCATAGACTCCGAAGTAGTAATGCTTCCACACCACATCCAAATTCTGAAAACCGGCCTCCTTCAACCAGTTCAGATGGTCCTGGAGGGGTTGGGGGTTGTCTTCCTGGTGATGCCTGGCCAGCCACACGGTTTCCACTTCTTCCGGGGTGTGGTGTTGGAACATGAACTCTTTCCATTTTTTTAGATAAAGTTGGTTCAAGTGTTCTGATGAAGAAAGCAAATTATCTGCATTGTAGAACACACCCCCCTCCTTAAGAGCTGTATATATCTGGGTGTAGAGTGCCCTCTGCTCCTGACGAGAAAGGTGATGAATGGCCAGGGAACTCACCACCGCATCATATTCTGCTACGGCTTCCAGATCACGCAGGTCCCCGACTAGGTAATTCACATCTGAATATTCCGCCAGTTTGTACCGGGTGTTCTGAATCATATTCTCCGCCAGGTCCAGGCAAGTGATCTCCACCTGGGGAAACCTTTTTTTAATGGCCAGGGAAACGTTACCCGTCCCGCAACCAAGATCAAGGATCTTCGCATGTTCTTGGGAGTGGAAGGGCAGTATCATGGTTAAAGCCTCTATCATCTCCTGGTAGTGGGGGATCAGGGTCCTGATCAGTCCATCAAATATCTCTGCTTCTTCTTGAAAATGATTCTTAACTCCCTTCATAGTTACACCTTAGCCTCAGCTATAAGCCTTTACCTAAATCTATAATAAACCACATAATATAATCCCATGCAGATCATAGCCCACCGGGGAGCATCAGCCCTGGAACCAGAAAATACTTTGAAATCTTTTATAAAAGCGATAAAATTGGGGGTGGACATGGTTGAATGTGATGTGAGGACTACATCAGACGGTCAACTGGTCGTACACCATGATCCAAATCTGGATCGCACCACAGATGGAAGGGGGCCATTGAAAAATAAAACCCTCTCGGAACTAAGTCAACTCGATGCTGGTGATGGGGAGAGGATACCCACCCTCAGAGAAGCTTTAGATACAGTTAGGGGAAAGGTTGGTGTGGTAATTGAGGTTAAGGATCCGGGAAGTGAGGAAAAAATTTTAAACCTAGTAAAAGAGGAAAAAATGACTACTGATGTGATTATAGCCTCGTTTTACCATAAAGTGTCCCTTAAACTAAAATCTTTAGACTCTGAAATCAGTACTGGCATTATTTTTGCCTGTCAACCCGTAAATTCTGTTTCAATGGCCCTTGATGCTCAGGCCGACATTATGTTTCCTCAATATCAGTATTTAAGTAAATTAATGGTTGATGAGGCCCATAATCATGGTATTAATTGGTTGCTGGGGTTATCGATGACCCTTTTCGTGTAGCAAAGGTCATATCCTGGGGAGTAGACGCACTCGTCACCAATGATCCAACCATCGTGTGCTGATATTAATTCCCTATTTGCTTAAAAACTAAATGATAGGTATGTTAGTATAAGAGGTACTAATTAAATAAAATGGAGTTTGTTTTAAACAGAACATCTTGAATAACTCCTATGACTTTCAACATTTTACAAATCCAAACAGGATGATATTATGCTCGGTGAAAAAGAACTAAAAAAATCATTCCCAGACTTTGAAGAACTGGTCCAGCCCGCTGGAATTGACCTCCGGGTAGATGAGGTTTATAAACAGGCCGGATCCGGTTCATTAATTGATGATGAGAAAAAACTGCCCGAACTGGAGGCACTGGAACCTCCCCTGTACACCCTCCAGGCTAAGACCGCTTACATAGTAACTGTGGACCGGAAGATAAAAATCCCCAGGGGCTATTCTATGCTCTACCTCCCCCGATCCACCCTTTTAAGGTCATTTATAACCATACACACTGCCCTGGGAGATCCGGGTTTCTACGGCACCCTCCAGTTTCTCCTGGTGAACCAGGGAGAATACGAATACACTCTAAAACAGGGTGAGAGAATAGCCCAGGGTGTGGTTTTTAAAGTGGAGGGATCCGGCGAGTACCACGGCAGCTACCAGGAAGAAGAGGATTAACCCCTACCAATAACCTCTTCTAGGTTTTTCACTGCTTCGGGGTTGGCCAGGGTGCTGGTGTCCCCTGGGTCTATCCCCTTAACCAGGGCCTTGATCACCCGGCGCATGATCTTACCAGAGCGGGTCTTGGGTAGGTCATGGACTGATTTTACTTCGGCGGGGGTGGCTATAGGTCCTATCTCGGCGCGCACATGATCTTTCAAGGCCCGTTCCAAGTCAACCGGCTTTTGGGCATCTTCTTTTAGTATAACGAAGGCGGAGATATCTTCACCCTTCAAGGGGTGGGGTTTACCAACCACCGCGGCCTCGGCCACTGCCGGGTGACTTACCAGGGCGGATTCAACCTCCGCAGTACTTATCCGGTGCCCGGAAACGTTCAAAACATCATCCTCCCGGCCCTCTACCCAGAAGTACCCGTCTTCATCTACACGGGCCACATCTCCACTGAGATAAATGCCGGGAAAGGTGCTCCAGTAGGCTTCCTGGAATCTTTTCGGGTTGCGGTACAGGGTGCGGAACATGGAAGGCCAGGGAGACTTAATTACCAGATGACCGCCCTTTCCGACCACAGAATTACCATCATCATCCACCACATCAGCTACGATGGTGGGGAATGGTTTAAAGGCCGAACCAGGCTTCAGGGGGCTGATGGGTAGGGGGGTTATGAGGTGCATCCCGGTTTCTGTCTGCCACCAGGTATCCATGATGGGGCACCTCCCTCCGCCGATGTGTTCATGGTACCACAACCAGGCTTTGGGGTTTATGGGCTCCCCCACACTTCCCAGGAGTCTTAAGGAGTTGAGATCATATTTCTGGGGCCATTTTTCGCCGTGTTTCATGAACAGGCGGATGGTGGTGGGGGCCGTGTAGAACACGTTCACTTTATATTTTTCCACCATACTCCAGAAGCATCCCGGGTCCGGATAGTCGGGTGTTCCTTCCAGGATCAGGGATGTGACCCCTAAAAGGAGGGGGGCGTATACGATGTAACTGTGACCGGTTATCCACCCTATGTCAGCTGCACACCACCAAACATCATCCTCTTTTAAGTCGAAAACCATCTTCAGGGTGGTGTATACTCCCACTGCATACCCGGCGTGTACGTGCAGCACTCCCTTGGGCACCCCGGTGGTTCCGGAGGTGTACAGTATGAAGAGGGGGTCCTCTGCTTCCAGGATTCTGGTGGGGCATTCTTCGCTCTGGTCTTTTATCAGTTCATGCCACCACAGATCCCGGCCTTCCATCATCTGCACCGGGATCTGGGCGTGCCGGACCACAATTACCTTCTCCACCGTGGCTGTATCATCTAGAACCTGGTCCACATTCTCCTTAAGTGCTAAAACCTTTCCCCGCCTATTAAAACCATCCGAGGTGATGGCTACTTTGGACTGGGCCTCATCCACTCTTTCCCGGAATCTTTTAGCCCAGAAGCCAGAGAAAATCACGGAGTGCACCGCCCCGATCTTGGCGCAGGCCAGCATGGCCACCGGGAGTTCGGGTATCATGGGCAGGTAGATGGTGACGGTGTCGCCTTTTCCCACCCCCAGACTCTTCAGGGCATTGGCGAAGCGGTTCACCTCCTGGTAAAGTTGATGATAAGTTATCTTCCGGACTTCTCCCTTCTCACCCTGCCAGATGAATGCCAGTTTATCTTTATTCGGGCCCTGGGCATGCCGGTCCACGGCGTTGTCCACGATGTTGAAGTTCCCATCCCTGAACCATTGTGAATGGGGGGATTCCCACCTCAAAATTTCATGGTAGGGCCTTTGCCAGTTCAGTTCCTGAGCCATTTCATCCCAGAACCACTCCGGGTCCTGGATGGCCTTCTCCAGTAGTTGGTCGTAACTCCGGATCTGGTGCCGGGCCATCCATACTTGGATGTTACTATTTTTAACAATCTGGGGGTCGGGCTCTAATATTCTCCCGACACCTCCTGAAATATCTTCTTCCTGGGACATCTTACATCCTCCTCTCCCCTGGATTGCATTATCTTGATTAGTATCTATGGGTCGATCTTGCACATAATTTTATTTGAAAAAACCAATTGGGGGGTATGGTAAATCAGCAGTACATGGTGAGAATTTTAAAATAGCGCCAAGGACATAACTATACACATGACTACCGGAGCCAGAACCAAA
Source organism: Methanobacteriaceae archaeon (assembly GCA_027318585.1). Taxonomy (GTDB): domain Archaea; phylum Methanobacteriota; class Methanobacteria; order Methanobacteriales; family Methanobacteriaceae; genus Methanobacterium. The sequence goes on along the minus strand of DAHVOW010000001.1, from coordinate 306 downwards.
TGCGCCCAGGGAATGGTCCGCATCCTAGAAGAAGAGGGCATTGAACTGGTCTTTGGCCATCCTGGTGAACAGATATTACCATTATACCAGGCCCTGCACCACTCACCTATCCAGCACGTTCTCATGCGCCATGAACAGGGAGCAGCCCATGCCGCCGATGGCTATGCACGGGCAACCGGTAGGGTGGGGGTCTGCCTGGCTGCAGCTGGACCTGGTGCCCTGAACCTGGTTATGGGAGTGGCCACAGCCTATAAAGACTCAGTACCCCTTTTAGTCATTACTGGAGACGTTTCCACCAAATTTAAG
>DAHVOW010000019.1 GCA_027318585.1 Methanobacteriaceae archaeon | reverse complement strand
GTTGTGACTAATTTATCAAATGTATTAGGTTTGCCTAATAAGCTATTATAAGGTAATTATCCTTTTTATATTACATTAGGCCCTCCTAATTCAAGATAAAATATAAATACTCATTTTAATATAGTTTTAAAAACCTAAGATTCTTAGTTTTTTTAAGAGGAGAATACCATGTGGGAAGAGGTTAAACTGGAGGGAATGCCGGGACTGTCCTCCGAAGAGGTCACCGCTAAGTTAAAAGTTGAAGGGTATAATGAGCTTCCCTCTCCAGATAAGAGGACCATTTTTAACATTGTATGGGATGTGGTACGGGAACCCATGTTCCTCCTTTTAATTGCCTGCGGCAGCATCTATCTGGTGTTAGGAGACCTGCAGGAGGCTTTGATGCTTTTAGGATTTGTGTTCGTGATTATGGGCATCACCTTCTACCAGGAACGTAAAACCGAGAACACCCTGGAGGCCCTGCGGGATCTGTCCAGCCCCCGGGCCCTGGTAATCCGGGATGGTCAGCAGAAAAGGATCGCCGGTAGAGAAGTGGTCCGGGGGGATATCATCATGCTCAAGGAGGGGGACCGGGTACCCGCCGATGCAGTCCTTCTTTCCTGTTCCAACCTCCTAATCAACGAGTCCCTCCTAACCGGAGAGGCCGTGCCGGTGCGCAAGGTGCAGTGTGATGGAGTTATGGATATGCATCCCCCGGGTGGAGACGGACTTCCCTCGGTCTTTTCCGGTACCCTGGTGGTGCAGGGACGTGGGGTGGCCCAGGTACAGGGCACTGGACTGGGTACTGAGATGGGCCGTATTGGGAAGAGGCTGCAGTCCCTCCAGACCGAGGACACCTCCCTCCAGAAGGAAACCCGCAGGGTGGTCCTGAACATGGCCCTGATTGGGGTGGGTTTGTGTGCAGTGGTGGTGATAGTCTACGGGTTCACCCGTCTGGACTGGCTGCAGGGATTTCTGGCCGGGATCACCCTGGCCATGGCCATCCTTCCCGAGGAGATACCGGTGGTGTTCACCATCTTCCTGGCCCTGGGGGCCTGGCGCATATCCCAGAACAACGTCCTCACCAGGCGTTCTCAGGCTATACAGGCACTGGGGTCAGCTACCGTGCTCTGCACAGATAAGACCGGCACCCTCACCCTCAACCAGATGACGGTGAGCAAGCTGATGGTGGGAGGAGAACCTCTGGAAGTAGTCGGGGAGGAGTTACCGGAGAATTTCCATCCTCTGGTGGAGTACAGTATCCTGGCCAGCCAAAAAGACCCCTTCGACCCCATGGAGAAGTCTTTAAAGGAATTCGGCAGCGGCGCCCTCCAGAACACCGAGCACTTGCATGATGATTGGAGTCTGATACAGGAGTATCCGCTTTCTGAGGAGCTACTGGCCATGTCCCATGTATGGCGCTCTCCTGATGGTCAGGAATACCTTATCGCTGCTAAGGGTGCTCCGGAGGCCGTGGCAGACTTGTGTCACATGTCAGATATGGAGATAAAAAAATTACAGGAGCAGATCAACTCCCTGGCCAGTGAGGGTCTGCGGGTTATTGGAGTGGCCCAGGGACGGTTCACTCGTGAAATTTTACCGGGAGAGCAGCACGACTTTCCCTTCCATTTCCTGGGACTGGTGGGCTTTAAAGACCCTCTGCGCCCCCAGGTGCAGGATGCTGTGGCGGAGTGTTACCAGGCCGGCATCCGGGTGGTGATGATCACCGGAGACTACCCGGGCACGGCCTCCCACATCGGATCGGAGATCGGACTTAGAAATTACCACCAGGTCATCACCGGGCCGGAACTAAACCAGATGAGTGATGAACAACTCCAGGACCGTGTCCGGGAGGTTAACATCTTTGCCCGGGTGGTTCCAGAAGAGAAGCTGCGCCTGGTGGAGGACCTCAAGGCCGACGGGGACACGGTGGCCATGACCGGGGACGGGGTGAACGATGCTCCTGCACTTAAATCAGCCCAGATCGGTATCAGTATGGGTGGCCGGGGGACGGATGTGGCCCGGGAGGCCTCGGCCCTGGTGCTCTTAGATGATGATTTTTCCTCCATTGTATCGGCGGTTAAGATGGGCCGACGCATCTTCGACAACCTGAAAAAGGCCACTTCCTACATCTTCGCCGTCCACGTACCCATTGTGGGCATGTCACTTCTACCGGTGATCTTCGGATGGCCATTGGTCCTTTTTCCCATGCAGATCGTCATCCTGGAACTTATCATCGACCCGGCCTGTTCCATTGTCTTCGAGGCAGAACCCGCCGAGAAGGATGTTATGCGTCGCCCTCCCCGCAGCAGCAAAGACCCCCTATTCGACCCCCGGATCATTGGTATCAGCATCCTCCAGGGGGTGGTGGTACTTCTCATCGTGCTAACCGTCTTCTTAATGGCTTACTATGGTGGCCGGGGCGAGGAGATTTCCAGGGCTATGGCCTTCACCACCCTGCTTTTCGGTAACCTGGCCCTGATCCTCTCTAACCGTTCCTGGAGTAAGACCATCCTAGAAACTCTGCGTTCACCTAACCCGGCGCTGTGGTGGATCCTGGCGGTAGCCCTAATTATTCTGGGACTGGTACTTTACCTGCCTGCCCTGCAGAGTTTATTCCAGTTCGGGACACTGTCACTCACCGACCTGCTCTTATGTTTGGTGGCCGGTAGTGTGAGTGTGCTGTGGTTTGAGGCCCTGAAGACCACCAAGTTCAGTTTAAAACCGGCCCCTTAGAAAGGATGAGGATAATCTTCAAGGAGAGGATTATCCGGAGGGAATAAATATTAGCCTCCCCACTAAAAAGATGACCATGGCAGAATCACTTAAAAGTAAGCTTAAAAAAAAGTGCCAGGAAATGGGCATACCCCTGGTGGGCTTTGCACCGGTGGACCGGTGGAAGAATCCTCCCGAGAAACTGCCACACCGGTTTGAGGAGTGGATACCACAGGAATTCTGGCCTCAGTCCATTTATCCTGAGACCAAAACGGTTATGGTCATTGGACTGCCGGTGCAGCTTCCCATCCTGGAGACGGCGCCCTCCATTTACTACCATGAACTTTACCATACCATAAACCGGCTTCTTGATGAGAAGGCCTACCTGTTATCTAATTATCTTACCACTGAGGGTTATCCATCTATTTACATCCCCCGGGATGGGTATGGAGATATCGAAGTGCTACTCAAACAGCCCCTGGCCTTTTTCTCCCATAAACACGCTGCTTATCTGGCAGGTCTGGGATCAATGGGCTGGAATAATGTGTTGTTAACTCCAGAATATGGGCCCCGGGTTCGCTTCACCTCCATCTTCACCACCGCCTCCCTGGAGGGGGATCCCATCAGGGGTGTGGACCTGTGCACCCGCTGCCTTCTGTGCGCCAGGAGTTGTCCGGTCCAGGCCCTGGCCACCAAAAAGGGCGAAAACTTCCCCCCACCTATGGAGAAAATGAACTGTGCCAATCGGAGTAAAAAACTCCGTAAAAAGTACCAGTCCCCCTGCGGTATCTGTATTAAGGTCTGTCCAGTGGGAGATGACCGGTTCTTATTTGACCGAGAGGATACCTCCATCTACTCCCAGGAAAAAGGCTTCGAGAAATATCACCGGGCCTGGGAGCATGTTAAAAAGTATGGAAGCAAAAAATAGATAAATTGATATTATGAACTTTGAATTCGCATCTAGAATGGGTAAGGTTCCCCGGTCCTTCGTCCGGGAGATACTGAAGGTAACTGAAGACCCGGAGATAATATCCTTTGCCGGTGGCCTGCCCCATCCAGAATCATTCCCTTATCAGGATATTAAAGAAGTGGCTGTCCAGGTTTTAGAAGAAAACGGAGCCCAGGCTCTCCAGTACGGTGCCACAGAAGGTTACCAGCCCTTAAGGGAGTGGATTTCTCAGCGCTACCAGAGGATGGGACTGAAAGTAGACCCGGAGGAGGTCTTAGTTACCAATGGTTCCCAGCAGGGCCTGGACTTGGTGGGTAAGATATTCCTCAACCAGGATGATGCCGTCCTGGTGGAAAGACCCACCTACCTGGCTGCCCTGCAGTCCTTCGGACTCTACGAACCCAAATTCCATTCCCTGGCCCTTGATGAAGATGGGGTGGATGTTAACAGTCTAAAGATGGCTCTGGATGAATTCCATCCCCGACTCTTCTACGCGGTTCCCAGCTTCCAGAACCCCACCGGCATAAGTTACTCCTTAAACCGCAGAAAGGAAGTGGCCCGGCTTTTGAAGGATAATGATACGGTCTTTGTGGAGGATAACCCCTACGGGGAGATACGTTTCATGGGCCAGGATAATCCTCCGGTTAAGGCCTTTTTAGATGAATCCATACTCTTAGGGTCTTTTTCTAAGATAGTTTCCCCAGGGATCCGGCTGGGCTGGATAACCGCCCCCGGGGAAGTTATGGATAAACTGATAACTGCCAAGCAGGCCTCGGATTTGCACTCCAGTTTACTATCCCAGATGATCGTCCACCGGTATCTATCGGATTATAACGTGGAGGCTCATTTAAAAAAAATACGCCGCATGTACAAAAGACAGCGAGATCTTATGGTCTCTTTGATAAAAGAAGAGTTCCCGGAAGGGGTGCAGTGCACCGAACCAGAGGGGGGAATGTTCCTGTGGGTTACCCTACCGGAGGGTATGTCCTCCCTGGAACTTTTTGATTTGGCCCTGAAGGAGAAGGTGGCCTTTGTACCGGGCCAGGCCTTCTACGCCGAGGATCCTCAGCACAATACTCTGCGCTTGAATTTCTCCAATAGCAGTGAAGAGAAAATAAAAGAAGGAATTAATAGGTTAGCCCGATCCATTAAGGAACTTGAAGAGTAATTTTTCTTTAAAAAAAATAACAAAAAGGGGTGTAGCCCCTCAAGGTTTTCTTTGGGATATGAACACTCCAGCAGATACCATTAATAGTGCCAGGATGGTTCCTATAATTGGTGCTCCTGTTTTTTGCATGGCCACTGTGGCAGCAGATACTTCATTAGGTTCAGGATTTGGTTCTGGCAGTCCAAGAATAGTTCCAGGGTCAATAGCAGCATAAAGATATCTGGTTTCGTTTTTGTAGGTTGCGGGGTGGTGTATACACTCGTATATGGGGTCGCAGATGTAGGTGGGTATACAGGCCGCTGCATGCCATAAACAGCAACAAGTTTCGTAGGGCCCATCGAATACCGCGTCTGGATAGTCAGATAGTGGGTAGGTCTCCTTCATATTATTTAACCAGGCATTAACTTCACTGTAGCTACCCTCAAATTCATAACCAGTCCATCCCGTGATGACTTTTTGGTATCCTACCAGTACCGATTCATCATAGGCTGGTTGATCAACCACGGTGACGTTGTAGGTACCATTGAATTCGTTGTTAAATTTGCCAATTTTAGCTGCTTTAGTGTAAATAATTAGTTCAGCCACTTCACCAGCATTTAAATCGCCAATATTCCAGGTTAGAGTCCGGGTTGCTTGGTCGTAGATGGCTTTGGTAGGATCACTATTCCCCACATAGGTTACCATGTCCGAAATAACGTCGGTAACCACCATGCCCGTAAAATTGTCATCGGTGTTTGGATTGCTAACCGTTAGGTTGAAGATTATATCATCACCAAGGTTTACCTCGTAGTCATTTACGGTTTTCGAAGCATTAGCGTTAATAATAGGTTCTTCCGCAAAAACAGTGCCAACTATACTCAATCCCATTAACAGGATCAATATGGTTGAGTAAATACTCTTTCTCAATATATCCCCCCCCAGAAATATATTATTAAAGTAATGTATGTTAGAATTATCTAATTAACTTATCGTTAGAATGATGCTGTTAGTTAATACCATTTTCCACAGACGGAGAGTATCTAATCTTTAGATACTGTATTAATGCAAAATCAATCACCACATCACCATAACGAATACCACGAACACCACACTGGGGTGGCCTGAACCAAACTGGGCTCCCCTCATTATGGGTGGTCACTGCATCTGCTTTGTAGACACTCATCTTTTTTTATCCCCCCCTTTTTCTTTTTCTACTCTTTATTATTGTTTTTGAATATATATAACATTTGCCATGACTCGGAAAAATTAGTACTGTTTCACAATATTTACACTTGAAATACACGTCTAAAAGATGGCTTAAATTAAGAATTTTTAATATTTAAGATAATATACTCAGTAAAAATGAAAATAAACGCCGGGGACGGGATTTGAACCCGCGAGATCCAAGGGATCATGGGATTAGCAGTCCCACGCCGTACCAGACTGGGCCACCCCGGCATGAAAAATGTGGGTATTCAAGAGATTGTTTTCGCTACTATTTAAACACAAGGATTACTTGGCAATGATAAGTGGGCGTGTTCAAGAGTGGACAGACCGCGTGTGAATTGGTGATCCAGAAGGCCAACTCCACTCCGCTATTCCACAAGCATCAGCTGACCAGAGTAGAGCTGCTTCTTTCCAGACCTGACACGTTCCCCTGGTTAAGGACGTTAACACTGGCCCTCCAGCCAGAGCCCGCCCACCAGTGATCCTGCGGGACGAGGTTTCGACGTTGAACATCTGGGCCAATAAACAGTTAATCTGCCGCCTCTTGAACTTCGACCGCGCCGTATAGGGGATGTGCGCTTACAGAGGACCCCTGACCCTCCAGTCTAGCCCATTTAGTGTTGGTGGTAGGAGGTATTTTAAGGTTGTGATTCAGCCTTACCACTTTTCTCGCAATGATATTATCACCAAGTTTTTAACATATAGATGAATATGGACGGGCTTCTCATAATGGGAGTGATCATCAGCATCTATATGGCCTTTAACATCGCCGCCAACGACATTGGGAACTCGGTAGGGACCGTGGTAGGCAGTGGTTCCTTAAAAATGCGTCGGGCCCTGATGCTGGGGGCTTTTTTTGAATTAATAGGGGCCCTGTATTTTGGCAATAACGTTATAAAGACGGTGGGGAGCGGTATTATCCCCCCCGATGTCCTGCAGGTCACCGGAGCATTCATCGTAACCCTCTCTGCTGCACTGTGGATAACCATAACCCTACTGCGTAAGATACCCATCTCTGGTTCCGATGCCATTGTTAGTGCCCTGGTTGGTTATGGACTGGTAAGTGTGGGTATTTCCAGTATGAACCTAAATACTCTGGGTTTTATCGTCATTAGCTGGATAATGTCACCCCTGATCGGACTGGCCACCGGTTTTGGGGTTTATTATCTTCTGAAAAATTTATTATTTAGAAATATCCGGGCCATCTCGGTTAAGGACCGTTTGGAGAAAATATTTTCCTACCTGCAGATTGGTAGCTCCGCCTTCTCGGCCCTGAACGTGGGGGCCATCGATATCGCCGTGGCCACCGGGGTGCTTTATTATGCCTTCGGAACTTCAGTCAGCCAGGATATACAGATCCTAGGGGTCATTGGGATTGTGGCTGGAATAATGGTGGCGGGAGGGCGTATAACCGAGACTATTGGGAGAAGGATCACAGAACTGGTCCCATCTCGGGGTTTCTCAGCACAGATAGCCGCAGCAACGGTGGTTTTCTTCTTTGCTGGTTTGGGCATGCCGGTTTCACCAACCCAAACCCTGGTGGGTACCGTTATCGGGGTGGGGCTGGCCCGGGGTAACAGTACCGTTAAGAGGGATGTGATTAAAAACATTGCCACCACCTGGATCGTGACCATACCGGCCTGTATACTGATTTCTGCCTCCATGTTTCTGATTTTTTCCCTTGTGACCTAATATTCAACAGTAACTCACCAACCATCCACCCCCCCTATTAGAAAGAAATAATTGAAAAGTCAACCAAGAAATTATATATCTTTAGTTTATGTTTTCTTAAATTGGCGACCAACTCTTCATGGTTTTTGGTGGCTTTAAAGGGAGGTAGAAGATGAAAGCAGATGCAGTTAAGATTGGAGACGCAGTTTACTGGGTGGGAGTTTTGGATTGGGACATACGCAACTATCATGGCTATACCCTGGGTGGAACTAGCTACAATGCCTACCTGGTATTTGGAGAGGGTGAAACCATCCTGATTGACAACACTTATCCGGGAAGTTCTGCCCAGTTATGGGGCCGTATCGAGGATGCCTTCGCTAAAGAGGGGAAGGAAGTGAAGATAGATGTGATTATCCAGAACCACATCGAACAGGACCACAGCGGAGCTCTGACCGAAATTCACAAACGCTTCCCAGAGGCCCCCATCTACTGCAGTGCAGTGGCTATAAATGGGCTTAAACTGCACTATCCTGGACTGGAAGGCGCGGATTTCCGGGCGGTTAAGACCGGGGATAGAATAGAAGTAGGAGGCCTTATATTCGCCTTCCTGGACGCTAAGATGCTGCATTGGCCGGACAGCATGTTCACCCTCCTGGTGGATGAGGGTATATTATTTTCCAACGACGCCTTTGGACAGCACCTGTGCTTAACCGAACGTTATGACCATGAAATACCCGAGTACCTCCTGATGGATGCGGCTCAGAAGTTCTACGCTAACCTGGTGACCCCGGCCTCCATGCTGGTCCTTAACAAGTTCAAGGAAGTCACCGACCTGGGACTCTTAGAACAGATAATGATGATTGCACCCAGCCACGGCCAGATCTGGACTGAGCCATTGCAGATCATAGGGGCCTACAGTAACTGGGCCTCAGGTGTTTGTGAGGACAAGGCCACCATCATCTACGACACCATGCACTACTCCACCCGAAAAATGGCTCATGCCCTGGCCGAAGGACTTATGAGCGGCGGAGTAAAGGTGAAAATGTACTTTCTCCATGAAGACGACCGTAGCGAAATAGTGAAGGATGTCCTGGATAGTAAAGCCATTCTTTTAGGAACCCCCACCTTATTTAACGGACCTTATCCCAGCCTGGGGGATATTTTAATGTACCTGGAAGGATTGAGCTTCCAGCGCACGGGAATAAAGAGATTAGCAGCCACCTTCGGATCCAAGGGCTGGAGTGGTAAAGCCGCCAATAAAGTAGCCGAATGGTTGGAAAAATCCGGATTTGAGGTCCTAGAAACTTATGAGGTTAATTATATGCCCACCAATGATGAACTGGACCACTGTTACCAGATGGGTAAGATGATGGCTGAGAAGATCAAACAGATGGGCGACTAATAAAGGGGGTAGATTGAAATGAAGTCTATGGAGTATGAAAGTCCAATGGATAATAAGAAGAAGTTAATGGTGGTTACCTTTTGGGTGAACCGAAAAGCAGCCCGTACCGAAGGGTGTGCGCCTTTTTTAATAAAAAAGGTCTCCACCAGTCAGAACACCCATCTACCAGATGAAGACAAATTCCTTAAATATACCGAAGAGTTAATTGAAGAAATAGCGTCAGATCTGGATGATGGTGAAACTGTGGAGTTCGTTTTCAATATCGGAGAAGAATTAATGGATGTCACACTGAGTAATGACTCCTTCAGTGTGGAGGTCACCAAAAGTCCGGAAATTGAAGAGGAGATCATCGACAAACTGGAGATGGAACTGGGCAAGAAGTTCCCCAGCCTTTGTGACTCCTTCACTCCCCGGGTAACTCCCCACAAGTAGTGGGAGTCCCTATTTTTTTATTTTAAAATAATTAGTTTATAGACCCAATACCCGAATTATATCACCATCAGAGAGAATTCCCCGGACCTGGTGGTCCTCAATAACCACTAACTGGTTGATGATGCCCTCCTCGTTACCGTGCTGGTTCATCTTGGTCACGGCAGTTACCAGATCATCTTCGGGACGGACACAAACCACGTCTTTGATCATTACCTGCTCCACCGTGGTGCCCAGCTCGTACTTATCCAGTATCAGGTTGTGGCCCAGGTCCGTGGCAGTTACAATACCCACCAGCATATCCCCATCCATTACTGGTAGGGAGCTGACCCGGTGTTTCATTAACTTTTCAAAGGCAAAAACCACGTCTTCTTTAGGTTCGACGGTTATTACGCCTTCGGTCATCACATCTTTAACCTTCAGTTCCTTTAACATCTTCTTCACTTCCGTAAGTTTGGGTTATATTTTCGATAATTGAATCAATGGTAGTGGTAACATCGATGTTCTCGATAACTGGTACGTGGAACGTGTTGGCCTGGCTTTCAAAGTAGAGATGGGTTCTCCGAATATCATCAAAGGAGTCCATGTATCTTTTCAGTGGTCTTCGAGCCCACATTTGCCGGCAACGTGAATAGAAACGTCCCCGGTGAACTTCCTCATCCTGTATGGTTAGGACGAACATTTTAACGTTGCTAAGTGACACTAGGTCTTCACTGATAAATCCGGGTACGATATGCACACCTTCTATAACTATACTTATACCTTCCTTGATGGCCCGTTCTATGACGGCCTCCACTCCCACACTAACCGTGTCCACATGGTCCCGGAAACCAATGAGGACCTGGTCGAACTCCGGTGGTGGTGGAATGCGCAGGGATTTGTAGGCCGTGTAGCTGGACTCGTACAAGGTGGGAATAAGCTCTTTGGAGCTGGTTTTACGCATAACCTCCCGGATCATGTCGGTGCTTATCATGTTACGGATACCCAGCCGATTGGCGACTTCAAAGGCAATGGAGCTGGTTCCCACTCCGGAAGCTCCTCCTACCAGGATAATGAGGGGGTCCTTACACCGGCGGAGCTTCTTCCAGTGCATGTACTTGGAGGCTATTTCCTGATCATCATCCCGTAATTTTACGGTGACCTCACTAATGAGATCCTCCAGGACAATAACCTCCACTCCCATCTTTTTGAGGTGGGCTTCGATCTGGGAGGCGAAGGTGTAAGCCTTGTTAGGGTCCATCTCGGCCCTGGTAAGAGACCGAGCCAGAACTCCCTTAGAGAAGGGTTCCCTGTATTTCTTACCGCCTACTTCTCCTTCAACCATGATCATGCTCATATACTCACCTCAAAAGGTAAAAAAAAGTATCTAAATGAAGATAGGTCCCCCACCTTTAAATCATTTTCTACAGAAAAGATTACCCATCATCAGGGGGAGGGTAATTTCTTTTTATTTTTTAAGTTAACTCTATTATTTCGGTTTCAATAGAATCCTTCTTTTCATCATCTTCCGGGATGTTAATTAGACAGGCATAGCCTTCATCCATTTTACCAGGGTTTACCACCATGGTCTGGCCAATTCTATCTGTTCCCCGGGATTCGTGAATATGTCCACATATATTTATGGTGGGCTGGTATTTCTCTATCACCTGGCGAAGGCTGGTGCTACCAGCATGTTCCCCCGAGGGAAGTAAATCCGTTTTGGTACCGTGGGGGGGAGCGTGGGTGACAAAAATAGTAATTTTATGGTCTTTTATACTTTCCAGGGCATTTTTAGCCTCATCATATATCTCTACTTCCTCGAATTCCAGGGGAGTGTTGAAGGGAGTGGGGTTGGAACCACCAAATCCACAGATACCCACATCTTTAACTACCCAACTACGAGCATGTATGTTAACGGCTCGGGAGCTTTCAATCTCTTTATGGATGGATTCCAGGTCGCAGTTACCAGGTATAGCCATAACTGGCACATCGTAGGAACTGATTTCGTTGAGAATATCCTCACCTAATTTTTCAGGACCAAAATGGGTTATATCACCGGCCAGAATGACCAGATCCACCTGGTTATTTTTGAGGTATTCTATCAGAGGTCTGAAATTACCATGTATATCAGTTACAGCTAGGATCTTCATTTTTATTCCTCAAGTAAAAGTATAAAGTGTGGATTATAGACTTCTTAAAATGTAATGAATGATTATTAGAATTCTAGGATTCAATCTGCTCTTTGAAGAAGGAACCAAGTTCTTTAAGGCTTAGCTTGAGATTTTCCGAATCGCCATACACGGCAACCAGGCGGTCGTCTTCAAATTCAATTATGACGTTGTGGTACTCGGCGATTTCCTGGACCCGATCCTCGGCCAGGGGTATTTTGAAATTCACCCTTACCATTGCAAAACCAGGGGGTGCTCCTACCACAAATTTGGACCGCTCCTCCCCAGGAGGGAAAACTTCCTCGCCTCGAGATGCCTGTTTAAGTTTATCTATCCATATATCAGAGTATTCTTGCCCTTTCTCATCAGCTAAAGTCATCAAAGCTTCTTGAGCCGAGGTTAAAAACTCATTGATCCTTTTAGCCTCTTTAGCCCGTTCCGGTTCGGTGGGGTCCACCTTGTAAAAATTAATGGTGGTCTTGGCCAGACGGATGTCACTGGTGATGGACTTGGGAATTTGAACCTTATGACGGCGCAGGTCGGTTAAAAGTTCCACCAGGACCAGCCAGGTCTGTTCTGCAGGTAGTGAACTCATAAATGGCCTTCCAAGATTTTCTTGGTGCTGAAGTTTATTTCCGCATCAGCATCCTTTAATTCTGCCTCTATTTCGTTAATATCATGGTATGAACTTAAAAACAGGACATGGTAACTTTCCGTGCCACTTATATTCAATATTGCAATTTCATCTTCCTCTTCTATACTTTTATTTTCCATAGAGGCCTTGTACTGCACGAATGACCCGAATTTCTCGGGTAGTTCAGTGTATCTGAAAATTCCAACTAGGCTAGCTACAAACAAAAGTAACACCTCACTTATTTTTTTAATTAATTTGATCCTTGGAAGTTAAAAAGTTAGCGATGAAATAAAAATAAAATAAAATTGGGGGAGAATTTATTCTCCACCAGTAGTTTTGTCGAGCTCGTCTATTTCCTGTGAAATATATCCCTGTTCACATTTTTACAGGGCCGAATCAACACAGATTTGGTGGGCGTCAACTGTGAGGTCGTCTTTGCTGACTCCCATGGCCATTCCGTAGAGCTGGGCCAGGTGGAAAACAGGAATTTCCCATTTTTCTTCGTACTTCTTGTTGACTTCGGTTTGTCCCACGTCGAACTGTAGGTGACAGAATGGGCAGACGTTAACTATAGCATCTACACCAGCTTCTTTCATGTTCTGCAGTTTTTCACGGGTGAAGCTCAGGGTGACGTCCAGGTCACGGGACCTTAGTCCACCACCAGCACCGCAGCACATCATCTTGTCCTTGTAGGGTACGGATTTGGCTCCGGTTACTTCTACCAGTTCGTCCAGGATGGTGGGCTGGATAGGGTCGTCGATGTCGATTTCAGCGCTGGGCTTGAGGAAGTGGCAACCGTAGTGCACAGCCACGTTTAAGTTTAAGGGGTCGGTTACTTTTTCGGACAGTTTGTCGAGTCCCACATCGTTGTACAGGATTTCGGCAAAGTGTCGGACGTTTACTTCGCCCTTGTATTCTCTTCCCACTTCTGCCAGTATGTTGTTAACTTTATCCTTCATTTCCGGGTCTTCGTGTAAGAGGTGGTTGGTTTCGTATAGGGAACCAAAACAACCGTTACATTCAGTTAGGATGTCGTTACCCTGATCTTCGGCTATGGTGATGTTCCGGGCAGCTATGGAGGCCCAGGTGGTTCGGTCGAAGGAACCGAAAACTCCAGGAGCTGGGCAACAGGATGCGCCTTCCATGTCCTTGAGTCCTATGCCTAGTTTATCAAACATGATTCGGGTTGCTTTTTCAATACCGGGGTACCGGTTGTTCATGATACATCCAAGGAAGTAGGCAAATTCTTGTTCAGCCATGTTATCACCTTTATTCTATTTCTCCTGTTTCCCAGTTGTAGCCTATCAACTTGTCAAAGCCAGCGGCTTTGGTGATCTTCTGGACTTCTTCCAGGGCTTCAGGGAAGGTGTGGGTGGTTGGTGGTAGTTGGTCCAGTCCCACGCGTTTTCTCAGTTCTTGGGTAGCGTCGTTAATAGGCACACCGTGTCCGGTTTTTATTACGAAGCTTCCAGTCATTTTGTGGGCGGGGGCCATGTATCCGGCCTGGGCAGCGTAGTTTCGCACGATCTTAACTACGTCCACAATCTTAATACCACGTGGGCATCTTTCCTGGCACTCGTAGCAGGTGGTGCACATCCAGATGGTGTCATCAGATATGACATCGTCTTTCAGGCCCATAACCGCTCGGCGCACCAGTTGTCTTATCCGGTAGGGGGTTCTCCTTCCGGATGGGCAGGCACCGGTACAGGTACCGCACTGGAAACAGATAGCCACACTTTCGGCACCGGCGTCCATTACTGCTTGTTTGAAATTTGGATCTATATCAGCACGGGTTATTTTATTTTCTTCCGCATTGAGTAACGTCATGCTTACACTCCTTTCTTTTTTAGGTTCTTCTTCAACAGCCTCTTCTGACTCTTCTTCTGGAGATTCTGGTTCGGTTTCTTCCGTCTTCTCCGGCTCTGTAGTTACTGGGGTTTCTGGTTCTTCGGTTTCGGCTGCTTTTTCTTCAGTTGGCACTTCTTCTTTCGGAGTTTCCTCTTGAGGAGCAGTTTCAACTTCGGCTTTTACTGTTTCTTCAGTACTGGGTTCTGGTTCTGGCTCTTTTTCTTCAACCGGGGGTTGTTTAGGCTCTGACTCTACCTGGGGCTGTTCTGTTTTCGTTGTTTCTTCTGGTTTTTTGTCTTCTGGCTCACCTTCGCCAGTTATAACTTTTTTTAAGCGATTTAAAAAACTCATTATCATTCACGCCCCGGTCATCATAGGTGGTATCTAGTAAAACTTATGATTACCAATGAAGGGTGTATTTGGTTCAATATATATAGGTTGCGGAAAATTTGCTTTGTGTCACCTTTTAGGTTACAGAAGGGTAACCTAAAAATATTGTATTAAACTAAAGTAGTAAGCAAGTGATTGGTTGCCTCTTAATGGCTACCATTTATATTTAGAAAAAATAGGATAATTAGATAGGAGTATTCATTAATTTATAGAGGATCCTATGTTGGAAATAACCCTACACGATGGCCCGGCCAGACTGGGCAAGTGGAAAAATCTTATTACACCCACCATACTCGACGCCGAGAAAGTGAAGGTGGTGGATAACCAGGCCATGCCCTTAGATGTGCCCCGGGCTCTGGCGGAGTGGTCCGTGGAGGAAACTATCCGTAAAGCCCAGGATGGTAACCGGGAGGATATGGCTGTGATCCACGGGGCCAAATACCCTGATCTCCGGGTGGAATGTGCCCAGGAACTGGAAAAAATGGGATACCGGGATTTTGTGGTGGCCAACATCGACAAACTCCTGAAAAGACCCCGGGACCTGTTGGAGATGATGGTGGCTATAAGAGAGGCTGTTAATCCTAATTCCTCATTATACGTGCCCTTCTGTGACCTGAACTTCATTCCCCTCCTATCCTACCTGGGGGTGGATCTTTTCGGAGATGCCTCCTGCGGCTACCACGCCCTTTTAGGGGTTATGCTCACCCCGGACTGGAATTATCCGGTGGATGAGTATGAGATCTACGAAAAGGAAAACTACGACCTGGATTACTCCGGACTTTTATACTACAATAAAAACAGTATGGACTTCGTGATCCGGGAAGTGAAGGCCCATATGAAGAACGGAACTCTGAGGAACCTGGTGGAGATGCGCTGCGCCTCCGCCCCGGAGACCATGGCTGCACTTCGTATTTTGGATATGGATCATTCTGATTTTGTTTTGAAGTACAGTGGGTTGTACTAGAATAAATTATCACAAAAAATTTAACCCCAAAAACAACAACCACCTACTGAGGCTAAACATGTTTGATCAGTACATCTGCACCAATGTGAATTGTGATAATGAAAAAAAAGGGAAAAAGGGAAAAAAGTGCCCGGAATGTGGTAAAGCATTCACCAAGGTGGGAATGAGAGAAGGTGTCAACATTATTCAGCAAAAAAGAAAGAAATTCATGTAATTTAAAGTTAAACTCTCTTTATTTTTTAATCAAAACCACCGCATAATGGTAGGGCCCCACTTCCAGTTCTTCCTGGCTTTTAAAGCCCCTACTTTCCAGGGCAGAATTAACATCCTCGGCTGTGATACGACTAGATAAGGGAGGTCCGGGTGTGCCCTCTATCTTCTTGAACTCCACGATGGCCAGCCTACCACCGTTTTTCAGGATTCTTAACAGCTCCGGGATGACCTGGTCCAGCTCTTGGTTGTAATAGAAACCATGGAGGACGTTGGCCATGAGGCATAAATCCACCATCTCATCTTCCAGGGGTAACTTCCGGGTCAGGTCGGCTTCAATAATTTCCAGGTTCCGGATGCCCTCTTTTTTAACTTTATCCCGTAATACGTCCAGAGATGGGCTGTACTGGTCTACCGCCAGTATTTTACCCTTCGAACCCACTATCTGGGATGCTGTTCGGGATATGAAGCCATCTCCACAGCCTGAATCCATGAAGACCTCTCCTTCTACCAGTTTGATGGATGATAATACCCTTTTAGCGTCCAGAACTGCTTCACTGGACTTTCCTCCGTGTTTGTGCAATTTTTTTTCAGTCATCATGATCCTCCGTTAATAGTTTCTAATTATTAATTCATTAATTATGCCCCGACCTCGCTTATCAGAATTTATATTCCGCTTGGCATCTACCCTATCAATATGGTAGCCCCCATACAGTTCATCGAAGAACTCGTCCTCGGGATCCTCATTTTTAGGGTCGCTGTTGCTGAGCAGAAGGTATGATTCTCGCTGATCCATATCCCGATAGAAACGGGCCAGTCTTTTCTGATCCTCTTCATCAAATCCTCTGGCCGAGTAGTCCGTGAAATAAGAAGTGCGATTTAGGGGCCGGTAGGGAGGGTCCATGTATACTAAGGCCCCCTTTTTTATGAACTCACCAGCCCGGGAGAAATCTGCACATATTAGCTCCGTGTTTTGTAGGGCTTCATGCACCAACAGTAAGTTTGCTTCGTCACAAATGGCAGGATTCAGGTAGCGGCCAAAGGGGACATTATACTCACCACTCTTATTCAACCGGAACAATCCATTGTAACCAGTCTTGTTAAGGAATATCAGGTAAGCAGTCTGGTTAATCCTATCTGAAGAGTAGCCCTCTCCACCGTCTTTAAGCTTCTGCCTGTTATACGCATCTCGGATATGGTAATAGTTATTTTTACGCTGCTCTTCAGTCATCCCCAGATGCTCATCTTCCATACCTTTTAAAATTTCCATAAGATGACGATGATCATTCTGGATAACCTGATAGGCCCTTATCAACTCCGGATTAGCGTCCAGGAGGAAGGATTCCTCAACTTGATATCGGGCTTTCAGATAGAAGAACAGAGCTCCTCCACCGAGGAAGGGCTCCACATACCTGGAGATGACTCCATCATCCAATATTTGGGGTGGTAGGCGTTTTTCTAATTGTAGAAGTAGCTGGGTCTTTCCACCAGCCCATTTGAGAAAGGGCCGGGCCTGGGAGTAAACTTTTCGATTCATCTAACTTTCCATTGTTAACATTTTTAAGGGAGAATATCCTCCGGAGCCCCCGCCAGGACCACCAGAGCCTCGGCCTCCAGGAAGTGAAGTTTCCCAGGTATGATGAGACAGTGCAGAGGACCTCCGAAGTCCTCTTTTACCAGCTTCTTTATTTGGTCGGCGTGTACCAGTGGCTCTGGGGCACCCGCCCGAGCCAGTACCACCGCCAAACTATCCCCGGTTAAAATTTCATCTTCCCGGTTCTGAGCCACCTCCAACAGGTATTCCAATCCTTCGTTAGCGGTCATGTAGTAATCCCGGTGGGCCTGGATATCCAGAAGGGCCAGGGTATGCAAGTCCATCTTCAGGTTACTGGCTATAACTTCATAAGGGGAATGGGGGAAATAGTTCTCTTCGGGCCGGGGAATGGTGGTTACCTTGCCAAATTTGTAGGCTTGCAATCCAGCCAATCCAGGGGCAGCGGACAAGATGGAGGAGGAATGTATCACCCGGACCTCGATCCCTAACTTACGGGCTTCAATTAATAGGTCGGTGTGGGTGGTGGCTACCAGGGGATCTCCCGCAGTTAAGAAGGCCACCTTATTATTCAGAGCATTCTTTAAGGGTATGTTTTCTTCTTCCACCTCTTCACGTTGGAGTATCTTTATATCCGCACCGGTTAAATTTTCTAAGTAACCTAGGTCACCTCCAAAAAGACGGGCCGTGTAAAATTCAGCGTAGACCACATCTGCTGATTTAAGGGCTTCCAGACCCTTCAGTGATATGTCCTTTTCATCGTAAAGTCCCAGTCCAACCAGGTAAAGCATATTTCCACCTTCCAGTCCTAGTTATGGGCTGGGAGGTTTATAAAATTTTATTTTAAGTTAGAACATAATTAAGTTAAGGCAGAAATTGTCAGGATTTTAGTTAGAAGATAAAATGAGGAACCATATGATCGGAGTCAGGGTCCCCCGGAAGGAAGCCAACCAGGTGCGCCTGTTTCTTTTGGAACATAATATTTTGAATCTGGACTTTAAAATTAAACGTTCCCAGGATCACGTTTACTTACCCCTTTTGGAAGAAGCAGGGAATGATTTTATAAAGGATAAAAACCTCCAATTAGTGGAAACTGTATTTGAAGAGAATATAAAAAGTCCCCGCAGCATGGAGGAATACCTGAAAGACCAGATCCCAGCCGAAAAGTTGGAGGACCTGAAGAAGTCCTTTGACATCATTGGTGAGGTAGTGATTCTGGAGATCCCACCAGAACTGGATGAAGAGAAAAAGGCCATTGCCGAGGCCGCGTTGAAATTCACTAAACGCCAGGCAGTCTATCGTAAGGGAAGTGAGGTTAAGGGAATAACCAGAACCAGGGAACTGGAGCATCTGGCCGGTGAGGACCAGTCCGAGACCATCCACCAGGAGTTCGGAACCCGGATCATGCTGGACGTGAAGAAAGTCTACTTCAGTCCACGTCTGGCCACGGAGAGGAAGATAATAACCGATCAGGTACAGGATGGTGAACTGGTGCTGGACATGTTCTCCGGGGTGGGGCCCTTCGCCCTCTCCATAGCCCGGCATCACCAGGCAGAGATTTATGCAGCGGATATCAATCCGGAGGCCATTAACTACCTTAAAAGAAACATAAAGCTTAACAAATTACAGGAAAGGATTATTCCCATCCAGGGTGATGTTAAGGAAGTTTTAAAAAACATGGATCTAAAATTTGACCGGATCATCATGAACCTGCCGGGTTCGGCTGGGGAGTTTTTACCAGTGGCCCTGGAGCACCTGAAAGCTGGTGGTGTCTTACATTACTACCAGTTCAGCCGGAATACTGATGAACCTGTGGATAATATTAAAAAGGCCGCGAAAAACCGGCAGATGGAAATACTTGCCAAACGGAAGGTAAAGTCCACCAAGCCCGGGGAGTGGCATGTGGCGGTTGATGCCCGAATCTGTTAAAAATATTTTGTTTTAATCCTTAAAAGCAACTAGGAGGGATTTATATGGAAAGCATTCTACCGGAGGTAATGGAAATAGAGTATTCATTCCAGGACCAGGGAGGCCATAACACCCTTAAACTGGTGGAAGGTCGGCTGTTCTTTTTCAGTGAAGCCCATTCACGACTTTCCGAGAAGAATGAATATTTAACCAGGGTATCGGCCCCGGAGAGGGACGACTGGATACTGTTCTGGAAGGCCCTGAACCAGGCTGGAGTCTGGGACTGGGAAAAGGACTATCGTCCCGAACCAGGATTAACCCTGGAAGCCGATATCTGGCTGGTGAAAATAGATCGGGGAGGGCAGTCTGTTAGGACCCGGTCCTGGTTTGTGGAACCCGCCACCAGGAATGAATTTTTCATGGCCCTTAAACACCTGGCCGGTGTGGATATAACCCTACCTTTCCATTATCTATCACAAAAACTAAGAGAATAAGCAGATTAATTAAAGAATTTTAGAAGGGTTTTAGTATCCCTTTCTCGGTGATGATGCCGGTAATAAGGTCGGAGGGGACAATATCAAAGGAAGGATTCCTGACATCAGTATACAAAGGCGCAGCGCAGCATCCGGCGAAGTTTAACACTTCTTCAGGGTTTCTTTCCTCTATTTCTATCCCATATATGGAGTTTTCATGGTCGAAGGTGCTCTTAGGCGCAGCCACATAGAAGGGCACTCCAAACCTTTTGGCAGCCAGGGCCACCATCAGGGATCCGATCTTGTTGGCCACTCCCCCCTTAGCCACCCGATCCGCACCAATAATAACCTTATCCACTTCCCCCTCCTGCATTAAACGTCCAGCAGCTCCGTCCACTATGAGTTTTACGGGTATGCCCTCCTGTTGCATCTCCCACACACTTAAGCGTGCCCCCTGCAGTACCGGCCGGGTTTCATCACAGATCACATCAATATTCTTACCCTGCTGGTGGGCGGCGCGCACCACACCCAAGGCAGTTCCGTAATCCACACAGGCCAGGGCCCCGGCATTGCAGTGGGTTAGGATGGTGTCACCATCACTGATAATAGAGGCCCCATGTTTTCCCATGGCCCGGTTGGTATTCTGGTCCTCCTCGTAGATTTTAAGGGCCTCCTCTAGTATCGAGTCGGATTCCAATACCCGATCCACTGCCCAGGCCAGATTCACTGCCGTGGGACGAGCATCTTTGATCTTTCGGGCTGCTTGGTCCAGATCATCACCGGCCAGCTCAGCCAGGGCCATGGCAAAGGCGGCGGCCACACCTATGGCCGGAGCTCCCCGTACCACCATGGTCTTAATAGCCTGTATAACATCCTGGTAAGTTCCGCAGACCAGATACTCCACTTCATATGGCAGCAGGGTCTGGTCTAAGAGGCAAAGCTGACCATCCTTCCAGTAAATAGTCTTCATATCCATCGTCCGTCTGAAAATGAAGGGATTTTTTAATCCCCTATTTTGATAATCTCACCTAAAATAATAACTCCCTCATTAGTAGTGGCTGGCCGGAGTCATATCCAGGTGTTTATCCTCCTTACCAGGCACTCCATAGGCATCGGCCCGACACTGGGTGCAGGCCCGGAACACCGGGATGATTTCCTCCACCGCATCACGCACCTCCGATAACTCTGCACAACCCGGCCGGGGATAATCCTTCATCTTGTAGAGTGGTATTAGGGGCAGAACGTTCATCAGGTTAGCGCCACGTTTTTTAACCTCACGGGCAATATCCACGATGTGTTTATCGTTAAGACCAGGTATTAGTACGCTGTTAACTTTTATAACCACACCCTTGCCGGCTAGTTTCCCAATACCTTCCAGTTGATTCTTGGACAACACCTCAAAAGCCTCTTTTCCCTCGTAGAGTTTTCCATTGTAGAAGACGTTGGAGTAGATGTGCTGGCCGATCTCCGGGTCCACGGCGTTGATGGTCACCGTCACCGAGTTGATGTTAGCCTCCACAATGTCGTCAATCTTATCGGGAAGTAACAGTCCGTTGGTGGAAAGACATTTAATAAGGTCCGGGAACTTTTTATCGATTATTTTGAAAAATTCAAAGGTTTCGGGGTTGGCCAGGGCGTCACCAGGTCCAGCTACTCCCACCACCTTGATTGGCATCTCTTTGATTATCTCTTCTACGTGGTCCACCGCATCCTGCACATTCATGACCCGGGCGGATACTCCAGGCCGGTTTTCACATTTGTTGATTTCCCGGGTGCAGAAGTTGCACTGTATGTTGCAGCGGGGGGCGATGGGTACGTGAGCCCTTCCCACCTTGTCATGCATCTTCTCACTGAAGCAGGGGTGTACCTTGGTTAAGTGGGCAAATTTAGATTCATTTCCAATTTCATCTTCATTCATGCTGTTCATCTCCAATCGAAATCTAAGATAATATTTAAGTGGGGTTTTTCATCCGGGCGATGATCTCCCGGCTCTTAGCAATCCATTTATCCTGCATGACCTCATCGGTACAGGTCAGGGCGATAATATCATCCTCGGAGTGATGGTCCACTACCCGGAAACCCTCCGGTATTATTCTAAACAGGGCGTCATAAACCTTCCTTTTAAGGTCCTGTTTAGGATCCACCACCACCATTTTCTCCAGGGAATGTTGAGGATCATCGATTACCACTTCCATACGGCTGGGCTGGTGTATCTTATTCCGGCCCTCCACCTCCCACAGTTTCTTCAGGAGGGCGGGCAGGTATTTCTCATCCTTGATGCGAATGAATGCCTCGTTAGCTTCATCGTCGTATTTGTATTGGGCAAAATCATCCAGGAGTATGGGTGGAGAGGTTTTCTCAGTCTGCACCACAATTATAAAGACCGGCTCCCGGGGGTCGGCGTAAATCTGGACGTCCTTCACGGCACGGGTAACCTGCACATCCTGGAGAATCTGGCGCAGTATCATCTCGTACACTGCCGCTCCTTCCGGGTCGTAACATTCCACATTCATTTCATCTGGTCCCCTAATCCTGATACTAAAAGGGCTGAACCCACCGCTCCAATATGAGAGGAATATTCGGGTACAATTACGTCTATCCCCCCCAGTACCGTGGATACTGCCTCCACCAGTCCATCGATTAGACTGGTTCCACCCACCTGTATCAGGGGTTCACGAACATCAATCTCCTGGAGTTGCTGCTCGTATACCTGTTCGGCCACCGAGTAACAAGCGGCAGCCGCCACATTCTCCTTGCTGTTTCCAGCTGCCAGGGAAGTAACCAGGTCCTGTATACCGAACACGATACAGTAACTGTTCAGTAGGGCGTCCTTGAAGTTCCCCTTCAAAGCCAGAGGGCCTAGTTCACTGATATCCACTCCTAAACGGCGGGAGGTTATCTCCAGGAACCTTCCTGATGCTCCGGCACATATTCCCCCCATGGTGAAGTTGTCGGGTATGCCGTCGTTGACGGTGATGACCTTGTTGTCCATTCCTCCGATGTCCAGGACGGTGGCTTCTCCCTTCTGGTGACCGGCCAGATATACTGCCCCTTTAGCATTAACTGACAGTTCTTCCTGGATGAGTTGGGCGTTCATATGTTTCCCTATGGTGAGACGACCGTAGCCAGTAACTCCCACCCCATCCACGTCATCTATTTTGTATCCAGTATCGGCAAAGGCCTGGTCCATGGCGTCCTGACTACAGGCAATAACATCGGTGGTGGGAACCCAACCAGTTCCAATAACCCTGTCATTTTCCATTAAGGCCACCTTAGTAGTGGTGGAACCGGAATCTATACCCAGAGTGAGGCCTTCCTGTTTCTCACGGGCCAGGATACTCTTACGGACCACGATGGTGGACAGGGCTTCCATCCGGATAAATAGTTCATCAGCCTTGGTCCTTTCGGTGAAGGAGTAAGTGACTACCGGTAGGTTGGTATTCTGCTGGATGAAACGACGGATCTCATTTCTAACCAGGGCCCCCTCAGCGCATCGGAAGCAGGTGGCAATGAAGACCGCATCGGCATCGGACTTACCCTCCACCAGGGACATGGCCCGGGCGATCATAAGACGAATACTGCTACTGGCGGCGTTGAATCCAAACTTCTGATAGGCCTCGTTAATGTAATCCAGGTCGGCTTCGGGTATGATTATCTCCGCACCAAAGGTGGCGGCAGCTTTTTCAATCTCCTTCTGCACACCGCTGTAATCGGTACCGCATGAAATCTGTGCTATCTTAACCATGTTAATCCCCTCCCTTAGGATCGTCCTTCGCCTCCAGACCATCCAGGAAGGCGTTGATTTGATTAACCACTTCCATGGTTTCTTCCCTGGTCTCAGGGTAGTGAAGCTCCAGCACCGGGATTCCCTGCTTACGGAGGAAGTACATACACAGTTCATTGGTACGGGCGCAACCAATACATCCAAATCCGAAGGGAGCGTCTTCCATGATTATGGCTGCCTCGGCTGCCTCTATTAATGGTCCGAATATGGCCATGCGCCCCCTTATTCCCGATGGAACCTCAATGGCCGCGTACTTAAGGCCTTTAATAGGCTCCTCTTCCGTGATGTTAAAGGGTGGTGAATCAATTTCTGGATCGGTGACCTTCTTCCTTATCTCTTTTTGAAGAACCAGCGGCTCATGGCCTTTCCGCTCGACCAAGTCAGCTAGTATGAGTGAATTTGGTGGAAATATTGCTATTTTCATATTATTCTCCTTTAGGTTTTTTTATCTCTTCTGGTCGCTTGGTAATCTCGATAATGTCACTGTAAATACCCTGGGTGATGTCAACCACTCCCACCGCAGCTATTAATTCTCCGGCTTCGAAGATGGGAACCACTACCACTGGTGTGCCCTGGTAGGGTCCGGTCTGGGGAACCTGGTGGGATATTTTTCCCTCCTCCAGTACCAGTTCCAGAGTTGGACCGGTGTAATTGTAGTCCATAATATTTCCTTCTTCTATACGAACACCCGGTTGTGTCTTGGAACGCATAGTAAGGGGCAGGCGGTTAACCAGCTCATGTATGGCCAGGGCCAGTTCCGCAATATCTTCTCCACTTGATGAGGAATTGATGTTCATTTTTCACACTCCTCTGCTATTTTTTTAAAATCTTCAGGACTTATCTTCCCATGTTTTTTTATTTCCACCGGTTCTGGCCACTCCAGGGCCTCCCCCACGAATCCTAAAAGTTCAAATTCTTTTTCCAGTTGATGGAATCCTTCCCTAGCTCCTCCCCTCTTAGCCCGGCACCGCCTGGGATCTCCAGGAGGGAATCCACGATCCTTGGTGAATATGTTAGCTGGATCCAGTTTCCTTATCTCTCGAATAGCGGTTAACACATCTTCTTCTTTACCATGGACCACCGCCCCGTAACAGGTGGATTTTATGGTAAGGGGAAGTTCCAGCATGTGCAGTTCTCCCACCACCTGGCTCTGACTTACCTGGGCAGCCGGTCCCAGAATAATCATCCTTGTCACCTTATCTTCTTCGGACATAAACTGTTTCCCCCTGTTTAAATTTTTTAAGGTTTTCCATTCCCTTAATCACTTTACCTAGGATATTTGTACCCTGGAATGGTTCTCCAGTGGGTCCAAACTCGTCATGATCCTCAAAACGAATACCCAGCATTCCAATATGACGTCGGGACATGTTGGTTAAACCAATTTCCCAGGCCTCTGCCTGGCCTTCCGGCGAATTTTCCGGTATCAGTCCCCGGGCTTCACGGGAGTCTCCGTGGAACATCACCAGATTCATGCCGGGAAATGCGAAGTTCACTTTAAGCGAGCCCACCGGGGAGTCCAGGAGTCCGGTGATCTTCTGGAAGTACCAGGTAGAACGGGGAGCTCCTTCATACAACTCTATCTCCACCATATCTTCTTCACTCACTCCATAGGTGGTGACTTCCCCTTTTTCTATAATTTCCATGGTGTAATTGGGCTCCTGACGGACTACTAAGGCCTCATCATCTTCCAAGCCACTGCGCACCTGTTTCACATCATGAGCCGATAAGAATTCCTCTGCTTCTTTCTGAGTCATGGAAAGGGTCATTATCCTCTCAGGCTGTATCTGAAGGGTTACTTCATCTCCGTAACGGGCTATGTCCACCAGTTGC
The DNA here is from genome assembly GCA_027318585.1 of Methanobacteriaceae archaeon. Classification (GTDB taxonomy): domain Archaea; phylum Methanobacteriota; class Methanobacteria; order Methanobacteriales; family Methanobacteriaceae; genus Methanobacterium. Next base: position 6,753 of record DAHVOW010000019.1, on the reverse strand, counting down.
ATTCCCTTAACTACCTTGCCCAGGACGTTGTGGGCTGGTGTGGACACCCGGTCCTCCCGGTATATGTAAACCCTACCCATACCTTTGCCCTGGTTACGTAGAGTTAATGTGCCTCTTTTACGCTTGTCAACCCATTCTATATCTCTCTTAATTCCCTGCAGACCATAAGCTCCCAGAAAAGAATTAGAATCATAGTCTACCTGAATTTTACCTGATTTGGAAAGTGCATAGAAGTGTTCCACCGATTGTGGGGATCTTGGTTCAGGATCCACCTGGAGATAGGTGAATACCTGGTTTCCCTCGGTTAACTCTGTTTCCAGGTCGATTATGGCTGCGCTTTTCACTATGCTCTTTCTCTCCACTACCGGTTTGACCTCCAGTACCTGGTCATCATCAGTAAGCTTCATTATGGTTCTTTTCCCACCTACCACCCTGGCAAATACTCCATTATTACCCTTAGGAGCCCCATAAACGGCTTTATGTTTGTCTTTGCTGAATATAATGTGGGTGGCTTCGGCGGTGAACCCGGATAAACTGAATATCACGTCCCAGCGCTGATAGGTGTATTCATCACGGGACGGTTTCAGTGAGGTGACTAAGGGCCCCACGGAAACCTCCTGGGAGGTAATCCAGCGCACATTCAACCCTGAAAAGTCATTATAACGCTCCTTCCACAGGTCGGTGAGTTCGGATGGGGCTTTTTTGAGTAATTCAATGATAATACTTCCCTGCGGAGTCTTTAATCGGTACTTGTTTACGTGTTTTTCCACTTCTTCCCTGCCTTTCACCACTCCCAGAACACTTCCCGGTAGGTAGGGGGCCTGGGCAGCCTCAATGGCATCCTTGATGGTGGAACCACCGGCAAGTTCAATTTCATCTCCATTAACCTGAATCTTCATGAATCTCACCTAGATATTACCTCTTTTACTCCCATTATGCTATCCCTCTGGAAGTCAAAAACGATCTCCTTTTCTTTATCATGGGTCAAAAACAGTTTATTTTCCTCTAAAACAGTTCCCACCACACCACAGCTTATATTCACCTTTTCCAGAATGGAAGTACATTCCGGGACATTCTCTTCCGCCATGGTAAGAACGAAACCCGCCCCGGGGTACAGTTTAAGCCAGTCCTCCCAGCTTACTTTCTCGTTGCGGGGGATTTCATCCAGTTTCATGGTTCCACCCTTCCCTGATGATTCCAGAAGCATTCCCAGAGTCCCCAGGGTGCCGGGGTTGCTAATGTCCCGGCCCGAGTTAACCAGATGCTTCCGGGCCAGTTTGTTCATGGCCATGATCTGCCCCTGAACTAGCTCCGGGGTTTTCATGGTGGTGGTATCCCAGTTGAGGTTGAACTGAGGATGGACTTCGCCGTCCAGGTCTATGGCCACCATTATCCGGTCACCAATCTGTGCTCCTCCACTGGTGATCAGATCATCCCGGCCGATAATACCAGTTATGGAAACATCCAGAGCATTGTAAGGCGTGTCCGGGTGTATATGTCCTCCGACCATGGGGACTCCAAATTTTTCAACACCCTCTTTTATGCCTGCCATTATCTGACGACAAATATCCGGATCCGGGGTGGAAATAACGTTGGTCATGCCCAGGGGTATGCCTCCCATGGCGGCAATATCATTTACATTAACCAGAACCGAACAGTAGCCCGCCCACCAGGGATCGGCCTCCATGAGCCTGCCCCACATACCATCGGCAGCCATCAGTATCAACTTGTCGTCACCGATATCCAGGGCGGAAGCATCATCACCAAAACTCAAAACCGTTCGACCACCCGTCTGATAACTATCACCCAACAGACTGGTGACATTTTTTATATTTTTTTTACGGGTTATTCCCTCAAATTTTTTAATAGAATCAACCAGTGACTTTAAAGCCAAAAATACACCCCAGTAACTTTGCTCATCTTATATTAATCAATCAGTTTAAGTATATCTCACCTGATAGTGAGGGGTAATCTTCTTGATTATCTGTAGGATTTTACTTTTAAAATTTTCCATATTTTCTATTTCTATGGTTTCACTGCCTTTAAAGAGCTCCAGGAATAGTTTTTCCCCAACTATATCGTCCCAGCCACTTTTCAGTTCAACCACCATGGATCCATCGGTTTTATGACCTTCTTCCACCACTTTGTCTAGGTCCCCATCGGTGATGCCAATGATGGGAATGTTAAAACGGTACAGGATATCGGCCGCTACCAGGGTAGTGTCATCCCCCACGGTAACCACCAAATCAACATCCCGCAGTCGATAAATATCCTCGGCAGCATGACTCAGATATGAAACCATCATTTTAGTACCATTTTTTTTTGATGGTAATATGCGGGGTTTAACCCGAGACTTACGGAGGAGTCCGGTCTTAATGATGGCCTGTTCCAGGTCTATATTTCCCAACTTTTCCACTCCATGTGTCTTCAGCTCCCCCCCAATAAGTTGGGTGATCACACCCTTCTCAGCTATCAGGGCCACTTCCTGGGAAGTGGACCTTCCCACCACTATACCATTAACGAATATATTCTCATCCGGGGATACACCAGCAATGTTACGGCAAATACGTTGGTTCTCCTTTAAGCAGGGATCAGTGCCATCAATAGCCTCTCTGATCTGGTGGGCTGAGACTGTTTTCAAGCCCAACTTATCAGCTATCTCGGCAGCCAGTTCCTGCAGATCATCCCTCCAGGCCACCACACTACCATCTTCTTCTCCGGGCCGTTCGATCTGGATTAGGGGAAGGTGGGGAAGACAGTGGCGGTACACCTTATAACCAAAGGCATGACCGGTGATGTTCGATTTCCCATAATTGATTAGAACAATAAGATCCCGTCCTTCCTGGCTGAAAAGATCAATTGATTGACTGGGAAGGAGTTTCTGGCTAATATCAATCTGATTTTCAAGATTAGAATCAATTACAGCAGTTCTCCCCATGGTCCCACCAAGACGGGCCTGTACCTCGCCGTAATCTGCCATAAATTCCATTATGCGAAGGGCATATCCTGAATCCACAATCTCTGGTCCGTGGACCACTACACCAATTTTCATCAATTTCACCTTAGGATCCGAAGCCTATTATAATTTACTTAAAAAAAATTGATTTTTAGAACCAATTGAGTATACGAATCGTGACTTCATGGTTTAAGATCCTTTTATTCGTCGTTTGATTAGTTTAGACCCGCAGATTTCACAGTCCTCACCATCATAGTGGTGTGGATACTTTTTCTTACATCCCTGACATACCCGGATCCAACGATAAACTTCCTTAATACCACGAGTTAAAACCCCCTGATAGGGTATTTTGAGAATTTTCGATAGGTTCTGCATGGAATAATCATCAGTAACTATTTTAAGTTCTTTAGACTCTTTGAAAGTAACTGCCAGAGCCAAAACTTCAATATCAACCTCCGAAAGCCTCAGTACATCACCTGATTCCCCCATCATCCTTTGAACTTCATTCAAAGCCCACTGAGCTGGTTCTCTCACCTCCAGCTTTCCATCTTCCAGGGCATTCTGGGTGAAAATACGGGAATTAAAGTCCTTAATTTCTCTGATAACACCATTAGTAGTTATGTTATCTGAATCAGATGATAGAAACCTTCCAATAATAGCAGATGTATCCAAAACGTATACTTTGCCTTTTTTATTCTGCGAATGATTAAAACTGGTCATAAAACACCGTTTAAGAATTTTTAAAGCCCATTATATTTCAAATGGCTTTTTTATTGCTAATTTATGAGTTTAAAAGATTTAAATTCGTTTTTGTAATTGGGAGAGGGGCTTATGAGAAAGGTTTTTATGCCATAAGGAATAAAATTTTCCAGTGAGGGAGAGAAGTATTTAGACTCCTCAAGATTTTTTCGCCACGAAAAAACCGCCTCCGATTTGGACCTAAAAACTCTCCCTCACCCTTAATTATACTTTAGATGAACTTTTTTTTGTAAACTTGGGTTAAATATACTATTCAAGGACCATATGAGTATTAATGCAACATCAGTATTAAGACATATTATTTACCGCATCCACGTGATGGACACCCGGAAGTGATTGGTTTGAAGAGCAGGAGTATGGAAGAGCATCAAAAGAGCAGCCCCCACAGTGTGAAAGTTGGAGTTATAACCCTCAGCGATTCGAAGTATCAGGATTTTCTGGTAGGAAATGCCGACACCGATCTTTCAGGGAGATTATTAACGGACGCATTAAGTGATGTGCACCAGGTGGTGGGTTATGAAATCATACCCGATGATCCGCAGAAGCTCATATCCGCCCTGGATGCTATTAAAAAGGCTGGGGCAGAAGTTATAGTTACCACCGGCGGCACTGGAATTGGTAAAAGAGATATTACCATTGAAACCCTTAAACCACTATTTGGTAAAGAACTGGACGGTTTTGGGGAGATATTCCGTTATGAATCTTATAAAGAACTTGGAACTGGTGCCATCCTAAGTCGGGCTACAGCAGGAGTTTACAGCTCCACCCTCATTTTTGCACTTCCTGGATCGCCAAACGCGGTGGAGTTGGGTTTGAAGATCCTCAAGCCCGAACTGGGACACCTGGTTCGACATCTTAAAGAATAATGGTTTGATTAAAATAGAAAAGATATCATTTAAAATGGTATCACATTTATTTTTTTATACCCCCTGAAAGTCGCTTCTGGTAACCAGTGCTTCCAGTATAATTCCCTTTTTTAGAAGATTTTCCCGGGCACCTTCTTCACGATCCACCGCCACCAGGGCCCGGGTCACAACTCCACCACTATTTTTAACTGCTTCCACCGCTTTTAAGAGAGAATTTCCGGTGGTGGTAACATCCTCCACCACTACCACCCGATCTCCTTCAGACAGGTCACCCTCTATGAGCTTGGAGGTGCCATAACCTTTTCTTGACTTTCTGATCATGAGCATAGGAATTCCAGAGGCCAGTGAAACTGCAGTGGCGATGGGAACCGCTCCCAGGGCGGGTCCAGCTATCTTGTCCGCATTTTCACCGGCAATTCTGAGAGCCATCAGTTGACCAATCTCTCGGAGTATGCGAGGATCAGTGATGGCCTTCTTCATGTCCACGTAGTAATCACTCTCCCGGCCCGAAGCCAGGGTGAATTTACCGAACTGGATGACCTGATGGGTGGTCAATAGTTCTAAAAGATTTTTTTTTGGTTCTTCCATGTAATCAATCCATTCTCCGTCCTCTGCGACACAAACGACAAATCCCCCGTAGGGGGTCATAGCATTCACTGCAGACTCTACTACCACAGAGTTGACAGGAATACATCTTTCCCGGCCTTCCACATAGGGGACATATGCCCGGAATCTCCAATTAAGACACCTAACAAAAATAAGTATTTAATAATTCTTTAAACGGTTTCAGAGGCATTTTTAAGGAGTATTTTATCGCCTATTTGTTTTATCATGTCATAAGGGACTACAGTTTCCCCTTTAGAAAGTCCCAGTCCTTCGGATATCCCACCTTTGCCTAGTATGAAGGCTTCGATCTGGTTGGTTTCTACATTCAATTCCAGGTCCCTAACTTTACCAATGACCACTGCTGAGCTGTCTAAAACTTCTTTTCCAATTATTTCTTCGATTATTCTCATATTGATCACCATCAAATAGGTTTTTTAAACTCCCGACCTTATTTTTATCTGATTAATTTTATAATATTTCCCTGATACTATATATTTTTTTAGAAAAGTTTTATTTAGGAGCATTTGTGAGATCTCCCCTTTATAATTCATCAAAATATAATTCAAGGTGATTATAATAGATATTAAATAAATCAGGAATCATTATGGGTTATTTAATAAAAATAATAAAAATAGGGAATAAAAAGTTAAATCCCTTCAAAACAAGCATCCAGATGTTCCTGGGCGGGTGGTTTGGTCAATAAACTTACCACCACGGTGACTACAAAGGCCAGGGGCAAACCAATTACAATGGGGTCTACCGTGGGCCAGGGCGCACTGGTTAATATAACCGCATTACCGGTAAGTGCCTGGCAGATGCCCAGGGCCGCTGCTGATTTCTGATATCCGAACACTATCCAGAATAAGCTGAAAAAGGTACCAGTTACCAGACCAGCTATGGCTCCAGCTTTGGTAGAGCGCTTCCAGAATAGGGCAAAGGCATAAAGTGACAGGAATGCTGCAGCTGTTATACTGAACCACATGGCCGTTCCCACGGCGATTATGTTGGCTGGCAGGATGAATCCCAGGATCACCGCAATGATCACTGCTATGGCTATCCCTGCCCGGGCAATCATTACCGAAGAAGCTCCTGTCTTTTTGGTTATGGTTTCGTAGATGTCTCTTCCCAGGGCGGTTCCCTGGACGTGTACCTGGGCCGATAAGGTGGACATGGCCGCTGATAACAGGGTTATCATGAATAGATAGGCGAACCAGAGGGGCATGGCACTTCCAATGAAGGCCGGTATGATCTTATCTGCATTACCCCCCGCCACAGCGATGGATAATTTCCCCACCGTGTCAAAGAAGTACACGTTGGATAGTGCTCCCACTATGAAGGCAGTTCCGGTCATCAAGAAGATGAATATACCTCCGATGAGTACTGCCCGGTTGAGTTCCCGGTTGGATTTAACGGTCATGAACCGGACCGCCAGTTGTGGCTGGGATAAGACACCAATACCCACCCCTAAAATCAGGGTACTGACCAGTGACCACCAGAAGGGACTTCCCAATGCCGGCATGGAGGTCCAGCCGGTGAAACCAGTGGCGGTGGCCTTGGCCGTGGCAC
>DAHVOW010000018.1 GCA_027318585.1 Methanobacteriaceae archaeon | reverse complement strand
AGAAGAAGAGATTGAAGATGGTGAGATACGTGTGACGGTGCTTGGCAGTGGCAATCCCTGGCCCACACGCGCCCAGGCCTCGGCCAGTATCCTGGTGGAAGTAGGCAACCCCGAAAGAGACATCTTCATATTTGACCTGGGATCCGGTGCCGTCGCGAACTACGCGAGTCTGAAGCTGCCAGTGAATGCTCTAAACAAGGTCTTCATCACCCATCTGCACGCCGACCACATGGGCGATCTGTTAACACTCAGCGGTTGTTTGTCCAAGGTCGGACGGGCCGACGGGCCAGTCTATGTGTGGGGGCCCAGTGGTACCGAGCCCCGCCTGGGCACCAAGCACTTCTGCGCATCCATTGAGGAAGCACTGGCCTGGAACAACGCCGCCGATAAGGGAGCTATAAATCCGGACAGCCAACAGATAGTGGCCTCCGAGTTTGATTTCAACCAGACCCAGGTCGTCTACGAGGCCAACGGCGTCAAAGTCATAGCGTTTCCGGTCGTCCACTGCATAAGCGGCGCAGTAGGCTATCGTCTTGATTACGCTGGTCTTTCGTTTTGTTTCTCCGGTGATGCGCGTCCTTCATGGCCTCTCGTGCAAGCCTGCGAAGGCAGTGTCGACCTTTTAATCCACGAGTGCTTCCCTCCCGCCAAAGTGCTGGCGGCAGCTTCGTGTCTCTCCATCGAGCGGGCAACCATTGCCATTAATGCTGCCCATACCTCACCTAAGGCCGCTGGCAAGGTCTTCGGGCTGGTAAAGCCCCGTGTAGCCGGTCTCTGGCATACACTGCTTTCGCCTCAGATCATACCCATGATCTTCGAGGAACTTGGCAGTGTATATGACGGCCCCTTCGTCCAGACCCAGGACCTGACCGTGTTCAATATTACAAAAGAAGCAATCGTCACCCGTCAGGCAAAGCAAATCGACCAACATCCGCCAATCCCTGGGAAACAACGCGTTATCTACACGCCAGTGGAGGAAGAACCACCCGAATGGTGGACAGAGGCACTTATCCCCCTCGATTAACTATTAACCTCGGCCGGAGATGATGATGCGAATATCCTGTGACTATAAAAAGACTCATTACTTGCATGATATTTCAATTTAACAACCACATAAAATAAACAAAAAAAATTAAAAAAGAAAAGAGATTTTTTTTATTCAAAATTAAATAACTTGAATTATTTAACGAATAAACTAACAATGCCGCCAATAAGCATAAAGAGGATTGCGATCCACATTAAATACCATGTGAACACTGGGAATAGCAGGAAAAAATTAAAAAAGAAAAGAGATTTTTTTTATTCAAAATTAAATAACTTGATTATTTAACGAATAAACTAACAATTCCGCCAATAAGCATAAAGAGTATTGCGAACCACATTAAATACCATGTGAACACTGGGAACAGCAGGAAAAGAATTAACAAAATTAAAGCTACTCCCACCATGGATCCACCAGCTGCTTGTTGTGTTTCAACCATATTTTTCACCTCCATTTTACATTTTACATTTTTAATAAAAATTACATAGATTAATTATTAAAAGTGGATTCCTACCAATTTTTTATAATGAAGAGTTAATCAAATATCAGATTATACTCGGTTTCAGTGATAACTCCCTTATCTTTTAAGAGTTTTGCTAATTTCTCTAATTTATCAGAATATACATCAGAAGCAATAATTTCTTCAGGCTCATTTTGATCCTTTTGTTCCGGTGAATTTCGCATCTCATTAACAAGAGTCATCCTTCTTCGGGTTCTTCTTCTTGCTCCTCCACGTCCTAATGGTCCAAGATCTGGCATATATTTTCCTCCCGGTTTTTATAATTAATTAAATCTTCAATATAAGAAGATTAATGTTTATTCTTAAATAATTATCGTTTTTAAATGTACTATATTTAATTAGATGTTTTTGGAAAAAAGAAAAATTTTAGGAAATTTATCCGATTTCCTAATTTGTTTGACTAAGAAGTAACTATCTTAATAAGTCCCTTGGCATTGACATTTACAATTAAAAAGCCTTTAATATTGCTGTCATTAAAAGTGTAGGTAAATGTTTTACTAGTTTCGTTGGATAAGTCAAACTTTTTCTGTAATAAAACACTGGCGTTGTAATTTTTGATTATTTCCATATCATTTCCTGTTACAGTAACAGTTGCTGGAACGATACTTAAAGCGTATATGTTCACGTAAGACGTGTTTAAACTAGAATTAAGTTTTTCCAAGTTTTGGGCTTCGACCTTAATATTATTTGTTCCGTTAGGCACTGTGACATTCTGTGCTCCTATATAATTGGGCGATTGGCCGGCCGATAGATTGTACTCATACAATACCTTTTCGTTGCTAGTGCATCCTGAAGCAAAAACAACTACCAGTAAAATAGATATAAATCCTAAAACTGCTATTTTCGATTTCACATTTATCCCTCCTAATTCATTCTGAACAAGTCGTAGACTATAGTTTATAATAGAAATTTAATATTAAAATATTTAACCATTTTAAATGTATTATAATTTTATTTTAAATGTATAATTAAGTTTAAATATGATTATACTAAATGACAATTATTAAAGATTTTAACGGAGGTAGACAAAAATGAGCTATTTAAATCCTGATCCAGAAAATATGAGTTCACTGCAGCGAAATTTACTGCGAATATTAAGGATATTTCTTCTAATTTCTGGTCTATATATTTTAATTTTCGGAGGAGCCAATGGTGCTGAAAGAATTTTTGGCTTATTAATATTAGTAGCACTTGCAATAATCAATGCCCCGGCATTTTTAACAAAAGGTAAAGTACGTGCGTTACCAATTGAAATTGAGCTTATATTATTGTCAATGGTCCTATTTGAGCTTGTTGGGGGAGATGCACTAGGATTATATGTGAAACTTCCCTACTATGACAATTTCATGCACTTCATGTTACCCTTATACCTAGCATTAATTGGAATGATGGTTGTTTACACCATGTACTTCTATGGTAAATTAAAAGCATCATACGGAGCCATGGCATTTCTTATTGTAATGGTAACATTAGGTTTTGGAGGTGCACTGGAAATAGTAGAATACACCTATGACACATTCTTAGCTAGTGGTCCTTTAGGAGAGATTACAGGTAACACTCAAATGCAAGGTTCACCAACCCAAGATGCTCATGATGATACTATGAATGACTTAATAACAGATCTTGCAGGGGCTATAGTTGGAGCGGGAATTGGAGTATGGTTAATACGTAGAAATGATAAGAAAGGAGAACACTGGAAAGTAGCTGATAAAGTGGGAGATATGATAAATTAACTCCCCGATTTATTTTTTTTATCAATTTTTAAATGATTTTTTTTCAATTTAGATAAATAATAATTAATAACAATATAGTTAAATTATTCAAGAATATAAATACAAATTTATTATGGTACGAGTTTTTGAAGTTTAATTTTTTTAAAACGATATATAGATTGATTTTATGAAAAATAATGTTAAAAACAAAATATCTGATTTAGAAAATAAAAAATTTGGCCCTGAATTAGATAATGATGCTGAGAAGATAAAAAAATTAGAAATAACTTTAAAAAACATTGAAAATAAATTCAAAGAAGCAGAATCAATCGCTCATTTCGGTTTTTGGGAATTAGATCCAGTAACTTTAGTTCCAACCTGGACTGATGGTCTTTACAATATTTTAGGTTATGATCCGGCAGGCGGAGATCTTAACCAGTATTATGATCAGAAGAAAATAATTCATCCCGATGATTGGGATTATTTTTATAATGCCACTCAAACTGTAATTAATACAGGAAAAAATACTGAGATTGTTATAATGGTAATAAGGCAAGATAGTTCGGTACGTTTCTTTCATATTATTGCAAAACCAAAGAATGATGAAAACGGGAAAGTTATAGGGGTTAAAGGTACCGCTCAAGATATTACTGAATTAAAAACAATTGAAAATCGTCTGAAAGAGTCAGAAACATTTTATAAGACACTATTTGAACATACAGGGACTGCAAGTATTCTTGTTGATGATGATACGACAATAATAATGGCCAACACACAGTTTGAAAAACTTTCCGGTTATTCTAAAGAGGAATTAGAAGGTAAAATGAGCTGGAAAGAGATGGTCTTAAAAGAAGATCTGGAAATGATCGAAAACTACCATTACATGCGTAGAAAAGGTATAAAAAATCCTCCTGGAAGCTACGAAACTCAATTAATAAACAAGGAAGGGAATATAAGAATTATTTTAACTAATGTAACCAGGATTCCCGGAACAAAAAAGAGTATAGCATCTCTTACAGACTTAACTGAGCTTAAAAAGATCGAAGAGACACTTCAGACCACATTAAATCGATTTTATTCAATTCTATCCAATATGCGTGCCAGTGTTTTGTTGGTAACAGAAGAAAGTATAGTTGAATTTGCTAATCAGGCATTTTGTGACTATTTCCATCTCTCAGAACCCCCAGAAGACTTGACAGGACTCACAGCATCAGAAATGTTAAAAAAGATTAAGAATGTTTATCATTATCCAGATGATGAGATAACTCATATTCAAGAAATCGTTAGCCAGTGGGAACCTGTAATAGGCGAAGAAGTTTATTTAAAGGGTGGAAAAACATGTATAAGGGATTTTATTCCCATATCTGTTAGGGGAAAACCATACGGCAGGTTATGGCTTCACCTTGATATCACTGAACGTGTAAAAATGGAAAAAAAACTTTCTGATAGTGAAAGACATTACAGGTATATAGTGGAAAAATCTTCTGCAGGAATGTTTCTTTTGGATAAAAAAGGCATAATCAGATATTTAAATGAACAAATGGCCCATTTATTAAATTATTCCAAAAACGAAATGATTGGAAGGCATATTAGAAATTTTGTTGAGGAAAAAGAAGAATTTTACAATCCAAAGAATCAGTCCCCAAACCAGATAATCCGTTTTGATGGTTTTAAGTTTTTAAACAGACATGGGGAAAAATCATGGACCATTTTAACAGTTTCGCCAATTTTCAACTCTGAAAAGGAATATACGGGGTTTCTTGGAATTGTTACTGATATAGCATTACAAAAGGGATTGGAAGAAGCTTTTTTAGAAAGAGAAGATATTCTAACCGATATAATCTATGATATGATGGAAATTCTCAATAATATGGTTATTGATGAGAATGAAACTGAATTCAATAACAAAGACATATCAAATACTTTCAAAAAAATCATGAAAAATAGCTAAATGTTAAATCTAATAAAAAATTAACATAAATGTGTGATAATTTAAATGGGGTTTTCCATGCCAGAATCAAATATTGAAATTTCAAAGGATCCCTATTTCGTAAATTTTATTGGGAGTAAAAATCTCTCTAAATCTACTGAAATGGTTTATTTAGGACGTATTAAAACTTTTTGTAAATTTTTAGATAAAAATCCCACGGAATTAATTAAAGATGCTCAGAAAGATAGTGGAAAGAAAGTTAATGAATATTTCAATGATTATATAGAAAATCTAAAAAAAGGTGGTAAATCACCTAACACCATAATTAACCAGATTGACACTATTAAATCTTTTTATAATAGGTTTGATATTGATACTAAGGATATAAAACCAATAATAGTTCCAGAAACCGATAATTCAGAACATAAGCTTGTTTCTTCTGATCAAATAAAAGAAGCACTTGAATTAAGCAGTTTAAGGGATAAAGCCATTATATTGATCCATTTATCTTCAGGTATGGAGGCTACGGAGTTAAGATATTTAACTTATGGTGATTTCATTAATTCTATTGATGAATATATTGATCTTAAACCTGATGAATTGTTTAATATCAAAAAAATAGCAGATATACTTCTCAAAATTGAAGATCCTGTTGGGATTTGGAAAATAGAAAAACATAGAACTAAAAAAGATTATGTTACTTTTAACACTCCAGAATCTACCAAAGCCATTTTAAACTATTTAATAGATCGAGAAAGAAAGAATAAGCCTATCAAATCCCTTAAGGATCCTCTTTTTGTTAATTCACAGAACCAATTCCTTAAAAAATCTGCTCATGGTTCAATTTTTAAACGGATAAATAATAGGGCAAGTTTTGGATATTTAACTAAAAAAAGACGGTTTTTTTCATCGACCATGCTTAGAAAATTTTTTAAAAACAAATTACATGAATCAGGGATAGATAAAATCAATATTAATGCATTACTAGGCCAAAAATTAGATAATAATATCGATTATCATTCAAATGATCAAATTAGCATCCTTAAGAAGGAGTATATTAAGTCATTAGGCGAATTATCAATGGAAAATGTAAATATAAAAACAGAAACTGTAACCAGTAATGAATATAAATTACTCCTAGCTAAGCTCAATGAAAAAGATAAAGAATTAGCGGAAATAAAAGATTATCTGAAACATATAAAAGAAAGAATGAATCTGAAGGATGTTCAATAATAACTTATAGCAATGAGTGTTCCTTTTGTTTTTCTTAAATAATTGTTTTCAGATACCCTACAATCGGGTATAAATGAATTGAATTTCTGTCATTTTTCACATTTTATTTAATTTTAGAGAAATAAATGTTTAGAATGATTATTTCAAAGATATAGATAATGAGAATATGTTAATCTTCTCTGAAAAACTAAAATAAGCCTTAAATAAGCTAGAAATAACTTAAATTACTTAATCTTATCAAAGTCGTAAATAATATCATGAATATGGGTATCCGCTTCCAGAGATCCGAAGTATTTTTCCAGACCAGCCAAACGCAGGAAATCTCTGACCTGCCCAGTAACATGGGCTAATTTAACAGTAGTTTTCTCAGCAATCATTTCGTTATAGAGTTCTTTTAACATTTCCGCTCCAGTGACATCTATTATAGGTGATGATTTAAAGTCCAGTATTAACAGCTTTACCGGTGTTTTCTGCGTCTTAGTCAGGCTAATAATGGATTCTTTAATGTTCTCTGCGCTGGCAAATATCTGGTATCCATCCACTCTCACCACTAGAATACCAGGTATTTGCTTATTTTCAGGATGGCGTTTGATATCGCCAAACTTATTTGAATTAGTTATGCGGCCTAAAACAGCTACCTTAGGGTTGTAAATTCGTTCAATTAAATCTATAAATGAAAGTATAACACCTATTAAAATTCCTTCAAGGATTCCAAAGACCAATACGCTGCCAAATGTGGTCATGGCAATTGCAAATTCTCTTTTACTTAACCTATAAGTTTTCATTAGGTCTGAATAATCAACCAGACCTATTACTGCCACTAATACAATGGAGGCCAGAATAGTCTGGGGGAGATTGAAAAGCAATCCTGACAGAAAAAGAATAACAATAGCTATGATAAATGCACTAAATCCCCCTGAAAGAGGAGTTTTAGCGCCACTTTCATCATTTTCTATGCTTCTGGACATGCTAGCTCCAATGGGAAATCCCTGACTCATCCCGGCAGCTATATTGGATGCTCCCAGAGCTACCAGTTCCTGATCAGGATCAATGGGATATTTATGTTTCACAGAGAACATCCGGGCCAGGCCCATGCCTTCCACATAAGTTATTAAGAAACAGGCAAAGGCAGAGGAACTACTGTTGAGATATCGGTAGCAACATCGGGTACGCCAAAAGTGGGTAATTGAGTAGATATTTCACCTAAAACTGTTACTCCTAAATCAGCGAGATTAGTAACTGACATCAATATAATGGATGCCATGATCAAAATAAGTGCACCCGGTACTTTATGAAATTTTTTACGCACAATCAAAAGGAAGATTATTCCGCCCATACCAATTAAAAATGAAGGTAGGTTAAACTGGTCAAAATTGGCAATAATAAACCATATGCGCTCAAAAAACCCCCCAGTAGCTCCATGTATTCCAAATAATTTAGGCAACTGACTTACAGCTATATAAAAACCAACCCCTGCCAGAAAACCCTTTAAAACTGGTTTAGAAATGAGTTTAACCAAAAAGCCCATCCTAAAAATCCGGGCAGCTAAGGCAAAAATTTCCGTTAAAATCGCAGTGATGGCAGCAAGTGCTGCATACTCGGTGAAACTGGCCAGGGCCAATCCTCCCAGGGTAGACCCCACCAAAATAGCCACATCGGAAGTTGGTCCCATGGAAAGCTGGCGGGAAGTTCCAAAGAATAAATATGCCCCTAATCCCATCATAGCAGCATATAAACCTGTCTCTGGAGGTAAACCTACTAAGGATGCATATGCAATAGCTTCAGGTATTGTAAATGCTCCTAAAGTTATTCCTGCCAGAATATCCGGTTTTAACCACTCCTTATCATAACTCTTTCCCCATTTAAGAATTGGTAATAAAGAGGTAATATTCTGCTTTAAATTGAGATTAAATCTGTTCATGCTTTTTTTCATGAAACTAGTTAATAAATGAAAAGTAGGATGAGAATATTTTTCTCACCTACTGTATAGACATGTGGATTCGAACCCATTCTTCTGGATCTATGAGATGATCCTGACTGTCTTCACCAGCGTCTATATTTACCCAGTTAACCTTTCCAGTAAACTCATTCCGACTGACATTGAAGTCTTTAGAGATGGGAGCTCCAGTTTTATCACCCACCATCAAGGTTGAGTCGGCAGAGAAGATTATGGCTTGGGTATGCTCCACCCGGCCTTCTTTTACCTTTTTACCATCAACATAGAGGTTAACATCTCCACCCTGTCCAGGGCCACCTCCATCGTATTTGAACTCCATACGAACCTGATATTTACCTTCTGGAAGGGGTTTAGGAGCTTCAACTTCGAAAAATTGCATCCCTATGAGGTTGTAAACGTATTTGAGTTTTCCTTCATGAGCATACAGCGCCCAACCTCCAAAATCAGCACCCTGAGCCACTATTACTCCTTTTACTCCAGGTTTCTCAATCTCGACTTCAGCAGTTACTGAATGGGATCTGTTTTTGATGTTTATGGTATGTGCTTCGCCCAGCACCATTCCTGGAAATATCACCTGTGAAGTTCCTTTTATAAGTTCAGGACGCCCAGCTAATTGAGCGTTAAAGCGTTCCACACCTCTATCATCTAATGGAAGGACATTATACCGGGTTGCTTCAATTATCCATAGTCTCTGCAGTTCATGGAGTTTATCCGGATACTTTTTGGAAAGATCTTCCGCCTGAGTCCAGTCCGTGGTGGTGTTATAAAGCTCCCAGTTATCATCATCAAAAGCTATAGTTTCTGCTGTAAGTTCCCATGGAGTTCTGTGCTTAGTGACCGCGGTCCAGCCCTTATAGTATATACCCCTATTTCCCATACATTCAAAGTACTGTACATCTTTCCTGTCTGAAGCATCAGAATCATTAAAAGTATAAGCAAAGCTTACACCTTCCATAGGACGCTGCCCAACACCATCCACTTCATTTGGTTCGGGTATTCCGGCAAGCTCTAGTATGGTGGGAGCTATATCAACCACGTGATGGAACTGGTGTCGTAATTCTCCTTTGTCCTTAATATGGTTAGGCCAGTGCATAATAGTGCCGTTACGTGTTCCTCCGAAGTGAGATGCTACCTGCTTAGTCCACTGGAATGGTGTACACATGGCATGGGCCCAGCCCACCGAATAATGGTTGTAAGAGTTGGGACCACCCAGTTCATCCAGTTTTGATAATAAATACTCTGGTGTCTCAATGGATGCCAATCCATTGAAATTGGCCATCTCATTGAAAGCTCCATTGATGGTTCCCTCTGCAGATGCACCATTATCTCCAATAATGTAAATTACAAGGGTATCATCCAGTAAGTTTCCTTTCTCCAGTGTATCAATTATTTTACCAATATGGTAATCGGTGTACTCTAAGAAACCGGCATAGACCTCCATTTGACGTCTGAGTAGTGGTTTATAATCTTCTGGCATATCTTCCCATGCCGGGATTTCGTCGTGTCGTTTGGTAAGTTTAGATTCAGGAGGGATTACACCAAGCTCTTTTTGTCGGGCAAAGATTTTTTCTCGAAGTTTATCCCATCCATCATCGAATTGGCCTTGGTATTTGTCTGCCCATTCCTTGGGGACATGGTGGGGTGCGTGAGTGGCTCCAGGGGCAAAATAGACAAAGAAAGGCTTGTCCGGGGAGATAGCCTTCTGCATCTTCATGTAATTAATGCACTTCTCAGTCATATCCGGCATAAGGTGGTAATTAGGATCGTCGGGTAACTCCACTTTGGTGGTGTTGTCTATGAGTTCGGGGAACCATTGATTGGTTTCTCCGGCCTGGAAACCATAGAATCTTTCAAATCCACCACCACCAACTGGCCAGTGGTCAAATGGACCAAGGGGGCTGTTCTCCCAAACAGGTACTTCATGGCATTTACCAAATTGTGCTGTGGAATATCCATTGTACTTCAAGATTTTAGCAAGTGGTGCGCATGTATTAGGACGCGCAGAGTTATAACCTGGAGCTGAAGTTGCAAGTTCAGTAATATTTCCCATTCCTACCGTGTGGTGATTCCGCCCCGTGAGCATGCATGCCCGTGTTGGTGAACATAATGCAGTGGTATGGAATCTGGTGTATTTAAGACCATTATCGGCCAGGCGTTCTGCGGTGGGTGTATTAACTGGTCCCCCAAAGGCACTGGAGGCTCCAAAACCGACGTCGTCTAGTAAAATAAGAAGTATGTTTGGTGCTCCTTTTGGCGGTCGGAGCTCTTCAATTGGAGGGAATTTAGAGTCAGGATCCTTAGCATCATATAGAATAGGACCTGTATATGGTTTATCTGGTATTGGAATTTTGGCTCGGTAGTTAGCTTTTTTATCTGAATTTCCCATTTTTAATCACCCTTTACACTTTTCATTGGAATGGACTTTATTCTTAATTTTATAAATACATTATTCATTTTAAATGTGCGATAAACAGAGAAGAAATTCTTAATAAACCTTTTTCTCATCTAAAATAGACATTACCTCAGCAGGTGCTCTACCTTGATTAAATAACCAAGCCATTATCATCATTGGCTTTTTAATATGCTCAAAAAATGCTTTATAACTGGAACAGAGATAATTTAAGTCGGTTTCTCCTTGTGCATCAATGCAAAAACGATGCTTTGGGCAGGCACCTTGACAGGCAAATTTTACACTGCACTCTATACACTGCTGTGGGAGATGATCTACCTTATTCTGTCCAAACTGGAGCTGAAAAGAAGAAATAACCATCTCTTTCAGGGATTTCTCCATTATATTACCTAATAAATGTTCAGAGTCCACGAAGTGATCGCAGGAGTAAATATCCCCATTATGTTCTATTATAAGAGCTGTTCCACAGGTAGGAGCAAATACACAAACTGCAGGAGGATAATCAACCCATGAAGCTAGAGCAGCGTCAAATATTTGCACATAAACTTTTCCCACATCCTTCCGTACCCATTCATCAAAAATAGTTGATAAGAACTTTCCGTACTGTTCTGGGAGCACTGATTCATCTGAAACCTTTATTTTACCATTTGAATCTTCCAATTCCACGATCGGTATAAACTGAATATGTTTGGCGCCAACCTCCTCTTTAAAAAAGTTATATACCTCCAGAGGATAATCAGCATTAATCCGATTTACGGTGGATAAAATATTAAATTCAACTTCATGCTTTTTAAGAAGCTCCAAACCATGCATTACTTGATCAAATGATGGGTTTCCTTTTTTATCTCTTCGATAAGCATCATGGAAATCCTGGGGGCCGTCAATGCTGATACCCACTAAAAAATTATTTTCCCGGAAAAATTCACACCAATCCTTGTCTAAGAGAGTTCCGTTGGTCTGTATGGTGTTATATATTTGCATCCCCGGTTTTTTGTATTTCTCCTGAAATTTAATGGCCTTTTTGAAAAATTCAATTCCCATGAGAGTTGGTTCACCGCCCTGCCAGGCAAATGTAACTTCTGGAATCTCCATAGCATTAATGTACTGGCGAGTGTACTCTTCCAACACTTCATCAGACATTTCCATTTCCCTATCTTGATAAAGTTCCTTTTTTGGAGTATAAAAACAATATTCACAGTTTAAATTACATAAGGCTCCATTAGGCTTGGCCATTAAGTGAAAACATACTAAGTATTCTGATTCTGTCAATTAATCAACACCTACTTACTTTATATTATTAGAAATATTTAATGGTATTAAATCGGGTCAAGAGAAAATTGGGGATAATGGATATGTTGATCCTGATCAGTATGAACCTAATAATATAGCGTCCACCGGGGGTTAAAGAGGATAGCTAGTAAATTCTTAACAATACGAATTTCTATTTCAACAATTTTTTTTAAATTGCTAAGTTAATATTTAATTTTTATTTTTCTATAATTATTCAGAACTCATCTTTTTTGGATACTTTCCAAAAATGTATGATAGATGGGGGCAATAAATTATCATACGCATAAGAGGGGTGATGTCAGTATGGAAGATGCAATAAAAACCACGGTTGAGGAGTTAAGGAAGGTCTTGAATATTGAAAATGTCATCGGTGAAACCATCGAAACCGAAGACAAGATCCTGATCCCGGTCACCAGATTCGGCATGGCCTTCGGTGCCGGTATGGGCGAAGGAAAAGGTCCCGGAGAGCAAGGAGGTAAAGGTGCTGGAGCTGCTGGAGGGACTGGTATAGAACCCATAGCCATGGTAGCAGTCTTCAAAGGTGTGAAAGGTCCTGAAGGGGTGAAATTATTATCACTCAAATCCCCCGACCCTATAGCCCGAGCCATAAGCGAACTAGGCTCAACTGCTGTGGATGTCATGAGAGAAAGACGAAAAATGAAGGAAACACCCGAGACAGAAGGAACTCCTTAAAACCGAATAAGGAAAGAATAGTGGAAAATAGAAAAAGGCAGGTGAGCTTGAAAAGGGAGGATTTCTGGATGTCTAATCTCAGTCAGCCTAATGTTGGCGAGGATTTCATACGTTTTCACCGGATCATTACTCGTGGTCTGGAAGTGGCTATTAGAGATATTAATGAATTTTTAGAAAGGGGCAGTATAGAAAAAGAAAAGCTTGAAGGCTTCCTTAACTATGTGGAGACCTTTTCGTCATTTTTGGATGGACATCATAAAGTCGAAAATCAGAAGTTGTTCCCCTACTTTAAGCCGCTTGTGCCGGATGTACCTTATGTACAATTGATGAAAGAACATAAAGTGGTTGAAAGTTCTCTACAGGAAATAAATAGCGGAATTAACAGTTTAAGGTCGAAAAAAGACGAAATAAATTCACTAAATAAGCTTAAATCTAATTTTTTTAAGATTGATCAGATATGGTATCCCCATATCCAGATCGAGGAGACCCAGTTATTTGAAAAAGTGGGAAGCCTGGGTATAGATCGGGATGAAATGCTCAGGATCCAGAACAAATTTGCCGAGTTTTTTCAAGAAAATACTGGCCCGGATTATCTGGTGGTGCCCTTTGCACTGTATAACTCATCTCCTGAGGACCGTGCCATACTGGCAGCTGGATTTCCAGAATCGGTTACTCAAAAGGTATCCCGGGATTGGAAAGATAAATGGATATCCATGCAACCCTTCTTACTCAAATAAATCTTGATATGAGGGGAATGCCTTAAAACCTTATATTACTCCACTAGTTTTATTTAAGGTTATTCTACTTACTTCCGAGCTAGCGATGCAAAGATGGCCACTACACTCATTATCACGGCTATGATGTAGGTTACCTGGATGCTGGTTAATAGTTCCGGATAGTTTTGGGGAGTGAACTGGACGGCTCCGATGTATACGGCGAAGACGATTAGGATCAGTCCCATCCCAAAGGTCTGGCCTAGGAGTCTCATGGTGCTCACCGTAGCTGAAGCCACCCCATAGTATTTCCTCTCCACTGATCCCATGATGTTATTCATGTTGGGGGCGGAGAATATTCCCACTCCAATTCCCAGAATAGCCAGGCCCACCATTATGACGTACAAACTGGTCTGGTCATTTAAGAAGGCGAAGATTAAAAGTCCCAGGGTTATCAGTCCCATTCCCAGGGAAGCTAACTTTCCAGGATCGAACCGATCCGAAAGTCGGCCTGAGAAGGGCGAGATAAGTACCATGAAAACGGTCTGAACCACCAGGATCAGGCCAGTTATGTTAGGATCAAGTCCTTTAATGTATTGCAGGTACAGACTTAAAAGAAAACTCACCGTTGATAATCCTATGTAGCTTATGAGCGCTGCCAGGTTGCTGAAGGCGAATCTTCTATTTTTAAAGAATAAACTCATGTCTAATACAGGATTATCTACTCTTAATTCCCAGATCACAAAACCAACCAATCCAATAAGACCCATAACCAGTAACACGATTCCCAGTGCCCCGGTTATGGTGGAAAATCCTACTAAGATCAAAGCGAGCATTACAATATAGATGAGAGAGCCCCAGTAGTCCAGTTTTTCCCCTACGCATCCGGCCCATTCGTCCTGCATCTTCCACATCACCAGGGCCAGGACCAGTAATCCGAGTGGAACTATCAGATAGAAGATACTTCTCCAGCCCAGGTACTGGGTTAGAAAACCTCCCAGAACAGGGCCCATTACCAGCCCGACATAGCCTGCCGTGATATTTATGCCGATGGCTTTACCCCTTTCCTGGGGAGGGAATACGGAGGATATTATGGCCAGGGCGGTTACAAATATCATGGCACTGGCCACACCCTGCATGATCCGGGTAACAATCAGAAATTCCGCGGATGGGGATAAAGCGGCCAAAAACGAGGCGATGGTGAGGATTATCATACCATAGATGAAGATCTTTTTCATCCCATAGATATCGGCAATTTTACCCAGGGGAACAGCGAACATGGCCGATGCCAGGAAATACCCGGTTGAAATCCAGCTTAAGAGAATAGCATTCACCGCCAGATCACCTGCTATGGTGGGTAAAGCCACAATTAAAGAAGTGCCCATGAAGGGTGTTAAAAAGGTGGCCAGGGTGGCGATTAGTAAAATTACAGTTCTATTCACTTCTTTTTTTGGTGTTGTCTTTTCTCTCTCCATCTTTCATCCCCAATACTAAATATATGGAATTTATTTATAAATTTATTTGTAACCCTATTGGCGATACAGGGGAAAATTATGATGTTTGGATGTACAGGTTATCTGCTATGAGAAATTAGGGATAAACAATTATTCCTCAAGATATATCCGCATAATCAAATTTCGGCCCATTGATGCAACCTATGATGGCCCTAAAGAAAAATATACCTAGGACCAATCTATGAAGTTTTAGACTAAAAAACTAGTACTCCTAAATTGGAAAGTTGAATGGATTTTCATGCAAGCATTTTAGTATTAGTAATTCTAATTGAGTGCTTGATATTAAATTTTGGTAGCTAGAACTGGTTTATATCTAATTAAAAGAAATAAAACAATTAATAATAATATCGCGCCCCCTAAGTAGGGTGCATTGGGTTGTACCCAATCAAAGAGTATTCCGGCTATTAGGGGTCCGAAAATTGTAGTTAAACTGCTAAGTGCAGTACTGACTCCAAATACTTCTCCGATTTCATGGGGTAGTACGATTTTAGAAATTTGCGAATTTAAGGTGGGGGTGATCAAACCCACCCCTAGGCTTATAACAGCCAGAACCGGATATAAGAGCCAGAAATTATCAGCAAATGAAAATAATAATAACCCTGCTATTAAAATGGTAGTACCGCTTATTAAAAGGTTTTTATCACCGAAAACTCTGGCCATTTTCCCTATTAAACCTCCCTGCACCAGGGCTATTACAATACCACTAACAAACAGTAAACCACCAATATCTACAGGGTCTATAGTGAATTTATCAATTACAAATACGGGAAAGGTGATGGTAAAGCCATTGAAAGTGAAATTGACAATAATAAATATCACTAGTAAGACTCCGATCATAGAACGCGATAAAAATTTTCCAATAGAGGCCAGTGGATTTAGATCTTTCAATTTTAAATTATCAGGAATTCTTTTATCCTTAGGAAGAGTTTCAGGTAATATGAAGAACCCCACTATTGCTGCGGCTAATGAAAATATTCCTGCCGCGTAGGCCGGAGCAGCCAGACTAATCTGGCCTAAGAATCCCCCAATCACCGGACCAATTATGAATCCCAGGCCAAATGCAGCGCCTATAACTCCTAGATTTTTGGTCCGATCCTTAACTGGTGAGATATCACTTACAATGGCCGTCGTCACCGATACATTACCACCAGTGAATCCATCTATAATTCGGGAAAGGTATAATACCCATAGTGCTCCTCCGATACCGAAGATGAAATATCCTATGGCTGATCCCACCAAACAGACTAAAAGAACTGGGCGGCGCCCGTATCGATCCGATATTTTTCCTAAAAATGGGGCGGCTAAAAACTGGAACACCGCATATAAAACAGTGAGTAAACTTACCGCCAGTGCCGTGGTATTGTATTCCCTTACAATATAGGCCTGGACTGTTATGAGCAGGGTTAAGCCTATGAAATTAAAGAGAACTATGGTAAAAAGGAATGCTAAGATTCTCTTATTCATTTCCATAGTTATCCCTGCCTTCCATTCCAAAAGTAATTTTCTATGTCTTTAAAATTTGATTTTGCATAAAAATAGTTCAACTAGTAACAAAAATAAATTCTGCTACTTAGTTCATAATATGATATATAAAATTAGAGGGAGTTATGAAAAATGGGTTTTATCGAATTAGCCGCTGCAGATGATTTGTCCGAGGGGAGTATGAAAATGGTCCTGGTTGAAGGCCAGGAAATCCTATTAGCCCGGGTAGGTGATCATTACTATGCTGTAGAAAATCGCTGCCCTCATATGGGAGGGAATTTATCCCAGGGCCTACTGGAAGGAACTGTAATTACCTGTCCCCGGCATCATAGTCAGTTTGATCTTACCGATGGCCATGTGATTCGCTGGACAGATTTTGGGGGTATAAAAAAATCCATTGGAAAATTATTTAAATCTCCACGGCCCCTGAAGACTTATCCAGTTAAGGTGGAGGATGGTAAAATTCTGGTGGATCTATAGAAATCTTAATCTTGTTTCCTGAAACTTCGTTTAGTGCGCATCTCCTCTAGATTAGAGACGATCCGGGATAGTTCACTGGTGGGGATACTCACCATCACCTGTTCCGGTGTGATATCCATCCATTTACGTGACCCGGTGTCACCAAAGCCATAGGTAACCTTCCCAGTCAGGTAGGGGAGCGCAGCCATGGTACTGCAGATGGGACCGGAATCCGCACCCACTCCATGGGAACCGGAGTCGTAGGCATTGGCGTGCAGGATCTCCATGGCCTGTTCCGCGTTGCAGATGATGAAGATCACGTCCGGAGGAAATTCAGCTTTATTTAAAGGAGCAAAGGATACCGCGTTAAAGATACCGGGATCCACATTGAGGTTATTCTTCCAGGACCGCTGCACCGCAGGGATGTCCTTATAGACCCCCATGGGGACTAGGAAGGACCCGCTCTGCATGTTCTGGGGGAATTCGCATTTATCCTTAAGACCGGCGTATCGGGCTCCGCCCATGCATTCCTCTTCCTCGGAGGTGGCGTAAAATATTTCGCCCTGCATGGCCTTGCTGAGTTTGGTGCAGAACCTGGATTTACCCTCTTCCTTTTTAATATCTCTGGGCTCTCTCACCGACCATTTAATGGCCACCGGCTCATTTTTTAAATCTAAAAGTTCCTTTAACTTCTCCCCTAATAATGAATGGACCATAAAATCCTCTCCTTTTAGCTAAAAATTTAAAAAAATTAATAAAATCTGCATCACTGCCCAGTCAGCTGTTGCAGGTTGTTGGCCGTATTCTGCACCGAACTGGTGGTATTGTTTATTTCGCTAACCGTGTTGTTCACGTCATTGGCGGTTTGCTGGACCTGGTTGGCGGTGTTTTGAACATCAGTACACCCGGAGGCCATTACCACTCCCACTAAAATTAAACACACCATTATTACCATTGTAGATTTTTTCAAAAAGTTACACCTCCCACTTTGTATATTCTCCTTTAGCATTAATATAATTTGTTATAATGTCAGGATTGGGAAAAAGAAGGCCTATAACTCATTATCTGACTGGTGAGGGTTGACCCCACTGATCCTAAAAATATACTTCTGATCTTCGCCTGATTGGTTTATGAAGAACAACTTTTATATGGTAGTTTCTCACAATCAATGGTATTAGGCAGGGGTTCCCGAGCGGTCAAAGGGGATAGGTTCAGGGCCTATTGGTGTAGACCTTCGAGGGTTCGAGTCCCTTCCCCTGCACTTCTTCTAAACTACAGTAATCGAATTTTGTCTTTCCTATCAATAACCACCGGTAACTGTCTAGCTGCACTTAGGATGGTTAGCTGTAACTGGTTTAATTCCTGTTTATGCTCCGCTTCGTAGGGTTCTTTACCAGGAACCATTATCCGGAGTAAAAATTCATACTCGGGCTGGTTATTTATACTCTGGCCGGTTTCATTCATCTCCAGGATATGGGCCACCCCGGAATAGGCTCCTTCCTTCATCCCGTGCTTTTTATCGTATAAATCGTTCATATCCATGTCGCCCATTATTTCCTTCATCAGTTTCTTTTTCTTCCCCTCTTTAGACTGAAATTTATCAAAAAACCCCATTTACAACACCCCTTTATTTAAAATAGTTTTATCTTATTGTCCTTTGCAACTGTTGGATATGCTTGTCTGCCTCCTGGGGAGACTGGAGGGTTATCCATTCATAGATGGCTATAGCACCAAGCACTCCGCCACCATCCTGTAGATTATCTATTAATATTTCATCCAGCTTACCAGGATCCTCATTCAGGGGAGTGTAATCGTACTGACAAATAGCACAAAGAAATCTACCCCTATTTTTCTATGATCAGACCATTTCCCCGGCACTGGGGACATTTTATGTAGATCTGATTTTCTGGTATTAATATGACCTTTTAAAATAATAAATTTTAGGTTTTTTTTTAATGTTTCCGAAAGATATATAGATAAAACCTAATACTTCCAATTACTTACAAGAGAATTAGTGATGTTTAGTCTGGTGGGCACTGTGTATGTGATAGATCTAAATCAAGAAGACCTGAAAGTGGAAGAGATAGGGGGTAAGGCACTTAATTTAGCCAAAATGTCACAGGCCGGTTTCAATATTCCTCCTGCTTTCGTTGTTTCTGTGTATGCCTATGAATCCTTTATAAATAAGGATCTGGAGGATAAGATATCTGAAATCCTTGATTCAGTTGATTTTAACCAGGAAGACTCTGTCTCCAAAGGATGTGGAGCTATTAAAGAGTTGATGAAAGAGATGAAATTACCATCCTCCCTTTATTCGGAAGTAACAGCTAAGATCAACTCCTTACCCCAGGGATACTATGCGGTCCGTTCCTCTGCGGTGTCAGAGGACCTGGAAGATGCCAGCTTCGCCGGACAACTGGACAGTTTCCTCAACACCAAAAAGGAGGACATCCTGGATCGGATCGTAGATTGCTGGGCTTCCTACTGGAATGACCGGGCCGTTAAATACCGGCATGATGCCTCCATCCCCCACCAGGACACGGGTATCGCGGTTCTGGTCCAGAAGATGGTGGATGCCGATATCAGTGGTGTGACCTTCACCGCCAATCCCATGGACGGGACCAGTAACCTGGTTATCGAGTCCACCTGGGGCCTGGGAGAAGCCATTGCCTCGGGGATGGTCACCCCGGACACCTTCGTCCTGGACCGGGAGGGCCAACTCCTGGAGAAGGAGATCAAAAACAAGGCCCAGGGATATTTCCTCAAAGACGGGGACAACACCCTCCTATCCATAGAGGAGAATTACCAGGAAAAGTCCAGCCTGAATGAGGAGATCCTCCAGGAGTTACTGCAGCTGGGAATCAGGTTGGAAGAGTTCTTCGGCACACCCCAGGATGTGGAATGGGCCCTGGAATGTGATAAAGACATCTACATACTCCAGTCCCGGCCAGTGACCACCCTCACCGAGAAGGATGATATATTGTGGACCCGGGCCTATGGAGATGAATACTGGGCTGATGCCACCACCCCCCTCTTCTACGATGTCATGGGAAAGATGCTCACCGACTACGTGAACCATGAGGGGGCCCGGATAATGGGATACAATGATATCACCGATACCAAACTCCTGAAGCTCCATAAAAGTAGGGTGTACTTCAATAGCTGGGTTTTAGAAAAGGCGTTCTCCTACTATCCCAAGTTCGCCCGGTCCAAGGAGCTCTTGAACTACTTCCCCCTGGAGGACCAGGATCGCATATCAGAATATCCCTCCATCCTGCACAAAACCCTCCTTTCCCAGGTTTATATAGCAGTCCGGGACTCGGATGGGATGATGCACAAGACGGACCAGGCCTACCGTAAATGGGCTAACAGCTTCATGATCCGCTGTGAAGAGTTCGACCGCACCGATCTGGAGAAACTAAGCAGTGAAGAGTTGCTATCGTTATACCGGGAAATTGAAGCAGCCGGTGTTAAGCACTACCAGCTCATCAGGTATGGAATGGTATCCCACTCCATAGCCACCAATTTGATGGTTAAAAACTGGCTGGTGGAGTGGCTCCAGGATGACGGGTCCCTGTACGCAGGTCTCATCTCGGGATTGGATGATAACAAGACTGTGGAGATGAACATCATGTTCTCGGATCTGGCCAGGATCCTGAGAAAAGACCCGGAATTATTAGAGAAGGTGAATGATACAGAGCTGAGTTCCTTAACACTGGCAGAAATCAGGAACCTGGTAATCATCAACCCCACTTTTAAAAAGGAGTTCGATCTGTTCATCCACAACTACGGGCACCGTTCCAACACCCGGGAGATATTATACCCCCGCTGGAGGGAGGACCAGGCCTACGTCCTGGGTGTGGTTAAGTTATTATCCTCCTCGGATCTGGATTTAAGAAAAATAGAGGCTGAAAGTCGCAACCACCGGTTCATAACCGAAAAGGATGTCCTGAGTCGGATAAAAAAGACTAGAGGCGGATTCTTTAAGGCCCGGGTCTTCTCCATGGTCCTTGGCCTGGCCCAGACCTACCTCACCTTCCGGGAGAACCAGCGCTTCTACCTGGACCACATCCTCTTCCGGCAGCGGCTGATGCTCCTGGATATGGGACGGAGACTGGCCGCGGAGAACATCATCCCGGAAACTGATGATGTGTTCTTCCTCTACGAGAAGGAGTTGTTCGATATCCTGGAAGAGGGGAATATGGCCCCTGATATAAAGGACCAGATCCTGAAAAGAAAGCAGGAATTCCACCGTTACAAGTCCTCACTTCCTCCTAAGTTCATAAAAAACGGCATCGAATTTGATGATACCGTCATGGAATATGATCAGAACGCCATCTACGGGGCAGCTGCCAGTCCCGGAACCTTCACTGGCACCGCCCGGGTGGTGGAGACCATTGACGAATTATCCCAGCTGGAGGATAACGAAATCCTCATAACCAGCAACACCGACCCGGCCTGGACGGCAGTGTTCTCCAAGATCGGGGGACTTATCACCGAAACCGGGGGAATACTCAGCCACGGTGCAGTTATATCTCGTGAATACCGCATCCCCGCAGTAACCGCAGTTAAGGGTGCTACCACCATCTTCCAGACCGGTGAGGAGCTGGTTTTAGATGGAAATGAGGGTGTGGTTTACAAGAAAGACACTTAAAATGGACTTGTTATAATGATTAAAAATGAAAAAGGTGCCTTAATGGATCTGGAAAATCTTAAAAAACACCAGGAATGGAACGAAAGCTACTACTTTAACTTTCACGATGAAAAACAGGACTTAACGGCCTTCATGCGCATTGGTAACAAGGTCAACAAAAACGAGAAGTCCATGTTCTTCTACTTAATGTCCCCTCAGTTACTAGGTGGGATAAAACTGGAAACCCCCTGCGATGATAATCCCCTTAAAATAGCCGGTTTAAACTATCAGAAGATAGATGAAGGGAAGTGGAGGTTAACCTACCAGGGACTGGTCTTCAATCCCCTGGAGAAAACCCAGTACCAAGTAGATATGGACGTCACCTGGGAGGCGTTAAATCCGGTGATGGATTACGTGGATTGTGTGGATGAGAAGGAAACTCAGATGTCATCCCAGGTAGCCTCGGAGCACTATGAACAGTTCGGGAAGGCTACCGGCACCATAAGTATAGACCAGGTAAGCCTCCCCATCAGCGCCCTGGGGGAGAGGGACCTGAGCCGGGGAGTCCGGGAATGGGCCTCGCCTAGGATGTGGATGTGGATCAACAGCGCCTTCTCCTCTAAGGAAGCCTTCAACATCACCAAGCTCTCGGTAGATGAGGGGGATATAGACGCCGGATACTTCCATACCAGGGGAGTTAACCGGCCCCTGGTAAAATCCGACATAAAACTTTCCTTTAAGGGCGAGGTTCCCTCCACCTTCACCATGGTCCTGACCGATAATGAGGGTCTGGAATACCGGGTAACCGGTGAGGTGGTCCGGTATGGATTGATACCCATGGATGATGCCATGAACCTCATCGAAACCCTGTCCAAGTACAGCTGGGATGGTAAAGAGGGTTATGGTATCGCCGAGTTTTTAATTCCTAAGGGCTAGCGTACTCCTCCTGGAGCTTCAACCAGTCCACTTTACCGATGAGGGTGGTGGGCAGTTGGTTGCGGATTTCGATTTCCCGGGGTACACTCCAGGTAGCCAGGTATTCCCGGCATAAATCCATTATTTCTTCTTTAACAGTACTAGAATCAGTGTAACCTTCCTTCAACACCAGGATGGCTTTAATCTTCTCGATCTGGTACTGGTCCGGGATGCCGATGACACAGGACAGGGAAACCGCCGGGTGTTGATTGATGACATTCTCGATCTGGGTGGGGAAAACCGAGTAACCGCTACATTTTATCATCCTTTTAATTCTGGATTTGAAATAGAAAAAGCCATCCTCATCCATATAACCCAGATCACCAGTATGACACCATTTTAATCCATCAGCATGGACTTTCAGGACTTTATCAGTTTCTTCCGGGTTGTTGTAATATTCTAACATCACCGATGGTCCGCTGATACAGATTTCTCCCTCCTCACCCGGGGGAAGGTTCTGGGTGGTGCCCACCTCCACGATCTTGTACAGCATATCCGGCAGGGGCACCCCCATACTCCCCAGTCGGTCGTGGATGGTGGGAACCAGACAGCTGACGGTGACCGTTTCGGTTAAGCCATAGCCCTCCTGCATGGTCACTTCACTGCCCCTGGTGCTGATGAATTCATCGAACTGTTTTTTCAGATCCACTGGTACTGAATCTCCCCCGGCGAAGACGCCCTTCAAGCGTTTGAAATCGGTTTTTTTCATTTTTTTACTCCGCAGAAGGGCTTCGTATAAGGTGGGTACCCCGGCAATGTACTGGGGTTTGTGCTTGGCAAACTGTTCTGCGAAGATGGTGGCATTGAATTTAGGGACCAGAATAGCACCGGCCCCCACGCACATAGGGAGGTGGACACAGATGGTGAGTCCGAAGCCATGGAAGATGGGTAGGATGCACATGATCTTATCCTTGTAGATGGCACCCAACCTTTCATCGTTTAAGTGGGCTAAACATTGAATTACCAGGGCGTTGAAGTTATGATTGGATAATAGCACTCCCTTCTGCACTCCGGTGGTTCCTCCGGTGTATAATACCACGGCACCATCCCCACATTTCATGTTACTCTTAACCCGGTGCCCCTTCACATAACCCAGTTTCTTAAAGTGCTTCCAGGAGATTAATAGATCATCCTCTTTGTACCTGACTTTTGGAATTTTATGACCCTCCAGGGCCCAGAATCCCATGGTCTTTCTCTTACCCAGATAATCACTGATCTTAGCCACTATTATCTTAGTAAGATCCAGATTATCCTGGACCTTCCTCAAGTAGGGGTATGAAAAGTCACCAATTAGAATAAATCTACTGTCCACGTGGTTCAGGTAGAACTCCATCTCTTTAGGGGCAGATAGGGGGTGGATCATGTTGGCAACGGCTCCCAGTTGGTTTATGGCATAGAACATAATCACCGCGTGGGGGGTGTTGGGCATGCAGACCGTGACGGCATCCTTATCGGTTACCCCTATCTCCTGCAAGGCCCGGGCACAGTTATCCACTTCTTGGATGAGTTTCCGGTATTTAATCTTTTTCCCCATGAACTCCAGGGCCATATTATCTGGATAAGTCCCGGCGGTGTCTTGTAACATTTCATAGATGGTTTTATCTGGATAGACCAGATTGGCAGGTGTGTTTTTATTGTAAAACCTTAGCCAGGGACGTTTATAGTTTAATTGGTCCGGGGCTTCGATGATCAGGGGGGAGATGTACATGATAAAAAATTCCTTTACTGGTCCACGGGATAGTCGGTTAATTGCTCCTCTAAAAGCTGGGGGTTATTTAAAATTTCCTTGAATTTGTTCATGGCCCGGATGAAGTAGAATCCATCACTGATACGTTCATCGATGGTGGTGGAAATTTCAACCACATACCTTTCTGTCATTTGCCCGGTTTTTTCATCCAAGACCCGGTCCTGGTGGATTTCACCCAGACAGATGAAAACCGAATTGGTCCCCCGATCATATAGGTGGTGATAGGGCACCTTCCTCAGGCCAATACTCCCCAGGTTGGTTACGAAGACACTGGCGTGCATGGGGTCGGCCCGGTAAATATCTTTAGGATAGCGGCCCAGGTAGTTTAGAAGATCCAGAGCCTTAATTGCAAGTTGAACCACTGGTTTGGGAAAACCTGCAAATAGATTTAGTAAATCAGTGGCATCATCGGTGTCTCCGGTCTTAACGGTTTTGATCTGTTTATTTAACCGGGAGACAATGTCCCACAGTGTTTCATCCCTTTGGAAGGATTCCTTTACTACTGTTTCCTCACCTTCTTCGGTGAATTCTTTCTTGGCAACAAAGGCCACCTCAATTTTCTTCCGCTGATAATAGTTCCTACCAGCTATAAACCGGTTTAAGTGGGGTTTCAGGGTGAAAAGCCGGACCAGGGCTGTTAAAAATAAGTTGAAGTAGGTGATCTTATCCACCGTCCCCTGGGCTGTTTTAACCGGGGTGAGGGATAACTCTTCATTCTTTTTTTCCAGGTACCGGACAAAAAGAGTGACATCTATCTTTTCCTTGAAGTATATGGCGGAAGAATTCCGGGAGGGCATTAAATGTGGAATCAGCTTGGTGAATGGACTTAGATCCTTTAAGATCCATCCATCCTTCCTATCTCCCCTTCGCTTTTTCTGGGGGTAGGATGATCTGGTGGTGAATGGATCATCACCCTGTTCTCTTTTATCAGCAAAAGACATATTACTCCTCTAGACTCCTATTGATTGGAGGGGTTTAAATATTGAAGTTCATTTGAACCTGATCCTACCGATGGAATAAAATTTCATTAGCACCTTCCATGCATAATGTATACCATCAAAAACAAGCGGGGGTATTTAGCATGCTGGACTTTGGAATAACTGCCCAGGATAAGATGGAAGACTGCCACACCCGGTCCTTGAAGGAACTGGTTCCGGGTGATGAAATATCAGGAGAAATAGTGGTCGGCGAATTCAAAACACTTCCCATGGGCAAAAGAGAAGTTGCTGAATTTTACATAGTAATAACTGACCATGAAAACCGTGAAAAGTGGGTCTGCGAGTTTACAACTCCCTACAGCCCTGAAACTGATAATATCTACGGTGAGAATGGTGGTTTATTCTACACCTTCATGGACAGTCTGAACCAGGCGGTGAACAACACCCCCCGTTGGTGGCAGGAGAACTACCCGGTGAACTTCAGCAAATTCCGTAACCGGGTCAACGAGCACCTGTCCCGGGTCCGGGTTAAAGCGGTGCCAGGAATAAACCCCGAGACTGTTAACCTGGAGGTTTTAGATGCCCAAATCAAATCCCGGACAAAAGTTACTAATTCGGTGTCTATCTATGATATAGCCCAGGAGGACCCTATTGTCCTCATGGCATACACCCATCTTAGAAATAAAGGCGAAAGAAGAACGGTTAAAAATATAAGATTCGAATTAAAGTCCCTCCTGGATGATGAGAAAATCACCGAACATGCCTACCAGACGGCCCTGGAGGAACTTAAAATGGTTAAGGACTCGGGTTAGAACAAGCCCCATACCGGTTTAATCTATTTACTGCTATCCATCATCAGGCTTTTTCCCTCCATTTTAAGGTAGGCCCCGCATTCCTGACAGAACAGAGTGATGCCTGAATTTTTATAACCGCACTGCGGGCAGTAAACTTCTTCAAAAACGTTGGACAGGTTGTATACTACTTCCAGCTTTCCCCCACATTCGCATTCTTCTTCAAAATCGTCAGGTGATTCATCGGGTTCCAACTTGTAGTAACCTTTGCACTTATCGCACACTAAATATCCCATTTATTATCCCCCCCAATTGTTCATAATATGATGATACTTTAAGATCATCACAGGATATTGTTGCAAACAAACAATGTTGTTGTTTATGCTCGTCATTATATATATAGATATGCAATGCCCTTCAACTTGAGTATTTGACCATTAACGGTGTACCCTTACTAGGCACACAAAGGGAATCCCAAGAAAAAATAGGGGATATAATTGGATCCCATCATCTGACTGTAGAGGATCGCTTTTTAATTAAAACTAGTTTTTCCAGATTTAGGCCCTGAAGAGTACTAAATTAACAAAAATAAGAATTTAAAAATAGATTTAAAATGAAAAATTGATTAAATCTTAGATGAGCTTCTTTTTTACTTCAAGGGGCATGGGATGGTCCTGGCAGTACTCGAATATGTGTCCACAGTCGGTACAGCGAATGACACCCTGGGAGCCCGAGGGTACGTGACGCACATAATCGCTTTCATGCTCCTGTACATCTTCCTTGGTCATTTTTTTGGACACACTCTTATTGACACAACCACATTCTGGACATTTTACACTGAGTTGTTCAGCCTTCATTTTAAATCTCCTATTTCATAGACGAATAAATAGTTTGATAATATACGAACGTAAGTAATAGTACGAACCTATTCTATTTATAGTTTGTGATCATCAAATCAGTATGACCACTTTAATTATTAAAACCATCCACTTTCATCACTGATATTCATCCCTCACAATCATCTATTATTTTATCTCTGGTCCTAATGGGAAAAAATTAAGATAAATCTTATCCATAATATTATATATGAAGATCCAACGGGGAAGTTTATTTAGGCCAGAGAAGAACTACTACCGGACCGCCGGCATTATCCTGATGACGGCCTGCCTGCAGTTTATGTTGGCGGTGATGCTGGCCGAAACCCAGTACCGGTTCTACAGCACCGCCCAGAACACCCTCAGCGACCTGGGGGCAGTGGCGGGGTATTCGGCTTCCATCTTCAACCTCAGTGTCATGGCCCTGGGGATCATGGGACTGGTGGTGGTGTACCTGGTTCTGAAAAGTGGTGGCTGCCGGCTCTTCTCATCGTGTCTGGCCATCTCCTCAGTGGCGGCAGTGGGAGTGGGGCTTTTTCCCACCTACACTGGAACTCCTCACATTTTATTCTCGGGGCTGGTCTTTATCTTTGGTAGCCTGGCGGTTATTTTCTCCTACCGGCTGGGCCTGAACATGCCCATGGTAGGGTTATCATTTATACTGGGTTTCATCAGCCTGGTTACCATATTCAGTTTCCTGTGGCAGGGAATGGCCAGTCCATTTATCACTAGCCTAGGGGTAGGAGGTGCCGAACGCCTGGTGGCCTACCCCACCTTACTGTACCTGGTAGGGCTGGGCGGCTACCTCACCAGCCGGGGAGAGGACTGGGTGCGTCTGAGGTTCCGGGGTTAATAACAGTTGACCAGGGTTAAAATTAACATTCCAGCTAGGAAGGCCACCATCAGGGTTACCACCCACATATCCTGGTTTTCTACCAGTTCATTCTCCTGGTTCAGTCCGAAGGTAAAGGGTAGAAGTGCTAACAGGGGTATCAGGTAGTGGCTGAATACTCCCACCACCGTTGCCGCCCCTACCGGTTCCCAGGACAGATACTGAACTAGGTAGGTGCCGAAGAAGATGAGGGCCACCACCAGGAAGGTTCCTATCCGACTTTTTTTTGTTATCCGGGTGTGGCTGGGATACAGGAAGGTTAACAGGGCAAAGTAGATCGAATAGAAGAAAGCTAAAAACCGGGACGTGTAGACGGATGTGGTGAGGCTGAAATCAAATAGTTGCTGAAACTTCAGGGGAATGTAGTCCAGGATATTTAAAAACATCACCCCGGTTTTAGCGGGGTGGGCCATGATATATTTCACCTGCTGGGTGGAGTTAACTCCCCGGATCAGGTAACTGTTACCCCTCCAGGAGTTCATGGACAATGGTAATACATAAGAGGTCCAGGACAGGGTTAAAAGCAGCACACCCACGATTCCCAGTCCCCCGGCCAGGTAATACCTTTTTAACTTAAATTTCGTTATGGGGACCACCAGTATCAAAAGGGACAGGGCCATGTAGGTAACTTTACAGAAGCCACAGATCAGGCATAAACTGAAAAATATTAAAAGATGCTTCCAGTCCAGGGAAGAATCGGGTGATTTATACATATAAAAGAAATAGGCAATTATGAGCAGTGCAAAGGAATTGATCATAGCATCGATACTGGTAGATGCTGCATAATATATGGCTAAAGGCAGACAGGCCACGGCTAATAATTGTATTTTGAATATGGGCGATTTTTTTATGGCATAGGCACAGACCAGGGCGTACATGAGGAGGTTACACAGCCGGCCTAGCCACAACATCCATGCCACATTCAAGTCTAGCCCCTTGGCAATATCAATTCCAATGGCCGGTGCCAGGTAACCAAAGAAGGGATTCTGCACAAAGGCAGAACCAACTGCACCACGACTGTAATCAATTTGCTGGGTATCTAAATTAGTGTTAAATACTGTTAAATGGGTTTGGGTTTGTCTTCCAGCAGCGTCACGAAGAGCTTTTTCTACATCCTGCACTGATTTTATGGTGGGATAGGTCTTGGTTGTATAGTTATATTCCGGGAATATAACACCACGGGAGGTCATTTCTGCCCGGATGAAATGCTCCCTCTCATCTAATACATCAACCATAGGAGTTAAAAATACGCTAATAAGTCCAAAACTCAGGATTATAACCAGGGCTACGCGATGAAGCTGGTCTTTCCTTTTTGAGTAGTAGGTAATACAGGATATTCCTAACAGGGTCACCACTACCAGGAGGAATATTTCCCCCTTAGGATAAAGATAGTTATGCACCTTAAACAGGGAAAATACGTAGACCGTTAGAAATCCTATAAATAACAAGGCGAAAAATTTAACATCCCACACTTCTAGCAGGAGATTTTTTAATTTTAATTGAAAATCGGATGTATCCCTGAGTTTCATTATCCCTATCTTTTTTGATTTAATTATATTAGCTTATGGATTGGAAGTAGTAAACCTTAAGGACTCTGGACAATAGAAAAATTAGTAATTACACTTAAACTACTAGATACTGGAGGATTGATGTGACTGGAAAACTGGCCGAAGACTGGGTAGAGAACCTTGATTGCGAGCGTAAGATAGAAGCTGCCTTCGTTATTGCCCACAAGACCATGAGAACCGCCTCCAGTGGACGGCACTATCTGGCATTATCCCTAACTGATAAAACCGGGAGGATAGATGGCCGGATGTTTCCTGATAGTAAGGTAGAAAATCTTTTTAACTCCATACCCACCGGTACCATCTGCCAGGTGGAAGGAGCGGTCACCGAATTTCCACCAAGATCCGGGAAGATGAACATCATCATCTATTCCCTGCGGGAACTGGGTGAGGATGAATACCTCCTGGAAGATTTCATAGCCACATCCCCCAACAGTAAGAAATGGCTGGTCCAGGAGATCCGTGAGACAATTCAGAATATGGAAAATGATGATCTTAAAAATCTTTTAAAATCCTTCTTTTGTAACCAGGAATTCACAGAACAGTTTTATAAGGCCCCGGCGGCCATAATTCATCATCATAATTACCAGGGCGGGCTACTGGACCACAGTGTAGAGGTACTCCTGATATGTCAAAGGTTATGTGAGTTATTCCCCCAGTTAGACCGGGATCTTCTCTTTACCTGTGCTCTCCTCCATGATGTGGGTAAAATAAGGACCTACGATTATGATAAAGTTAAAATTGAAATGTCCACCAACAGCATCCTCCTGGACCATCTCTATATGTCGGCGGATATGGTTAACGACCATATGAAGAGGCTTAATTTTTCGGAGGAGCTTTCCCAAAAGGTTCTGCACTTAATATTAAGCCACCATGGATCGGTGAGTCTGGGCTGGGGTTCTACAGTTAACCCCAAAATCCCGGAGGCGGTGGCCCTGCACCATGCTGATAACCTGGATGCCCGGGTAAAGGAGATGATTCAGAAGTAGGGGGGAGTATTAGGTGTGCGAAACATGCGACTTTTGCGGCCGGCCCGCCACACAAAGGTGTCTGGTTTGCGACCGGTGCTACTGCACCCTCCATAAGGGGGCTCACAGCCACTGCTACCGTTGTGAGGATGGCAGCGAGTTTTTCGAGTATAAATCAGATATGTTATGACTTAAAATCCCTAGGTAATATGGAAAATTTATGGGTGATATTCCCTCATCAGGGGTAAGTTTTGAAGTTATTGAGGGCTGGATATGGTCTTTTTAAAAAAATGGGCAGATCTTAAGAAAAAAGATTTTAACCCAGTATATATTTATTTTAACCGAATCTAAACTTTATTATTGCCTTATTTGTCATTCCATGGTTAGGAAAGGGTTAATATGTTGGGTCACCCCGAGTAACCCGTTGAGATCTATAAGAATATTGGCTTTTTTAGTCATATACCATTTTATTTAACCTTATTTATTAAAAATACCCGTAGAGAAAGCTCATCTAAAATTTGATTATTAAATATCTTTATAGCGTGCCTTAAATCCTCTAAAGCGCTCGTTTAATGCCTTTTTTTCGAAATTAAACCACAACTTTTATAAGTGAATAGGCGTTAACTAGTCCTGTCCCAAAAGAAGCTTAAAGGGCTTTTTTTAAAATTTGGGATACGGAGGCGATATAATTTGGAGAAAAATACTTTTAGGAGTCTGTTTGCTGGCCAGTTTATCCTGGGCTGGTATGGCTGGCGCAAGTGCAGCAGACCTAGAAACAGACCTAGTAACGGCTAATAACAGTTTTGTGCAGGAAACGGTGGATCACAGCTTAGATGCAGATACCAACCCATCTTCTTCAGTTAATACCCCGAACCAGACTGAGAACAGTTCCCCATCTACCGTGAATCAAATAAACAGTTCCACATACACCACCATAAACAGTGACCATTACACCAACCAGACCCTGGATGAGAATGCAGCAGCTGGTACCACCAAAACAGTTACTAGCACCAGTTTCACCCTGGACCAAATCAAAGATGCAGCGACCCGGGTTCAATCCTTCATTGAAACTAATAAAAGATTACCCAACTATGTAACCCTAGGCAATATTCAAGTGCAGATGTCTGATTTTTTAAATCTTATGAATTCCGCACTACTACAGATAAACAGCGGCACCATAACAACTATAACATTAAAAACAGTGAACAGTGCCCTTATTCCATCCGAGAACATTAAAAGCGGGACCATAAGTAAGGCCGGATACCTGGACATTGCCAATAGGGTTAACACGTTTATAAAGGCCAATGGCCGGTTACCTAACTACGTGACCAGTAGTCTGGGTAAACTGAGGCCAGAATCCCTGGTGGACATGTTCAGCCGGGTACTCAGTTTTCAACAAATCAACCATCGCTTACCCAACTATGTATCGGTAAGTCCCTGGACTGCATCCTCCAACACGGATATGGCGGTGCCAGATTCACTTAAAACCTACTTGGCTGCCACCAAAAACTGTCAAGTGAACGATGCCCAGATCCAGGCCCTGGCCGCGTCCATCACCAGAGGAAAAACATCCCCTTACGCCAAGGCCGAGGCTCTGTATAACTGGGTGCGGGATAACATAAGTTATTCTTTCTACTACAACACCCAACGGGGGGCCGTGGAAACCCTGAATGACCGGACCGGGAACTGTGTGGACACCAGCCACCTTTTAATTGCCCTATCACGCGCGGTGGGAATCCCTGCCCGTTACCAACACGGAACCTGTAAGTTCACCAGTGATACCTACGGACATGTGTGGGCCCAGATTTGGGTGAACGGAAAATGGTACACCGCAGATGCATCCAGCTCCCGAAATAGTCTGGGAGTGGT
>DAHVOW010000017.1 GCA_027318585.1 Methanobacteriaceae archaeon | reverse complement strand
AATCCAACTTAACCTTTCTCAAAGCCAATAACCAGGATTATTACCGATATCTGCCTCTTTATGTGCTGCAAATTATTAAATTGCACCTGTTAGTCTTGTTAAAGGGTTGAAGAGTTTAATTTAAGTTTTCTTCTATTTAGTATTCCTTTTTATATATTCCATGGCCTGATTAAAGCCTTCCATCATATTCTGATAGGTGAACCCCTGGTCTATAATCATTTTAGAAACTTTTCCCATCTTCTTTTCCCGATGGTCATCGGATAGTATCCGGTACATGGCCTGGAAGAGGGCTTCCGCGTTTCTCTCCTCCACCACGTAACCATTAACTCCATCCTCGATCATGAAGGTGGTTCCCACCGCATCACTGGTTACCACGGGTTTTCCAAAGTACATGGCCTCGTTCACCACCAGGGGACAGGCATCTGCATAGTAGGTAGTTATGGAAGGGAGAACAAAGAGGTTAGAAAGCATGTAGTAGGCTCCAAGAAGTTCATTATCAATGTTTCCCATGAAATGAACCTCACTATCTATCTTCAGTTTTCGGGAGATAGTTTCCAGCTCCTCCCGGCATTCACCATCACCCAGAATAAATAACTCCACATTATTCATCTTCTTTTTTAACTTCGCAAATGCCGGGAGAAGATACTGGACACCTTTAAGATCGATAAGACGCCCCACAAATAAAACCACTTTTTTACCCTCCAACTTGTTCTCCCGGATAATTTGATCCTTAAGAAGGTAATCCTGGTCTTTCAGGGCGATATTACTCACATTGGGCATTATAAAGATTTTTTCCGCACTTACGCCCATTTTAGAAAAAAAATCGCGGTGCTTAGTTCCAGGCACTAGTACCGCATCAGCATGGCGACTAAAAAAACCGGCAAACAACTTCACCATTCTTCGCTTGAGAGAATGGACCTTCCAATCCCAATCCTCCCTCCACAGGATAAATGGCTTACTCCTTAATTTAACAATCACAAAATAAAAAACAGTTTCAAATAGATCAGAGGGAGTATCCCAACTTCCCCCTACAAAAACATCATAATCACCCAGAACCCTTCTAATGGCACCCCAGGCTACACCAAACCTTTTAGGCACCACCCGGTAATTTAACCCCTCCATACCCGCTATCTTTTGGGAAAACTGGGTGTCATAGGTCTGGTTATACCCCTCCACATTGGTGAACAGGAATTCGACCGGATATGATTGGCCTAAAAGCTGGAAAAAGGGCTTACGGTACCACATGGCAGTGTGATGGATAAATAGTATCCTGTTTTTTGGGAGGTTATTATGGTCAGTTACCACCATACCTGGCTTCCTCCATTATCATAGATTCGGCTCTTTCTCTCGAACAAATTGGAATAGGGGGACATATCCACACTGATAATATCATTTCCAATATCAATAATCCTATTGTTATGGACGTTCACGTATCCCAGGAATATGTATCCGGCATTGATAGTCTGGTTCCAACCAAAGAATGAGTCGTTTATTTTCCTATTCTGAATATTTCCCCCATAAGCTGTGAAAAATCTGGCAACCTCTCTTCCATCTGAATATATGGTCAGATCATCCTGACCATAATTATAAAGCCACTGGGATGATTTAATCTCGCTATGGTAGATGTACAGTTCCTGCCGGATGATGCTGTCATTCTCGTACTGGGCTGAGTAAGGGGTGCCCAGTAGACTGTATTGCAGGTAGGTTACACAGGTAAAAAGGGAGATTAAGAGAATTAAAATTACTACCACATCCCATTTTGGCTTTTTTATCCACCGGGCTAGGGTCATACAACCGATGATGAAAACCGGGGCTAAGAATATTATTAACTGGAAGAATAACCGGGAAGCATCGTAGGCAATGGATATGTAGGGCAGGGCCACGAATAAGACTAAAAGACTCATGGATATTACTATTCCCAGTAGAAATTGGGTTCCGAATTTTTCTTTATAATCTCTGTATCTGCGTAGGATGGTGTAAAGGCCCACCAGGATGGTGGCGAACATGACATCGTGAACTAGGACACTGATGGTGTTGGGAAGAGATTTTAAAACCACGCCCAGAACACCCAGTACGTAAGCCCCCCGGGTAGCTATCAAAGCCGAAGTTGTTCCCCCTCCTCCGGCTGCAGATGCAGCCACGGTTCGGCCAATGACCTGAGCCCCACTGGCAAACTGTACTTTGGCCACCAACAGATACCATACCAGAATGAAGGCTAGGGAGATGAAAATGATGTCCATATTAGTGAAGACCAGCTTCCGGTCTTTAATCAAACCTTTAAAGAAGGGTAAAAGTAAAATGGGCAGGATGAGCACGAAGGCCACGTAAGCCGTAGAGTAATGGGAGATAAGTGTGGAAACAATAAAAATCACGGTAAGAACCTTTTTGGCCGACTTATTTATTTGGAAGTCAAACACCACCATAATGGTCAAAAAGAAAAATAGAATGGCTATTTCCTGTCGGACTGCTCCTAATAGACTTATGAAGAAGAGTTGAAAAGTAAATAGGATTCCGGCAAAGAAGGCATATCTCCGGGGGAGGTACTTTTTTGCCACCAGGTAGACTATAAGTGGAATTAAGGATCCTATAAGGGCCATGAAGACTTTAAAGACGTATTCTCCCTTTACACCTGACAGCACGTGGTATATGAGTGGCAGGATATTAATACTGATACAGGCATTGTAAGAATTGTAGTAGGCATTCAAATCCCAGTGGAAGTTGGAAAGGCTTAACTGGTAACAGTAGTACTCCAGATGAACATCCCGTCCCATTAGGTAGGTGGAGGTTAAACCATACATTAAAAGCAGGCTGAGGCTAATTAACCACAGTGCCAGTGGATAAGTGGCCCAGTGGACTTTTTTTTGCAGATAAACAATAGCTACCAGGTATAATGGTATCAAAAACAGCATTATTAAAAGCAGGATGTTGTTCTGGGTGGTGTTCATTAAATGGGTTCCCAGAATTGCCAATAATGGTAATAAAAAAGGAAAGATTAAAGGAGAAACTAATTTATCCTTTAAAATTAACTTAAAATTAAAAAGATCACAGATTT
Organism: Methanobacteriaceae archaeon; assembly: GCA_027318585.1. GTDB lineage: Archaea > Methanobacteriota > Methanobacteria > Methanobacteriales > Methanobacteriaceae > Methanobacterium. The sequence goes on along the minus strand of DAHVOW010000017.1, from coordinate 31,220 downwards.
CAAAGTCATTTCTGTTTCGCCAGTAAACTATGCTGATTAAAACCATTAAAACCATATTTAAGGCTACTAAGACTGGTGTTAATGTTAATGGCTCCAGTATCAGGGGATATAAACTGTTGAGTAAAAGTCCGACACTCATCAGGAGGAAAATACTCAAACCCACCCACATCACGAATTTTTTTAGTAACTCCATCTGGGTAGGTTTTAGAACTAAAAATATTAATAAACCAGGTACAATGGTGAAAAATAAAAAGCTTAAAACGGGTTTTAGCACAGGTAAATCTAGGACAATGGACAGATCTGTTAAAAGAAGCGTTAATAGCAGTAATGCCAGGAATTTTTTGATATTGAGTTTGTTTGTTTCGAACATCTTGCTATTCACCCGAGGATGGGAAGATTTCTTATCTTCAGATACGAGCCCTCAATCTGATATTTAAGATTTTATGCTTATTCTTTTTTAATTCGAGATTATAATCCTTAAAAAATAGCTTGAATTTAGGTCTTATTTGATATAATGGTGTTATATAGTTTTTCCATTTTTAAGGCCACACCCTGCCAGGTATATTTTTCTTCCACCAGCTTTCTTCCCCGGGTGCCCATGCCCTTTTGTAATTTTCTGTTTTCTAGTATTTCAATTATTGCCATGGCAAGTTTCTGAGGGTCTTTAGATGGTACTACAATCCCTGCCTTAACATTTTCTAAATCAGAGGCTACTCCCACAATCTTGGTGGTAATTACGGGTGTCTGGCAGGCCAGTGCCTCCAGGGCCACTATTCCAAAACCTTCCTGGAGTGATGATACAGATGGCAGCACAAAAACATTGGCCCTACTGTAATATTCGGCTAGTTTTTCATTGGGTATGAAACCCACGAACTCTACATTGCTTTCCAATCCCCAGGACGAAACCAGACCCTGGTAGTGCTCCAAAAGAACACCTTTCCCACCTATAATTAGTTTGACATCAGGAATTTCCTCTTTGACCGTTAAAAGGGCCTTCAATAAATATTCCAACCCTTTGTACTTATGGAATTCATCCAGAAGGCTCAGGAAGAAAATAGTGGATTCATCTTTTTGGGTTTTGGCCCCGAATTTGTCTAAATCAACCCCGGTGGGTATGACTTCCACTTTATCTTCATAATTTTTTAAATGGGCGGAGGAATCAAGATAATCGGGCTGGGTTATCACTATTTTCTCGGCCTGTCCCAGCACCATTTTAAGGGCGGTGGTGTTGTAAATCTGAGCAACCGAATTTGCGAAGCCAGTACCTATTATATCATTATGATAAGTGACTACTAAGGGCTTGTTTCTGATTTTAGAAAATAAAGCACTCCAATCTGCACACCAGGGGGTGGGAATGTGGGTGTGTATCAGATCAAAGTCTGTCTGGGATAGAATTAGGGGTAGATGGGGTGTGATATTGGTGTTGGCTATTTTACCAGGATAGGATAATCTCCTTACCCCAATACCTTCCACCATATCTTCTTTTGGAGATGGTGGTTCATTGGCACAGATTACCTCCACTTTATTCCCGGTCTTAACCAGTTCCCGGGAAAGGTAATATACGTAGTTTTCCACACCCCCGGTAAAGGGATAAAATCTAACTGGAGTTTGCAGTATGTTCATAATGGTCACATTAATAGATAAGGGATTAGGGAGTTAATCGAGTAATCAGGGGTAATTTGTAACTTTCTGGTAGAAATTCTCCAGATTACACACTATTTTATCCCAATCATAATCCCTGGCAAATTCTATACATGCTCCTTGCATTTTTTCCTTGCTTTTTAACGCGGTGATTATACCCTCAGCCAGGGAAGCTTCTGAGGCTTCAACAGCAAATCCATTCTGATTATGCTTTACAAGCTCTACTGCAGCATTCATGGGATGTTTAACCACCACCACTGGCAATCCACAGGCATTGGCTTCCACCACCACCATGCCAAATCCCTCCCTTCTGCTGGGAAGCACCAGGACCCGGGAGGACTTCATAATTTTTAGAAGTTCATCCTGGTCCTTTAAAAAACCGGTGAATTTTATATTCCTATCCAGTTTCAGCTGAGAAGCTAATTTTTCTAATTTTTCCCGTTCCGGACCATCTCCAGTTATAAAACACGAGATATCAGGATAAGTTTCCTTAACCAGTGGTAGGGTATGGATTAGAAGGTCCACACCCTTCTCAGGGATGAGACGACCTGCAAATATGATATCCGACCGATTGTTGGATGGTTCTAGATTTTGTATTTTTTCAAAGTCCAGGCCATTGGGAATGATGATAGCATCTACCTTTCTAAGTTTCTGGAGGTCCTCTAACGTTTTAGAAGAGACTGTTATGAGATTACGGGTTAAGTGAATCATCAAATTCTCCACAAACTTACCAAGGATACCAATTCTTCCCAGGTACTGGTACCAGTAATCTCCCCACACCTCATGTAGAGTGATAATCAGCCGAGAACGCCCCAGCAGGGAGTGAAACCAGGCTGTGAAACAGGAGAAGAAAGGAAAGCCCTGACAGTCCACTAAATCAAATTTCTCCTTTAAGAGTGGTCTTAAAAGTTTTAATGCGAAGTAAATTGCCTCTTTTATGGATCTGCGATTCCCACTGTAAATGGGAACGGGGTTGGAAACTCCATGGAATATTATTCCATCCTTAACCAGATCATTCTGATTGTGTTCATCCCACCACCAGCCCAGGGTGTACCAGTGCACCTCATGTCCATTAAGAACCAGTCGCCTGGCCATTTCATAGACCCTCACCTCTGCCCCTCCAGTTACCCATGGATAGGCAACGTCGTAGATGAAGGCTATTTTCATTTTTAAAATAACTCCTGATTTGGTAAATAACGTGTAAGATGGTATTAACTAGTTATGGCCTAGTTTAACCTTTTCATCCTTGTTCAGTAACAGTAAACTAAGGAACATGCCGGAGAATATGGTCTGGATGCCTAGCATGGATAATATCATGGCCATCATAGCCTGCTGGATCTGGGATAGGGCGCCAAAGCCCCCGGCACTCCAGTTGTAAAGCACATTAAGGCCGATAGCTACTCCAATTATCAATAGTAAAAGTCCCAGAAGCAGTTCCTTTTCCAGAGAATGGTAGTTTATGAGTTTCTTTTTTAATCGGGAAGAAGTAACTCCGTAGGATTCAGCGAAGGCTCCGAAGTAGAGCCAGGAAAGCAGTAACTGATATCCAATGAGTAGTAATAGGCTGCCCAGTATCAGGGAGTGCATCCGGGATTGTCCTTCGAACCATACAAATGAGGCCAGGGTGACACCTACCACCAGGGCGATAACTCCGGGTATGAGCAGGAATGGTCCGGGTCGGTACAGCATCATGAACCGGAGGTGTCTCCATCCATCTGAAAATGAACTGAGCTTTGATTCTCCCTCCCTAGGGTAATAGGTAATGGGGACTTCGGCTATCTTTAATTTTTTTCGGGATGCTTCGATAACCATCTCCGAGGCAAATTCCATCCCTGCCGTTTTAAGGTCTAACTTATTCCAAGCATCTCTGGTCATAGCCCTCATACCACAATGGGCATCGGAGATCCCGGTTTTAAATAGGATATTCAGCACCCAGGTAAGAAAGGGGTTACCGATATACCTGTGAAGTGCAGGCATGGCCCCCTCTTTTATTTCACCTTTTAATCGAGATCCCATCACAAATTCTATATCATCATTTAAAATGGGCTGGATAAATTCATAAACTTCATTAAGAGGATAAGTACCGTCGGCATCTCCCATCACGATTATATCTCCAGTGGCTTCATTAAGACCTCTTTTATAGGCATTGCCGTAGCCGCGATGGGCTTCGTGAATAACTTGGGCTCCGGCGTCACTGGCCTCCTGGGCAGTATTATCGGTTGAAGCATTATCCACTACAATTATCTCGGTTTCCAACCCCATTTCTTCTAATTTTTCTTGGGGTATTGACTGCACAGTTCTGCCTACAATACCTTCTTCGTTAAGGGCCGGGATAACCACAGAAATCTTCATATCATCACTCTTTAACACAAAGTCATTGGTTTATTATTTATTCTTTTTAGATATGGGTTTTTAGAATATAAGGCTTTTTCATTATCTATTAATTTAGGATAGAATAAGTTCTATAATCCCCTTACCGGTGGAAAATAAGGTAGGATAAAACCATCAGGATGATGGCCAGTATCACCACCCCCATAGCACTGCCTTTATCAGTACCAAAAATGATGGGAATGGATCCAATCATCACCACTCCCCCACCACGTATCTGGGCAGTGCTCTTATTTGATCCTTCACCATTTCCTTGTGAAAGGAGGACTGATCCCACAATTAAAAGGAGTATTCCGGTGATTATAACCATCAATCCTATGGATACTAAATATTCGCCCCGGATCATCAAATATATCACATCTTGTCTCTTTTTATCCGGTACTCCGCTTTATCTTTTTGGTTGCGAACCTCCAATAGGTCCAGTCTACACATCATATCCAGGGACGGTTTAAAGTCTTCAGGGGTGGATGATTCATCAAAATAATTCAGATAAACCAGATCCGGAAGTGGATCTTCGGCTTGGTATAAATTTTCGGTTAAGTCCTTGATAAGGGATAGATTAACCCATTTCCCTGCCTGACTAAGGGTATGGTACAGATAGAAGTAATGTAAAATTTCCAATTCATCCCGTGGATCCAGGTTAAGATCCTCCTCGATCTGGCCTTTGATATCCTGGGCCAGGGCTTTCACATGTTCTAACTCATCAGGGGGGACAATCATGATAACCTGCAACTCCTGGGTTATAAAGGAGCTTCCCCGGATGATGTGCAAACGATCTTCTTGAACCAGCATCCCACCTGCATCTTCCAAGTATTCTGCCAGTTCATCGAATTTGTAAACCCCACCCGTAAACCTTATGATCCGGTACATGACGAAAACCTGTACCCATCAATTCAAATGAAACTTCCAGTTTCCAGGACCGATATGCCGGTCTTATCACCTAAAAATTCTAGATGGACGATCCATCGTGGTTTTTCATGGTCCAACTGGAGTTTAAACCCATTTATGATATTATTTTCAATCCTGATTATAAGTTTCTGGCAGGAATTAATATATCTTCGCTTCTTCAGGTAGCAGCGCACCATAAACGTATCCCCTGGACTGGCCTTTGATCCTATGCATTTAATGGCTCGTTCTGTTATTTGATTACCACAGGTTTTAACTGTACTTTCGATATACATGGCCCGGGATACTACTTTAGTAGGTGATTTTAAAAGTAAATGATAGGCCTCCAGAGGATTTTTTTCCACTTCCACCATTACCGTGTTAACAAACTCTGATTCTTTGATCAGAAATCTTCCCTCCATATCCTGGAATAACTGTTCCAGTTCCAGTATTCCCAGAAGTTCCTGTCCGTTCCATTTATTCCGGTTACTGTCGAAGTGTATCAATAAATCAAATTTTTCATCTCCCATTTTCATCCCCCTGATAATAAATTATCAATACTTTAATAATACCGTATTACCTATATAAATTATAGTATTATGATGAGTGTGGAGTTATTGTTAACCTCGGTGGTGTTTTTAATAATCCTCTCGGGGGTTATCGGAGTAGTCCAAGAACGGTCTGAAACCGCTATTTTAACTCAGGAAGCGGTGGAATCCAGGATAATATCCGATAAAGTTGCACAATCACTGGAAGATGCATATTCTGGTGGGGAAGGGCATGAATTAATGGTGGAAATGCCTCCCGAAATTAAGGGTAAGAACTACCTGGTGAAGGTAAACTCTTCTGGAGTTTTTTTGGATATGGGCGATAGAAATTCTTTCAGCTCCTTTTCTGTCCCACGCGTCACCGGATCCAAGGGTACTGAGGAGCAGTTGATTCTTTATCCTGGAAAAACCTACCGGATCACCCATCATCGAGATGAAAATGGAAACCACTACTTGGTTATCAGTTTAAAGGTCTAAAACAAGTTAATATGGTGGAAAAATAATGGACAGACGAGGACAGATCTCCATTGAATTTATGATGATAGTGGCGGTTATTCCATTGGTGGTGTTACTTTTAGGTTCATTAACCACTGAATCCAGTGAACTGACTTTGGCCATGGCCGCCGCCCGCAACGGAGCTACCCAGGGTGCTAATCTAAATAGTATGGCTTTTTACCCGGACCAGGCATTCTCTAATTACACTAATAAAAATCAGCGCCTGCTTTTACCCTCCAAAGTACGTATTATAAAGGTTGAATACAAAAATCAGGGTTATAATTCGGTTTACCAGAGGACCAAGATACAGATCAGGGTCTATGCGTCTGATCCCACCTTGAAGAACCATGATGACCAGAATTGTATGGGGGAGCGTATAAACTACTACGTTCGTAAAAGTATCTCCGGATCCTTTCAGACGGATTACCTGACCAACAATGCATATAACCCGGTTTTTTCGCACCGGTATTACTACACCACTGCCGATGTGAGGTGGAGTTGATTCTTTTAGTTTAACACCATCAGATCAAACTGTTTTTTAAAAAATAGGCCATTAAGATTCCCAGCAATCCAAAGAACATACCAATACCCCATACCAGTATCACCACATTCTTTTCTTCCATGGGACGTTTCAAAATCCACCTTATCAGGGAATTGAAACCCCCTTCCGGTACTTGCAGTTTACCATCCTCTCCCACTTGGGTGGGTTGATGGTTTTGCCTTTCCATGACTCCCACACTGTAAAATTTGAGCAAACTATCGATTATGTTGGGGATGAGCACAATGAGGGCTATGATCTTAACCCTACCAATAAAGGCCACCACCACGATGGTCGCCCCGATTATTAGAGTTCCCACATCCCCTGGGAAAACCCGGGAGGGGTGACGGTTGTAGTATAAGAAGGCCAGCAGTGCTCCAAGCATGGCCATGCTAATCAAAGCCACATCCATTTTTCCCATAATAATACATGAAACCGAGAGGGAAGTCATGGCAATGGCCCCCAATCCAGATTCTATACCATTCAAACCAGCCAGCATGTTGGTAAGGTTGGATGCGATGGTGACAGCAAAGGGCATGGCCAGCATGTAGATCAGGCCCACATTAGGTGGGGCGATCCAGATGAGGGGTAATCCTGCCAGCCATAGCAGTATCAACTTCTCCTGGGAGGAAAGTTGCACCAGATCATCCACCATTCCCACAATACCCACCAGCAGAATTACCACCAGGCTAACAATAAGCTGCTCCTGAAGTTGGGGATACAGATAAACGCCCAGAAACATCCCGATAGTGAAACCGAATAAAATCCCGATACCACCCATCTCGGCCACCATTGGTTTGCTGGGTTTGTGTATATCTCTACCCACTATCTCAGCACTTTTGAGCTTCTTTATGAGTCGGGGCATGCTTAAGAAGGTTATTAGGAAGGCTATAATTCCGCAGATTATGCTGGAAATTAATAGGCCCTGGTATTGGGTTATGATGTTGAGATCCATTCTCCAATCACCTTTGTATCAAAAAGTACACACTCCGTAGGGGGATGTCCAGTTGTTCTGATATTTCCCTGGCGCTTTTCCCTGACCCATGGAGTTCCTTCACTATACTTATAGTTTTATTATCATATTTGGGGGGTCTGCCCCGGGTTAATTTACTCTGGATGAGGGGGTAGACACTTTTAAGGGGAATGCCAGTTTCCCGGGCTATCTCTTGTGGAGTTCTTCCCCGGGATAGAAGTTCATCTACCATTTTAAATTCTTTATCACCATATTTAGGAGGTCTTCCCATCCTTTTTTCTGGTTCTACTACTACTCCCAGATTTAGAAGTGCATCCAGATATTTGGACGGGGTACGGGAATACAAGCTGGGTGGACATTTAATTTTCGCAAGTTCCGGGTGTAGCTCTAAAAGCTCCATAATCCTCTGAATTGTTAGAGGTTGTGAAACATAAATCTCCTCCATACTCACTCACAGCCTACAAACATATTGTCATCCCTTTAACCTAATTAACCCTGAACCAATTCCAGAAACTTCTGGGCCTTCCGGGTGGTTGGTTTCTGGAGGGTTATAAGGTTTGATTTTTGTTTCTTCACATCCTGAGGCTTAACTCTGAAGATCTGGGCAGTTCTGGAAATAGCTACTTGCCCTTTAATATTTAAAATAGCCGCACCCATGGCAGGGTCCATTTTAATATGCAAACCATGGGTCTTTTTCTCCATTGAAAACTTAAAGGATATGATCTTATCCATATCCGGTAAAAATTCAATATTCTCATCTAGGGTGTCTTTCATAATGTTGGCCAGATTGGAAGGATATTCCTGGAAAGCTTTCAATTGATTAATATCCAGAGAAGGCCTTAAATAAGGGAATGGTCCAGAATGTTTGCTGCGACGGTCATAGGAAGTGGATAGATAGTAACGCATCATATCCCACAGTATCAAAGCCTGCGGAATCTTTAGGAAAATCTCCTTTTGCAGTTCATCCATCAACTGCAGATCCTCTTTTAAAACCTCATCCATCTGGCCTTCATCATCAGCCAGGCCTTCTTCCTGGAGTATTTCTAGTAAAAGATCTTCCTGGAGGTTTCCTTCCTCCTCCCACTCTTTCTGGACTTTAGCCAGTTCTTCTGCCTTCTTAAAAGAAGCATCGTAGATCAGTAAAGTATCCTCATTTTTTAGATTTTTTTGAAATAAAGGGGGTAGTAATGATTTTCCCAGACTTTCGGAGTACCCGACATATCCCAGGGCCAGGGCGGTTTGAACTTGCTTATCATTAATAATGGCCGGTCTTTTACGATGAAACTGCATGAACTCGATGCGGGCATTGTTTCCATAGGTTTCCCGAATCTTCCTTTCATAGTTCAACTCTTCCTGGGTGTCGATGTTAACCCGTTTACGCACCCAACGACCATCCTCCATTACTTTAATAACCATGGAGAGGGTTTTTACAATACCCCTTTTTTCCTGTTTTAATATACGCACCAGACTACGAAAGGCCTCCCTTCCCAGGGGTGACAGTTTTGACATTTTAACCATGTAGTCCCCGGAGAGGGGAAGATATTTAAGGATCCCTAAACGGTGAATCCCGTCATTATTAAGGTTTATAGTTAAATCTTGGGAGCCACATTCACACCTATCCTGGTGGAGCTTGCCCAGCTCATGACCACGGTAGCGTGCCTGGCAGGCAGAGCAGGTTACTACGGCATACTCTTCTAAGTGGCCGAGGGCTACTTTATGTGATGCAATGGCAGATTTAACCCGGTCCAAAATGTTCTTCTTAGCGGCGGCTCGCATACGAAAAAACTGGCTGTGACGGCTCACATCATAGAGGTCATCCATCTTCATCTCCGATGACTGAACCTTCCCATACTTCAAGGAACGATAAGGGGCCTTGTAACCCTTGAGTTCCATGTTATCCCTGAATTCATAAAGGGTGTCCAGGTTATCCCTTAACTGAGAGTAACTTTCTAAAAAGGAGTTGACATCACCAGCCAGCTCCCCATCAAAACCCGGTATCTGGGCTAAGAATTTCTCGGCCCCACCAATTAGCACCGATTCATTCATTTAATTTCTTCACCCACCTCTGCGTTACCGGGATTTAACAGGTTTAGACTGTCCTGGGTGGCCAGGACCATCCCTTCTGATTTGATTCCGAACAGCTTGGCTGGTTTAAGGTTGACCAGCACAATAACCTTCTGATTTATGATCTCGGCCGGCTGATACTTCTTGGCCAGCCCAGCCACTACTTGTATCTGTTTATCTTTAAGATCCACCATTAACTTCAGGAGATTCTCTGAGCCTTTTACACTTTCTGCTCCAATGATCTTACCTACCCGTAGGTCCAGACGGGCAAAGTCTTCAATACTTATGATATCCATAACTTTTTTCTCCTCTAGGTTTTCATAAAGAGCTTCTTTCTCTTTTTCAATTATTTCATCATCTATTTTAGGGAATAGTGGTGTGGCCGGAGCCAGTTTATGTCCGGCCGGTAAAAATTGAGCTGCCTCATTCCAGCTGAACTTTTCATCATCCAGGTTCAGGATCTTGATAATATCCTGGGCTTTACCTGGCAGATAGGGTAATAACAGGATGGCCATGGTTTTGGCGGCCTGGTTACATAGATACAGGCAGGTGGCTGCATCCTGGGGGTCCGATTTCACGGCCTTCCAGGGTTCATGGTCGTTAAAGTACTTGTTACCGGCCTTGGCCAGGCCGATGATCTCCCTCAGTCCTTCCCGGAATTGATACTTCTCCACATGTCTGGAAACTTTTTTTGGTAATTCTTTCAGCTGTTGTTCCAGGGCCTGGTCAGTATCGTTCCAGTTTTTTGGCTCTGGAATCTCACCACCATAGAAACGGTGGGTGAAGGAGAAGGTCCGGTGCAGGAAGTTACCCAGAACATCAGCCAGTTCATCATTAACTCGCCTCTGGAAGTCGTCCCATGAAAAATCGGTGTCCCTGGTGAGGGGGGCGTTGGCCACCAGATAATATCTTAAAAGGTTGTAATCAAATTTTTCCATGAATTCCGATGCCCATATAACCCAATTTTTGCTGGTGGACATTTTAAGCCCTTCCAGTGATAGATACTCCCCGGCTACTATGGTACGTGGAAGTTGGCATCCGTAGCCTAAAAGCAGGGACGGCCAGAATATGCTATGGTGGTAGATGATATCCTTGCCAATGAAGTGCACGGCACCATCATCCCAGTAGGGCTCCCAGGCTTCACCTTCTCTCCGGGACCACTGAGCCGCTGAGGAGATGTAACCCAGGAAAGCCTCACCCCATACGTATATGATCTTACCCTCCGCACCTTCCAGAGGCACTGGTATGCCCCAGTCCATATCCCGGGTGAGTATCCAGTCCTTAAGCCCCTCTTTAACCCACTGCAGGGCGTAGTTACGGACGTTGGCCGGGAGTTCGGGATTGGATTCGATCCATTCCTTTACCTGGTCCTGGAAGTGGCTGAGCTTAAAGAAGTAGTGTTGGGACTCTCTGATCTGTGGCTCGGAGTCACAAATAAGGCAAGTCGGATTTACCAGTTCCAGGGGGTCTAAATGCCGCCCACAGGACTCGCAGTGATCACCCCGGGCTCCTTCGGCCTGGCACTGGGGACAGCTCCCCTCCACATATCGGTCCGGGAGAAATCGCTGACATTTGGAACAGTATAGCTGCTGTATGGTTTCTTCGTATATGTAATCCTTCTGGTAAAGGTCTAAAAAGAAATTTTGGGCGATCTGGTAGTGTAAAGGGTCCGTAGTCCGGGAGAAGTTGTCAAAGGAGATGTGGCAGGCGTCCAGATCACTTTTTATCATTTCATAATATCGTCCCGCAATCTCCCCAGGGGTCTTACCCTCATTTTCAGCCTTCACTGCAATGGGGGTGCCGTGTTCATCGGTGGCACATACAAAAAGAACATCACGGCCCATCATGCGGTTATAACGGGCGTAGATATCGGCTGGTATGTAGGTTGATCTGAGGTGGCCCAGGTGACAGGGACCATTGGCATAGGGTAAAGCACAGGTGATAAAGACCTTATTCAAATTTATTCCTCCTATATACAGGTTTAAAGTATCAATAAACTCATAAAACGTATTTTATAATTCTAAAAAGTATTAGTACCGATAAAAGGTAAATCTCCCTTTGTTCATATTTGTATATATAAATTTGGCACTATAAATTGACACCTTAACACCTCTTATCTAACCAACGCTGTGTAAGATTATCCAATCTAGCTCGGGAGGAGGCCTCCCATAATTTAAATCCACATTTTAATTACTAAACACTTTCATCCCCAGTCCATACATCAAGTACTTTATTTTAGAAAACCAAGATCAGATCATGGTAGGGGTTTCTTTCATAAATCCGCTCTCCATGGAAGGTAGGGAAAGAGTAAGGCAACTGGGAAGTTTGGATAGTTTGATCCAGGATAATCCCGAGCTTATAGAGCTCGTTACCCGTAGTAAATCCCAAGATATATCTGAGGACCAGGATATCCCCCGTAATTATCTGGAAATGGCCCTTAAACGGTTGGAGTGGTACGTAAAAAAACGTAATGACCGTGATTTTAATTATCGAAAATTCGCGTTTCTGTTCCAGGAGGATATCGAGAAATATGATATCATATCCTTTTACCTATTATCCCAGGCTATCGGGGTTAGATTTGGACCTAATTCTCGTGAAAGTCGTTTGATGGTTGAATCCCAGGGTAGCCTGATCCAGAATAGGCTGGAGGAGTTAAACAGTCGTGAACGTACTGAAATAGTTTTAAAGGCATTACAGGAGCTTTTAAGCCAGGAAACTGTTAAGTGGACCTTTTTCGAGAACCTGTTAAGTTCACGAAGGATACAACTCTCCGATCTGGTTCTGGACCAGGGGGAGGTGATCATGGACCGGGAGGATTTCAGGAATCGTTTTGGGTCACGACTCCAGCACCGGGACCCGGATAAGATGTATCAACTCTTAATTGGCCAAGAACTTCAGGAACTAATTCTGATCCGGATGGTTATGCAACAAACCGAGAATTACATGGCGGAAGTCCATGAAAAAGCCCGTTTAATGGTAGAACCCAACCCTCTACTTTTGGAATTGGCCGATAAAGTGACTGAAATTTTGATCCAGCCCACCACCAGTTACGGTGGATCAGGAGGAGGTGGAGGATACTCCTACACTGGGCCCCTAAACCGGGAAGCATTTCCTCCCTGCGTTAAAAATGCCCTGGAGGGTATTAAATCCGGGGGAAGAAACGATGCCATAGTACTTTTCATTACTCCCTTCGTATCCTACGCCCGTTTATGTCCGGATATTTTCAAGCAAAATGTCACCGTCCAGGTATCGGACAAGGATCCGGAGCTCCAGGTCGTTCATAATGAGGTACTGCCCCTTATCTATGAGGCTGCCGAAAGGTGTGTTCCACCCCTCTTTGAGGATCAGCCCCAGGAGAAGATCAACATCAATGCCAAGCTGGGATTCGGCATGCACTCTAACCTGAAACTGGAAAATGAAGGGGAGACTAAATGGTACACTCCCATGAGTTGTGAGAAGATCAAACTACACCTACCCCATTTATGCCGTCCCGATGAGGATTGTAAAAAGATAGGGAACCCCCTGAGCTATTACAACCGCAAGAATTGGATTCTAAGTAAAGAAAGAACAGAATCTGAGGATAATGTGGGTAAGGAAGGTTATAATGAGGAAAAAGAAAAAGAAGATCAAGCTAATGGTTGGATTGAAGTTAAAAAAGATGATGCCTAAATCTTTGAACTAAACTTAAAGGATTGTATCATGGAGTTTCAAAAAGCCACCCCTGAGGAAAGGCGCCGGTACTATCGGGAAGAATGGGACATAAAACAGATCCCTAGGTTCATACGTCATTCACTCTATCAGAGGGAGTTCGGATTCGACCACCATGGTAGGGGACCTAATGACCGTTATCGGACTTTCCGTAATGAGGATCATCTGCGTAAGTTCATGCGCTACCGCACCCCCTTCGAGGCCTACACATCAGTGGCCTTCTACCAGAAACCGAACCGGAGGGAGGGTTGGCTTAAATCAGAACTGGTCTTTGATGTGGATGCTAAGGACCTGCCTATCCGCTCCTGTGATTGTGGTAGTGTATGTGAAGTGTGCCTGGACCAGGCGAAAAACATAGTATCAGACCTAAAAGACACCCTACAAGGTGATCTGGGCCTTAAGGAGATTCACATGATTTACTCGGGCCGGGGATACCACCTCCGGGTCCAGGATGAAGAGGTGCTGGGCACCGACAGTGAAGTACGCTCCCAGATAGTGAAGTACCTGGTGGGGGCGGAGGTACCTCGCAGTGAGTACAGTAACCAGGGAATGACCTACAACCTGGAACACTTCACCGTACCTTTCGGCTATCCCCAGGTATTCACCCAACGAGTTAAACAGTCCATTTTATACCTGAACGAGGACATCTTAATGGAGGAGGTTAACAAAAAACTCATAAAAGACGTGATAAAAAACCGTCACCTGCTTGTTGATGACCAGTGGGGTCCTTTCCGCAATGCTATAGGTCCTATACGTTATAAAAGACTGGTTAAAGCCCTGGCCTTTGTTAACCTGGGACTGGTGGATGCCAAGGTATCCATCGACCTGAAACGGATACTGCGACTCCCATCCTCTCTGCACTCCATGGTCAGCATGAAATGTACCGAGATAAAAAATCTGGAGACCTTCGACCCCCTCCGGGATGCGGTGCCCCGATTTGTCAATGAAAGAAGGGACTGATAGGGGAATTTTTAGGAAATTTATTATAAAATAAGAGTTTGAGTAAAAATAAGAGTTTGAATATTTTTTTTTAGTCCATAACAATCATTTAAAGCCCCTAGATCTGGTCTCTATTAATAGATATCCCCTGGAAGTTCATCCTTATGCAAGTAGTGATAGAGCCAGGCCAGCACCTTCTGGTCTGGTTTTTCTTCTTCTAGAAATTCAGGAAGAGCTTTAAGCTGATATCCGTTTATCAGCTGGTCTTTAAGGTGTCGTCCAGTGCGCAGATGATGGATACCATCCGGTGAGATCACATATTTTAAGAGTGACTCAGCAGTGGTATGTCCACGTTTAACCAGGGCCACCCAGGTGTCATCTTCCAACCAGCAGTGGGGATGGTACTTTTCCTGGAAAGATCTGCTGTGCACTCGGTTCCATATCTGGGGGCCGTAATGCTTCTTGAATGGTGGAAGAAGGTTCACCTCCAGTTCCAGGATAATTAATATCCGGCCCTGGTAGCTGACTGAATCACTGCCCCACACTCGGAATCCGGATCGTTTAAGGATTTTCATCAGGGAATGCTCAGTTTTCCTGATCTGGGGGTAGAGCGCATCCTCCGGTATTTCAGGAGCGGGGGATGTGAGAACCAGATTCACGGTACCCCGGGATAGAAACTCCTCTTTAAGGGTCTTTGTATCGATTTTTTTATCTTTTCTGAAAAAGTAGTCTGGACTGGGGTTATCAAGATACCGGGAAGCCGCCACTACAAACTCTGCCATTTTCTGCAGGGTTAACGCGGCAGCCACATTACGTTTTTCATCCACTGGATCCACCACCACCAGGGGATCATTAAACTGACTGGCCGTGCCATATGCTTCCAGGTCCACCTGGTAACCGGGCCTCCACTCATGAGCCGCTTGTTCCAGCACCCCCA
This sequence comes from Methanobacteriaceae archaeon, assembly GCA_027318585.1. Lineage (GTDB taxonomy): Archaea > Methanobacteriota > Methanobacteria > Methanobacteriales > Methanobacteriaceae > Methanobacterium. Next base: position 16,104 of record DAHVOW010000017.1, on the reverse strand, counting down.
TAAAAGTTTCATACTCCAGGATAAGCAGTTCCGCCAGGTAACCCGGGAAACCTCCCACCTTAAACTCGGAGCCGTAGCAACCCACCACCTGCATGAAACGCTTGAGTAAAAGCACTTCACCCTTCTGGTTGGCCTTTAAATGGGCCGTTATGTATCGGGTGTGTAGTACGGTCCGGTCCACCGCAGATTTGAGTTCACGGCCCTCAGTGATGGCATAGCAGGGTACAAAGTCCACCTCGTAACCATTTATAAATCCAGTTACATAGGGATGGGATGCGTAACGCTCCTCATATCCGTTTCCCAATTTTTTTATAGCGTGATGGCCCAGTTTAAGGCCTTTTTTCTTGATATAACCCTCTGAACAGGATAGGGGGAAGGTTATGAAAATATCTACGTCGGCCTTGCCAGCCAGTCTGGTGCCCTTGGCCACCGAGCCCACCAGGATGGCCTCAGCTGGGATTCCCTCTCTTTGTGCTTTCTGGTTTATGATCTGGATGAGTTGCTTGGCCAGATTTTCCACCCTCGTTTTTTCTTCCGGGGATGGTTCTATCTTTTTAAGAATCAGATTAAGATCAGGCAAAAAATTCGCACCTCTCAACTAACCCAGGGGGAAATCCTGAAGGTCAGTGTAGATGGGACCTACTGGTGTTAGCTCACTCTGTTTAAGTACCAGTTTATTCACTGGTAAGGGCCCAATATCCACTGTTTCCAGTTCTCTGATTTTGCTGATGAGGGCCTCCCGATTTCGAGGTCCCTTAACCCGGCCGATGGTAAGGTGGGGTATGTAGCTACGCTCCTTGCGGAAGCCCATCCTCACCCAGTCGTCATCCAGTTTCTCCTGTAACTGGGAAAATTCCTGAGGATCATCCACTCCCAGCCATAACACCCGGGGCCGGTCCAGGTTGGGGAAAACTCCCGTACCCTTTATGTACATCTGGAATGATTTCTGGTCCTCCAACCGGCTGTCGGTCAGGCTGGTAATCTGCTGGGCCTGGTCCGGTGTGATGTCTCCGAAGAACTTAACCGTGAAGTGCAGGTTCTCCCCATCCACAAATTTAACCTGTGCATCAGCCATTTTAATTGCTTCTTGCACCTTTAAAATTTTGTTTATCAACCTGAAATCTATCTCCACAGCCATAAATGCTCTCAATCTCATCACTCCCTGCATTTGTATTTTTTATTCCCGGATCCGCCTGTGAATAGGGTTTTAACATCGACCGGCCCGTTAATTATAGCATTCCTTTCAAAAGCGAACCTCCCCATCATCCGGGCGAGGAGCTGGTTTTTTCTTACTGGACTCTTAATTCACCCTGATCACGGTCCATAGACATCCTACTTAATTTTAGAATAATAAAATGAGAGATAATTGAAGGATTAACCCTATTTCTCGATTATGCTCTCTTCGATGGCCATCCCAAAGTGACGGGCCGATTCATCCAGGTAGACCCTTATCTTGTGACCCACTTTAAGATCTGCTACCGATATGGGTGTACCGTCTTCAGCTACCAGTCTTATGGTCTCGGCATTCTGCAGGAGAGTCCGAAGTACCACTCCTTCAGTTTCTGCTTCCACCAGCATCAGGGGTCTTTTCTCTATTTTAACCCTTCCCACTATGACGCTTCGAGATTTACCATTCTTATCCACCGCCAGAACTTCATCGCCAGTTTGAATTTCTGATAGATAACGGGTACGATTACCGGGAGCCATTACATAAGCATGCACCGGGCCGGCGTTAACCCGAAATGGTCTGGAAGCCACGTATTCACTCTCTAAGGATTCACTATGCACCAGGAAAAGTCCCTGACTGTAGGATCCCACCAGCATACCCTCCCCCAGGGACATCATGCTGCAGGTGTCCACGCACACCCGGTCACCACTTCCAACCGGTTCCACCCGGGTAACTGTGGCTACTTTAAGGCTGTAAGCTTCAGATTCAATTTTTTCCAGTAACTCCGCTACCTTCTTGATCTCTCCCACTTCCTGGGGAGATATCATCACACCCTCGGTACCGTACTCCAGGGTCTCCAGGGCCAACTTGGCCTCATCATAATCAGCCACCGAGGCTACGAGTTTCACCTCTTCCTTTTGCAGATCGGCGATTATGTTCTCCAGGGGTATCACTTTCCAGTCCCGTCCCAGCAGTATCAAATAATCGGCCTCTCTTCCCAATAGGGAAGCCAGTTCTTCGTGTCTTTTACTGGTGATCTCCACATAAGCAGCGGTTACTTTACCCCTCTTTTTTAAATGACGCACTGCGGTTAAATCTTTGGATTGGGTAAGATCCTGGGGTAAGGGCAGGGTGCTGTCCCCTTCTCCATTTCGACCCACCAATACGATATCTGATCCTTCCATATCCGATATAACGGTTATGTTTCCCAGTTTGCGAATTTTATCAACGTCAGTGAAGTCCACCACGTGGTCCATCCCTGACTCCAAGGCAGTGGTGATGAAGGTCTTCTTCTGGTCCCATTCGGTACCTTCAGCCATTATCCAGGCAAATTTCATGTTTACTTCCACCTTAATTACCCATTCAGTATTTTAAGGGCCTCGTCCACTCCCAGATTGTTGTGAACTATTTCTGCAATGGCCTGGGTGGTCTTCTGGGGTGATTTGGCCTGGAAAATGTTACGGCCAATGGCCACTCCAGCGCCTCCCACATCCACCGAGTTTTTCACCATTTCCAGAAGTTCCCGGTCGGTTTCCACCCGGGGACCTCCAGCTATTACCAAAGGCACCGGGCAGCCATCAATGACTTCCTGAAAGGTGTCCGGATCCCCAGTGTAGTTGGTCTTTATTATATCTGCTCCCAGTTCTGCTCCTGCCCGTGATGCAATTTTAACTACCTCAGCATCGTGTTCATTGTCGATCTTCTTGCCCCGGGGGTACATCATGGCGATGAGAGGCATTCCCCAGTCATCACAGATCTCGGCAATACTCCCCAGCTGCATGAGCATCTCGGGTTCCTTCTTGGATCCCACATTCACATGCACGGAAACAGCATCGGCTCCCATTTGGATGGCTTTTTCCACTGAAGTAACCAGCACCTTATGGTTGGGGTCTGGTCCCAGGCCAGTGCTGGCTGAAAGATGGATTATCAAACCTATATCTCTTCCATATCCCCGGTGTCCGCTGCCAACCATTCCCTTATGCATTATAACTGCATTAGCACCGCCACTGGCTGCTTCATCTATGGTGTGGGCCATATTGATTATGCCGGGTACCGGTCCAATGGAAACCCCATGATCCATGGGTACAATCACGCATCTTCCTGTTTTTCGATTCAATATCCTTTCGATCCTGATTCGCTTGCCGATCATAACTACCCTCCTTGTTAAATATTGGTGGACCATAGTTGGAGTTCTTTAAGCCGGGGAGGCACACCATCCCCACCAGAGGATTCCAACCAGCCCTCCTGGGATTTAATTATCTCTGAACTTGATGAGGAGTGCAGGAAATCCAAAAGTCCTCTATTTCTAATTATAGTATCCCTGGGTCTTAAAGTTGATGACCAGATGAAGAATACCTTGAAGGTGGTATCGGGATAGTGGCCTCCACCTAAATCAATGGACAACACATCACAGCCACCGTGGTCCTTTATCATCAGGGCTACCTTTTCCAGAGTTTCATGAAGACGTACATCTGCCTTTAAGAACTCGGTATTAGAATACGAACTCGTGAGTTTATTCATGGATTGGGATGCTTCTTCGGATTTATCCAGCGCAATTATCTTTCCTTCCGGGGCCATTTCCGACATGATCTTGGTTGAATTGCCAAGATGACACCCTAACTCCACCACTAGATCATCCTGTTTAATAATATCTCTCAGAACTTGCCTATAAATATTGATATTGTATACTACACTGATCATATCTGATCACTAAGAAGGGGTGGATTAATTTAACTGTTGATGGGTTTAGATTTAGTATTCTTACCGGATGATCCATATTCTGTTAACCGTTGGAAGATTCTAATCTTTACAATAATTTTCATCTGTCCCACTTATAAACTTAAATAATAGTCTGAACATAGTTAAATTTAGTCTTTATTATTTCCAGGGGGCTTAGCATGAGTGAACAGGAAAGAGAACAACTGGAAAGACAAGTCAATGAACTTCAACGCCAAAAAATGGATCTGGAACACCAGATCCAGGAGCTGGACCTGGAGAAGCTGAACAAGATAGAAACCCTAAAAAACGACCTGGAAAGACAGGTTGAATGGTTGGATAAGGATAAGATCAAGCTAACTAAAGAAAGGGATAACCTCCTCCGGAAGATACGTATTTCCAATGAAAAAAAATGGAAAAACGCCCTTAAAATCATCACTTTGCTGATTATTATAGATCTTGTGATTATCCCCCTGATAATATACCTTATGGGCTTCCCAGTATACTGGTTATTCGTTTCCATGGGACTGGTGACCTTCTTCGGTATGGTAGTGTTGGTCAACTACATGTCTGGCACGGCACCACTGAACACTGGCGAGGTGAGAAAGGCTCTTACCGTGTCTTTTGTAGCAGTTTACTTTGCTATGATGCCCCTTTTGGCCTTTGGTGGTGTGCAGTATATTCCTGGCCAACCAGTGACCATCCTGATCCAAAGTTTCACCGCCATAATGGCCATAATAATCGGTTTCTACTTTGGGACCCGGGCCATTGAAAAGTACGTTAAAGCCAAGAAGAAGGTTAAATCCTGAAATAAATAAAACCCTTATTCTATATTCTTTTTATTTTACTCTGCACTGGCACTTCTACCTGCCAGAAAACCGGTAGAGAATGCCTGCTGTAAATTATAACCACCACTGGGGGCACATCCATCTATAATCTCCCCGGCTAGGTACATTCCCGGTACCAAACGAGATTCCATGGTCTCTGGATAAATTTCATTCCTTGAAACACCTCCACAAGTAACCATGGCCTTAGATAGTGGCAGGTGTCCGTTAACTGTCATTTCCAGGCCTTTTATATTATCCAAAATTTTGATACGCCCGTTTCGATCTATCTGGTTCAGGTTCTGATGTGGGTCAGTATCCACTAGTTCCAGGAAGGCCTTGATGAATCCCTGGGGCAGATGGAAACGGAGATAATTCTGCAACTCCCGTTTACCGTATTTTTTAAAATCATTAAGCAAGACCTCTTCTAACTGGTCCCGGTTGATTTGGGGCATCAGATCAAGGTAAAGCATTATTTCACCTTCCTTATCCAGGACCTTAACCACTTCCTGGCTGAGATCTAGCAGAGTGGGTCCAGAAACACCGAAGTGAGTGAAAAGGATATCCCCCTCCCCCTTTATCTTCCCTCTTTTGCCGTGTCTGAAGGTAAGGCCCACACCTTTAAGCACCACTCCTTGCAGGGAACGGGCCCAGCTTTCTTTGATCTTCAAGGGCACCAAGCCCGGTTTGAGGGGGGTTATTTGGTGGCCAAAATTCTGCGCCAGGTGATAACCATCACCGCTAGACCCGGTCTTAGGGTAGGAGGCCCCCCCGGTACACAGTATAACTCGGCTGGCCAGAATAAGATGATTAATGGTGGTTTTTTCTCCGATGTCATCATCACCAGGCTCATGGGGCTGGTATTCCCACCGTCCTTTTTTACCAGACAGATGGAAGTAACCGTCCAGTTTTCTTAAATCCTCCACCCGGTAGTTGTAAATAACCTTCACTTTAAGTTCTTTTAACCTGGCCCGGAGCACATCCAGCACGGATTGGGAACGGTCAGTTTGGGGGAATATTCTTCCTCCAGTCTCTTCTTTTACTTCCAGACCTGCTTTTTGGAAAAATTCCATCAGGTCCGTGTTACTGAAGCTGCCCAAGGCGGAGCGAAAAAATGATCCCCTCCTCCCAAACTTTTCTATAAAAATCGGCAGGGGTGAATTGTTGGTGAGATTGCAGCGTCCATTGCCAGTTAAAAGGATTTTCCTCCCTATTTCAGGGTTTCTCTCCAGAAGCACCACCCTCTTATCCTGGTGACTGGCTTGTATGGCGGCCATACAGCCCGCTGCACCTCCACCCACCACTGCGATATCGAATTTTGGCATGAAAATCAAAACAACTTCATATTTACTAAAAAAAATCAGAAAAGGAGAAAATGGGTGTTTAAGGTGTTAACCTTCTCCGGTCCCTGGGGAAGAGAACCGTTTCCCGGACGTTCTTAGCACCGGTAAGACACATGGTGAATCGCTCCGCACCCAAACCCCAACCAGCGTGGGGTGGCATACCGTACTGGAAGGCCGCCAGGTAACGGTTGAAGGAATCAGGGTTAAGTCCCTTACTTTTTATGCGCTCCACCAGGAGGTCGTGCAGGTGCACCCGCATAGCCCCGGATGATATTTCCAAGTCACGGTACATGAGATCAAAGGCCTGGCTGACCTCGGGGTTTTCACTGTTGGGCATAACGTAGAAGGGCTTGATATCACTGGGCCAGTCACTGATGAAATAGTAACCATCCATAACCTCCCCCATGGCCTTCTCTGCAGCCCGGGACAGGTCTTCACCGTAACGGAGGTTAACCCCCTGGGAGTTTACCAGGTCCACTACTTCCGAGTACCTCAGACGGGGGAATGGTGTTTTGGGAACTTCCAATTCCACACCAATGGTCTCCAGTTCCTCACCACAGTTTTCCTTCACATCTTTTATGGCGTTGGCCACCATTTCCTCCAGAAGGATCATAACATCGTCCTGGTCAGCGAAAGCCACTTCTACGTCAATGGAAATGGCCTCGTTAAGGTGACGGAGGGTGTCATGTTCCTCGGCCCGGAAGATGGGTGCGATCTCGTAGACCTTATCCAGACTGGTGGCCATCATCATCTGCTTATAAAGCTGGGGACTCTGCCCCAGAAAGGCCTCCCTCTCAAAGTAGGTTATGGGGAAAAGTTCTGTACCGCCCTCGGTGGCTGAAGCCACCAGTTTGGGGGTGTTAATTTCTATAAATTCCTGTTCTTCCAGAAAAAGCCGGACTGAATGGAGCATTCTGCTTTTTATCTTGAAAATGGAGTTCACACTGTGCTTTCTTAAGTCCAGATAACGTGAATCCAACCGGGTGTCAATTTCTGCCCGCACCTTTTCGGTGGGATCGAGGGGCAGGGGTTGCTGGGACTGGTTGAGAAGTCTTAACTCCTCGGGTATGATTTCCACTCCACCCGGAGCCTTGCCTGATTCCTGGACAGTGCCCTTAATTGCCACCACCGACTCCTTCCGGAGTTTACGGATCTCTTCAAAGAGTTCCGATGAGACCTTTTTGCTGGGAGCGGTGATCTGGGTTATACCATCCCGGTCCCTTAAAAGTAGGAATATTATACCGCCCAAGTCACGAATTTCGTGTATCCATCCCATGAGAGTTAATTTCTGACTGTTCATATCCGGTTTTACTTGTCGTGAATAATGGGTTCTTCTCCAATCTCCTAATGATTCTGTCAATTTAATTCACCTCGTTATATGAAAAATGTTGTCTATAATGGATTTTTACATCTAACTTAATCCAGTAATTGGGTCATAAAAATTATTTCACCATAGGTGTAACCACTATAATCTCTAAAGTCCAGTTTATAAAAGTGCCTTATTTTTTAAGAAGTATCGACTTTTTGATATTATAGAATATGATTTTTACGAGTTGTGGAGTTTATTATACTCATACACTAACTCCGGTTTATTCTCCGTTTAAATGATTCAGCGTGTGCATATAATCCTTCGTATTCAGCGAGGGTCACCACTGTCTTTTCTAGATTATCCAAGCCTTCTCTGGTGAGTTTTTGAACGGTGGGTTTTTTCAGAAAGGATTCGGTGGATAAACCAGAGTACATACGGGCACAAAAAGAGGTGGGAAGCACGTGGTTAGTCCCAGACCCATAATCACCCGCCGCAACTGGGGTTAAATCACCCAGGAAAATGGAACCAGCATTGATGATGCTCTTTATATCCTCTTCTGGTTTACGGGTCATAATAATCAGGTGCTCTGGTGCGTAGCGGTTGGTGAACTGGATCGCTTCTTTTTGGGAAGGAGCTACCAGTATACGACCGTATTTTGATAAGGATTCCTCGATGATCTCACGTCTTTTAGTGAGGCGCAGTTCCTCTTTTATTCGTAGACAGACCTCCTCTGCCAGAGTGGGGGAGGTGGTGACCAGCACTGACGCTGCTTCCGGGTCGTGTTCGGCCTGGGCTAAAAGATCCAGGGCAATGTATTCGGCATTAGCTTCATCATCGGCCAGAATTAACACCTCTGATGGTCCGGCTGGGAAGTCAATATCCACCGTTCCATACACCTGCTTTTTAGCGGCGGTGACGTATATATTTCCAGGACCCACTATCTTATCCACGGCCGGGATGGATTCCGTCCCGTAGGCCATGGCAGCTATGGCCTGGGCTCCTCCCACTTTGTAGATCTGGTGGGCGCCGGCCAGGTGTGCAGCGGCCAGGACCACATCCTTCACTGCACCGTTCTGGTCTGGGGGAGTGCAGCATATCACCTTTTTGACACCCGCCACCCGGGCCGGGATGACGGTCATGAGGATGGTGGAGGGGTACACCGCCCGTCCCCCGGGGATGTAACAGCCCACCTTCTCCAGGGGTCTTATGATCTGTCCGGCGGTGATTCCATCCTGGACGGTGATGGACCATTCCTGGGGAAGCTGTGCCTGGTGGAATTTGCGGATGTTAAAAGCGGCACTTTCCAGGGCCTCTAAAACCTGAGGTTCTACCTTCTCCAGGGCAGACTCTATTTCTTCTTTACTCACCAGGAAGTCACCAAGTGAAGCACCATCAAACTTCTCCGTGAACTGCTTAACTCTACGATCTCCATGTTTTCGCACCCCATTAATAATCTCCAGAACTGGCTTAACAACACTTTCTGCATCAATCTGGGATCTCTCTAATAGTTCTACTTCTTCCTGGTCTTTTAAATATATGATTTTCATTTTTTCACCATGGAAAATCTGTTTTTTTAGAATTGGTTTTGTAGGGTGAGTGTTTGATAATATTAACTTCGAATTTATGTTGAGGGTCAAAAGATTTATTTGTAATGATACCAAAACTATATGTTACCGAGTGCATAATCATTGGATAAAGGTTTGAAGTTACTACCCGTTGAGGAACTTTTTTTAAATCATAAGTGGTAGTATATTGGGTAGTACAAATAGGGATAATACCATTTTGGTATTACAAAGGTATAAATGCATACCAAATTAATCTAAAAAACGCTTTAAATATAGGTGTCTGGTAGATATGTACAAAGACGAGCTAATACAGCTACATCAATTTCTGGTATACGTTTTAAAAAATCTCGAAAGCGAATATGAGGTTAAGGATGAATGCGGGGAATATCTGTCCTTGAATATAAGTCCACATCACATCCATCGAACTAAGGCCGAACATAAACATGCTATTTTTGTATTATCAGCTTCCATCTCCCATGTGGTGGCTACTAATAATGGAGGAAATTCTTCTAACATCTCCAACGGCCTGTCGGAACTGGTTAAACGATCCCGCAAGGAACTTATCCGCTCCCAAAATGAGGATTCCTTAAAATATGAAAAGAAATACCAGAAAATCATGATGTAAAGACTCTGCCGGGAGTGTGGAATATAATGGACGGCTTAAGGAAAATGATCTGCCTGATTGATGGTGAACATTATTTTCCGGTAACCAGAAATGCCTTAGAAACTCTGGATAACCTGGAACATAATGAAGTGGTGGCTGCTGTTTTTATTGGAGGCACAGAAAAGCTTCGTGATGCTTCACCAGCATCTATTGAAGAAAAATTAGGAGTGCCTGTTTATTATGATGAAAATTTTCACGAAATTCCCTATCATCTTATTACTCAAAGTTTAAAAGATCATGAACCCGATGTGGTCATGGATCTCAGTGACGAACCGGTGGTGGATTATTCCAAACGTTTTAAAATTGCTTCTCTGGTACTGGAGATGGGCATACCCTACGAGGGGCCGGATTTCCAATTCCAGCCCCTGGATGAACATGAAATTCTAAAAAAACCTTCCCTTAAAATCCTGGGCACAGGTAAACGCATTGGTAAAACTGCGGTCTCTGCCTACGCAGCCCGTTTAATAAATAAAGAGGATTACAATCCCTGTGTGGTGGCTATGGGGCGGGGAGGCCCGGAAGAGCCGGAGATCGTTCGGGGAGACCAGATCGAGATCACACCCCAATTTTTAATGGAACAGTCCAACAAGGGAGTTCACGCGGCATCGGACCACTGGGAAGATGCCCTCATGAGTAGGATACTAACCATTGGCTGCCGGAGGTGTGGTGGTGGTATGCTGGGCCAGGTGTTCATCACCAACATGAAAAGAGGAGCCCAGATGGCCAATGAAGTTGATGCTGATTTTGTGATTATGGAGGGTAGTGGAGCAGCCATACCCCCTATTAAAACCGATAAACACATTGTACTGGTGGGTGCCAACCAACCCCTCATAAATATAGAACGCTTCTTCGGCCCCTTCCGTATTAAAAAAGCCGAACTGGTGGTTATAACCATGTGTGAAGAGCCCCTGGCCAGTAAACATAAGGTAGAAACCATCGAAGCATTTATAAAGAATTTGAAGCCCGAGGCCACTGTCATACCCACGGTGTTCCGACCCAAACCCTTAGAATCAGTGCGGGGTAAGAAGGTGCTCTTTGCCACCACCGCTCCGGACTCCATCAAGGAGGTCCTAATCGGGCACCTGGAAAAAGTGCATGGCTGCCTGGTGGTGGGAACCACACCCCACCTTTCCAACCGTCCCCTGCTCCAGCAGGATATTGAAAAATACTTGGATGAAGCGGAGGTTATGCTCACCGAACTCAAGGCCGCGGCGGTTGACGTGGCCACCAAGGATGCCCTGGAGGCTGGTATGGAAGTGGTTTACTGTGACAACATACCTCTGGCTATCCGGGAAGAGGATGACCTGGACGAAGCCATAATCCAGGTGGTGGATAGTTCCATCCAGGATTTCCAGGCCCAATGATTAACTACGGTAATGCACATCCCTTTTTTTTAATTTTAATTTATTGGTGATAGATTGGATTATTCTGAATATGGCAAGTTAAAAAAGCAGCTCTCCTTTAACCTCCAGGAGGAAAGTGCCATCCGAAGCTTGAACATAAAGCCGGATGCCTTCCTACCCGTACTTTTCTCATTTAAATTTGGCGGGGACTGGAGCTTTAAAACCAGGGACCTGGAAGCCCTGGCAGTTAAGGAGAAGATCACCCATTATAATGAAGATAGAAAGGAAGGTTACACTCTGGAGAGGGTTACCCTCCTGGTTAACCCCCAATTGATGAGTACCCATGGCCGGGTCCTGCGTCTGGAAAAATGCGGTAACAAGAAGGAACGGGAAATGGTGGAAAGACCTTACCGGGTGGAACTCCAGGCCGAAGACATTATCTTAGCCGAGCTTAACCCGGGCACCATGGAGATAGTGCTGAAACGTATAGATGGGCCGTTATTTTTTGAAGGACCCGCCGCTTATGGAGTTTCCCACGAGATAGAACACCTGGAGGGCCTGGAAACATCAGGCAAGTATCTCTGGGAGTTTAAGTACCGGCTGGAATAACTTTATTTTTACTTTAAAATTAAACTCCACCCACCTAAGAAAACTATTTATATAACCTCTAACCCACCCCTAAATTACTCATAAGAAATGGAGATGATATTGTGGCACAGTTAGGCGGACAAGGCCAACAAATAATAATACTACCCGAAGGTACCTCAAGACTTTTGGGACGAGACGCTCAAAGAATGAATATAATGGCAGGAAAAGCCCTGGCAGGAATTGTCAGGACTACTCTAGGCCCTAAAGGAATGGACAAGATGCTGGTTGATGGAATGGGTGACATCGTGGTGACCAACGATGGGGTAACCATCCTCCGGGAAATGGACATCGAACACCCGGCTGCCAAGATGCTGGTGGAAGTGGCCAAGACCCAGGAAGATGAAGTGGGAGACGGAACCACCACCGCAGTCATAATCGCCGGTGAACTTCTCCAAAAAGCCGAAGAATTACTGGATCTGGAAATACACCCCACCACCCTGGTTATGGGATACCGAAGAGCCGCAGCCAAGGCACTGGAAGTTTTAGAAGAAATTTCTCTGGATGCCTCTGACCGTGAAACCCTCCTTCAGGTGGCCATGACAGCCATGACTGGTAAAGGTACCGAAACTGCCCGTGAACCCCTGGCTGAACTCATAGTCAGCGCCGTGCAGCAGGTGGAAGAAGATGGTGAAGTTAACAAGAAGAGTATAAACATCCAGCGTATCCAGGGTGCCACCATCAACGAATCAGAAATCGTTAACGGGGTGGTTCTGGACAAGGGACGAGCCGATAATTCCATGCCCAAGAATGTGGAAAACGCACGGATCGCCCTCTTAAAATACCCGCTGGAAGTTAAGGACCTGGAAACCGATGCCAAGATCAAACTCACCGACCCCTCCCAGATGCAGGCCTTCCTGGAAAATGAGGAACAGATGATCCGGGACATGGTGGATAAAGTCTTAGAAAGCGGAGCCAACGTGATCTTCTGTCAGAAGGGTATTGATGACCTGGCCCAGCACTACCTGGCCCGGGAAGGCATACTGGCCCTGAAGAGGGTTAGAAAATCCGACATGGAAAGATTAGAAAAAGCCACCGGTGCCCGAACCGTGACTAACATCGAGGATCTTAGCTCTGATGATTTGGGAGAAGCCGGCAAAGTCTACGAGAAGAAAATCTTCGACGAAGTTTTAACCTTCATTGAAGAATGCCCCGATCCTAAAGCGGTTTCCATCATCCTCCGGGGCAGCACCAAACACGTCGCTGCTGAAGTGGAAAGAGCAGTGGAAGACGCCATTGGTGTGGTATCATCCACCGTGGAAGATGGAAAAGTTGTTTATGGAGGAGGAGCCCCTGAGATAGCAATATCCAAGGCTCTAAGAGATTATGCCGACACAGTAAGTGGTAGGGAACAGCTGGCCATCTCGGCCTTTGCTGATGCCCTGGAAGTGGTTCCCAGGACCCTGGCTGAAAACGCGGGCCTGGACCAGATCGATGCCATTGTGGACCTAAGGGCCGCCCATGAACACAGCTTCCAGATGGGCCTGGATGTCTTCAAAGGGGATGTCACCGACATGAAGGAGGCCAACGTGGTAGAACCTCAAAGGGTTAAAAAACAGGCTATCCAGTCTGCCGCCGAAGCCGCCGAGATGATCCTGCGTATCGACGACATGATCGCCTCTGCCGGTATTAAAGAACCAGAAGGCATGGAAGGAATGCCACCAGGTATGGGTGGAATGGGTGGAATGCCTCCTATGATGTAGATTGAAGGATAATTATCCTTCTTTTTCTTTTTTAAAACTTTATAATGTATTTATGATTTCTATTAATTCTTCAAGGGATTTTAATTCATATTCTATTAATTTAATTTTGTTAGTAAGATGTTTATCACCACCAATACCAGGATAAGTTAAAACAAGGGGTCCTCTTTTAATTTTTCTTTGTTTTCCATCTTTACATAATATTTTTTCTGCTTCCCTATCATGAACTAGAGCCCCTCTTGGAATAATTACTTTTGACTTAACTTCAGTAAGGTCAATCAAGTCCAAATCTTCGATTGTAATCAAATCTGCAATTTCTTTATTCACTGCCACCACATTCACTAAATTCGATTCATCAACTGAATTGAAAATCTTTTTTAAAAAAGGAGCAGCTAATTCACCAGTAATCAATGTTACTTCCGATCTAACTTCAGGCAGATTCTGGAGATAAACCTTGTTATCAGGTTTAGCAAGGCAAAATGGACCTTCGTTTTTAGGATCAAAAAATGGATATCCGAAAACTTCAAATGAAAATTCATCAGAGACTTTTTGGACAAATTCTTGGAATTTTTCGTATGAATGTGGAGTAATACCCTCGATTATTGGTTTCTTGTTAAAAATTAATCCCTGATTTTGATAATTAGCAAATCTTCTTAAGATTAAAGTTTTAGCACCCCATTCTTCTAAATTAGCACAAGTTTCGAAGATTTGATCCTTATCATTTATACCGGGAATAACGACAGCAGAGGCATGGAGATCAATATTTTCACAGAATAATTTCAATCCCTTAATTGAATCCACTGGACTATTATCTTTCATCCATTTTCTTCTCAATTCCGGGTTGGTCGAAAAAACTGAAAAACTCACCTCATCAACTCCTAATGAGATAAGATTTTCTACCATAACTTCATTTTTTATTGGTTTTCCACTAGTATACCCTAAGTGAATGTTAAATAGTGATTCTTTTAATATTGAAACAAGTTCATACAATTTAGGATAATTTAATATATCTGCCGCTCCAGCAACTATGACTTTGATATCCTTAGGCTTTATTTCATTAGGTTTTAATATCTTTAATTTTTTATTTATATCGGCTAAAACTTGATAAATTGGTATAAATTCAGTATAAACTCTTTCTACAAAATCTAGACAATATAAACACCCTTTTTGGTGGGGAGGGCAATTTATGCATCCTGTGGGGTTTAGATTACTAAAATTAACATTTTTATAAAAACAGAATTCACAGAAACCACCACAATCTATACCAGTCCTTCCTTTGACATCGGTGTATATTTCCATATTAATTCCTATCTACAAGAATTTAATCAGAGTTTGGATGATATTTAGTAATTCATGATTTCAATAAATTCTTTGGACTTATTAATTTCATGCAAAAATTGTTCTTTGGGAATTTCTCTATTAGCATATTTTTTACACGCAACATCATATTCTGAAATCATCTTTAAACCATTTTCATAGGTCTCCATATAACGTTCATAGTCACTTCGAGACATATTTGTTTTTGTAATATCTTTATTTGCCACTTTAGATGCGAAATCTCGTTCGAGGTTTGTTTTTAATTTTTCTGTTTCTTTATCGATCTGAGGAAGCAACTTTTCTGTAGGTACACCTTTTTCAACTTGTTCAATTAGATATTGATCGAAATCTGTCGGAGCATATAAAATAAAGCCCAAAACTATAAAAAAAACCGTTAAACCACCTATAGTTGCCAGGAACACTCCTTTATCCATATTTAAGCCTACATATGATATGAACATAAATGTACATATCGGTTAATTAAGAATTATTCACCGCTAAATGGTATAGTTTCATCTGGTGGTAAATAATTTTTGAGCTCTTTAATCAAGTCTTCCATGGAAGAGTAACGGTTTTCTTTATTCTTATTAAGACATTTCATAACTATATTATCGACCTGTTTGGCGTTAGGGTTAATATCAGCAGGATTTAAAGGAGCGGTGTTTAGTATAGAGCTATATATTTCTGATATATTGCCTTCAAAAGGCATTCTTCCAGTTAGAAGTTCATAAAAAACTGTTCCAAGTTGATAAATGTCTGTTCTTTCATCAGCTTTACCGAACTCATGAGAGATTTGTTCAGGGGCTGCATATGAAGGTGTAGCACCTGATAATGTAACTGAATCCTCTGTTTTCAATTTACTTAGTCCCCAATCAGAAATTTTATGCATTCCATCTTTAATCAATATATTGGAAAGTTTAACATCTCCATGAATGATATTCTTATTATGAGCATATGCAAGTCCTTTGGCGACATCATAAACAATGGAAACAGCTTCTTCGAGAGTTTTCATGCCTTTTTTCACATTCCCTTCTGAAGAAAATTCAGTTTCAATGAAGGGAATGGGTAAAATTTTATAATCATAGAGTTTTACTATGTTGGGGTGATCTAAATGTCTCCAATTAGATACTTCTGTAATAAAAGTTTTCTCTGATCTTTTATCGAATGTTTTGGGGATTTTAATGGCTACTTCTATTCCTTTTTTATTTATTCCTCTGAAAACACGGCCGAAGCCCCCTTCACCAATGAAAGATGAATCGGTATAAAATGGCTGCAGCTCATAGGGCAATGATTTGGCAGATATTTTTTGTAAGCGATTAAATTCTTTACCTTCTATAATAAGATCTGGTCCATATCTTCGATACAACCAAATATTAATTATGAGTGGTATTAAAAGGATTAAACTACCAAAGCTGAACATATCAATAAAAGGAAAACCATATATGTCTCCTAGAAGAATTGTAAAAGCAGAAAATAGTATTATAATAATGATATTGAAGTAAGCATAATTT
>DAHVOW010000016.1 GCA_027318585.1 Methanobacteriaceae archaeon | reverse complement strand
TTTACTCTCCCAAGTGACCAATCTCACCATGTCAGCTGCGGGAAGTGACCAGGAAACTGATGCGGCCGGTTTATTCAACGCCTTTAAAAATTTAGGTTATTCATTGGGAACAGCCCTAATAGGGGTTTTGCTTTTACTGGGAATATTTGGTGGACTTACCACTTCCATAGAGGCATCAGGTTTATCTGGAAACATGACCACCCCGGAAATACAAGACAACCTCTTTAACTACGTGGAGAAGATGCAAACAGTTAGTCCCCAGAACATACCCCCCAGTATGGTGCCAGAAGTAACTCAAATCGTGGATTCCACCATAAGTATAGCTATGAAACAGACCTTCAACGCACTGACCCTTATACTAATATTAGGATTCATTACCACCTTATTCCTGCCCTCTAAGAAAACCAATCCGTAATTTATTATAAAACCGACTATATCCCGGAGTTTACATGGTGGAAGTTATATTCTTTTTAGCTCTTCTTTTCGTCTTTGCACTATTTTCACGCCGATTATCAGAAAGCCCACTCACTGCACAGATGTTTTTCAGTTTAATTGGAATAGCGTTAGGTTTTATCTTTTCCCTTCAAATAAATCAGGAGTTCAACCGGGAGTTGTTCTTACTGGTGGCAGAAGTGGCATTGGTGCTGGTTCTTTTCAGCGACGCATCTGGTATAAATTTCAACGCCTTCCGGGAAAATAAATTAACCCTGAGGATGCTCAGTATAGGCTTGATACTGACCATAATTACCGGGATCATAGTGGGGACCTATTTACTGACCGACATGGTTTTATGGGAAATAGCCGCCCTGGCTGCAGTGTTAGCACCTACCGATGCTGCTCTTGGCCAGATAGTAGTTCAGAATAAAAAATTACCGCACCAAATCCGTGAAACACTGGAAATCGAGAGTGGGTTAAATGACGGAATAGCGGTGCCATTTCTTTTTCTTTTTTTAGCAGTGGGTCTAGCCGAAGAAACTTTTAAGCCAATTAACTACTTTCTTGTCACTACCTTAGAACAAATAGGATTTGGAGTGTTTATTGGGGTTGCTGCAGGGTTAATAGGGGGATGGATGGTTCTTCAAGCCAAGAAAAAAGGGTGGATTACTAAAACCTACCAAAGACTGGCTTTACTGGCATTAGCCATACTTAGCTGGCTTATAGCAGACCAAATAGGGGGAAGCGGTTTTATAGCCGCCTTTGTAGGGGGACTAGCCACAGGATATATCTTTGAGGACGCGGGGGATATCTTAACCGATTTTACCAGTGCAGAAGGGATGCTTCTTAGTTTAGCTGTGTTCTTTATTATGGGTGCTTTGATTGCTCCTTTGTTATCTTTTGTAACCTGGCAAATCATCCTATATGCAGTTTTGAGCCTTACATTGATTCGGATGCTACCCGTGGCTATCTCTGTTATTGGGACTAAGATCAGTTTAGACTCGGTGTTATTCATGGGCTGGTTCGGGCCGAGAGGACTGGCATCAATAGTGCTGGCCCTGGTAGCCTTGGAAACTATTCCAGAATTCCCCGGTAAAAATACTTTCATCTTAACCGTCCTGATAACTGTCCTTTTAAGTGTAATACTCCACGGTTTAACGGCTTTACCCTTATCGAAAATGTATATAAAACGTTCCAAGAATCATGATGGAAATTCTGAGTAGATTCTTTAAAAAAACGTGCAACTTTTAGAAATTATAAGCAAGAATCTTATTAACAAACGGAAAAAAATAAACACAATAACCACCAAAGTAGTTAAAGGAGTTTGTTAGATGAAAACAGGGGGTTAAAGATATGCAAAAAACTGGTACCGCATTGGTTTTGATTATTTTAGGCCTGATTGTACTCGCATTCCCATTATTAGGATTAATTCCGTTAAGCCTTATTACCGGATTTTTAGTGTTAATTTTGGGTATTGGTCTTTTAATAGGTGGAATAGCTCAAATAGGAGAAAGTGCAGGTTCAGGAATTCTGTTGATTATTCTGGGAATAATAGCCCTGATTCTAGGTATAGGGTTCATATTCAATCCAGGACTGTTCAGCTGGTTAGTAAGGTTTATAGTATGGATTGTGGGCTTATTCCTAATAATAGCCGGTATTATAGGAATAATGTCAAAAGCAGGAGGAAGCAGGTGGAACGGAGTTGTGGCCGTTATAATCGGTGCAATATACATAATAGTAGGAATTTTAATAAAAGATCCTGTTATTTTAGGTGCCTTAATCGGTTTATGGCTCTTAATATCCGGAATAGTAATGCTGTTCATGAAAGAATGAACCTAATTTCAACAAACTCCATTTTTTTAATTTTTTTAAAAACAATTAGCTAGGGATGAATTAATAATATATCCGAATTAGATATGCGGAGGAATCCATGCAAAGACACTTTCAGGTGATATTAGAAGGAGTTTTAGCTGTTCTGATATTAATTGAACTATTATCATTGAGTTTAATGACCATAGGATTTATTGTCGGTCTGAAACCAGAAACCATCTATACCTTTGGCGGTCTAGATGTGTTGATTGCATTTGTTATATTCTTGGATTTGATAATTTTTAGAATAAGAAATCGGGAAGTGGACACGACTTTATTTAAATTTATTGAAGTAAACTGGGTTTATATAATATCAATATTTCCCTTAACCTTTATTTCATTCAATCTTTTTCAATTATTTGGTTATAAATCTATTATCGGAGTTATAGGAATTATTAGGATTTATGCCTTGATTAAAGTACTTCTGATCTCAGCTCGAAATGTACGTAAGTATCCCTCCAAGACAAAATTAGATTATGCTACCTTCGCACTATTTTTAGTGATTATCATCGGATCATATCTCTTTTATGCCATTGAAACTGGTGTGAATCCCGAAGTTCCCAACTACGAATCTGCTATATGGTACGCCCTGGTGTCCATGTCCACTACGGGGTATGGTGATGTAGTCCCAATAACGTTAGCCGGCCGAATCATAGGAGTGACTCTAATTCTAACTGGTATGGGTTATGTTAGTCTGGTAACTGCCACCTTGGCTTATTCTTTCATTGATATTTTCCGTACGGAAAGTCGTAAAGCCGCAGAAAAGCTAAGGGCAACAGCCCAGGATTTAGATAAAAAGGCAGCCAAAAATGAAGAAAAACTGGACGATATCATGGGAAAAATGAATGAGATCAGCCACAGGCTAGATGAAATGGAAAAAAAGAAAAACTAATTTTTATTTAAAAGTCCAGATTCATTTATTCATACAGAACTGCCGTTCCAGTGGCTGTCACAATGGTAGCACTTCCTGATAGTCCACCAACAGAGTTATAATCAATTGAAACTTCAACTACTGTATTACCACCAATTTTTTCAGCTTCCTCCAGAAGCTTAGCTATTGCCCTTTCACGGGCCTTACTCATTTCCACCTCATCCAGTTTATCCTGAGAAATTATTTTAGAAATACCTTTAGACTCCTTTTCGCCTACCACTGCTTCACCAACAACCATGCCCAGATGTTTGACTATATTACCCGCGGATAGATATGGAACGGTTGAAATAGGGGACTCCAGTGAATCTAAAAAGTCAGAGGTAGCACCCTCCAATCCCGGTTCTTTTCCAGTTTCATCGTCTTTCTCATCCGAAGATCTTCTTATAATTTTATCAGTCATATTTGATAGGAAGTTGCCCAGATATCCTATAACCCATGTAATGGTCCCCAGAAAGACCACAAAAAGTATGTAGTTAATCAGTATGGGAAATGCCGCCTGGATCATCAGGGCCAGTCCACCAAGTGTGAATAAGTTCAGAACTAGGGGGTCCTTCGGGAAAAGCCAGGAGTAGGCATTGATAATTATGAATATTAGAAGGGCGCTGATGGCACCCGTGCTTCTACCATACTTTCTGCGGGCTATATAGGCCTCTACATAACCGGCAATGAGAGGGGATACTATGAACATGATGTTAAATCCAAAAATAACTAAATTTCCCCTTACACAGATAACGGCTGATAGAAAGCCCACTAAGACCCCGATGAATATTGCCCCTAAGGCCCACCGTTTTTCTACAAAAAAATTATTCACCGATTTTAACAAATCTCTCACCTAAATGGCGATTAAATAACTTAATCCTGGTAAGAAACAGCCGTACCAAAGACGGTGACCATGATGGTGTTACCCATGGTTCCTCCCAAATTTTGGTAGGCCAGTCTAACACCAATAATAGCGTTAGCACCCTTCTCTTTGGCTTTTTCCGCCATGCTATCCAGTGCTAGGGTTCGGGCCTTTTTCAGTTCCTCTTCATAGGCAGATGTTCTGCCTCCAACCACATCCCTTACCCCAGAGAAGAGGTCTTTATATACATTCGCACCCAGAAGAGACTCTCCCGTGACTAAACCATAATATTCTGTGATTTTTTTACCTTCAATGGTTGGTGTGGTTACAATAAGCATTGATGTTTCCTCCAGATTTGAATCTAAGTTAAAAAATAATTTATCTTTTGAAGGATAAGTATACAACAGATATGAAAAAATTAGGGGGTCAATGTAAATGGAGAAAAAGAACACTCTGGCAGGTATCCTGGCCATTATTTTAGGGATTATATTAATTATCTCCCCAGCGGTGGGAGTTATGGCCGTGGGACTGATTTCGGGAGTGGTTTTACTGGGTGCTGGTGCTTGGCTTTTCGTCACCGGACTGAGCGAGAGGAAGTATGATAAACCCTTCTGGATAATTTTCACTGGCTTGGGAGTCATAAGTTTATTGGCCGGAATAATATTCTTACTAAATCTATCATCCATAGCCAGTTTTGGAATATGGGTCTATATTATAACTGGGATAATCCTTATACTAGCCGGGGCCATGGCATTATTTGTGGGAGCCTCAGGAAATAAGTATAAAAAATGGGCAGGAATTATAGGAATATTGATTGGGATAGTCTACTTAATTGTAGGGTACTATGCCGTTGAACCACTAATTTTAGGCCTTATAATCGGAGTGGGATTTTTAATATATGGCATACTCAATATCCGATAACATGGATGGTATGAAAAATGGTATAGAATGGTCCATTCAATTTTTTAAAATAAGCAGAAAGGGTAGAACCTTTCTAATTTTTATCGGATAATCATATAATACAGCCAGATTAAAATGAATACTGCAAATGCCACGTAGAGAATTCTACGGGTTCTGTTAACTTTACTCTGATTATCCTGATATGTTTGTTCACATTTTGGTGAACAGAACTTTTCGCTCATGGGCATGGGAGTCCCACACATGGGACAGTGCTTGTGCTGGTCAGTCATTTCTAAAACCTCGTTAAATTAATCTTCTGGAATAATTAAGGTCCCTATTTTCTCTTTAATAGCCTTTTCAATATTTTCCGGGTTTTCTCCATTTAATATTATGGTTTTGATACCGGATCTTTTAATGATCTGGATGGCAGTTTGATCTAAAAACTCGTAGGTCCCGGCTTTTACTTCATTACCGGCCAGACAATCCATCATCTGGGATGGTGTGACTTCCTGGAACAGCTTAGCATCAGAATATTTTTTAGGGTCCTTATCATAAAGACCATCGACGGATGTGGCGTTTATTAAAAGATCAGCCTCTACAAACTCGGCTAGAATACTGCCAACTGCATCGGTGCTGTGGGCGGGTTCAGTGCCCCCCATGACCACCATCTTACCAGAAGTAGCAAATTCAAGGGCCTGGTGGAAGTTTTCAGGTATGCGTGGATACGCATTGTCTCCCAGGGCCATGGTGAGAAGTCGGGCATTCAAGCGGGTTACATCTATTCCCACATCATCACACAATGCCTCGGAAGCACCAACGCCCCGAGCGATCCCGATGTAATCCCGGGCTGTTTTTCCGCCGCCCACCACTACAAATAAATCGTGTTCTTCATTTATTCTCTTCAAAACTTTAGCATAATCCTTAAAAAGTTGAGGGTTATGGTCCCTGATGATCACTGATCCACCGAGGGTAACTACTATACGCATCACATCACCAAAGATAATTTAACCAAAGTAGGATATAAACCTTAAAAAGGATATCTTATAGATGCTTATTAATTAGACAACGTTTTTAATTAAAAGAATTTAATCATTAAAATTATCTTAGGTTAAGGAGTGAGTTTTAGTGGCTGATACATCAACCAAAGAGTTATATGAAGTTAAAAGGACTCTGGAAGAGTTATCACATAAAAAAGGGAGAGGTACTGAACTGGTCTCGGTTTATATACCACCAGATCGGCAGATTAGCGACGTGGTTAAACATATGCGTGAGGAACTCAGTCAAAGTGCCAACATAAAAAGTAAACAGACAAAAAAGAATGTGCAATCAGCCATTGAAGTTATAATGCAACGGATGAAACTTTTCCCTAAACCTCCAGAGAAGGGATTAGTTTTATTCGTGGGGATGATTCCCCGGGGTGGCCCGGGTACAGAAAAAATGGAGACCTACGTCTTTGAACCTCCAGAACCAGTGCAGACCTACATCTACCACTGTGACTCTCAGTTTTTCCTGGAACCACTGCAGGAGATCATTGCCGAGAAGGATGTGTATGGATTGGCGGTGATTGATCGTAAGGAAGCTACCATCGCCATTCTTCGTGGGAAACGTATTGATATTGTTAAGCACCTTACCAGTGGGGTGCCAGGTAAACATAAAGCTGGTGGGCAGTCCCAACGTCGTTTTGATCGTTTGATTGAACTGGCGGCCCATGAATTTCTCAAAAGGATCGGAGATCATATGAACGAGGCTTTTCTATCATTAGAAGACCTTGAAGGAGTTATTATAGGTGGTCCAGGCCATACTAAAGAAGACTTCGTAGATGGAGATTATTTACACCACGAAATCAAGCAGAAGATAATAACCACTGTGGATACTTCTTACACCGGTGAATTTGGTATCCGGGAGGTTATTGAGAAGTCCATGGATGTCCTAACTGAAATTGACATCATGCGGGAGAAAAAGTTGGTTCAGAGATTCCTGTCGGAACTGGTGGATGATGATGGGCTGGCCTCCTATGGTGAAAAACAGGTCCGGCAGAACCTGCAGATGGGAGCAGTGGAAGTGGTATTGTTATCCGAGGAACTTAAATCCGAACGGGTATCCTACCAGTGCCAGTCCTGTGGGCGTGGGGAAGAAAAGACCATTAAAAAAGATTCTGACGAGGAAATTTCCTGTCCTTCCTGCGGTGATAATATGAAGTCATCAGAATCTAAGGATCTCATAGACGACTTTGTAGAGATGGCAGAAGATGTAGGTTCAGAAGTGGAGATCATATCCACCGAAACTGAAGAAGGAATGCAATTATACCGTGCCTTTGGTGGTATTGGTGCCATATTAAGGTACAGGGTGTAATTGATTTTATTTTATAAAAAGAGGTTTAATTGGGATTTAATCCATTCTATGATTTTTATCCCAATTAATATTTCAAACACCGCATTATCCCAGGCGGCTGACCCGGATAAGAGACTCTACTGGAACGTCTTCCAGTTCTACTATTCCCTTCTTATCAATCAGTACCACAGCGGCAATGGGTTGTGATTTAAGACTTCTCAATACTTTAATGGCTTCACCGATGGTTCCCCCACTGGTTATGACGTCATCCACAATCACCACTTTTTTTCCCTCCACCGAGGCAAAGTTACTGCTTATGGCTCCTCCGGCATCCTCGCGTTTACGGTGTTTTATGGGATGGAAGACAGCCAGATCTGCCTCCAGAATATCGGCCATCATGGTAGCCAGGGGTATTCCGCTGACGGTGATGCCCACTATGACTTCTACCTCCCCATGCTGCGCTGCCATGTCAGCTAAAGCTGCGGAAACGTAGCCAATTCTGGTGGAACTTCCACCCAGACTCTTCCAGTTTATGGCAAAGTCCAAAGGCGCTTCTTCCTTATCTTTGGCCTTTTCATTGGTTCTTTGAAGTATTAACCAGCGTGCCGTGTCCTTAGACACATTTAGTTCATCTGCAATCTCTCCCGTAGTAAAACCTCTATTTCTAAGATCAAATGCCTTTTTTATAAGTTTCTGATTCATAGCTACCCCCTCTTTTATTCAATCTCAAGATCCACAGGGAATTTTCCCTTGGCAGACTCCATGGCAGCTAATACCACCTTCAGAGCGTGCATTCCATCTTCCCCGGTTATCTTCGGTTTCTCATCATCAATTACTGAATTTAAAAATGAACTTAACTCTTCCATGAGAGGTTCATGATGGGGGACTCTGACCTTCCGGGCATTTTTACCAAATAGCTCCACATCCTGATCTATGTAGTCCAGGGAGATTATGCCATCGGTTCCG
Source organism: Methanobacteriaceae archaeon (assembly GCA_027318585.1). Classification (GTDB taxonomy): domain Archaea; phylum Methanobacteriota; class Methanobacteria; order Methanobacteriales; family Methanobacteriaceae; genus Methanobacterium. The sequence goes on along the minus strand of DAHVOW010000016.1, from coordinate 27,849 downwards.
GTAACTTCCAGCTTCCTTTTCTTATAGGGAGTAAGCCAATTAACCTCCAGCACACCGCTGGCACCGTTATAAAACTCCATCATTATCTCGGCATGGTCCTCAAATTCACACTTCTCTAATCGGCTGCCAACATGGGCATAGACCTTGGAAGCCGGACTATCCAGGAGGTAGGCCATAACATCCACCTCGTGTATGGCCAGGTCAATGGTTACCCCCACGTCCTTAATTCGGGGAGGAAAAGGCCCTACCCTCTTTGCTGATACCGAAACAATTTCCCCTATTAGTCCTTCCCTGATTAATTTCTTAGCCTCGAGTACAGCTGGATTGAATCGTTCAACATGGCCAGTGGCTAGTTTAACCCCTTCCCGTTTGGCAGATCTTATCATGTCCCGGGCCTCGTCCAATGTAAAGGCAATGGGTTTTTCCACCAAAACGTGCTTACCCTGCTCTATGGCCTCCATAACCACTTCGTGGTGGTAGGTGGTGGGTACGCAGACGCTAACTGCCTCTATTTCAGGCATCTTAAGTATGTTATCATAATCCACAAATCCTACAGTCTGATATTTCTTGGATACTTCAGCCAGGGTTCCCTTCATCAGATCCGATACTGCCATGAGGTTAGCGTTTTTAAGTCGGGAGTAAACCCTGACGTGGTTATGGCCCATGGCCCCCACGCCTATTACGCCCACATTGACCCTTTTCAAGAGTATCCATCTCCCATTATTCTAGCAGCTTCCTTACCTACTTCTTCTGCTTCACTTAAGGGACCCCTCACGCTTACGCGGGATATAACTTCACCTTCCTTGGTTAAAAGGGCCCCATAGAGATCCATTAAATCTCCATCCGCCCGGGCACAAACACCCAGGGGCCATTGGCAACCCACACCCAGTTCCTGGAGCACTTTTTTTTCTGCGGTAACCTCTTGAAAGGATGTATTATCATTAAGTCCCTCCAGAATCTCTCTAACTGGAGAATCTTTTCTGGAAACTATGGCTAGTGCTCCCTGACCCGCCGCAGGTGTTAGGTACTCAATGGGAAATGTTTGCTGGATATGATGTACCAGACCAAGCCTTTTCAGACCGGCTGCTGCCATTAGGGTAGCATCATATTCTCCACTTGCAACTTTACTTACCCTGGTATCTATATTTCCCCTTATAGGTTTAATAAGAACTTTCTTTTGATAAAACTTGCAGAAAGCCTCCCTTCTCAAGCTGCTTGTACCCAGAGATGCATTCTCTGGTAGTTCATCCCAGGGGTAGGGGGATATTAACGCTTCGTGGGGAGTTTCTCTTTTAGGTACCGCCACGATCTCCAGATCCTCATTAAGATCTGTTGGTAAGTCCTTCAAACTGTGCACCGCAAAGTCCACTTCCTCTTCCAGGAGAGCTTTATCCAACTCCCGGGTGAATATACCCTTGGTATCTATATTATAAAGTTGTGAATCTTTTATTTTATCACCAGTGGTTTTAATGATCTTAATTTCAATCTTTTCACCGGTGAGCCTGGATAGGTCTGTGATTATACCCTTCGTCTGGGCCAGGGCTAGACCACTTCCCCTAGTACCAACCATCAAAGAATCATCTCCCAAATCACCAAATAGCAGGAAATCATAAGCTGTTTATGAGTTTTCTAAAGTATAACAAGATAAATTATGTTCAATTTTTCCTTAGTAGATGATACTTTAGGCATCTTTAATAAATGTTGCCCAACCACGTCAATCCCCTGCCCAACTACCTTTTCTCAACACTGGCAAAGTGTGATCGGTAGATGAGAAGTACATTAGCCACCTTTAACTCACTGGCCAAGTCCATTGCATCATCTAAATCTTTTATGTAGATTTTAACCCGATTAATTTTGTTACTAAGACTTTTTCCCAATTCATCAGTGAGAATGAGCGTTGTATCATTCGATAATTCATCCAGAAATGCCGCCAGTGAATTCTCATCAATCTCTTCACAGGTGATCCCATATTGCCCTCCTAAAACCAGGGCCATATCACCATAGTGATCCATCATGGCCACCGACTTTTTAATGGCGGTTAAATTTATTCCCGGGTTAATCTCCTGTACTATTCTCAAATCTCCTGACTCCAGGATAGAAGTCCTGCCTTTTATCCCCTTATATTCTTCCAACCCAGAGCTGATTTCATTTTCAGGCGTTCCCAGGGAGAATGCAGCGCAGGCAGCTGATAAAACATTTTCCAGTTGGTGGGGTCCAGGTGCAAAGGTTCTCACTGGAAGGGTGGTGTTTACAAGTTCTCCACTTATATTTTTAAGGTTTATTACTTCCAGAGTGAAGGATGTCTCCATAATACCATATTTAACAGGGGAAATAGTTAGATTAGCCTCACCATCCAGGGAAAAAGTATTGGTCCTATTTATATAGTCCTTATTGGAGTAATTGGAATGGAATGAATCCAGATGGCAAGCTATCATCCTACTCTGGAAAATTTGTTCCTTAGCCTGGCTGGCTTTTTTAGAATTCCCGGCTATGTGATAGTCCTCGGCCAGGTTAGTGAGAACCCCGACCTCAGCCAGACCTGTGCCCCCCAGTGATGTTTCGAAAATGCACATTCCGGGGTTGAATTCTGCTTCTAGGGCTAGCTTCCAGGCGATTATGATGCTGGCCGGAGTTATACTGATATCCTTCAAGAGTAAGGTGGTTTTTTCACCTTCAACCGCCTCCACACCAAGGCTACTTAATATCAGCGGGTTATAGTATCGATAGATTTCTTTTAATATCGCCACTGTGCTGGTTTTGCCTTTAACTCCCGTTACCTCGATTATGGGTACTGTTATCTCATCTTCCAGGAGCAGTCGCACGGCCTGGTGATGAGTCATAGTAACCGGGACATCTAACTGACTATGAACCGGAGCCACAACCAGCAAGTCATCATCCGATCGGTTTTCTAGGAAATGATCATCCACCAGCCCTATTCCGTCAGCAGCCAGGCTATCCTTAGCCACATCATCCAATGTATGGTACTGGTCCCAGGCCAGAACCTTAACACCAGTCTTTTTAGAAAATTCTGATGCTATTACGGTGCCTCCATGGGTCATGTCCACCACTAGGATCTTCTTCAATTTATTCCGCCTTGAGTTAGTTTTTCCCGGACCTTCCGGTAGAAGTTCTTGGTGAACCTAACGAAGTACGCGCAGTGCTCAGATTTCCGGAAGATGATCTCATCCATGTAGTTAATTTCCTCCTCAAACTGACCATCAATAACCGCCACCGCTTTTTTACCTTCCCTAAGAAGTTTTACCTTTATTTGGCTTTCATTAGCTACTACCGTTGGCCGAGCCCCCAGTTTAAAGGGGCAGATTGGTACGATAATAAAGGCCCCCACCCGGGGATCAACAATGGGCCCGCCAGCAGACATAGAATAGGCAGTAGAACCACTAGGAGTAGCTATTATGAGCCCATCAGCCCTTAACTCCTCCACAATCTCATCATCCACCTCTATCTGGATGTGGAGCATCTTAGCTGGCTTACGAGTCATGAGCACCACCTCATTTAAGGCGGATGGTAACTCCCCGTTGTGCCATACCCGCAGTTGAGTCCGCTCCTCCACAAAGTAATTACCAGCCAGAACCTCATCCAGAGCCTCAAATGCGTTTTCAGAGTCAATTTCTGTAAGAAATCCAACGGTGCCCATGTTTATTCCAAAAAGAGGAATTTTTTTAGGGCTGATATAGCTCTGAGTTCGTAGGATGGTGCCATCACCACCCACCGCCACCACCATGTCAGCATCCATGTCCTCCAGGTCAACCGCCATATCCCGGGACTTGTTTAATTTAAGTGCCAGAGTTTTCTCTATAACAATTTCTACTTCCTTCTCTTCCAGGAAATTGATTATTTTATTGGCAAGTTCTACCGCTTTAGCCACATCTACCCGGGCCACAATTCCAATACGCATTAAATACCCCCTAAAATCCCCATAATCTCATCATGAAGCTTTTCGTTGCCAGAAGCAATTAGTGAAGTTTTTTCTAGAACTCCCAGTTTATCATCCAAAGCGTGCCGGTAGCGGTCGGTTACAATGCCTCCACTTTCTTCGACAATTATCTTAGCGGCAGCCACATCCACAACCCGCAGATTATCCCTCATATCTACAAAGGCATCATAGGTACCATCCGCCACGTAGGAGATCTCGATGGCCACCGCCCCTAAGGTTCTCATCCTCCGGACTGTTTTGCAGAGTGGTTCCAGACGGTTCATATCCCCCCGGTAAATATAGGCGCCCACAGATGTTCTGGATACATCATCAATCAGAGATGATCCAATTTTTTCCCCATTTAAAAATGCTCCAGCCCCCTTAAATCCAGAATATAGGTCTCCAGTGGCGAAGTTCTTAACCAGTCCCAGGGATATGTCCTGGAGATTAGGAATTTCTGGGGAAGCGACTGGAGTAAGTGCCATTGCAATGGATATTCCATAGGCCGGAATCTTTTTAATGGCGTTGCTGGTGCCATCCAGTGGATCCACTACCAGTATAGCTTCTGGAGGCCCATTACCTATCATAACTTCGCCAATTTCTTCACTTATTAAAAATAATGGCCTTTCAAGTTCTGTTAGAGTATTTACAACTTCTTTTTCTGCCACTACATCAATCATGGTGGTGGGAGTTCCATCTGCGCCTATTTTAACTATCTCACCAGATTTAGGAGTTCCAATTAAAGGTCTAACCACATCTTCTACTCGATGGATTATTTTAAGACCAATGTCTTCCCAGAATTTAATTTCAGAGCCTTTCATAAAACAACCTCCCCATCAATATTGTGACTAAAGGTAAATGAGTGCTGCCACCGCTGAGCCCATGCTAATCACCTTATGGCTAACCATTTCCGTGTTGAGTTCCTTTATTTTAAGACCACGTATTGCCATCATATATTTGACCATGGCTTCTGCTTCGATTTTTACTTCCTGGGGATCCCTATTCACTGCAGAATGTTCAACCACACATCCCAGACTATCTGCCCTGGCAACTACAATAACTGCAGTTATGATGTCCCCCCTCTGATCTGAAAAGGCATGAGATAGTACACAATTAACCATAGCCCCCCCTTCCAATTTCGGAAGTTCAACTATCTTAGTTTTACCAGAAACTATGCTTGAAACCTTTATAAGATTTACGTCACCAATTCCAGCATCTAATAATGCATTATCAAATGAATTGAGTTTAGTGGGGCCTTCTGCCCTCCCCGAGGTAATGGAAACTTTCATTTTAACCACTTAAAATTTAAATAGTGAAAAAACCATAGGCAATTCTAATATGTTGTGGGGTATTCTATAAAGTTTCACCCCCAATTAAAGGTGTGGTTAACTCATGATCCTAAGTTTACTAACCCATCTACATTTTTTAATACCCATAAAAATCAAGATTAAACTCTGATTATGAATCAGATTGTATCATGGAGACAATATTATGAGTAAGAAGGTAGTAGAAGTCAAAACTCTTAAAGTCGGCAAATACGTCATATTAGATGGTGAAGCATCCAAAATCACCAGCATTCAAACCTCATCTCCCGGGAAACACGGTGCAGCCAAAGCACGTGTGGAAGCGGTTGGTGTTTTTGACAATCAAAAAAGAAGTCTGGTTAAACCAGTGGACGCAAAGATAGATATACCTATTATCGATAAACGTGCGGCCCAGGTTCTGGCAATAATGGGTAGTGATGTTCAGTTAATGGATATGGAAGATTATAGTACCTTTGAAGTTCCCATGCCCACCGAACTACGCGACCAACTTCTGGAAGGGGCTGAAGTAGACTACATCGTGGCCATGGGAAACAAGAAATTGATGAGAATTAAATAATCCCATATATTTTCCCTTATTTATGCTTTTGAGGATATTTAATGCTTTTTTATGCAGAAACCCCCTTTAAATTTGCTTTCTCAAAAGAAAAGAAGGTAGGGGCTGAAACTCCTTTAAGAGCCCAGGAAGGCCATAACATCCGGAAAGATCAGAATAAAGTGTTTAGCCTTCTTGGTGTTCCTTTTGATAGCACCACTACCTACCAACCTGGTGCTCGTTTCGGGCCTATGCTTATTCGGGAGTCTTCCTATAATTTTGAAAAATACAATCTGTACCTGGATAAAAAATTGGAAGCAGAATTCTACGACTTGGGAGACGTGCAGGTCGTCCCGGGTAACTTTAAAAAAACCTGCCAACAGGTGCAGTTTAGTATAGAAGAAATACTAGATCAGGGTTGTGTTCCCATAGTCATAGGGGGTGACCATAGCATAAGTTACCCAGTTACTCGGGCTCTCGATATAGGTGAAGCATCTGTTGTACATTTTGACGCCCACACTGATCTTCGTGATGATTATGCTGGGGAACGGTATTCTCACGGCACGGTGCTTAGGCGAATCTCAGAACTTAATCCCCAAAATATTATCCAGATCGGTATTCGCTCTTCATCCCAGGAAGAGGTTCAATTTGCCCGTGAAGAAGGCCTATTTCAATTCACTGCACGAGATGTCAAAAATAACCTGGATAAGGTGGTAGATCATCTGGTCTCTCTGGAGGGACCGCTATATGTGACGGTGGACATGGATGTTCTGGATCCCTGTTATGCACCCAGTGTCGGGACGCCGGCTCCTGGCGGTTTGAATCCAATAGAGTTGGAGACACTTATTTTTAGCCTTAAAAATAAGGATTTTATTGGTTTAGACGTTATGGAGGTATCATCATCTTCAGTAGGAGATATTACGTCTATAAACGCTGCTAAAGTATTGCTTGATTTTTTATTCCTGCAAGATACGCCTGGAATCACTATCTAGGAATTTATTTATCATAGTTTAAAAAAACCTATATTCAAGATGCCTCTAAAAAAAGCTTATTTTCATGGTTTTTATTAAAAAACTGAACATAATTAGGAGGATAGCATGCAAACAAGAGTAGTTACCCTTTCCGGCCATATCATAGATTCTTTAACCCTTCCCACCACCCTGGATCTGATAATGGACCTGGGAGGAGACTTTAAGATACTGGAATTCGAGGTGGGTAAAAGAAAAAAGGATATTAGCCACGCCCGGATACGTGTAACGGGTCACAGTGAATCTCACCTGGGAGAGATACTGGATGAACTCACTGAGATTGGTGCCATGGTGGAGGAGTTACAGGAAGTTAATCTGGAACCTTCACCCAAGGACCGCACCTTACCTGCTGATTTTTATTCCACCACCAATCACCCCACTTCTATACGTTACCAGGGAGAATGGTTATCGGTAGATGACATTGAAATGGATTGTATGATCGTGGTTGACCCTTCAAACAGAAGCGCCCTATGTAAACCCATAGGACGCATTGTTAAAGGTGATCTGGTGGTGGTTGGACGGGAGGGAATAAAAGTCGAACCTCCAGAACGTCCTCGTGGAAAAAAAGGCGTTTTTGAGTTTATGTCCAGCGAAGCGTCCTCAGAGAAACCATTAGAATCCATTATTAAGAGCATAGCCACTGAAATTAAGGAGCTTAAATCTAAAAATGGGAAGATCGCGGTGGTGGGAGGCCCGGCCATTGTGCACACTGGTTCAGGTCCTTTGCTGGCCAGAATGATAAGTGAGGGACTGGTGGATGTGATATTCGCAGGTAACGCCCTGGCCACCCACGATATAGAAAGCGCCCTCTACGGTACTTCCCTAGGAATGTGTATTAAAAGTGGAGAATCAGTAATCCGTGGACACCGGCACCACATTTACGCCATAAACGAAATTAACAAGGCAGGTTCCATTAAAGATGCAGTTAAACAGGGCGTGCTTACCAAGGGGATCATGTACGAGTGTGTTAAAAACGAGGTACCCTTTGTACTGGCGGGTTCCATACGGGATGATGGCCCCCTACCAGATGTAATCACTGATGTTATAGATGCTCAGGATGAAATGCGCAAGTACGTGAGGGATGTGGACATGGTAATCATGATTTCCACCATGCTACACTCCATAGCCACCGGAAACATCCTCCCATCCCATGTGAAGAGTATCTGTGTGGATATAAATCCAGCCACCGTTACCAAACTGGCAGACCGGGGCAGTGCCCAAGTAGTGGGTATTGTCACCGATGTGGGGGCGTTCCTACCCATGCTCTACCAGGAATTGACAAATTCGGAAGAGTAATTATCATTAGAGGGCCTAATTAGAGGGGATTAAAATTACCACTATATCGGATTTAGAGGAATACCTGCCCCAGAGTTTAGGAACCCCCCATAAGATCAGAGGGAACCTATTAGATGTCTTCACCGGAGACATCTACCCCGCCCAGGTTGAATTCCAGGCCGGGCGAATAACCTGTGTCAAACCCCTGGAAGCCGAATTTGACCATTACATCCTTCCAGGGTTTATAGACGCCCATATACACATCGAAAGTTCCATGCTCTGCCCTTCCCGCTTTGCTGAGGCCGTGGTGCCCCATGGTACATCATCAGTAGTTGCTGATCCCCATGAAATAGCTAATGTGATGGGTATGGATGGAATAGATTATATGATGACTGATTCTGGTTCGGTACCCCTTAAAATTTACTTTTCAGCCCCATCCTGCGTACCAGCCACCCCATTTGAAACATCAGGAGCAGTTGTGGGACCAGCGGAAATCGATGAACTTCTATCCCATGAAGACGTGGTGGCTTTGGGGGAGATGATGAACTTTCCAGGAGTTATAGCAGATGATTCCACAGTAAATAGCAAAATCCGAAGTTCAAAGAAGTATAAAAAACCGGCAGATGGGCATGCTCCCCTTCTAACCGGATCTGATCTTTGCAAATACATATCGGCTGGAATATCCACTGATCACGAATGTACCACCCTGGAGGAGGCCCGGGAGAAGAAAAAACTGGGAATGAAGATCATGATCAGGGAGGGTTCCTCAGCCCCTAACCTGGAAGATCTGTGGAAAGTTGGTGGAGATTTCCTGGTATCAGATGATCGTCATGCCGAAGACCTCCTACATGGACATCTGGATCTGGTTCTCAGAAAAGCAGTTTCTCTGGGCATGGATCCCTTGGAAGCCGTGCGCATGGTAACTCTCAACCCAGCCCAACATTACCGATTAGACGGAGGAGCAATAGCCCCCGGTAAAGCTGCTGACATGGTCATCGTCCAAGACCTGGAGGAATTTAATATAAATAAAGTCTTTATCAATGGGGATCTGGTGGCCCAGCAGGGGCAGGCCCTTTTTAAAGCTGAACCCCTACCATTGAAAAGTAGCTTCCATTTGAAACCTAAAATTCCTTATGAATTCGATATAGTCTCTGATGCCGATTCGGTTCTGGTTAGAGTGATCCAGGTAATTGAAGGACAGTTACTAACCCTAGAAACCGAAGCACATTTAAAATGCCAAAATAGAGTTGTGACACCCGATATAAAAAATGATATCCTTAAAATAGCAGTGGTAGAGCGTTATGGTCATGATAAAGTGGCCAACGCATTTGTTAAAGGTTTCAATCTCAAATATGGCGCATTAGCCTCCAGTGTAGCCCATGATTCCCATAACATAATGGTAGTGGGTACCAATAGCACTACCATGGCTGATGCGGCTAATAAAATCCGGGAAATGGGTGGCGGACTGGTGGCTATATCCGAAAACTCTTACAAAGTCCTTAGTTTACCCCTGGCAGGATTGATGAGTAGCCGTAGTGCCAGTGAGGTGGCAAGGGATCTGGAAGAATTGAAAAACTTTGCGAGGGGGATGGGTTGTGGTCTGGCATCCCCGTTTATGACCATGTCCTTCCTGGCCCTGTTGGTTATCCCTCAGCTAAAAATTAGTGATCAGGGACTTTTTGACGTGTCGGCCTTTGATTTCGTGGACGTTATAAAAAGAAATGCTAAAGATAGCTACTGATAGTCATCATATTTTTGTTGAATCCTTTTCAGGGCTTCTTTATCTCCCAGGCCCCCCACACGGTTAACCAGACGAGAGATTTCAGACATTCGCTTGATATAAATTTGTCTCGTTTCTTGATCAGCCATTTCCATACGGGTAAGGTTAACTAAAGCCTCAATAATTCCGTATATAGCCCGGTTAAGGGGGTGGACGCATTCGGCAAGTTTAACTGTTTTCTCTACCCGGGCCTGAATTATGGTCAACTCCGTGGAACCAAAACGATCCTTACGAGGCCCAGTTTTATGTGCAGTGACCCGGGCCGTGAAGTAAGCATCGGCAGATTTAAGGTAGAACAAATTACCATCTTCCTGGAAAGAACTATGTGGAGGACAGCCTAATGTACATTCCACGAAGGTTAATGGATCTTCCAGGATATTTACCGTGAACAAAGGGTCCCTTTTCACATTTGATGCTGTATGTGAACCAGGATAGAAATAAAAAACCACTTCACTGGTATTCTTAACTATGAGGCCCATTGGGGCTGCATTGGGAGTGCCATCGGCATTTCTGGTACAGATTATAGATTCATATAACTGGCCTTTTTTCAGACCCAGTGCAGTGATATCTGGCATATTACCTATCTCAATATTTTTCCAGTTAAATATCCATCAATTATGCAATCAAAGTCCAGTTTCTTGTCCCAGCCAACTTCCTGGAACATGCTCATGTAACATAGGCCAATCATCTTGCCTCCATCCTTCAAAACCTGGTCTTTTAGTTTCTCAATATCCTCCACCCCCAGGTTGGATTTGGGCAGGGAAAGACCTCCCAAGATAGCCAGGACATCAGCACGGGGATCAGCTTCATCGGTTAACTGCATCCCCTGTGGCGTCATTTCCAGTTTCCGGGCGGATTTACAATCGACTTTTGTGATGAAAACCGACTCCTTATCCCGGATGGCGTAGGAAAATAATTCAGCAAATGGAGTGCATACACCAGGCAGACCAGCGAAGGTGACCTTCTGAGCATCTGCTACTTCCTTCTTGAACGCCATTAGATTACCAGTTATTCCTTTAAATTCATCGGTTGGTTCCATAATATCATCTCAATTAAATGAATCACTATTATACATCAAAAATAAAAAATCCAAAAACAATTATTGTGATGAGCTTTTCAGGTAGATGTAAATCACATAGGCCACCACCAGAATAATTATAATGGGCAGTAACCAGATAAAGACGTAGAAGAAAACCACTGCCAGTAACAGTGCCACCACAATAAATACTATGTCTTGAAGCTCCATGGTCTTTCATTTAGTAAGTGAGACCATAAATATATTCCTAAAGTCAATATTTTATTAAGATTTAAGTTGTTGTATGTAAAGGGGAGATGAAAAATGAAGATTTTAGTGGTTAACAATCATGGACAGTACAACCACCGCATATATCGCAGCCTGCATTACCTTAAGATTCCATCCGAGATCATTCCCAACTCCACCTCACTGGAAAAAATAGAAGAAAAAGATCCAGCCGGCATTATCCTGGGGGGAGGTCCTTCCCTAGAAAGATCCGGTAACTCCAGCCAGTATGTTAACCAGTTGGATTATCCAATACTGGGTATCTGCCTGGGTCACCAGATAATGGCCAAAGCCTATGGTGCAGAAGTAGGGGCTGCTGGAATTGAAAGCTATGCCAAGATTGAAATCAACATCCTCAAAGAAAATGACATCTTCCAGGGTTTAGGCCCCACCATGGAAGTATGGGCCTCCCACAAAGACGAAGTCCGTACATTACCAGAAGAGTTTGAAGTACTGGCCACATCATCCATATGTGACATTGAGGCCATGAAACATCATAAAAAGCCATTATATGGTATCCAATTCCATCCAGAAGTCCATCACACCCAGAAGGGGCCCCAGTTATTTGAGAATTTTTATGAAGTTTGTAAAAAATATAAAGATAGGAAAATTTAATTTAATGATACCTAAATTGTAATTAATGTAAATATTTTGTTTTAATCCCTATCTTAAGACATTTATCCAAGGTGAAAATATCCATGTTAAACCCGGCTGATTTTATAAAAGAATCCATTATGGAAATAAAAAATACCGTTAAAGATAAAAAAGCCATCATAGCACTTTCAGGAGGAGTTGACAGCTCAGTTGCATCAGTAATTACTTCCGAAGCTATTGGAGATAATTTAACTGCAGTTTTTGTTGATCACGGACTTCTAAGGGAAGGTGAAGCAGAATATGTGGAGACCACTTTTCAGGACAGACTTAACTTCAGATTAGTTGATGCCAGTGCAGAATTCATGCAAAAACTGGACGGAGTGGAGGATCCGGAAGAAAAAAGGAAGATCATTGGAGAAGTGTTCATCAGAGTTTTTGAAAGAGTGGCAGAAGAAGTGGGTGCAGAATATCTGGTGCAGGGAACCATCGCACCGGACTGGATCGAAAGTGAGGGAAATATAAAATCCCACCATAATGTTGCTCTACCCCACGGCCTGGTTCTGGAACTGGTGGAACCAATAAGAGAACTTTATAAAGATGAAGTACGGATTATAGGCTCCGAACTTGGCCTCCCAGATCATATAACCCAGAGACAACCTTATCCCGGACCCGGATTGGCAGTACGTATTGCAGGGGTAATCACTCCTGAGAAAATCAACATTTGCCGTAAAGCCAATGCTATTGTGGAAGAAGAAGTCCATAAAGAGGGTTTAGATAAGACATTATGGCAGTACTTTGCGGTTTTAACCAATACTAAGGTTACCGGGGTGAAGGGAGATATCCGGGACTATGGCTATCTGGTGGTGTTGAGGATGGTGGAATCCATGGATGCCATGACCGCTGATGTTCCAGAACTTCCCTGGATGATGGTAAAAACCATTTCACAACGTATCACAGCCGAAATACCCGAAGTGACCCATGTAGCCCTTTCAGTGAGCGATAAACCACCCAGTACTATTGAATTAGCTTAAAGATGAAATAATTTAAAGTAGTGGTAACATAGTATTGGGTATCATGAATGGAACTTCAAATGGAAAAATCCCCATTTACTCTGTCGAATCCGGGAAATTAGAGATGGTGGAGAAGGTTTATAAGGAAGATGATAAGTGGCAGGAGATCTTAACTCCTGAACAGTTCCAAGTAGCCCGTAAGAAGGGTACTGAAATGGCTTTCACAGGCAAATACCACGACTGTCATGAAGACGGGATATATCAATGTGTATGCTGTAATACCGACCTATTTGATTCCAAAACCAAGTTTGACTCAGGTACCGGGTGGCCCAGTTTCTGGGAGCCAGTGGCCATGGGAAATGTAGTGTATGTAGAAGACCGCGGCCTGTTTATGATTCGTACCGAGGTCCTCTGTGCTCGATGTGAAGCTCACCTGGGACATGTATTTGATGACGGCCCACCACCCACTGGTAAAAGGTACTGCATGAATTCCGCTTCTCTGAAGCTGGTAAAACGGTTCTAGGGAAAAGATGGCTAACATTAGTTGGATTGATTACTTCTCAGATGCTGACTAAAACCGTTTATTACACCTTGATCATTTAATTACTCAGATAACATGATGGGTAAAAAGTCCTATCTAAAAAAACTCACCTCCAAGTTCCAAATCCCATCAGTGGATGTGGGCAAGGAACTGGACGGAACCACCCCTCCCTCGGTTTTCATTGGTAGTTGGAACTACCCCAAGGTATACGCGGGACCTATGATCACCCCTATGGAAGGGGATACCACCATTATGGACACCCCGGAATCCTGGATCGGTAATCAAAAAACTCAGGAAGATATAATTGGATACCGGTTGAATCTGGTTCGTGGCAAACAGTTAGTTGGTGTTAAAGATCTGGAAAATGGCCTGGTTGAAAAACTGCAGGAAATTTCTTTATCTTCTAATTCCATTGATAGTGAAGCAGAATTTGGTAAAAAACCTCGGGGTGTTTCATTTAGTGACCATCACGCCCCTCATGGACCCAGTGCATTGATAGAGAAATTTGATATTGAAAGCGTTCGCTGGGATCGTGGACTGGAGAAGGCCTACTACGACACCGATCTACTGGCTAGAGAAGCGGTTATGAACCTCCATCAGGACCAGGTTCCTTTTTCTCAGATCCAAAAGGCTTTTTCTGTGGGAACCATGGGCGTGGAAAAACGTCGACGCTTGGTGCCTACCCGATGGTCCATTACGGCCTGCGATACTACCATCGCCGACCATTTCCTAAAAGAAGTTAAATATTATGAAACTGTGGATAAATATCGAGTATACGAGTTTTCCAGTCTAAACAATTACTATTCAGTGATTCTTTTACCCACCCCCTGGCAATACGAATGGATGGAAGCTTTCTTACATGTTCTCGGTAGGGAAGAGATGATATTTTCTGATTATGAACATTATTCTGGTAAAAAAGAATATTCAAAAGTCGGAGGATGTTACTACACTTGTAAGATGGCAGTTTTGGAGGCACTGGCACGTGAAAAACGGCAAGCAGGAGTAATAGTGCTAAGAGAAGCCTATTCCGGATATGTGCCCCTTGGCGTCTTTAATGTTCGCGAAAATATAAGAAATGCCATGGAACAGCATTTCCTGGAATTTGAAGACCTTAAAAGTGCCTTAAATTATGTGGACACCAAACTCAAACTTTCGGTGAACAAGTTCATCGAGTCCAGTGACTTGCTTCAGGATATTCTCCGATCCCGCCAGACCACACTGGACTCTTTCTTTTAACCAAATATAACAAAGTCTCTGGTGAAATATTTGACGAAGAAACAAAAACTTCATTTAAAGGCCAAAAGACCATCCCCACAATCATCAGAAGCCATGTGCCGGGTGGCAAAGAATCTTTGCCGCGTAGACTACAATCCTTTTGAAGAGTTAAAGGGTGCTGAAGATAGTATTAAAAATTTAACCGGACATAACAATGTTAAAGTGGTAAATAGTGGTAATTCCGCCATATTATCTGTTATGAGCACCATTAACGGGGCCATACTCATCCCTGATCAGGGTGGTTGGTCTGGTTTTGAGGAAATAGCCAGGGTACTGAAAGTGCCAACTAATAAAATTGACACCAATCAGGGAGTCTTGGACCCCGAAATATTGACGGAATTTTTAACTGATCACCGAGTAGAAGCAGTATTCTTGACCAGCTTAGCCGGGTATACTGCAGAACAGCCCCTGAAAGAGATCTACCAGATATGTGACCAGAACGATGTTTTACTGGTTGAAGATGCATCCGGGGCCCTGGGAGATCCCACCAAGAAGCTAGCCTGGGCAAAACAGGCCCATGTTATCCTAGCATCAACTGGAAGCCCTAAAATGGTAAACGCAGGGGGTGGGGGCTTCTTATCAACCGATCAAGAGGAGATAGTTGGTGATTCTAAAAAAATAACCAAAACCTTAAGGGCCAGTCCCCTGACATGTGCAGCCATCAGAGTGGAAGTGCAAAATGCGAGTGAATCCTTTACAAAAACAGTGGACGCCTGCGAATATCTTAAAAAAGAGTTTAATAGTGCGTTTCACCGTGAAAAGCGGGGGGTTAATGTTTGTTTGTCCACGGAAGATCCTAAAAAATTTGCCTATCAGTTAAGGGAACATATAAAAATAGACGGTGGAAACATGATTACCACCTGCCCTCGCTACGAAAGGTTAACAGAACCAGCTGTTTGTTTGGAGATAAAAAATCTTGATTTAAGGTGTTTGAGCCAGGAAAAACTGGAAGGGTTAGTGGAAGTGGTAAATAAATTTATTTAAATTAACAGCTACTTTTCAAGGTTTAGGAGAGTGGTTCGTTCTATTAACACTCGCTTCACGTTTTTAAGGGCGTATAGTTCGGAATCTGATATCTTATAAATCTTCTTCAAGTTTTCGGGACCGGATTTAAGTACCTTGCTGTCAGAAGGGCCCAGTAGAGTCTCCAGTTTAGTGAGCGTGTCCTCCGGGCAGTCCACTATTACCGCGGCCAGAGCCTGTTGTCCTTCGGTTATGCCCAAAATTTGGATTGCCCGTGATATCTGTCTTTGTGCAGAGGCCCTAAGACAGATCTCCAGGCCCAGATCCTTTGATAGATTCTCTTTACGCTGGAAAGATAGCAGAGCCTGTTGTGTGGAATGTAAGAGGTGTTCTTCTCCGGCCACTCCCGGGGCTTGTAAAAGTTGAATGGTTCCCTGGCCAGCAATATCCTTAATACATGTTAAAACGTCAGGGACGTTTTTTATATAAGCATTAAAACCTGTGATTTGAATATGATGTTCCATTTATTCTAAATCCCTTCTTCAATGCGTTTATCACTGAGAATTTTGTTTATACCCGCTAGATAGGCCTCCACACTGGCATTTATAATGTCGGGTTGAGTGCTTCGGGCGGTGACCACCTGCTGGTTATGGCGCAACCGGACCACCACGTCTATAAGAGCGTCAGTACCCCCAGTTATGGCATCCACATGATATTCTTCGAGTTCAATATCTATAAAATCAGCTACACTCTTTTTTATAGCCACCAGGGCAGCGTCCACAGGACCAACCCCCACACCCGCCTCCAATGTCTCCCGATCATCTATCTTCAGTTTAACTGATGCAGTGGGTATTACCTTGTTACCTGAAACAATGGTCAGTTCTTCCAGTTCCACAGGTTTTTCTGCCATGATCCCCATTACATCCTCAGCAATGGCCTGTAAATCAACATCGGTGACGCATTTACCCATGTCTCCCAAAGATTTTATCCGCTGGAAAATCTGGTTGAAACGGTCCTGATCAACTCTCAATCCCATTTCTTCTATCTTTTGTTTGATAATATGGGAACCCACATGTTTGCCCATTACAAAACGGCGTTTATGGCCCACGAGTTCTGGTGTAATGGGTTCATAAGTCGAGGCCTTTTTCATAACCCCATCAGCATGTATCCCTGATTCATGGGCAAATGCATTTTCTCCTACAATGGCCTTGTTGGGTTGTATGAAGACCCCTGTGATTCGGGCCACCATGCGGGATACATCATAGAGCATGCTAATATCCACGTTGGTGGGAGCCTGATAGAGGGTGTGGAGAGCCACCACTAACTCTTCTAAAGATGCATTTCCGGCCCTTTCACCTATACCATTGACGGTTACATGAGCCTGGCTAGCTCCGGCCCTCAAACCGGATAGGCTGTTGGCCACCGCCAGACCAAAGTCATTATGGCAGTGCACTGAAAGGGGAACCTTCAATTGGCTTAGTTCCTGATAGAAATCATATGCTTTCTCAGGGGTGAGCATTCCCACCGTGTCACAGGCACAAATACGTTTAGCACCGGCCCCTATACCTTCCTGGAATATTTCCTTAAGGAAGTCCATATCGCTGCGGGTGGAGTCTTCAGCAGATAATTCAACCAGAAGTCCATGATCAACTGCATACTGGGTTGATTCCAGGGCCATTACTTTCACTTCTTCCCGGGTCTTGCGGAGTTTATGTTCCAGGTGCAGGTCAGAGGTAGGCACCACCAGGTGAATACTGTCCACTCCACAATCCAGGGCAGCATCGATATCAACCTGCACCGCCCGGGTGAAGCTGCATATCTCGGCGGATAATCCTTCCCCAACCACTTTTTTAATTCCTTCCCTTTCTCCAGGCGAGGTTATGGCCGATCCTGCTTCAATGACATCCACTCCCATCGCTTGCAGTTTAAGAGCTATTCTAAGCTTTTCATCAGGAGTAAGGGAAACTCCCGGAGTTTGTTCACCGTCGCGGAGGGTGGTGTCGAATATTTTAACGTTCAAGCTAATCACATCATTATTTTTAAAATATGAATGGTGTGGTGCATAATCTATGGGGCGTGAAAACCAGTCATACACCTGAAAGGGTAATTACCTACCAATAAACCCCTATTAAACCAGTTTAAGTACAGATATTACTCGGGTCAAACTCTTGTGCATTCTTATATGATGCTGTTCTATTACTTCAAAGTTTGTGCCCTCCAACACCTCCGAGATATCCAAGTAATGTGGTGTGGCCATGCAAACCAGGCCATCTTCCTTTATGATCTGTGCAATGGACACCATGGACTGCTGGTAAAGGTCCTGGCTCTTCTCACCCCCTGTGGAAGCAGAAATACCATAGGGTGGATCGGTTGCCACGGCATCTACTGCTTCAGTTAGCGGTAAGTTGCGGGCGTCGGCTCTGAATATCTGGAAATCAGTTATTCCACAGTGGGTAAGGTTTTCTTTGGTGCCCTCCACCATTTTATAATCCAGATCACTACCTATCACCCGAGCCCCCATGATCCCTGCCTCAATCAGGATTCCACCGGTGCCGCAGAAGGGGTCCAGTAAACGCTCTCCCCTTTTAACACGGGTCAGGTTTACCATACACCGGGCCAACTTGGGATGCATGGATCCCGGATAAAAAAAGGGCCTTTTATGGGGTTTAAGTTCAAAGAAGTGTTTCTTGGATATGGTAGAGACACGATCCCCCACCAAAACTTCATCATGATTTAAAACTACCCGGATGAACGTTTGGGGATTTTCCAGGTTGACTTTGGCACCAGTAACCCTCTTAATAATTCCTCCCAGTTTTTTTTCCATATCCAAGGAGTTCAAATCGGGTTTAGAACCTATTTTCTTGACTCTAACCGCGTAATCCCCTTTTAGGATGCCCTCCCAATTATAAATACCTGCTTTCTTTTCCAAATAATCATTTTGAGTATGTATCAAAACCCGGAAGACTTCATGGGTGAATGAAAGCCTCCGTACCAGATTAGGAAGATCTGGGAATAGTTTATCAGACAACTCCAGGACCATCAGGCCATCTTCAATCTTTTTAAAACTATAATCAAAGTTTTCCGCAGCAAGAACTGCCTCCAGTTCAGCCCGGGGCAGGGTGGGATGTTCCAGGGAGGGGATAATAGCTATTTCCATAAAGAAGATATCCTCCTGGATAACATCTGAGGTAGTATGGAGAAAATAATTCCCCGTCTAAGCATCTCCTTTACCAATGGTGATTGGGTGTCCATATCCCCATATTCCGATATAAGATCTTCTGCACCCTCTTCTTTAAGTTTAAAGAACATGAAATCCAGATCTGCATCAGTGAGGGATTTAAATGTCCTATGAACCATGCGCTGAGTTTTAAGTTCCCTTCCAAACTCTTTACGATACAAAACCTGATATTTCTGCAGTATCTCCATATTTTCTTCCTCCAGGGCTTGAACCATAACTTCTGATGCCAGTTTAGCACAGAGAAAGCCCAAAGTCAGGCCGCCCCCAGTAGTGGGTTTCACTTGGGAGGCAGCATCACCTAAAAGAATGGTTCTGTTTTTAACGATCTGCTGTTTTGGATTGTAAATTGGGATACAACCATGGTATTTTTTTAGATAAGAAGCATTTTTTAGCAGGGGATTATCTTGAATGTAACGCTCCAGATGGGTGCTGGCCGTCAAGTAAGGTAAGGGTGAAAACATGCCCACTCGAACTAAATTGTCAGAAATTGGAATAATCCACCAGAAACCGGGAGATATTTTAGATTCAACCTTCAGATGTACATAATCGGCCTCAATCCCATCTTTTACACCCATCAGATACTGAACTGCTTCATAATTATCTGAGGGACCATTGAACAGTTTGGAAACCAGGGAGTTGTAACCATCGGCCCCCACCACTACTTCAGCGGATATTTTTTCACCATTTCTAACCTGAACTTCGCCGGTGTCGATATTCACATTTTCTACCCGATGATTTAGTAAAAGTTCAGCTCCAGAATCAACTGCCTGGTCGGATAGGAATTTATCATAGGCCACCCGATCTATGACATAGGCTTCAGGGTGTTTTTTGGAAACTTTAAGGACAGTTTCAGATGGGGAATGCAAATAAGCACCGTATACCTCGTTCATGATGAATTCCGGAGGCAAGATGTTTACTTCTTTTATTCTTTTACCCAGAAGACCAGCACACTGGAGTGGAACTCCTACGTTCCTTTTTTTCTCCAGAATAACAACTTTAAATCCTTGATCTGATATATAGCGGGCCAATGTTGAACCTACCGGACCAGAACCCACCACAGCTACATCATATTCTGTCATTATCCCATCCATTTAGTTAATAAAATAGTAATTAAAGACCAGATTGGTGTTCATCCATCTAATACTTATCTCAATCTTTGAGGCTCATATTTTAAACTTTTTATCGTATTCATCCATTATGGACTTTGGTTCTTTGGGTTTTTCCGGTCGGGTGAAGTCAAACTCATCTCCTTCCATAAGTCTGTTTATTACGTTTTCAACTTCAAGGGGGTTGGGAATATCTTCTAAGATAAGTGTGGTGCCCTCATGCCCTCCATAAACTTCCATATCACCGGCTGAAAGTAACCTATCCACCAGACTTTGTGAGACCACCACATCCTGTATTTTATCGTAGTGGATGAAACTCTTCCGCCTCCTTATGATTCCACTTTGTACTATGATCCTCTGACTGGTCAGGGTGTATTTTTTTTGCTTCCAGCGCAGAATATCATAGGTTAACCATAGGATGAATATTATGATCATTGTGAATAGAGCATAGGATGTCCATTCAACCAGCGGTAACTGAATAAAAGCATCCAGGCTATTTCTGAAGTTGTTAACCCATTCCAGTATTAATCGGAAGAAGTACAGAATCAGAAGTATGATTATAACCTTCAGAAACACCCCGGTGGTGTGTACCAGGAACCGGGGTTTAGTCTTGAAAATTATCCTTTCCCCTGGATGAGAATTTACTCTTCTTTTTTTAAACATTTTATACCAAATATCTTGAATAAGCCCTATCCTTACTACTCTTTCCGGAGGGTCTAAAATATTTATGTACCAGAGTTATATTCTTAGTACATGATCAAAAGACGGATCGTTGTTGAAGAGTCCAATATACTCCTCACCACTGATATGGAGAATTTGAACCTGACTAACTTTATAATAAGGGAACGATCCGGATTGAAAACTTATATAATGGCACATCCTGAATTTTTAAGTAGCCTGGAGCCCCTTGAAGTGGAAGGAGGGTCTCTACTGGTAAAAGAAATGGGGCGTGCCAGTAAAATTGCTGGTGTGGGCCCTATGGCGGCGGTGGCCGGTACCATTTCCCAGTTCTGTCTTAATTATATTTTAAGTTACGGCTCCCGATACAGTATCGTGGATAACGGGGGAGACGTGGCTTTAAAGACCAACCGAGATGTAGTTACAGGTTTATACGCTGGAGAATCGTCATTATCTGGACGAATCGGTTTTAAAATCAAGCATGATACAACCCCCCTGGGGATCTGCACCTCTTCTGGCACTGTGGGACATTCCATCAGCTTTGGAAGATCAGACTCCGTAACTGTTTTTGCCTCAAAGGCCAGTGTAGCCGATGCCATGGCCACCGCCCTGGGTAATTACGCTAATGGAGAAAAAGACGAAGACGCAGTACAAAACTGTCTTTCCCAAGCTGAAGAACTGAAGGATAACTTCCGAGGAATGGTGGTTATCGTAGGAGAATCGGCCGGCACCATTGGAAAGGTGCCTAGAATGGTGGAAACCTCTAAGAAAGTCGTTTTAGGTGATCTGTTCGAGCTCTACTAAACCATCCTACTTAATCAATATAATATCTAAAAATAGGCCCCTCACCTTTGGAATAATTTTACTTCTACTATAGTCCCCTCTTCAATAATTTCTGTGCTTTTAGGTATCTCCAGGTAACCATCAGCATGAGCTAAAGCAGCAATAGCTCCAGAATCCTTTTGAATAGGTACTGCAAGACCATCCTGTACTTTTACTAATAGCTGATGGGTTCGGCCTCGGGAAGAATGAAAACGACGCGATATTTTTAGTGGCACGGAGATAGGTCCACTAACCACCGCCTTCCATCCGGAAGTCCGCCTCAAGAATGGTGCTATTAAAGATTCAAAAACCATTAAAGCTGATACTGGATAACCCGGCAATCCTATCAGGATTTTATTCTCATCACCTTCAATAATCCCTATTAAAGTAGGTTTTCCGGGTTTAAATGATATTCCGTGTACCAGAACCTTCCCCATATCCTCAATTACTGGCCGGAGAATATCACCGGCACCGGCAGATGTTCCCCCCGAGGTAATAATTATATCCGCATCATCTATTAAACTATTTATAGCATTCTTAAGGGCTTCAAAGTTATCAGAAACTATTTGAATGCTAATTGGGATGCAACCACAGGATAAAACAGCAGATGTAATGCTCTGGGAGTTTACATCATACACCTTCCCATAATCGATATCTTCGCCGACCGTAACTAGCTCGTTGCCAGTGGATATGATTCCTACCTTTGTTTGGACGTAAACAGGTATCGTTGCCATTCCGATAGCGCTTAAAACTCCAATTTTATCCGGAGTCAGGACTGTGTCCTTTTTTAAAAGAAGATTGTTCTCTTCTATATCCGTACCCTTTTTGGTAATATTTTCACCAGGAGCCACTCCCTGATAAATCAGTATATCATCGCCTGATTTTTCGGTGTACTCCACCATTACCACTGCATCTGCCTTTTGGGGAGCAGGTGCCCCAGTTCCCACTTCAGTACAAGTGCCGTCCACAATATTTTTCTGGGGCTTGTCACCAGCACCAATAACCTCTATAAGTTTTAAAGCCTTTGGATTATCTTCAGATGCCCCAAAAGTATCTTTCGCCAGTACAGCGTATCCATCCATAGCCACCCGGTCAAATGGGGGTAATGCAATGGAAGAGTAGATATCATCTGCTAAAACTCGCCCCAAACAATTTCTGATATCCACCATTTCAACAGTCTTTTTTAATTTCAACGAATTTAAAATGTTTTTTGCTTCATATGGTTCCTTTAAATTTAGGAATTCATCTCCCATTTAATCACCTATTGGTTGAGTAAAAAAAATATTTGAAGAAATTTTAAGAATCAAAAAATTGGGGGTGCTTACCCTCTAAAGGGGTTTTATTTTTTAAGTGAGGGTTTATGGAGATCTATATCAATAATCTCCAAAATTTATATTGTATAAAATCAGTGCTTAACGCCTCTTCCTCTTTTATTTCCGGGTTTTTTATGGTTTGCTCTTGTTCTTTTCTTAGTTCCTTTTACCTTTGCCATTTTAATCAACTCTTATAAGTCAACTTTATTAAATAACTAGATACCTTAATATAAATACATAGAAAATTTATTTAAGATTAAAAGGACCTATTAAATCCTTTTTTTAGTTTTTAGCCAATTATGTAATGAATCTAAACATGAAGATCTAGTCATTTTTTGTATATTTTTAAAATCGGCTTTATATAAGTTGGGTTAACACATGAATTGGACCAGCACTTTTTTTATATACATCAAAACACAATATAAAAAGAAAGATTGAATGATCAAATCATAGCACTATAAATTCATTCTAAACAGGGCAAGATCAAAAATCAATAAATTGCCATATTAGATGATCATTTAATTCAAGAATATTTCAAGTCGATAGGAATTGGAGGAGAGTATTTGAGTAGAGGACAAGGACAACAAACTCAGGAAGTTCGAAGAGTCCGGTCTCCCCGTAAAGGTGAGATACCTGGATTGGTAGAGCAAATTATGGGGCACGGAAAGCTAAAAGTAAGATGTGCCGATGGAAAAATACGGTTATGCCGAATTCCAGGTAAAATGAAAAAGAGGATCTGGATAAGAGAGGGAGACGTAGTCCTTATAAAACCTTGGGCTTTTCAAAGTGATGAAAAGGCCGATGTTGTGTGGAGATATACTCGTACTGAAGCTAACTGGCTGGAACGCCGGGGCAAATTAAAGCTCTAGTTTAGAAAAGGTTTACCTTTTCCTTTTACTATTATGCGTTTTAAGACCTGTAATTCATTTATTTGCTAAGGATCCCCTTAGACTAGAATTATATTAACTACTTTGGTCTAGTGAAAATATTTTCTTAAGCTTAATTTTATCTCTAAAGGCTGTAAATAGGATAAAATAATTTTAAATACCAAGTTGGACTATCTAGTAATAGTGGTTATTATTGTCTGCCTCCCTTTACAGCTTTAATCAGCCTGATTTTGACTAAAATTCTCTAAACTAAAAAGGCGTTCTTATGGATTCAAAAATTTCAAAAGCAGATTATGATCTACAGAAAATGAGGGAGATCAAACGCCTTAAAAGCGTGGAGGATAAAAGAACAGGAAGTGAAGTATTTGATCGGCTGACTTTGGAGACCCTCTACAAGTTAGCTAAACAGGGCCATATAAACCTTTTAAAGGGTGCTATTAGCACCGGGAAAGAGGCTAACGTTTTCAAAGGTATTAATGATCAAGGTAACCTGGTGGCAGTTAAGATTTACCGGGTAAGTACCTCTGATTTTAAGAAAATGCAGTACTATATACAGGGAGATCCTCGTTTCAAAGTTAACACCTCCAATAAGCGTCAGATGATTAAAACATGGGTGATGAAGGAATTCAGAAATCTTAAACGGGCAGAGGAAGCAAAAATCCCTGTTCCACATCCCATCGTTGCTAAAAACAATGTACTGGTCATGGAATTTATCGGTGATTCTCATGGAAACCCTGCTCCCCTCATGAGAGAAACAGAAGTAGCTAACCCTAAAGAATTCGTTGATGAAATAATAGATATCGTTGTCAAACTCTATAATAACGCAGAAATTGTTCACGGCGATTTATCAAGCTTTAACATTCTCATCAGAGATGATAAACCGGTTATTATTGATGTTTCCCAGGCGGTGGTCCGAGATCATCCTTTGGCTTTGGAGCTTTTAAAACGCGATATAGAGAACTTAATTAGAGATTTTAAGAAAATAGGTATAAATATATCCATAGATGAGGTTAAAAGTAAAATTATGGATGTAAAAGGATAGTAAAGTATATGTTAAAGGATAATGTAATATTTTCATTGAGGTGTTAGATTTGCCTACTACCGAATACTTGAAGATCCCCAAAGAGAGAGTGGCGGTTTTAATTGGAACCAAGGGCACTACCAAGGGATTAATTGAAAGAACAACCAACACTCGCCTAGATATTGATAGTGAAGCCGGATCTGTTTCCATATCACCAACCGAAGAGAATGAGGATCCTCTTTCAGTGTGGAAAGCACGTTACATGGTTAAAGCTATAGGAAGAGGGTTTAACCCGGAAATCGCCATCAAACTGGCTGATGATGAGATAATACTGGATATTTTAAATCTGCCAGATTATATAGGGAAATCAAAAAAAGCTTTAGCGCGGCATAAAAGTCGAATAATCGGTAAAGATGGACGAACACGGGATATAATTACTGAAATGGCCGAAGTGGATGTTTCTGTTTATGGAAAAACCGTTTCACTCATTGGGAATATGGAGCACTTGCAGGTGGCACGTGAGGCTGTGGAAATGATATTAAATGGTTCCCGGCACAAGACGGTTTATGCTTTTCTGGAGAAAAAGAAACAGAATCGAAGGATGAGGGAATTTCAGGAAACCCACAAAATAGTGGATTTGTGAAAACAATCCGGAATGAGTATGAATTATTAAATATTAATTATGATAATATATCACTAGTATAGGAGGGTTAGTTTGGAAAGAGAAGCAGCGGAATTGTTTGAAGAGTTTAAAGAACTCACTGCGTCTGAATTTTTCCGACGAAACAAACAGATGCTGGGTTTTTCGGGTAAAATTCGTTCTTTGACTATTGTATTCCACGAACTTATAACTAACAGCCTGGACGCGGCTGAAGAGGCAGGTATCCTACCTGAGATAAAAATAGACCTTAAACGTCTGGAAAAGGATCATTACATCCTAAAACACCAGGATAACGGGCCAGGGATCCCTGAAAAGTTCATCACCCGGGTTTTCAGCACCATGTTCGCCGGTTCCAAATTCCGTAACATACAATCCCGGGGGCAACAGGGTCTGGGATGCAGCGGATGTGTCCTCTTATCCCAGATGACCACAGGAAAACCAGCCAAAGTAGTTTCCGGGTGGTATGAAGGGGAAAAACTCAAAGGAGTTGAAATGGTCTTTAAGATGGATGTTAAGACCAATAAAGGCCTTATATTATCCAGAAGAGAAGTAAAAGTTGATTCCACAGGAGTGAGCGTGGAACTTCATTTTAAAGATGTTTCCTACTCTTTAAGTGAACAAGGTGCCTTTGAATACATCCGTAGGACCATGATCGCCAACCCGCACTGCAAAATAACCTTCCGAGACCCTACTGGACACAAATACATCTTTGAAAGGGCAGATGAAGGCATACCTCCCCTACCCAAAGAGGTTTTACCTCATCCCAAGGGGGTCACTGCTGATGATCTGATATTCATGGCTAAACATACGGATAAACGTCGCTTCCGCAGTTTACTCACCAGTAACCTGTCCCGTATGTCCACCAAGAGAGTGAACGAAATTGAAAAGATCACTGGAATTGACCTAAATAAGAGACCTAAGGACATGAAATGGGAGGAAGCAGAGACCATTGTGGAAACCTTTACCAAGATGGATTTCATGGCCCCACCCACTTCGGGTCTGATTCCCATAGGCAAAGAACAGATCGATAAGGGTATGAGAGAGATTTTAAATCCAGAATTCCTGGCTTCAATAACCAGAAAACCAAAAACCTTCCGGGGTGGAATCTCATTTGTAGTGGAGGCGGGTATTTCCTACGGTGGAGATTCCGGAAGAATGGTGGGAGAACAGAGAAAGGCGGAAATCATGAGATTTGCTAACCGAGTCCCCCTAACATTCGACCAGGGAAGCTGCGCAATCACTGAAGCCCTGAAGAGTGTGGATTGGAAGCGTTACGGCGTTAGAGACCTGGATAATGCCCCAATTACTGTTTTTGTAAACATAGTATCCACCAATGTGCCTTATCTATCCACCGGTAAACAGAGCGTGGCCCCGGAGCCAGAAATTCTCCATGAAGTTCGGCAGGCCACCATGAAGGTAGCCCGCAAGATGCAGAAGTACATCCGGGCCAAAAGGGCAGCGAAAGAGGAAGCTCTTCGTTCCAAGATATTTGAAAACCTGGTTCCGGTGATAATCCGTGAAGCAGCGGTTCTTGCTGAACAGGATGTTCCAGAATATGACGCTGTCTTAGCTAAAGTTACACGCAGAGCCAAATATGAAGGCGTGGTTGAAGATGAATAAGAAAGATATCACTGTTAACAAACTCAAAAGCTTGGGTGAGATAATATTAGAGGACGTAGAAAAAAACAGCGTCCCCGCCATCAAAGTTCCATCCAGAGGAACATCCAACATAGTTTACGACGAGGACAAGCGTTACTACGTTCTGGGGGATAGATACGGTAGAAGATCCCTGGGTAATGTTAAGCAAATAAGTAAAATAGCTCAAATGGTATACGTAGCTAACTTCTGCAAGGACCTGGTTAGAAGAGGAAAAACTGCCACCCTGAGGGAGATGTACTACGTTTCCGAAGGATGGGATGTTGAATTCGGAGACCAACAGGAGTCCAATATCGTGGGTGAAGACCTGGAAGTTACCCTGGGAATGACCCGTGAAGACCTGGGCTTAATGCCTGAAGAAGACGGGGCTTCAGTCTATGGAAACATCACCATCCAGGACGATGACGTGGAGATCAACGCACTTAAAGCTGGTAAATCAGGTTACACCATTTCGCCCACCATTGATGAGGTCCAGTTCGTGGACCATGATGTAAAACGGGTTATTGCCGTGGAAACCATGGGTATGTTCCACCGGATGGTTCAGGAAGATGCTTATAACAAATTTGACACATTAATTGTGGGTTTGAAGGGACAAGCAGCCCGTGCTACTCGCCGTTTCCTTAAACGTGTCAATGAAGAACTCAAACTACCGGTTTATATCATGAACGACGGAGATCCATGGGGATTCCACATCGCCATGGTTATCATCAGTGGCAGTGCCAAACTGGCCCACGTTAACCACCAGCTGGCCACACCGGATGCCAAATTCATTGGTGTTACCGCATCAGACATCATTAATTACGACCTTCCCACTGACCCCCTCAAAGATATCGACGTTTTAAGGTTGAAAGAACTTTCCAAGGACCCCCGATACAGAGATGAGGCCTGGCAGATGGAGATTAAGAAGATG
>DAHVOW010000015.1 GCA_027318585.1 Methanobacteriaceae archaeon | reverse complement strand
AGTTAACAACATCTTTGTAAGTAGATTTTTTATCCTTAGTCATTATACTCTTAGTATGCATTTTAATCCTCTTAATTATTCTGTTTTTAATGGATATATCGTAAGCATACTCAACTAGTTCCTTATGAGTCCGCTTGTTATTTTTTGTGGTGATATTTATTCCTTCATCATTTAAGTTTAGACTCCAGAACTCTAACTGATTATGGCCAGAAACATCTTTTTTATTTTTAAAGTAAGGTATAGTAGATAAGTCTAAACCAAGGAATAGACAAAATATTCTTCTCAATAAATGAAGTTTAATGGGGAATAGTTTAAAATGAAAGTTATTGGAATCAATGGAAGCCCCCGGAAAAATTGTAACACCGCCACCATGGTAAAAAAGGCCCTGGATGGAGCTCAATCAAAAGGGGCAAAAATAGAACTCATACATCTATATGACCTTGATTATAAAGGCTGTAAAAGTTGTTTTGCCTGTAAACTAAAGGATGGGAAGAGCTATGGCATTTGCGCCGCCCGGGATGACTTAACTCCTATCTTAAGAAAAATAGAACATTGCGATGCCCTCATTCTGGGATCCCCCTTATATCTAGGAACTGCAACTGGTGAGATGAGATCCTTCCTGGAACGGCTGATATTCCCTTATCTGGTTTATGATAATGAAGGATCATCCCTTTTCCCCCGGAGGATGCCCATCGGATTCATTTACACCATGGGGGTTACAGAAGACCTTCTTGATGAAATAGGTTACCACCAGCACTTTAAAACTACCGAAAGACTGGCCGAACGTATAATTGGTGAAACCGAAACCATATACGTCACTGACACCTACCAGTTTGATGATTACTCAAAATACGTTTCAACCCGCTTCGACCCAGAAGAAAAACTTAAAAGGCACCGGGAAGTCTTCCCCCGAGATCTTGAAAGGGCCTTTGAACTTGGTGGTCAATTTGCGAAAAATAGATAATCTAAATTAAAAAGGTCGAAATGGGGGTTCAGTCCCCCTCCAGTAGGGATTCACTTATTCTCAGAAGCAATCACTACTCTTTCTTCCTCTTCACCGGTACAATTATGGTTAGCACACCCTTCACCCTCTTTTACCTGTTTCAAGTGTTCTCTAAGGGATTTTCCATACTCATTGGGCGGAGCATATGATTCGTAGGTCCCATTATATTTCTCTATCATCCGAAGTAGTATGGCATTGCACATATGGCAATCTTTTTCGGATCTCATCAACTTCCAGTAAGTTTCCTCATCATATACCATGATATGGTCATCCATGAGTTTCAAAACCCATTTTAAGGCGTGTAACTCTCCCATATTATACCCGGTTTTTTTAAGTGGCTCCACAAAGTCAATTCTATTCTGAATTGCTTCTTTGATCTGCAGTTCTTTTTCCATTTTTCTCACCCCTCCCTTTGGCTGTCTATTTACACTTTAGAACATTTTCAAGCTATGATAAGTAAATATTCCTGGAAAAATGAGAATATGCATCTATTAAATAGATTAGGGGTAAAATAGGCGGAAAAATAGCTTTTTTTAATTTTAAATATATCTAGAATCCACTGGATAACTAACCCCACATCTAGATCTGGGATTTGTTTAAAGAACAAATTTTCCCCCCCATTTTCCTGTTGATAACAATACTCGGTATCCAGGACAATATTTAGTATGATTTTGATAATTTATATACTTATCACTAAAAAGAATAACCGACGTTACTGGTAAACTGGCCAGCGCTGGAAGTTTCATTTTCGATGGATCCATCGCATCTGAGACCTTCAAACTTAAAACTGAAGGTGTGACTCCACTAACTGTAAATTCTGCTGGAGTTAATGAGGTGAACGCTGCCACTAACACCGTTGCCATGCAGAAAACTGGAATGCCCCTGGCCTACCTGGTCCTGGCGGTCCTGTTAATGTTAGGCGGTTTAGTAGTGCCTAAAAGGAAATAACACCATTCCCCTTTTTTCTTTTAATTTTTAAAATATCTAATTCACTGATTTCGCTCTAAAATTTGTTCTTTAAGGAAATTTTATGTATAAATTCTGATAGATTATATAACAGAACATTAATGGGGTAAATCAAGTTTAGGGGGGATAAAGGATGGAAGAATTGTGGTTGGTACTGTACTGGACCGGACCCATAGGTGTGGGATTTTTCCTGGTCTGTATTGGCCTCATGGTGGACTTACTGGCTAAGGCTAGAAGTTTGGAAGACTCCAGTAAAAAATAAGCTCCATAGGGTGCGGGATTTTTTTAAATTTTTAAATATAGCCCTGCCTTTAAATGAAAACTGATCGATGTAGGTGGGTTTCGTAACTTATAGAAACTCCCACCTTCATTAATTATATCATGAAACAGTTTCTAATCACCCCTGCCGCAGGTAAAAGACTCATAGCCAAATCCCTGGTTAAGCACCCTGAAATAGAAAAGAAACTCCAATCCGGCACCCTGGCCATTATCGCCGGCACCACCAACGGCTACGTGGCCGAGGAGATACTTAAGACTCTCGGCCAGGAAAATGACTTCTCAAGAAATAGATTCTTCCGGGGAGTGGCCTTGCCTCCCGGAGCTCCAGTGAATCCGGACGGACGCTATGCGGATGAAACTGGCTTCCCCGGGGATGTGATAATTTCAGAGGGAGTTTGGCAGAAGGGAAAGACCATTTTCGACGTGGTCGACACCCTCCAGGAGGGGGACATCATCTTGAAGGGGGCCAATGCCCTTAACCTGGAACTTAAACAGACCGCCATCTACATCGGCCATCCCCAGGGTGGTACCATCGTGGCTTCCCTTTCGGCTGTGGTGGGCCGACGGGTGCGACTCATTCTCCCGGTGGGTCTTGAAAAACGGGTTAATAGTGATCTGAACCATCTGGCCGTAAAATTAAACCAGCCTGGCCTTACCGGGCCCCGCCTATTACCTGTGTCTGGGGAGGTTTTCACAGAAATAGAGGCCCTTAAACTACTTACTGGGGCTGATGCTCAGCTGGTAGCTGTTGGTGGCGTGGGCGGCGCAGAAGGATCAGTATGGCTGGCCACAGATGGCTCCGGGGCTAAAAATGCAGAAAAAATTATAAAGGAAGTCTCCTCCGAACCTAGATTTTCATTGTAGGTCATTCGAGCCGGGCCAGCACCGTGCAGGGAGCGCTGTCCACACTCTCTAACTGCCAGGGTATCACCAGTATCTCTGCCACCCGGTCCACATCTTCCAGGTTCAGATCTTCGACGAGGAGTAAAGCCTCACCCCAACTGTCTTGGAAGGCATTTAGATGCGCTTGGATACCCAGATCCGCTTTCTGGTAGCTGGAGATGGATATGGTATCGGTGCCCAGGCAGCGGATGGAGGGATGATTCTTGCGAATAAATGAAACCAGTTCCGGGCTTACACCGGGATTTTGGGTCAAGTAACGCTCCGTATCAAGTTCCCGGTACCTTCCAAAACCGGTGCGGAAGAAAAGACAGTCTACACCATCCAGATCAACTTTCTCGATATCTTCCCTGGTGATAAACTCATTATCTTCTTTAGGACACTCCAGAATAAGAGGGTCGGTGAATATTAGCTCATCGGGATGGTAATCTGCAATCTTCTTACCCTCCGGAAGGATGTGTGCCGGGGCATCTACATGGGTCCCGCTATGATTTTCCACCTGTATCAGGTAACTTTTATACTTTTTCCCATCAGATATCTGGCTATTGGGCTTTATAGAGGGTTTCAAAAGCTCCTTATGCACAGGGGACTGGTGGGATAAGGGATAAGAAAGGGTCCGGTACTTCATAACTAACATCTCCTTATAAATTACTAATTAACACTCACTTTATGGGGAAAACATTAAATGTACATGTATTATATTTTTAGATGGATTTCCATCTTCTTAAAAAATATCTTTAAATAAGGAGACTATAAAGTAAGTTTAGAATAATATTGTTTTGTATGGTGAATTTATGAGTAACGATGAATCCAAGATAAATAAAGAACTTCAGAATCGGATGAAAGAATTCCAAACCGCCCTTAAAAGCCAGGCCAAAAAACAGGAATTGCTCGATAATTTACCTCTCTTGATCCGAGTGGAAATATTTTTACCATCCCCTAATCTTGAAGAGTTTGTAAACGGATTGTATCTGTATATGGGAGATACTGAGGAAATAGTCAATGCAGAGTACTATTTTCAGGATAAGGATGAAGTTCAAATCTGTTCTCTCTCGGATGATGAACTGAAAATAGTTAAAGAACTCTTTGAGGATGAATTTGACCAGGATATGGAATGATTAAAGTTTTTTAATGGACCCCCCGGGGTAACAAAAGTTCCTCATACCTTATATTTCTAAAAATAAAATTGAATAACTCTCTTATGAACTAGGTGTAGGAACTTTAAATTAAATATTTTTGGTGAAAATTAATAATCCAGGAAGATCATAATATATAAATGGTCAGGATTTGAAAAATTTTTAATAATAAACCCGATTCCACCTCCCTAGACCATACCTGGGGTTTATCCAGGGATTTTTAGCCAAAGGGAAGTGGAAGTTGCACTGATTTTTTCAAACCCTGATTTTATAACCATTACAACGATTGGAGTGATAAGAATGCGCAGTTTCGAGAGATTAACCTCTCTAAAAGATTATATACCATTAAAAAGGAGCGAATCCGGAGGTAAAAATATTGGCCTCCTGGTGGACGGTCCTAATATGCTCCGAAAGGAATTCAGTCTCAACCTGGACCTGGTGCGGGATATTATAGCCGAATATGGAAACATGCGGGTGGGTAAGGTTCTTCTAAACCAGTACGCCTCTGACAAACTCATAGAAGCCATAGTTAACCAGGGCTTCACCCCCATAGTGGTCGCTGGAGACACCGATGTTTACATGGCGGTGGAGGCTATGGAACTCATATATAATCCTAATATCGATGTCATCGCCCTCATGACCCGTGACGCTGATTTTCTACCCATAATTAACAAGGCTAAGGAAAACGGTAAGGAAACCATAGTAATTGGTGCCGAACCAGGTTTCAGCGCCGCCCTGCAGAACTCAGCAGACAGTGCCATAGTTTTAACACCGGATAACAACCGGAAAAGTCACCGGGGCAACTAACTCATTTTTTTAGATGGAACCATGCTGGTCAACTCATCCCTGGACGAAGTTAAAAGACGAGAGACCGCCCTCCACTATCTGGCCCATCTGGTGAAACAAGATGGTCGGGAGGCCCTCTTTGACCTCACTGGCCTGGCCGGAGGCTTCCCTCTGAGCCAGGATGATATTGCCCTCCTGGAGACCTACGCTGGTCCCGCCCTATTCGGGGAGGATTTGGATCGGTGGGGCAAAAAACACCTGGGCGGAGAAAAATTACTGGCTCTCAACCGTACCAGCAGCGGAATACTGGCCGCTATACTGGCCCTGGTTCAGCACGGCCAGGAAGTGGTTCACTATCTGCCGGAGAAGCCATCCCATCCCTCCATACCCCGCAGTTGCCAGCTAATAGGTGCCTCTTACCAGGAGTATTCCGTGGATGAGGACCTGGAATTGGGGGATGCCACTGCCCTTCTGGTTATCACTGGTTCCACCATGGATCACCAGGTTTTAAGCCAGGAGGACTTTGAAAGGGCCATCCAAGCCGCCCACCAGAGGAAGGTGCCGGTTCTGGTGGACGATGCCTCTGGGGCCCGTCTGCGCACCGTGATCTATGGCCAGCCAAGGGCCATGGACCTGGGTGCTGATCTGGTCATCACCAGCACCGACAAGTTGATGGAAGGCCCCCGGGGAGGATTGATGGCTGGAAAAACTAATTTAATTGATCTCATAAAGACTAAGGCTCACCAGTTTGGACTGGAAGCCCAGCCGCCCCTTATAGCCGCCATGGCCCGGGCCCTGGAGAAATTCAATCCCCATAACCTTGAACTGGCTCGAACCCGGAAAGATCAGCTTCACCTTAGCCTGGCGTCATCCCTGGTGGGGCTGGAGAAAACACCCACCGGAGTGATGCTCACCCCCACATCTTTAATGAAGAATATGGGTATGAAAACCACTCTCACGCCTAAGGACGCGGCTATATTACTGGCCATGCTGCTTTTAAAAGAGGAGAACATTTTAACTATCCCCGCGGTGGGGATGCCTGGAGCTTCAGTCACTATCCGACTGGATCTGGCCTCACCTGATGCCCAGCGCCTGAGTGATGCTGCTATAGGTAACAGCCTGCAGAATGCCCTGGAAGTCCTCCGGGCCACAGCATCTGATCTGGAGGCCTGTCGTAGGGTGCTCTACCAGTAGGGAGTTAAGTTATTAATTTTAAGCCGGATTTAAGATGATAGAAATTGACGGATCCTATGGGGAGGGAGGGGGCGCACTGCTCCGGGTGGCCACTGCCCTGGCTGCATGCACCGGAAAATCTGTGTGTATAAACCATATAAGGGCTAATCGACCTAAAAAGGGTCTCATGCCTCAGCACCTGCACGCAGTAAAGGCCGTCAGTCAACTCTCCCAGGCACGGGTGGAGGGACTGGAAATTGGCTCGGAAAGAATAGAATTCCATCCTCAGAAACTGGTGGGACATGATCTCGAGGTGGATGTGAAAACCGCAGGGAGCATCAGCCTGGTGTTACAGGCCGTGATGATCCCGGCTATGGGGGTGGATAAACCCTTCAAAGTCACTGTCCAGGGTGGTACTGATGTGCGCTGGTCTCCCCCGATGGATTATCTAAAAAACGTCACCCTTCCAGTTCTGGATCTGATGGGATACCCGGCCCAGATGGAGATAGAACGGAGAGGATACTACCCCCGGGGAGGGGGATTGGTGCACCTAAAGGTAAGACCTACTCCCCAGCTTAAGCCCCTGAAACTCACCCAGCTTAAGGTGGAACGTATCCGGGGAATTTCCCACGCCACCCGCCTCCCCCGTCACGTGGCCCAGAGACAGGCCGACCAGGCCAGCCAAATACTCACCAAACAGGGCTATGATGTGGATATCGATGTGGAGGTCAACCATGATGCCATGGGACCGGGCTCCGGAATAGTGTTGTGGAGTGAGGGACAGGGCCGGGTGGGGGGAAGTAGCCTGGGAGAAAGGGGTAAAAGAGCCGAAATTGTGGGGAAAGAGGCAGCCCGGGAGTTATTATTCCACCTGGAGAAAGATGCACCCCTGGACCGCTTTTTATCGGATCAGATCATCCCCTACCTGGCCTTAGCCGGTGACTCCCAGGTGAAGGTGGCTCAGATTACTCCTCATACTTTGACCAACATCCACGTGGCCGAGAAGATAACTGGGGTCCGCTTCCAGATGGATGAGGAACTTATCAGGGTGGATTGAATAATTTTTTTATGAAGTCACATTTTTATTTCTAGGAGTTTCCTGATCCGTAAACTATTTATACCATCACCCTAAAATTATCAAATATTCGATATCGATAACTTGATAAATTTCTATATGGGCTATTAAACGAAAATTAAGAAATTTAAAAAAGATTTTGGTTATCGAATAATCGATAAAGGAGGTTAGTTTATGATGAATGATAAAAATTTTTCCGAAGCAATGCAAAGAAGAATAGAAATGGTATCTAAGATGCAGAAATTTGGTGGATTAAGGATTATGATCCTCCACGTACTGGAGGATGGTCCTAAAAATGGTGTGGAAATTATGGACACCATCCAGAAACACCGGGAAGAAAGATATAAAATGAAAGAACGAGGACCTCGACATCACCATCATCATCGAATGGGGATGCCCGGATCTAAAAGGCCTTCACCAGGCTCTATATATCCCATGCTGAAAAAGATGGTGGAGGAAGATCTGGTAGAAAAAGGTGAAGATGGACGGTATAATTTAACGGCTAATGGACAAGACACCGCCCAGAAGATATTTGGACACTTCCAGGGAGGACACCGCAAGGATAAAGGTCCCCGGGTGTTTACCGTGGAAGATGCATTAACCCAGATAGACAGCTACATCTCTTACCTGGAAGATATAAAGATAGAGAAGCTAGTTCCACATGAAGAACAGATGAGAATTCTTCTGGAAAGGCTTAGTAAGGTGATAGAAACACTCCCAGAAAGTCC
Organism: Methanobacteriaceae archaeon; assembly: GCA_027318585.1. Classification (GTDB taxonomy): domain Archaea; phylum Methanobacteriota; class Methanobacteria; order Methanobacteriales; family Methanobacteriaceae; genus Methanobacterium. The sequence continues at coordinate 28,696 of DAHVOW010000015.1, read as the reverse complement.
AGTTAAAAACTAGTAGAAGATCTTCTGGGGCTTAAAATTAGTTTATTTTTTAAATCATCTAATGGTTACGGGGCAGGTGTATACATTCCCCGGATATTACCTTCCTCAGGGTACCATCATCTAACTCCAGCACCAGAATACCATCCTTGGTAATCCCCACTGCTTCTCCATAGACTATATGTCCCTTTTTATGGACTTCCACATATCTACCTACGGTTTTAGATAACCTGCGCCACTCGGAAAGTATTTCGGGGAACTGGCCATCTTTGAACTTTTCGTAGAGCTCTTCAAAGTTAATTAAAAACTTCTGCACCACTTCCACTCCATAGATCTCCCGTTGAAGTTCATGTTGGAGGGAAGTGGCACCATCTTTTAGTTCGGGTGGGAATTCTTTTAAATCCACATTGAGGTCGATACCGATTCCCACCACCACGTAGTCCAGTTTGCCCCTATCAGCTTCGGCTTCGGTGAGTATTCCGCAAACCTTTTTATCACCAATAAGTATATCGTTGGGCCATTTTATTCCCACATCTAATCCACATTCTGTCTGCAGAGTCCTGGCCACGGCTACTCCTGTCACCAGGGTTAACAGGGGTGCTTTAGCAGGGGGGATGTCCGGTCGGAGGAGTATGGTCATCCACACCCCACCCTCTGGTGAAAGCCATCTTTTTCCCCGACGACCCCTACCACGCCTCTGCACCTCGGCAATGATTATGGTCCCCTCGGGGGCCCCCTTCTCGGCCAGTTCCTTCGCCACCTGGTTGGTGGAGTCCACCTCAGAGAAATGCTGAATGTCATGGCCAATATAATTGGTTTCCAGATCCACCTGGATCTGGTAAGGTAAAAGACGATTGGGGATTTCTAAAATGCGATATCCCCTATCCGAAGATTCAATCACAAAACCATCATCTCCCATGGACTGGATTACATCCCGAACTTCATTGGTGGTTATTCCAGCCTGGGAGGCTAGTTCTTCTTCTTCCCGGTAATCTCCCGGAACCTGGTTGAGGCTTTTGAGAATCTTCCTTTTAACCATCATCATCACTGCCTATTTTTTTTTAGCCACACTCTGGGTCAAGTAACTGTTCACCGCGGCTGAAACTGCAGCCACCTTCTTTGAGGGGAGGAAGGTTGATTTCAAGCGTTCCACCCTCTCCTGGTCCTCAGCTATAACCTTCTCCATGTTGGCCATGATCTCCTTTTTGTACTCATCCACGAAATGGGTGTGCAGCTTCGCTTCCTGGAAATGGGGGCTGAGCATCATGGACTGGTGGAAGGGGATGGTGGTCTTAACCCCCAGGATGACGTACTCCGAAAGCGCCCGGCGCATCCGGTTAATGGCTTCCGGACGGCTGTTACCCCAGGCAATTAGTTTAGAGATCATGGAGTCGTAGTAGGGTGGTATGGTGTAGTTCATGTACACCCCACTGTCCACCCGGACACCCAGGCCACCCGGGGACCGATAACCAGTTATTTTACCAGGATTAGGGGCGAAGTCGTTCAGGGGATCTTCCGCATTTATACGGCACTCGATGGCATGTCCCCGTATTTTGATATCATCCTGCTGCCAGTTCAGTTCCTGGCCCGATGCGATCTTAAGCTGTTCCTTGACCAGGTCCACTCCGGTGACTATCTCGGTGATGGGGTGTTCCACCTGGATCCGGGTGTTCATCTCCAAAAAGTAGAATTCTCCATCAGAGTACAGGAACTCCACGGTCCCGGCGTTACTGTATCCAATGGCTGCGGCCGCTTTAACCGCCGCAGAACCCATCTGGTCTCGTAACTCTGGGGTCATGATGGGTGAGGGTGACTCTTCAATAAGCTTCTGATGCCTCCTCTGGATGGAGCATTCCCGGTCCGCCACGTGTATGGTCTGGCCATGTTCATCGGCCAGTATCTGGAACTCTATGTGCCGGGGTTCCTCAATGTACTTCTCAATGAAGACTGTGGAATCCCCGAATGCCGATCCAGCCACTGATTGTGTGGATTCCAGGGCCCTCAGGAGTTCATCCTCCTCGTAGACGGTGCGCATTCCTATTCCGCCTCCACCCGCCGAGGCCTTAACAATCACCGGGTAGCCAATGGCACCGGCTATTTCCTGGGCTTCATCCGGGTCACTAACTCCCCTGCTGGTCCCGGGGACTACAGGAACTCCGGCTTTTTCCATCAGCTTCCGGGAGGTGATCTTGCTGCCCATGTCCCTGATGACCGAGCCTTTAGGTCCGATGAGTTTAAGACCATTCTTTTCACACTCTTCACCAAACTGGGGGTTTTCAGCTAAAAAACCGTAACCAGGATGTATGGCTTCAGCTCCTGATTCAAGAGCAGCATCCATAATGTGGGGAATGTTCAGATAACTCTCGGCCGGGGAGGGCCCCCCGATGTAGTAGGCTTCGTCGGCGTATTTAGCAAAGAGTGAGTTCTTATCAGCTTCAGAGTAGACAGCCACACTCTTGACGTCCAGTTCCTTGCAGGCGCGCATCACCCTTATGGCGATTTCGCCACGATTAGCAACCAAGACCTTGTTAAACATGATATCTTCCTTTCTATCTTTGATGGTTTGATGAATCCACCACTTTAATCTAAACTTATAATATGGTTGTAACTATATTTGATTATGGATTTATACCTAACCCTCCCGTTTTTTAAACCCATATAAACTGTTTAAATAGAAAATAAGGATTTGAATTAATGATTACAAAAAAACGTCACCTGGAAATGGCTTTACAGGATATACCCGGCCATCCTAATCCGGATCTGGATCGGGAGCAGTACCTGACCCCGGCAGACATCGCTGCGGATCTGGTCTGGAACGCCACCGCCCAGGGGGATGTTTCAGGGCTTAAAGTGGCGGATTTAGGTTGTGGAACAGGTATCCTGGCCCTGGCTGCAGCCCTCTTGGGAGCTGATGAAGTGGTGGGAGTGGATATGGATGAAGAGGCTATTCAAGTGGCTCTAGAACAGGCGGAGCGACTCCAGGTTCCAGCACGCTTCCTGGCCATGGATGTAGCTGACTTTACTGAGAAGGCCGATACCGTGATTATGAATCCGCCCTTCGGTGCCCAGAAAGCCCACCGAAGAGAGGGTGACCGTCTCTTCCTGGAGAAGGCCCTGAAGGTGGCGCCGGTGGTGTATTCCTTCCACTTGAAAAAGACGGAAAAATTTTTAGAAAAACTGGTGAAGGCCCTGGAGGGGACCATCACTCACCGGTTCTACTACTCCTTCCCGCTGCCTAAGATTTACCACTTCCACCAGGAAGAGAAGAGGGAGGTGGAGGTGGTGGTGTTGCGGGTGGAGAAAAGTGTGTATTCATCCTAGATAATAACCAAGAAAATATTTAAAATAATTAAGTTACACCAGCTTGTTGGTCACACTAGCTATGCCCAATTGCAGGAATAGTTTCTGGGGGATGGGGATAATATTTCCAATCAGATATTGATGGGCCACGGCTTGAAGTAATGCCGGACGCTTTAGGGGATCATGGTAAGTCTCCATAAGGGCCCTCATTACTATTTTTAAACTGCTACCCCTGGTCTCCTCTAAATTTTGTTTGTTAAGCAGGATGTCCAGTGAACTGCTGTTAACATAACCCAGACGCTCTGCGTATAGGGGGTCCACGGCTTTGATCATGGCTTTTACGGCAGTGGGAGTCATTATTACCACAGCGTTAGTTTTCATTCTGGTGTTGTATTCCACAGTTTCCTGAGCCAATTTTGTCCCATTTTGGATGCCGTTACTCAATAGGGTATCATTGAGTGATAGTTTGGTTCCGCTACTTGGTTCTTGCCCTTGGGAGGGTGCGGTGGCATGGGGATGATACATCCCACCCGGGTAAATTGGTGTGATATTGATGGCATCATAATTTACCATAGGGACTACGAAGGCCATTACCACCTCACCTACACCCCCGGCACTGGATTGGTTAGTGTCAACCAGCAACACAAGTATTTGAAGTTCTCCGTCAGCTTTTTTATACTCATAAGTCATTAATAGGGCACCTATACTAATTATTGCTAAAAAAATTACCAGGATGATGATTATGATCTTTTTTAACAATTTTTATCTCCTTTATCTGAGATCTAGAAGATTATAAGCCAAGGTATCTAGAGTGTCGGTACTAACATTCATGTTGTAGGTTATATTTAATTCTAATTTTTAAGTCCACAAAACTATATTACCTAATATAAATAGACCATAAAAGATGGAACCACGTCAGATTTCCATCTTTATTCCTTCCTCATTTGTGGGAGAATCAAAAGATTTAAAAGTAAGAACCTACAAAGTAGGGCTGATTAGCAGATCAGCAGCCCTATTCCGTGTGAATCGCATAGTAATATACAGCGATGACCAGGACCGCAAAGGGACAAAGTTTATTAGTGATGTCCTCGATTATATGAATACACCCCAATACCTGCGTAAACAGGTATTTCCCATAACTAAGGAGTTGAGGAACGTGGGAATACTCCCACCACTGCGAACTCCCCATCACCCCACAGGAGAACTTCATCAGGGTGATTTTAGGCAGGGATTAACGGTTAAGAGGACAAAAAAAGGCACCCTGGTTGATATTGGTGCCGACCGACTGGCGCTGTGTAAAGAAAAACTCAGTGTGAATCGGGTTTTAAACTTTAAGGTAGAGAAGCTGGCGAAGGAGATCCTGATAACTCCCGATGAGCCGGATATTTACTGGGGTTATGATACCCTGGCTACTTATCGGAATCTGCAGGATAGTTTAAAGGCGCTTAAGCCCAAACCAGACTTGGTTGTGGGTACCTCACGCCTTGGTCAGCCCATCACTTCTGTTTTCAACGAAGTAATAGGGGATTTAAAGGGCTCCAAACACTTAGCTATTTTGTTTGGTGGTCCTTATTCAGGCTTACATGATCTAAATGGGGATGCCAGGAAACTTGCTGACCTGGAGTTAAATACCATTCCCCATCAGGGAACCAAGACAGTAAGAACTGAAGAAGCGGTTTTAGCGACTTTATCCGTGTTTAACTTGCTCTTAGACTTGTGAAGCGCTTTAGTCCGGTTAAAAGAGCCTGCCTTTTTTATAAAAGTAGGTAGAACTCTAGTTAAGTGAGATATAACTCTAATTGGAAAAGTATATTATTGGAAATTGGAATTTGTAAGGAGGTAAATTTAAATGGCTAGACATCATCAACCCCGAAAAGGATCAGTTGCATTCAGTCCTAGAAAAAGAGCGGTCAGGGAATCACCCCGTGTACACTCCTGGCCTGAAAAAGAGGAGCCGGGACTGTTGGGTTTCCCTGCCTACAAGGTAGGTATGACCCACGTCATTATGACCGACTCGGCTAAGAACTCCCCCACTGAAGGTATGGAGATCTCCACTCCAGTGACCGTACTGGAAGCACCACCCGTGGTAGTAATGGGCATCCGAGCATATCGAAAAACTGACCGCGGAATCAAGGCCATGACTGACATTATGGCCCCTGAAATCGACTCGGAAGTGGCCCGAAAAATAACCCTACCTAAGGAAAGCAAAACCGAAACCCGCCTGGCAGAGCTCAAAGAAAAAATGGACCAGGTGGCAGATATCAGGGTTTTAATCCACACCAATCCCAAGAGTGCCAGTGTACCCAAGAAAAAACCAGAACTCTTAGAATGTGGTTTAGGCGGAACCAGTGTGGAAGCCAAACTGGAATACGCTGAAGGTGTGCTGGGAAAAGAAGTCAAACCCGATGAAGCCTTCACCGACGGGGAACATACCGATGCCGTGGCAGTTACCAAAGGAAAAGGATTCCAAGGTGTTATTAAAAGATGGGGAGTCCGGATCCAGTACGGAAAAGCAGCCCGAAGTAGTAAAGGACGACACGTAGGTTCCATAGGTCCATGGAGTCCTGAAAGGACCATGTGGACGGTGCCCATGGCTGGACAGATGGGTTACCACCAGAGAACTGAGTACAATAAAAAAATCCTCCGCATCGGAGAAGCTAAGGACGCCGGAGACGTAAACCCAGCCGGTGGCTTTGTGAAGTACGGCCTGGTGAAAAACGACTTTATAGTGGTTAAAGGTTCATTACCCGGACCATCCAAGAGACTGGTCATGCTCCGAAAAGCAGTACGTCCCCATGGTAAGCATAACGACGTTCCTCAAATATCATATATCAGTACGGCATCCCAACAGGGGGCCTAATTAATAAGGATTAAAGTGATTGGGATGAAGAAAGTTAAGGTATACTCATTAAAAGGTGATGTGGTAGACGAAATGGAGCTACCCGAGATTTTCACTGAAGAATACAGGCCCGACCTCATTAAACGAGCAGTGTTATCTGCCCAAGCCGCACGAATCCAGCCCTGGGGAACTGATCCCATGGCTGGAAAGAGGACCACAGCCCAGTCCTACGGTGCCGGCCGAGGAGTGGCCATGGTCCCCAGAGTTAAGGGTTCCCGACACCCTGCCGGTTCCAAGGCGGCCTTCGTGCCCCAGGCAACTGGTGGTAGAAGAGCCCACCCACCACGAGTGGCCCGGACCATAAACGAGAAAATCAACAAGAAAGAACGAAGACTGGCCATACGCTCTGCAGTAGCTGCCACCGCTGATTTGGACATTGTCCAAGCCCGGGGACACCAGATAGAAAACATTCCCCAGGTACCTCTGGTGGTGGACGATGACATCTGCAGCATCAAAAAGACCAAGGAAACCCGGGAGATCTTCAAGCAACTGGGACTCATGGACGACGTGGTACGAGCCAAGAACGGTAAAAATATTAGGGCCGGAAGAGGAAAAACCAGGGGAAGAAAGTATAAAACCCCAAGCGGACCCTTACTGGTTATAGGTGAAGATAAAGGAATAAGTAAAGCCGCCAGAAACCACCCGGGAGTAGAAGTGGTGGTGGTGGACAACCTTAACGCCGAGCTTTTAGCACCAGGAACCCACCCCGGAAGGCTGACCCTGTACACCCGCTCCGCTGTAGAAAAATTAGGAGAACTATTCAAGAACAGGTAGGTGGCTTCCATGGATCCGTACAGTATCATTATCAAACCACATTTAACTGAAAAGAGTATGAACGCCATTGACCAGAAAAACGAACTAACCTTCGTGATTCGGCGAACTGCAGAAAAAGGTCAGGTCAAAAGTGCCATCCAAGAGATGTACGAAGTGAAGGTGGAACGGGTTAACACCCAGATTACCTCCCGCGGAGTTAAACTGGCCTACGTAAAACTATCCGAGGATGACAGCGCCGAGGACATCGCCATGAAGATGGGCGTATTCTAAGGAGGAATATACAATGGGAAAAAGATTGATCATTCAAAGAAGGGGGAGGGGAACTCCCACCTACCGTAGTGCATCCCACCGTTTCAAGGGCAAAATCGCCTACCGCTCCTATGATGACGTGGAAAAGGAAGGCTGCCTCACTGGTAGAGTGGCCGACATCATGCACGACCCGGGAAGAAGCGCTCCGGTGGCCCTTATTAAATTTGAAAACGGCGAAAAACAACTTATTTTAGCACCAGAAAGTATACAAATTGATGATGAAATTGCCTGCGGAATATCTGCACCAATAAGCCCTGGAAACTCACTGCCCCTGGCACAGATTCCAGAAGGAACCCCGGTGTACAACCTGGAACGATATCCTGGTGACGGGGGAAAATTCGTGCGATCCTCAGGTACTCATGCTTCTCTTATCACCCATGACGTGGGTAAGGCCATAGTTGAGCTGCCATCCGGCGAGCTGAAGGCCTTCAACCCCCAGTGCAGAGCCACCATCGGAGTGGTAGCCGGGGGAGGACGTAGGGAGAAACCCTTCCTCAAGGCCGGTAACCGTTATCACGCCACCAAGGCCAAGGGTAAGAAGAACGTTAGTGTGCGTGGTGTAGCAATGAACGCAGTGGATCACCCCCACGGTGGTGGAAACCGCCAGCATCCGGGACGACCTACCACTGTATCCAGACACGCCCCACCAGGTAGAAAGGTGGGTTCCATCGCCGCTCGCAGGACTGGTAAAAGGAGATAAACTACCTTAAATTACTTAAAATAAAAAATAAGGGAACAATAAAAGATAGAAGGAGGAGGCCAATTGGCGAGGAAAGAATTCAAATATCGTGGTTACACCCTGGAAGAACTGCAAGAAATGCCGCTGGATAATGTCATCCAGCTCTTCCCATCCCGGCAAAGAAGATCCCTGCAGAAGGGATTCCTACCCCGGCAGAAAAAGGTACTAGAAAAGATTAGGAAGCTGAAAAAAGAGGGAGACACTGGAGGAAGGCCTAAGATAATCCGGACTCACTGTCGGGACATGATCGTTCTGCCAGAGATGGTGGGTATGACCTTCGGGATCTACAATGGAAAATCCTTTGTGGATGTGCAGATACAGCCCGAGATGATCGGCTGCTACTTCGGAGAGTTCGCAGTCACCAGACAAAGGGTAACCCACGGGGATCCTGGTATGGGAGCAACCCGTTCATCCATGTTCGTGCCCCTTAAATAAGGAGAAATTAAGATGGCTAAGATTAAATACGCTTACCAAGGTTCGGAGGGCCCTGAAAAAACTGCCCGGGCTGCTGGCCGGTCCCTGCAGATATCCCCCAAACATGCGGTGGAGATCTGCCGGGAGATCAGGGGAATGTACCTGGATGAGGCTAAAGAATACTTGGAAGAAGTTATCCAGAAAAAAAGAGCAGTACCATTCCGGCGTCATAACAAAAAGGTTGGGCACCGTCGCGGACTCACTGGATGGCCATCCGGTCGTTATCCAGTTAAAGCCGCCGGTGAAGTACTACACGTACTAGAAAACGCCGAGGCCAACGCTGAATACCGGGGAATGGACTCCGATAACCTGAAAATCATTCATATATCCAGCCACCGGGGCTACGTCATCCGGGGTTACATACCCCGGGCCTTTGGAAGGGCCACCCCTTTCAACACCCCCACCACCCACCTGCAAGTTGTACTAGCGGAGGCAGAGAGCACATGATCGAAAAGGATTTTGTAACCGAGGGACTCAAAAGAACCAGGATCGATGAATTCCTGGAAAGTGAACTGGAACGAGCCGGCTACGGTGGAATGGAAATCCAGGTAACACCCCTGGGAACCATGGTAGTGGTCTACGCTGAACGACCAGGAATGGTCATTGGCCGGGGCGGTAAAACCGTACGGGCCATAACCAAAAGCCTGAAGGATAACTACGAACTGGAAAACCCCCAGGTAGAAGTTAAAGAAGTGGATATTCCTGAACTTAACCCCAAAATCATGGCCCACAAGATCGCGGCCATGCTGCAGAGGGGAATGCACTTTAGACGAGTGGCTTACTCCACCCTGCGCAGGATCATGGGATCCGGAGCCCAGGGTGTGGAGGTAACTATCTCCGGTAAGATCCGGGGATCCCGGTCTGCCACCGCCAAATTCTCCGATGGTTACATCAAAAAATGTGGAGAACCAGCCACCAAATACGTGAACGAAGGATTCGCCACTGTACAGCTTAAACCAGGAGTTCTGGGCATATACGTACGTATCATGCCTCCAGGCGTGGTCTTACCCGATAAGGTGGAAATCATACAACCGGTGGCAGAGGAAGCCCCGGCTACAGAAGTAGAAGCCGAAGTGGAAGAGGAAGTCACCGAAGAATCTGCTGAGATCCTGGAGGAAATCACTGAAGAAGCTCCAGAAGAAGCTGAAGAAGTACCCACTGAAGTCACAGAAGAACCCGAAGCTCCTGAAGAAGAGGCTGAGGAAGCTGTAGAGGTAACCGAAGCTGAAGAACCGGCTGAGGAAGAACCGGAAGCTACTGAAGAACCAGTTGTGGAAGCAGAAGAGGTAACTGAAGCTGAAGAACCTGCTGAGGAAGAACCGGAAGCTCCTGAAGAAGAGGCTGAGGAAGCTGAAACTTCTGAAGAGGAACCAGCCCCGGAAACCGAAGCTGAAGAGGAAACTGCCAGTGAAGAGCCAGCTCAGGATGAAGATAAGGACGTAGAAGAGCCAGCTGAAGAAGAAAAAGCTGAAGAAGCATCCGATGATGCTGCTGAAGCTGCACCTGAGGAAGGTGACCAGTCAGCAGAGGAAGATGAAAAAAAGGCTAAAAAATCTTAAATAGAGCATTTTTCGTCTTCATGATAAAATTATAAAAGGTTGTAGCAAGATGGTAATATTAAGGAGTAAGGAAATACGGGACATGGACCTAGAGGACATCCAGAAAAAGCTGGATGAACTGCGGGCAGAATACGCCCGGAACATATCCAAAAGTGCCGCGGCAGGTGTCTACGAGAATCCTGGGAAGATAAAGGAGCTCAAGAGAACCATTGCCCGGGTAATCACCATCATGAATGAAATCAAACAGGAGACATAAATGAAAGTCTGTGAGGTTTGTGGTCTTCCCGAGGAACTCTGCTTCTGCGAAGAGATAGCACGGGAGATACAGAAGGTTAAGGTCTTTACGGTGAGAAGAAGATTCGGAAAACTGATGACCATCATCGAAGGAATTGATGAACACGATATAGACATCAGGGAACTCACCAAGGAACTCAAAAACCGCTGTGCCTGTGGAGGAACAGCTAAGAAAGGCCAAATAGAACTGCAAGGCGATCATAAAAGGAGAGTCAAGCAAGTTCTAGCTGATCTGGGTTTCTCTACTGACGAAATTGAGATTCGTTAGACTAAAAAATTAATAATGGGAATCTGCAAGCCCCATACCCACAGCCATCAAGCTGCACGGGTTGGTAGGCATGATCACTCCACAAAACATCATGAGACATGAACTGGTGGGACTTTGGGTGCAAATTACCCGGAGCACACACCAGGGATTCACCGGACTGGAAGGAAAGGTTGTAAACGAGACCAGAAACACCCTCACCCTGGAAGATGGGAAGGGTCGGGAAAAGATGATCCCAAAAAATACATCAACCTTCCATTTTAAGCTACCTGACGGTGGTATAGTCGAAATAGAGGGCCGAATAATAGTTTCACGCCCGGAAGATAGGATTAAAAAGAGATTCAAAAAGCATGGGTGATATTAATGGTTGGAATTGAAGTAACCGAACCAAAAGAAAAATGTGATGATCCCAACTGCCCCTTCCATGGTAACCTTAAGATAAGGGGACAAATACTGGAAGGACTGGTTGCCAGTGACAAGGCAGAAAAAAGCATCACCGTAGAGCGAAGTTTCTACAAGTTCATACGAAAATACGAAAGATATGAGAAAAGAAAGTCTAAGATCAACGTTCACAAACCGGACTGCATCCAGGTAAAAGTCGGAGATGCAGTGAAAATCGCGGAGTGCCGTCCTTTGAGTAAGACCAAGCACTTCGTGGTGGTGGAGGTTAAAGAGGAGAAATAATGAAGGCCAGTACATCTAAAGTTACTAAATCACTCCCTATCGGTGCCCGACTCAGCTGTGTGGATAACACCGGAGCCCGGGAAGTAGAAATTGTAGCGGTTAAGGGCTACAAGGGCGTCCGTCGAAGGCTGGGCAGTGCTGGAGTGGGAGATATGGTGGTGATCTCGGTGAAGAAAGGAACTGTAGACATGCGCCGGGAAGTTACCACTGCAGTTATTGTAAGACAGAAAAAGGAATACCGCCGGGCTGATGGCCTGCGGGTTAAATTCGAGGACAACGCTGCGGTCATTATCAGTCCGGAAGGAGTGTTAAAGGGATCCGAGATCCGGGGACCGGTGGCTAAGGAAGCCGCTGACCGATGGCCATCGGTGGGAAGTGCCGCCAGCATAATCGTCTAAGGGTGAGATTAATGTCTAAACAGCCAAGAAAACAGAGAAAATCATTCTACGGGGCACCACTCCATCAGCGCCATAAATCCGTGAGCGTCACCCTCAGTCCGGAACTCCGGGAAGAACATGACCGACGCGCACTCCCAGTACGTAAGGGAGATACCGTGAAGGTCTTAAGAGGAGACTTCAAGGACCACGAGGGAAAGGTGGAAAAGGTGGACCTTAAGAATTACCTGATCCATATTGATGGAGCATCCGTACAGAAACCAGATGGAAATCAGGTGTACCACCCGGTGCATCCCTCCAACGTCATGATGCTGGAGCTAAATCTGGATGATGAAAAACGGAACAATATAATTGAGAGGAAGGGATAAACATGGCCAAAATGGGATCAAGAAAACACTTGAAACGATATAAAGCACCAGTTCACTGGCCAATACACCCCAAAGAGGACACCTGGACGGTGAAACCAAGCCCAGGACCTCATGCCATTGAAGATTCACTACCACTTTTACTGGTGGTTCGGGACATCCTGGACCTGGCCGACACCGCCCGGGAAGCCAAGATGATCATCAACCAGGGAGATATAATGGTGGACGGTACAGTGCGTAAGGACTACAAATTCCCAGTAGGGTTCATGGATGTAATCCAGATACCCAAAAAGGGATACACGTTCCGAGTCCTCCCTGATGAGAAGGGAAGATTGATATTACACCCCATCAGTGAAACGAACCAGGAGTTCAAACTGTGCCGGGTGCAGGACAAGACCACCATCCGGGGAGGAAAACAACAACTGAACCTCCACGACGGACGTAACTGTCTGGCCGAGGGTGAATACAAAGCCGGCGACGTGGTGGTGCTGCAAGTTCCTCAACAGGAAATAAACGATCACCTGAAACTGGAAAACGGTGCCCTGGGACTCATCACCGGTGGAAAACACATTGGAGAGATGGGAACCATTAAAGAAATCAACATCACCAAATCATCCATGCCCAACACGGTCTTAATGGAAACTGAAGGTGGGAAAAGCTTCCAAACCCTGCAGGACTACGTCTTTGTATTGGGTACGGACAAACCCATCATCACCCTACCCGGGGGTAAGTAGATGAACCCCATGGAAGAAGTGAGAATAGCCAAGGCCACCATCAACATCGGTGTTGGTGAGGCTGGTGAACAACTGGCCCGGGCCGAGAAGCTCCTGGAGTCCATCACCAAACAGAAACCAGTGAGGACCTTCTCCAAGATCACCAACCCCGAGTTCGGGATCAGGAAGGGACAACCCGTGGCCTGTAAGGTAACTCTCCGTAACGAGAAGGCCCATGATGCCGTGAAGATGGTGCTGGATGGTGTGGGTAACAAACTCCGCGCCAACCAGTTTGACCGAAATGGAAATGTTTCCTTCGGAATCCAGGAACACATTGATATCCCTGGCATGCGTTACGACCCGGATATTGGAATATTCGGAATGAACGTTTCTGTAACCTTTGAAAAACCAGGTTACCGGATTAAAAGACGGAAAATTCAACGGAAACAAGTCTCCCCTAAACACCAGGTCACCCCTGAGGAGACCCAGGATTACATGCGGGATAAATTCCAGGTGAAGATTAAATAAGGTGAAAACATGCCCAGGAAATACGGAAAGGCATCCAGAAAATGTAGAAGATGTGGGGATCACTCTGCCCTGGTACGCAGATACGGACTAATGCTCTGCCGCCAGTGCTTCCGGGAACTCGCACCTAAAATAGGATTTAAGAAGTACAATTGAGGTGTACCTATGACTCTTATGGATCCTCTAGCAAACGCCCTTACCAACATGCGTAACAATGAAATGCAGGGAAACAATCGGTGTACCATCCGACCTGCCTCTAAAATGATTGGCCATGTTCTAAGGACCATGCAAAAGGAAGGATACATCGGTGAATTTGAATACGTGGACGACGGCAAGGCCGGACAGTTCATGGTTGAACTAGAAGGAAATATAAACAAATGTGGGGTAATAAAACCCCGACATGCCGTTAAAAAAGATGAATTCGAGAAATTCGAAAAAAGGTACCTGCCATCCAAGAACTTCGGTATCATGATCATGACCACCTCTCAGGGTATTATGACCCACCATGAGGCTAAAGAGAATGGTATCGGCGGCAGGTTACTGGTATATGTCTATTAGGTGATAATAATGGCTTTAGCAGTGGTTATGAGGGAGGAAATACCCGTCCCTGAGGGCATAGAAGTCACCGTGGATGACATGGTGACGGTGAAAGGATCCCAGGGGGAGTTAAGGCGGAAGTTCAAACACCACAATGTAAAAATCAATCAAGAAGATGATTTAGTGGTGCTGGAAGTCCGTTTCCCCAAGAAGAAAGATAAAGCCATGCTGGGAACCATCAAAGCCCACATTACAAATATGATCGAAGGCCTGACCCAGGGCTTTACTTACCGGATGAAAATAGTTTACGCTCACTTTCCCATGACTGTCAAACAATCAGGTGACAAGGTAGTTATTGAAAACTTCCTGGGGGAACGCTACCCCCGTACCGCCAAAATCGTGGGAAGTGCCCAGGTAAAAATACAGGGCGATGAGGTAACGGTCTCCGGGGTAAACAAAGAAGACGTGGGACAGACCATGGCCAACATTGAACAGGCCACGAAAATCAAGGGAAGAGACCCCCGGGTATTCCAGGATGGAATCTACCTGGTGGCTAAGGAGTGATCCTTAATGAACAAACCAAAATTCAGGAGACAGGAATGGTTCCGTTACAAGAAACTGGGAACCAAATGGAGAAAAGCCCGGGGAAAAACCAGCAAAACCCGCCGGTACGAAGGCCGAAAACCGGCCATGCCCACGGTAGGATACCGAACCCCCAAAGAGGTCCGAGGACTTCACCCTTCCGGATACCAGGATGTCCTGGTGTCCAATATCAAGGAACTGGAAGGACTGGACCCTGAGAAAGAGGCTGCTCGCATCAGTTCTAGAGTCGGAGACCGGAAAAGGGAACAAATACTCACCAAGGCCAAGGAGCTGGGAGTGAAAATCCTGAACTAGAACTATTTTGTAAAAAGATACCGGAAGGTTCTATTTACAAAAAAGGGCTAAAAATAAGTGAAAAATAAGAAAATAAAAAGAAGTGGATGCAAGGGACAATGATATTTAAGCATCCCATCCCCCCTAAAAGTTTAGGGGTGGATTAGAAATTTTAACTAAAACCTCTAATTAGAGGTTGAAGGGGAGGTTTCTTTATGAATCTTACTACTCAAAAGAGGCTAGCTGCAGAGATCCTAAAAGTAGGAGTTAACCGGGTATGGATCGACCCGGACAACCTGGAAGAGGTGTCCCAGGCCATTACCCGTGAAGGAGTTAAGAAACTCATAGCCGACGGCACCATAAAAGCCAGACCCAAAAAGGGGATCAGCAGTTACCGTTCAAAGAAAATAGCAGAACAGAAAAGTAAAGGAAGAAGAAAAGGCCGAGGAAGCATCAAGGGTGCTAAAGGGGCTAGGAATCCCAAGAAGAAGGCCTGGATGACCACTATCAGGGCGCTGAGAACTGACCTGAAGGACATGAGGGATAACCGGGAGATAAACCGGACCACCTACCGTAAGCTGTACAAAATGGCCAAGGGTGGGGCATTCCGCAGTAAGTCCTACATGAAAACCTACGCCCGGGACCACGACCTACTAAGATAAGGGGGAATACAAGTGGCACACGGATCAAGATATAAAGTAGCGTTCAGAAGACGAAGAGAAGGAAAAACTAATTACGGGGCCCGGTTAAAGCTTATTAGCCTAGACCAGTACCGACTGGTAGTCAGGTCAAGCAGCCAACACACCGTGGTCCAGATCATCAAGGTAGCCCCAGAAGGGGACCAGACCCTGGTGTCCGCCCACTCCCAGGAAATCAAGGGCCTGGGCTGGTTGGGTAGTGGAAAAAATACCTCCGCCGCCTACCTCACCGGATACCTGTGTGGTAAAAAAGCCCTTAAGGAGGGTATAGAAGAGGCCGTCCTGGATTTAGGACTTAAAACTTCCATAAACGGATCTAAAATATACGCCGCCTTAAAGGGAGCAGTGGACGCCGGGATGAACATCCCCCACAACGAGTCCATCCTCCCTCCGGAGGAGAGGATCAGGGGAGAACACGTGGCAGCCTATGCCCAGTCCCTGGACCAGGCGGAGAAGGAGGAGAAATTCTCCCTGTACCTGAAGAAGGGCTTAGCACCGGAAGAGTTACCGGATCACTTTGAATCTATCAAGCAAAAAATAGAAGCCGAGGTAAAATTATGACAAACGGAGGCAACAGGGGTAACCGTGGAGGAGGCAGTGGTAACCGTGGTGGAAGCGGACAAAAACGTGGTGGAAGCGGACAAAACCGTGGAAACCGTGGAGGCCGAGGCGGCCGCGGTAACCGTAGAGATACCTATGAGAAACCAGAATGGGAACCCAAAACCAACCTGGGCCGCATGGTAAAGGAAGGCAGCATCACATCCATTGATGAGATCTTCGACCGCGGACTACCCATCATGGAACTGGAAATCATAAACCAACTTCTGCCGGATCTGGAAGAAGAGGTCATGGATGTTAATCTAGTGCAGCGTATGCACAAATCCGGGAGAAAGGTTAACTTCCGGGTAATCGTGGCTGTGGGAAACAAGAACGGCTACGTGGGATTAGGACAGGGCAAAGCCAAAGAAGTAGGCCCTGCTATTAGAAAAGCGGTGGATAACGCTAAATTTAACATCATCAAAGTCCGAAGGGGCTGTGGTGACTGGGGATGCGTCTGTGGAAGAGAACACACCGTACCCTTCAAGGTGGAAGGTAAAGCCGGCAGTGTCCGGGTCACCCTCATACCCGCTCCCGGAGGAGTGGGACTGGCCATAGGAGATGTGGGTAAAACCATTCTGCGCCTGGCTGGAATTGACGATGTATGGAGCCAGACCAGTGGACAAACCCAGACCACCATAAACTTTGCCAATGCTGTGTTTACAGCCTTAAAAGAGTTGAGCATGGTTAAAGCCACCTCTAAGGACCTTAAAAACCTAGGAGTATGTGTGTAATATGCTGGTCGCAGTACGAGTAAGGGGCCGGACTGGAATCAAGGGTGACATCAGTGACACCCTGGACATGCTACGCCTGACCCGTATCAACCACGCTGTCCTGGTGCCGGAAACACCCAGCTTCATGGGAATGCTCCGCAAAGCCAAGGATTACATTACCTGGGGAGAGATCGACCCGGAGACCCTGGAGCAAATCCTGGAAAAAAGGGCCATGCTACCCGGCCGGGAGAAGGTCACCCCGGATTATCTGAAAACAACCGAGTATCAATCCGCCCAGAAACTGGCCCAAGCCCTTCTGGAAGAAAAAATTCACTTAGAAGAGGTGGGCATAAAACCCGTCTTCCGACTACACCCACCCCGAAAGGGATACAAGGACTCTAAAAAGGCCTTTAACGAGGGTGGAACTCTGGGATACCGGGGAGAAGAAATAAACACCTTAATAAAAAGGATGGTATAAACTCCATCTTTGACCAATCCCAAAACTAGGTGAAGCTCATGATAAGAAAAAGTCGTAAAATAAATAAAATGCGAGGATCCCGAACCAACGGCGGGGGCTGCTCCAAGATGAGAAGGGGAGCCGGTCACCGCGGGGGAAGAGGAAACTCTGGACTGCACAAGCACATGTGGTCCTGGGTGGTGAAATACGATCCCCAGCACTTTGGTAAGTACGGGTTCAAAAGACCCCAGAAAACAGTGTTCAAATTCCAGACCGTGAACCTGGACTACCTGGATGAAAAAGCCCAGGAACTATTGAAAAATGGACAGGCCACGGAAGAAAAGGATAAAATAGTAATTGATGTAACCGAGTTGGGTTACAACAAGGTACTGGGCCGTGGAAAATTAACCCAAGCCCTCTTAATAAAATCTCCCCTGTTCTCTGAAAGCGCCCTGCGCAAAATCGAAGAAGCCGGTGGAGAAGCCGTAAACTTATAGAATAAAGATACCATTTTATAAAGACGGAGTGAACATGAAGGAAATCTTCCAGCCCCTCTTCTCCATCCTGCCCCAGGTGAGGTCACCCACCTATCGGGTGCCCTTCAAGGAGAAGCTTAAATGGACAGGGATCATACTAATCCTCTACTTCATACTGGGACAAATAGCTCTATTCGGCCTAAGCGGCAACGCAGTAGACCAGTTTGCCCAGTTACGTGCAGTATTAGCCGGTGAATTCGGTTCCATCATCACCCTGGGTATTGGACCCATAGTATCGGCATCCATTATCCTGCAACTACTGGTGGGTGGTAAAATACTGAAGCTGGATCTGTCCACCCACGAGGATAAGGCCTTCTTCCAGGGACTGCAGAAAACCCTGGCCCTAGTGTTCACCTTGTTTGAAGCCGCGGTACTGGTATTCACCGGCACCCTGGCACCATCCTCACCGGAACTGGCCTGGGTGGTGATACTCCAGATCTTCATCGGTGGATTACTTATCATCTTCCTGGACGAGGTAGTCTCTAAATGGGGATTTGGAAGTGGTGTGGGGCTTTTCATCGCCGCGGGAGTGGCTCAGCAGATAATAGTAGGGTCCCTCAACCCCCTATCCGCACCAGGACAACCCGGAGTACCCTCCGGGGCCATACCCCAGTTCTTCTACTCCCTGACCACCAGCCAACCCGACTTCAGCCTACTGTTACCAGTGTTATCGGTCATCGTGGTGTTCCTGGTGGTGGTCTACGCCCAGAGTATGCGGGTGGAGATACCCCTCAGCTATGGAGGAGTCAAGGGAGCCCGGGGTAAATACCCACTTAAGTTCATCTACGCCAGTAACATGCCGGTTATTCTGGCCAGTGCATTGTTACTAAACGTGCAATTATTCGCAGCCCTGTTCCAGAAGCTGGGCTTCCCCATCCTGGGAGAGATATCCAATGGCCAGGCCATCAGTGGTTTAGCCTATTACCTCACCACCCCCACCAGCCTGGGGGTGCTCTTCACCGACCCCCTGAGGGTGTTGTTCTACGGAGTGGTGTTCATAATACTCTGTGTACTCTTCTCCTGGTTATGGGTGGAACTATCCGGAATCGGCCCCAAACAGGTGGCTAAACAGTTACATGGTATGGGTATGCAGATACCCGGATTCCGGAGCAGCCGGACCCAGTTCGAGCGCATACTCAAAAAGTACATACCAGTGATAACCGTGCTGGGAGGAGCCTTCGTAGGATTCTTAGCCTTCGGAGCAGACCTGACCTCGGCCCTGGGTGGAGGTACCGGTGTGCTCTTAACTGTGGGTATCGTGTACCAATTATATGAGGAAATAGCCCAGGAACAGTTAATGGACATGCACCCCATGCTCCGTAACTTCTTAGGTGGTGATTAAAAGATGAAAGTCGTGGTAGTAGCAGGAATACCTGGATCAGGAAGTACAACTGTCTTAGAAAACGCCCTGGAAGACCTGGACTACATCCAGGTAAACTATGGGGATGTCATGCTGGAAATAGCCCAGGGCAAGGGCCTGGTGAAACACAGGGACAGCATGCGCAAATTAGACCCCGAAGTGCAGAAACAGGTGCAGATGGAAGCTGCCCAGGAAATAAGGAAACGTTCCCGGGAGAATAACATAATCGTGGACACCCACTGCACCATAAAAACTCCCAACGGATTCCTACCCGGACTACCCCGCTGGGTCCTGGAGGACCTTATGCCCGACCAGTTCATCCTCATCGAGGCTGATGGTGATGAAATACTGATGCGCCGGATCTCTGACGTCACCCGCAGCCGGGATACCGAACGTCTGGAAGCCATAAACTTGCATCAGGAGATGAACCGCGCCACCGCCATGGCCTACGCAGTTTACACGGGAGCCACCGTCAAGATCATACCCAACCACAACCAGCGCCTGGAGGAGGCGGTGGAGATGATGCGGGAAACTTTAAGTTAACCAATGAAGTTAAATAAAAAAAACCGGATTTGAAATAAACTCAAACTTTGAGAGGAAGAAAAAAATGGTATTAGAATTCATAACCGACCCCATCTTCGGAGCCCTTAACGCAGTCTTCCTGCCCTTTGTAAATGCAGTGGGCCCTATAGTTGCGGTGTTCATTATTGCCGTTGTGGTGGCCTTCTTCATCACCCTGGCCAACAAGTTACTGGTGGACCAGGACCGCCTGGAATTTCTGCAGAAGGAGATGAAGGGCTACCAGTCCGAGATGATGGCCGCCCAGAAATCAGGTGACCAGGAAGCCATGGCCAAGATGCAGAAAAAACAGGCCGAATTCATGAAACTACAGCAGGAGATGATGGGTAACAGTTTCAAACCCATGATCGTAACCATGGTCCCCATACTCCTCATATTCTGGTGGATGGCCACGGTACCAGCCATAACCAACTTCTACATGGTGATACCATCCATAACATACTACACCCTGCTGGTGCCACTATTCCACATGTTCTACCACCCCTCGGCCTTCGTACCCGCCGGTGTGATGGCCATCGAATGGCTGGGATGGTACATCCTCTGTTCCTTTGCCTTCTCCCTAATCTGGAGGAAGTTTTTGGGACTAAAAGGGGGAATGTGAATAAAATATTAAATAGGGGAGAACTATCCCCATCTCACTGGGCTCCTAGGGAGCCTGGTTTTACACTCACCAAAATAATACATGACGAACAAAAAAAATTAGGAAAAGATCTAAAATGCCACAGTTAAGACACCGGTCCAGATCATATAAGAGAACCTTTAAGAAAACCCCGGGAGGAAAAACAGTCCTCCATTATAAGAAGAAGAAGCCCTCCAAGCACGTGTGTGCTGAGTGTGGCAAACTCCTCCATGGAGTGCCACGGGGAAGGCCCTACCAAATAAGGAAATTAGCCAAATCCAAGAAAAAACCTAACCGGCCCTACGGAGGCTACCTCTGCACCGAGTGCACCAGGAAGGTCTTCAAAGAACAGGCCCGGTCCCAATAGATATGATAATTACCATCGGAGGATTGGCTGGAACCGGTACCAGTACCGTGGCCAGCATCCTGTCTGAGAAACTGGGGATCCCCTACCTCTCC
The DNA here is from genome assembly GCA_027318585.1 of Methanobacteriaceae archaeon. GTDB lineage: Archaea > Methanobacteriota > Methanobacteria > Methanobacteriales > Methanobacteriaceae > Methanobacterium. The sequence goes on along the minus strand of DAHVOW010000015.1, from coordinate 7,973 downwards.
GCCGGAGACATATTCCGTCAGATGGCCGCCGAGAGAAAGATGGACATTCTAGTTTTCAGCAAATTCGCCGAGGGCAACACTGACATTGACCGTGAAATAGACCAGCGCCAAGCCCAGGCCGCCGGTGAAGCAGAACACCTCATTGTAGAGGGAAGGCTGTCCGCCTACTTCGTGGACGCCCCACTTAAAACCTGGCTCACCGCGCCCCTGGATGTCCGCAGCGCCCGTATCAGCCACCGGGAGAACAAACCCATCAAGCTGGTCCGGGAAGAAATATTAACCAGAGAAAAAAGCGAGGCCAAACGCTACCAGGAAATACATAACCTGGATATTGGGGATATGGAGGTCTACCACCTCATCATCAACACCGAGAGGTTCGATGCCCCCGGCGTGGCCCAGATCATAGAAAAAGCAGTAGAGGTGATATGATGCCAGCAATAGAAGTAGGAAGAGTATGCATCAAAACCGCCGGTAGAGAAGCCGGCCAGAAATGTGTGATAGTGGAGATCATCGATGAAAAATTCGTGGAAGTAGTGGGAGGTTCCATCAAGAACCGCCGGTGCAACATCAAGCACCTGGAGCCCACCACGGAGTCCCTAGAACTCAAATCTGATGATGCCGAAGAGATAGCCAAACAACTAGAAGCCGAGGCTTAAAAATCTTTTTTAAGCCACATTTGAGGACAAGTCAATGACCGAACTTCTCCATAAGGCCTCCGCCGAAACCAACCCTGAATACGGGTGTATCCCGGCAGAACGACCTATGGAGGAACACCTGCATAAATCAGTTATTAACCTGGACAAACCCGCAGGACCCACCTCCCACCAGGTGGACAGCTGGGTTAAGAACATCCTCCACGTGGAGAAAACCGGCCACGGCGGCACATTGGACCCCCGGGTTACAGGTGTGCTGCCAGTGGGTGTGGATGTCGCCACCCGGGTTATCCAGTTATTACTCGCCGCACCCAAGGAGTACGTGTGTCTCATGCGTCTCCACCAGCCCGTAACCGAGGCCCGGGTGCGTAAGATCCTGGAGGAATTCACTGGAAAAATATTCCAGACCCCACCCCTCCGCTCGGCAGTCAAAAGGGAGCTAAGGGTCCGTAACATATACTACGTACACATCCTGGAAATAGAAAACCAGGAGGTTCTCTTCCGCATCGGCTGTGAAGCCGGTACCTACATACGTAAGTACTGTCACGATGTAGGAGAGGCCCTGGGAGTGGGAGCCCACATGGCAGAACTACGCCGTACCCAGGTAGGGTCCTTCCAGGAGGATGACACCCTACACACTCTGCAGGACGTGACCGATGCCTACGTGGCCTGGCAGGAGGGTGATGAAAAACCCCTCCGGGAGTGTCTGTTACCTATGGAGGCCGCTGCCATGCACCTGCCTTTGATGGTGGTTCGTGATTCTGCGGTGGATGCGGTGTGCCACGGCGCAGATCTGGCCGCCGGGGGTATACTATCCCTGGCATCGGACCTTAAGCCGGGTGCCCTGGTCCGGGTGGAGACTTTGAAGGGTGAACTGGTGGCTGCCGGTCATACTTTACACTCCTCTGGGGAGATATATCGCAGTTCCCAGGGAATCATGGTAGATATAAAAAAGGTTTTTATGGAACCTGGAACATATCCACAGATGTGGAAGTGAAAACCTGCTATTTCTACCATAACTAATAGTACTTAAAAAAAATAAGAGGGTATTCTATTCACCATGCCGGGATAGTCTAGCCTGGTAAGGCGCAAGACTGGAAATCTTGTGGAGCATTGGTTCCGCCTGGGTTCAAATCCCAGTCCCGGCGTTTTCTAAACTACGAAAACCCTTAAAACTATAATTAGCAGGAATTTGTAAGATTTGGAAATAATAAAAATCAGAGGTTCCGGTAAAAAGTTTCAGACCCCTTCCCTGAAGGTGGGGGACTGATGATCCGCTAGAACCATCTACATGAATTTGGAGGAAAATCGATATGGAAGAAGATTTCAAACATATGGTCCGGATCGCCCGTAAAGACGTAGACGGGAACAAAACCATAGTAAACGCACTAACAGGTATAAAGGGAGTTGGTAAGGCATTATCCGGTGCTTTATGCTTCATTATGGAATATGATCCCGAACAAAAAATCGGATACCTGTCCGATGAGGATGTACTGAAGTTAGAGGAAGTAATCCTCAACCCCCAGAAACTGGAGAAACTGCCCCGCTGGATGCTTAACCGCAGAAACGACTACGCCACGGGAGAGGACTATCACCTCATCGAATCCGACCTGGTGATGTGTCTCCGGGATGATCTGAACCGCATGAGGAAGATCAGAAGTTACAAGGGAAGAAGACACGAAGTGGGACTGCCCGTACGTGGACAGCGCACTAAATCCACCTTCCGTAAGGGCTCCTCAGTGGGAGTTAGAAGGAGAAGAAGAGGATAGACAGGAGATGATCATATGGGACATCCAAGAAAATCAAGGAAAAACTACGACACACCCTCCCACCCCTGGAACGCTGACCGGATAAAGGATGAAAACCGACTGGTATCCAGATACGGACTTAAAAACAAGAAAGAAATCTGGAAGGCCGAGACTAAAATCCGCCGTTACCGGAGGGATGCACGTGTCCTTTTGGGTACTGAAAGTGACCAGAACCAGAAGGAACGAGAACAGCTCCTGGGCAGTCTGATACGATCCGGGATCATGGCCGAATCCTCAAAACTGGAGGACGTGCTGGATTTGACGGTGGAGGATGTGCTCCGCCGACGCTTACAAACCATGGTACACAAACAGGGACTGGCCCACACCGTGAAACAGGCCCGTCTCATGGTGGTCCACGGACACATAGCCATGCAGGGTAGGAAAATAAACTCCCCTGGCTACCTGGTGAAACGTGGTGAGGAAGAGCAGATAGGATTCTACCCTGGCTCACCCATGGAACAACAGATAAAAAAACCCGCCAAACAGGAAACGGGTGCAAAGGAATAAGAAATAGGTGATATAAATGGCTGAAAGAAAAGAAAAATGGGGAGTAGCCAATGTGTACTCCTCCTTCAACAACACCATCATCACCATCACCGACCTCACCGGAGCGGAAACCATAACCCAGTGGTCCGGTGGTAAGGTGGTACGTGCCGACCGACAGGAATCATCACCCTTCGCCGCCATGGAAGCAGCCAGTCGGGCTGCTGATGACGCTAAAGAAAAAGGATTCACAGGTTTACACATAAAGGTAAGAGCACCTGGAGGTAACGGACCCCGTACCCCAGGACCAGGAGCCCAGGCAACCATCCGGGCCCTGGCAAGGGCTGGAATAAGGATCGGAAAAATTGAGGACGTGACCCCCGTACCCCACGATGGAACGGGACGGCCCGGCGGTAAGCGGGGTAGAAGGGTCTAAATAAACCAATTGATGTGTCTAGAATGGAGATAGAAATCAAAAACCAGGACGACCAGGAACTGGTGTTCACAATTGAAGGGGCTGATGTGTCCCTGGTCAACGCCCTGAGGCGGATCGCTACGGTGGAGGTACCCACCCTGGCCATCGAAACGGTGCAGTTTACCAGAAACGATGCCCGCATATTCGATGAAGCCCTGGCCCATCGGCTGGGACTGGTACCCATCATCACCGACCTGGAAGTAGTGATACCCCAGGAAGAATGTGACTGTGAAGACTACTGCTCCCGTTGCAGCGTATCCTTCACCCTGAAGGGTAAAGGACCGAAGACTTTGTACTCCGGGGACCTGAAATCCTCTGACCCCCAGATCAAACCAGTCTTAGATACCATCCCCCTGGTGAAACTCCGGGAAGGAGAGGAGTTGGAACTGGAGGCCATTGCCCAGCTGGGAACTGGATCCCAACACGCCAAATGGCAACCCACCACCAGCTGCGCCTACAAGCATTACCCCCAGATCACCATCGACCTGGATAAGTGCGAGGCTTGCGGCCTGTGCGCTGATCAGTGCCCCCGCTCGGTGTACCGGTTGGATGAAAAAGAGAACAAGATCGAAGTGGTGGACCTGGAAAACTGTTCCATGTGTAACACCTGCTCCAAAGACTGTCCTAATCAGGCTATAACTGTGGAGGGACTCCGGGATAAATTCATATTCCGTATCGAAAGTGACGGATCATTCCCACCCAAGGAAATCCTTAGCCTGGCCTGTGATTTACTATCCCTGAAGGCAGACACGATCCTAGACTTTTTATAACATGGAGGAAGTTTAAAATGAACAAAACTAACCCTCAGATCTCACAAATCATACAGATCCTCAAGGAAAAATCATACCAGGAAGAGGCCGCCCTGTGGAAGGAACTGGCCCGACGCCTGGAGAAGCCCACCCGCCAAAATGCGGAAGTAAACATCAGCCGAATTAACCGGTACACCTCCCCCGAGGAGACGGTGCTGGTACCTGGTAAGGTGCTGGGAAGCGGCTCCCTGGACCACAAGGTCCGGGTGGTGGCCCTGGACTTCTCCCAATCCGCAGCCCGTAAAATAATCGGAGCCGGAGGCGAATGCCTGGATATCAAACAACTCTTAGAAGAAAACCCCCAGGGAAGTGGGGTACGGATAATTGAATAAAGAAGGTGTATTTAAATGATTATCGATGGAGAAGGACTAATACTGGGCCGATTGGCCAGTGTAGTCAGCAAGAAACTCCTGGATGGAGAGGAAATAGCCATCCTCAATGCGGAGAAGATCATCATCTCCGGTACCAAGGACTGGGCCTATGCCAAGTACAAACAACGAATAGATCGGGCCAGCATCTCCAATCCCCGCAGGATGGGGCCTAAATATCCCCGGAGACCAGATGACATATTCCGCCGTACGGTCCGGGGCATGCTACCCTACAAACAGGCCAAGGGCCGTGATGCCTACAAATCTCTGAAGGTATACCTGGGTGTTCCCCAAGAGTTTGAAGGACAGGAAATGGTGCAAGTGGAAGAGGCAGTGCCTAAGAACGTGGCCAAATCAGTGGAACTGGGAAAACTATCCCAACTACTGGGGGCTAAATTTTAAATTAATTATAGGTGTTAACCATGAAGAAGGTAATCCATACCAGTGGAAAAAGGAAAACAGCCATTGCCCGGGGCAAAGTCCGGGAAGGAAAGGGCCGGGTGCGAATCAACAAACGACCCGTAGAATACTACGACCCGGAACTGGCCCGACTTAAGATCAAAGAACCCCTCACCCTGGCCGGTGACCTGGTGAACCAGGTGGACATCGACGTCCACGTGGTGGGTGGAGGAGTTATGGGGCAGGCCGAAGCAGCCCGCATGGTAATTGCCAAGGGACTGGTGCAGTGGACCGGAGATATGGACCTCAAAGAGAAGTTCAACCAGTACGACCGGACCATGCTGGTGGGAGACCCCCGCCGGACAGAGTCCAAAAAGTATGGTGGACGGGGTGCCCGGGCACGTCAACAGAAGAGTTACCGATAGATTAATACCCCATTATTTTATATTAAAAGTGAGAAATAATGATTCCTATAAGATGCTTAAGCTGTGGTAAGGTGGTCTCCGCCTACTTCGACGAGTACCAGAAAAGGGTCCAGGATGGAGAGGATTCCAAAAAAGTCCTGGACGATCTGGGCCTTAAACGTTACTGTTGCCGTCGAATGCTTATAGCGCACGTAGAAGTGTGGTAGGGGCCGTAGGGTAGCTTGGTCCATCCTCCCAGCCATTGAAGAAGTTTCTAGTTTCTTCAACTGGAACGGGGATGGTCAAACACCGGAACGCTGGAGACCCGAGTTCAAATCTCGGCGGCCCCACTTAAAATTCATAATGAAAAGAATTCACCTAACCATAGGAGAATAAAAAGAAAATGACCAGCAATAAACTCACCCGCTTTGAGAGGGCAAGGATTATTGGTGCCAGGGCTTTACAGCTTTCCATGGGAGCCAAGCCAATGGTGGAAGTGACTGGTTCACTGGACCCCATTGACATCGCTATCCAGGAGCTTAAAGAAGGCGTATTACCCCTGGAAGTCCGACATAACACCGATTAAGCCCCCTTATTTAGCCATAAAACCCCAAAATAAACAATTATTTTTCCACAAGATTATAGAGGTGTTTTTTTATGGACAGCATTATTGAAGACATCCGGGTTAGAAAAATTTTAGACAGCAGAGGAAACCCCACCCTAGAAGTGGACGTCATCACCTGGAACGGATTTGTAAGGGCCGCCGCACCCAGCGGTGCCAGCACTGGATCCCGTGAAGTGGTGGCCTTCCCAGAAGGAGGGGTTGATAAGATACTGGGCGAATTAGAGGACGTAATATCCACGGAGCTCATTGGCATGGATGCCGAGGACCTCCGGGAGATCGACCTGGTTTTGAAGGAAATCGACGGAACCGAAAACCTATCCTCCCTGGGAGGGAACACCACCGTAGCGGTGTCCATGGCCACGGCCAAGGCCGCTGCATCCAGTTACAACCTACCCCTCTACCGGTTCCTGGGCGGAAACCTACCCACCGCCATCCCCTACCCCCTGGGTAATATGATCAACGGAGGAGCCCACGCCGGTAAAAACGCCCCTGACATCCAGGAATTCCTGGTACTGCCAGTAGGAGCTATGGACATCACAGAAGCCGTGTTCACCAACACCGCCGTCCACCGCCGCATACGGGAGAAGATACAGGCCAAGGACGCACTGTTCACCGGTGGCAAGGGAGATGAAGGTGGATGGGCACCCAACCTCACCAACCAGGAAGCCCTGGAGATACAGGCCACCAGCTGTGAGGAGGTAACAGACGAGACCGGAGTACTGGTAAAGCCCTGTCTGGACATGGCGGCCAGTGAATTCTGGGACGTAGAAAAGGAAAAGTACATCTACACTAAGGAAGGTGCAGAAAGGGACACCGCCGAACAGGTGGAATACGTGGCCGAACTCATAGACACCTACAGTATGTTCTACGTGGAGGACCCCATCCAGGAAAAGGATATGCAGGGATTAGCCCAGTTAACCGAGAAAGCCGGAGAGAAGTGCCTAATCTGTGGAGATGACACCTTCGTGACCAACGCCGCCATCCTGGAGGAAGGAGTTGAGGCGGGTGCTGGTAACGCCATCATCATCAAACCCAACCAGATCGGGACTTTGAGTGACACCTACCAGACCGTGGACCTGGCCCGCACCCATGGCTACACCCCGGTGGTAAGCCACCGCTCGGGTGAAACCACCGACGAGACCATAGCCCACCTGGCCGTGGCCTTCGCCTGCCCCATCATAAAAACCGGGGCCCTGGGCGGAGAAAGAATAGCCAAACTAAACGAACTCATACGCATCGAAGAGGAACTCACCAGCCCCCAGATGGCTGACCTGGACTTCCTGAGATAACTAAAAAAATAGATTAAGGAATGATATTATGGTTAAAGTTACCGTTAACGAAGACAAATGTGAAGGGGCGGACTGCGCCGAGTGCGTGGATGTGTGTCCCATGGAAGTGTTAATCCTGGAAGGCGATAAAATCGTAGTCCAGAACGTGGAGGACTGCAGTCTGTGCGAAGTATGCATGGACGTGTGCCCCAACGAAGCAGTGAACGTTGAAGACTAAATCTTTATTACATTTATTTGAGGTGTTAAATTGTCAGAACTACTAATCCCATTAGACAAGTACCTAGCAGCAGGACTGCACATTGGAACTCAACAGAAAACTAAGGACATGGAACGCTACATCTACCGGGTTCGGACCGATGGACTCTACGTCTTAGATGTGCGCGGAACCAATGACCGCATCATATCCGCTGCTAAATTCCTGGCCAAATACGAACCATCCGATATCCTGGTGGTATCCACCCGGCAGTACGGGCAGGCACCGGTGCGTAAATTCGCAGAAGTAACGGGAGTAACCGCCATACCTGGTAGGTTCATACCCGGAACCCTAACCAACCCCCAGTACGCCAAGTTCCTAGAACCTAAGGTACTGGTGGTCACCGACCCCCGAAGCGACTTCCAAGCCATAATCGAGGCTAAACAGATTGGAATACCTGTAGTCGC
>DAHVOW010000014.1 GCA_027318585.1 Methanobacteriaceae archaeon | reverse complement strand
TTGCCGGTGGTTCCGGAGGAGGTGTGTACCTCCACTATGTCCTCCGAGGGCACTGCAAACATGCCGAAGGGGTAGGCATCTCTTAGGTCGGCCTTGGTAGTGAAGGGTATTTTTTCGATATCCGACAGGGTTTCAATGTCTTCCGGACCAATCCCCACCTCATCGAAGAGTTTCTGGTAGTAGGGCACATTTTGGTAGGCCTTTTTAACTACATACTGCAATTTCTCCAGTTGCAGTTTCCTCTTCATCTCTGGTTCCATGCACTCGGCTTCTTCATTCCAGATCATCAGTATAACCTCAATAATTATGAACAGTCTAATATACTCATTTTTTATTAATAAGATACGGTTACTAATCTTTTTTTTATGAGAAAAAATATGATATGTCCATTTTCATTAACTTAAGTTATAAAGAAAAAAATAATAAAAACGGGAGAGATCCCGTTTTCCTGTTTTTATAAGACCCTAAGCCATCGAATGGACGAGATCTTATCTACAGTAACTCTTCCAGGCGCTGGTTAACTATATCCCAGTTAACGATGTTCCAGAAGGCAGCCACGTAGTCCGGTCGCACGTTCTTGTAGTCCAAGTAGTAGGCATGTTCCCACACATCCAGCACCATTAAAACCGGGAACTTGGGGATGACATTGACGTTGTGCTTCTCCACCTGCATGATGAACAGGCGATCCGTTAACTGGCAGCGGGTTAAAACTGCCCATCCTGACCCTTCAGTACTGATGGCTGCCTGGGAAAATTCCTGTTTAAACCTTTCAAAGTTTCCAAAGTCTTCTTCAATGTATTTAGCTATTGTGCCGGAGGGTTCTCCTCCACATTTATCGGCGGGACCCATGTTTTCCCAGAATTTTTTGTGCAGGGCAAATCCTCCTACATGAAAGGACAGCTCTTTGGCCACCGCTTTTATATCAAATTCTACATCCGGCCGGCTGTCGAACTTCTGTAACAGGGCATTGGCTCCGTCCACATAGGCCTGATGGTGTTTCTGGTGGTGTATTTTAAGCTGTTCCTCACTGATATGAGGTTCCAGGGCACCATAGTCGTAGGGAAGTGCGGGTAGTTCATACATCTTCTTTGCCATGTTTACATCTCCTAAAATTATTCGTTTTCTTCTTCAGGAATATAGCAGAACCACCAGTCGTAGCATTTGTTTTCGGCCAAGCGTTTGCGAGCTGTTTCCACATCAGCGGCTGGTGGGATAATCACTCCTTTACCGATAAGTTCGTTTTCAGGCCAGTTTGCAGGTATGGCCACTCCTCTTTCTTCGTTGACCTGGAAACCTTTAACCATCCTGATGATTTCATCAATGTTTCTTCCCAGCTCCTGGGGGTAGTAGAGCATGGCCCGCATAATACCCCGGGGATCCACGATGAACACCGCCCGGACGGTGTTGGAACCCTTGGAGGGGTGTATGATTCCCAGAGTGTTGGCTACTTTTCCAGTGTCGGCGATGATGGGGAAGGTTATTTCCACGCCCAGTTCATCCTTGATCCAGTCCGCCCATTTAATGTGGCTATGGACCTGGTCCACACTAAGTCCAATAAGTTCCACGTTAAGTTCCTGGAACTGGTCCATCCTTTTCTGGAAGGCCACAAATTCAGTGGTGCACACTGGGGTGAAATCCCCTGGATGACTGAATAATATGAACCACTTACCCTTCATGTCCTTAGGGAGTTTCATCATCCCATGGGTGGTTTGAACTTCCATTTTAGGGAATTCATCACCAATCAGGGGCATTCCTTTGTCGGCAGCTTTAATCTTTCGTACTTCATAAATTTTTTCACCCATACCATTCACCTCTATTGTGTAGGAATATCTTGGATGTTATTCAAGATTAACATTTCGATATTTTTCTTAAATTAGGGAAAGACTTTCTTAATTAGGGAAAGATCATGCCCTTATTGTATTATCATGTCTCCCCCTACTTCTAAAATTATTAGATTTCCTTAAAATCTGAATACGTTTCTAATGTTATCTGAAAAATTAACAGTGGGTTAAAAAAAATAGTTTAGAGGAGTATGTTTACTCCTCGGCTGGTGGATGAAACACCCGCTGGGCTAATTCCTGGTCCAGCATGTAAATGCCACTTTTGGATTCACTGGCTAGTTTCACCTTCTGCAGTACTCCGCTGGCTGATTCCTCTTCTTCTACCTGTTCTGCCACAAACCACTGCAGGAAGTTGTGGGTGGCATGGTCTTTCAGTTCCAGGGCCAGATCCACCAGTTTATTGATGAGTCCCGTGACCATCTGCTCATGCTCATAGACCTGTTCAAAGACCGTGGTTGCTGATTCCCATTCATTTTCAGGAGCCTCAATATCGGCCATCACCGCCCGGCCACCCCTCCGTACGATGTAGTCGTAGAACTTCATGGCATGGCTGAGTTCCTCCTGGGCCTGGATACGCATCCAATTAGCAAAACCAGATAGGTCCTGGTCTTCAAAGTAAGCGGCCATGGCCAGGTACAGGTAGCCCGAATAGAGTTCCCGGTTGAACTGGAAGTTCAGGGTTTCCTCCATCCTTTCATCTAACATATGTAAAACACCTCTTTATTTTTTTAATCTAAGGGTTTGAACATTTCCTTTCCTGCCCCGCACATGGGACAAAGCCAGTCCTCCGGCAGGTCCTCAAAGGCGGTGCCGGGGTCAACGCCAGACATGGCGTCTCCTTCCTCAGGGTCGTATACATATCCACAGGGGGTACAAATATATTTCTGCATGGGATTCCTCCTTTTTTCTAATTTTAACTTCTAATTTTAACTATATAGATAATTCTTATTAGATATGGTTTTTGATCATTAGACGATCCTAGACCTCTTTAAACATTTTTTTACGAGCTCCACATAGGGGACAGCACCAGTTGGCAGGGAGATCTTCAAAAGTACATCCCGGCTCCACTTTAGAACGTTTTTCACCAGTTTCAGGGTCGTATACGTATCCACACAATTTGCACTGATTTTTAACCATATTAAAACTCCTTATATTGCTATGAAACGGATTCTACCCGCCCCACACTTAGGACATGTCCAAGAATCAGGCAGATCATCAAAGACAGTTCCAGGAGCAGTGTTGGTCCTCTGCTCACCGGATTCAGGGTCATAAACATAGCCACAAACTTTACATTTATATCTTTTCATATCATACCTCTAGTTGATGGGAGAGAACTTGAAAGCAGGCACTCCACACTTCGGACATCGCCAGGTGTTGGGTAAATCCTCAAAGGCCGTCCCGGGTGGGGTGTTAGTCCGGGGCTCTCCTAACTCCGGATCATAGATGTAGTTACATACTCGGCATTTGTATTTTTGCAAGTTAAGCCTCCTATACCTAAGTAAATTTGTTAGATAATATCTTATGCAGTTGTTAATATTTCTATGGATAAAGTGGAGCGATTAGGGGATGGTGGGAAAATTCTAAACATCCCATTAAATAGGTTTAAACTGGTTATTATCCATCTCACTCTAGTTTACAGGATTGGTAGGTAACCTTCCTAAAGGAAAGAGCGACCTTGGCCAGGCACAGGATAGTTAATATTCCTAGAATAACCTCTCCCGGTACAGATGAACCCAGAAAGCCGGTTAAAAGTACCAGAACGATGATCACATAGTATGGTAATCGATATCCGTGTATCTCCTTATTTTTACACTCATCAAATCGGTACGCAGAGAAGAAAATGGATGATAATGATAATAAAGCTAGGGCTAACCCACTACACAGCATCCATACTTCACTGGCGATCATGGGCTGCCAGAGGGTGAGGGCGATGATGTGTTTGATTCCATCAGCCACCATGGTTATGCCAATCAGAAGGGGAAAGTGGGAGTAAAGCCATAACTGGTACTTGCGGATCTGGGTCCCGGCTTCCAGTACCCGGGCCTCAGCACCACGGGACTCTTCAAAGTAACCCCACCACAGGGAAAAGGCAATAACAAGGCCCATAACCCCGGCTAATTCGGTTCCCAAACTCAGTCCAATGTTGCTGATGGTGAACACCACACTGACCACTGCTTCGCCAATAACGATGATGGTGAAAAGTCCAAAACGCTCCGGCAGGTGGGTGGCGTGGGGTGGAAACTTGAGATGTTTTTCCGAAGCACTGAGGGGAGTTAACAGATCAATCACGATAGCCACGCCCCAGATAATAAATCTCCAGGGTGCTGGTATAAACGCAGATATGGCCCATAATAAAGCAGCCAGACCATAACCCATAGCATAATGATCGGATAACGTTTTATATTGGGGTGTTTTTTTACTTACCAGGTAATATTCAAAGACCAGCACCATGCGTAGAGCAGCGTAGGATAATGCAAATCCGGCCCCGGTACTGCCCAGTGCATCTCGCACATAAACCGCCAGGGAAGCCAGAATCAACATCTGTACCATGGTTAAAAAACGATCCAGAAGATCATCAGTGCCGAATCTGGTCATGTAGAAGGTGTGACCAACCCAGGCCCACCAGATAACGAAAAACAAAGGCAGGGACTCTAATAACCCTAAAAAAGAATAGTCTTTACTTAAGTTAAGGGACAAAAGGGAAATGGCCGCCACAAAGACCAGATCAAAGAGTAACTCGGTCCAGTTGGCATGCCTCTCCTCAACATCACTTCCGGGAGTGTTGAGCTGGGGAGGTTTGATTTGATCCATTCTAAGGGCCATGGGATCACTACCATTTGGTTATAAGTTATCCATTTAGAATTATCTTATTTATCTAAAAAATGCATATTCATGGTCAAAATTAATTCTATAGTGCATATATTTGTAATACTTCAATAGCTCTAAGATTTCATTTTAATTGGTCAATTAATTGATTTTTAATTTATTTAACCAGCATCACCGGTACTTCCACCGTTTTAAGGGCATTCTCGGCCACGCTACCCATGATTAGCTTTTCCATCCCGGTCCGCCCATGGGTGCCTATAATAACCAGGTCTGCTCCGGACTTGGTGGTGATCTTGGCCATGTCGTGGCGGGGGTTGCCGAAGAGGATGATCTCATCCACCGGGACCTCTATTTCCTCACCCCTCCTCCTAACCTCGGCCAGTATCTTCTTTCCCTCCTCTTCCAGGACTTCGAAGGGCATAATCAGCATTTCATCCAGGACATGCAGGGCCACCACCCGGGAGCCCAGCTCCCTGGCCAGGGAAAGGGCTACCTCCACGGCCCGGCCTGCATACTCGGATCCATCAGTGGGTACCAGTATCTTTTCAAACATCATTTATCATCCCTCCTAAGATCTATTCCATCCTTGGGGGTGGTTCTACTCCACCCTTTTACGATGGTCCCCTACCACGAAGTCCTTTCCACCCAGGTGCAGTAATGGTTTGGTTTTCTCCACGTCCAAGAGGCCCTCCAGTAGGGATTCTTCCAGGGCTGTGGCCCGGACTACTTCTCCCACCACCAGCTGGTGGTCACCGCATTCCCGGTCCATCACTACTTTACACTCCAGTTGGGCCGCACACTCCTTTATAGCTGGAGCTTTAACAATCAAAGACTCTTTCGGAGTTAAATGAGCCTTTTCCAGTTCGTTCACTCCCGCAGGGAAACTTTCACTGGTGATCCATAACTGGTCCAGGATCCCCTCCCCGGGCAGGTTCACCACGAACTCCCCGGTTTCCTGGAGGTTGTGGTAGGTGTGATGGGTGGGAACCGAGGCCAAAGCCAGTAGGGGCGGGTTCACCGACACCGGCATGGTGAAGGAGAAGGGAGCCGCGTTGATCTCACCCTTCCGGTTGACGGTGGTGACGATTATGGTGGTGCGGGGGGCCATTACCCGGTAGAATTGTGAAAGTTCCAGTTCCATTTTAGATGGCCCCTTTTTCCAGATACTGAGCGTGACATTTTTTTATGAAATCCTCACACAGTGCCCTTGTATCGCCCTGGTCCACCAGCCGGCCCTCCTCCATCATAACAGCACGGGTGGCCAGTTCCTCGATGAAGTCCACATGGTGGCTGACCATGATGAAGGTGGTGTTGAATTCCTTATTTATACGTTTCAGGCTGTTGGAAACAATTCGTAGCGTAAGGGGATCTAAATCGCCGAATGGTTCATCTAAAAAGAGTATTTTGGGTTGAGTGGCCAGTACCAGGGCTATGGTGGCCCGTACCTTCTGTCCTCCAGATAGTTCATAGGATTTCCGGTCCAGAATGTCCAGGGGCAGATCCAGTGCCTTGAAAATGGGTTCCGCGTATCTGCGGACCTCTTTTTCCGGGAACCCTGGGAACAGGTCATCCAGAACGTCAGGTGAAAGTCCAATCTTCTCTAACCGATATTTGGCCTCGTTTTCAGGTAGGTCCGTGAGTTGGTACAGGATATCCAGGACCTGGTCTGATATTCCCATCTCCTCGGCCTTCTTCTTTGCAGCGTCCACCACCATCTCATTCTTCACTCCCAGACGGTGGGCGATCTGATCCCGTATAGTGGCGTGATGAGTTAGCGAGAATTCCTGGTGCATGAAGCCCAGCTGTCGGCGGATGGTCATCCGTTCAATTCCCGGGAGATGCATATCCACCCATTCCCCGTCCAGCTTAAAATAAACCTTACCTGCATCAGGCTGATCCAGTCCGGCCATCATACGCAGAAGTACTGTTTTACCGGCTCCACTGGGCCCGATTAGGCTTAATATTTCACTATCCTTCACTTCCAGATTAATATCTTCCATGGAGAGTACGTGCCCCCCCTTTAAAAGGTAGAACCTGCGGGCCAGGTCCTCCACCTTTACTATGGGAGAACCCACATCCTGACTATCTCGACCGGGCTCTTCTTTATCCATCCCGGTGAGGAAATTGTTTATAACGTCCTTTGGCAGCCCCTCCTCTTTCACCTTGCCATTTTCCATGAGTATCAATTTTTGGGAGAGGTAGCGGTGCACCTCTGGCAGGTGGGACACTAGAAGCACGGTGATGCCCAGTTCCTGGTTAATATTCTTAATTGCATCCAGTATTTCCTGCTTAGTCTTGGGACAGGACATGGTGGCTGGTTCATCCAGGAGGAGTACTTCAGGCTTTTTAGCCAGCTGCCGGGCCATAATCAGCCTCTGTTTCTCACCGCCACTTAACACTGGGGCGAAGTGCTCAGCCTTGTGATCCAGACCCACCAGTTTCAGTAGTTCCAGGGCTTCCTCTTTAAACTCGTCGTTGGCATGGTCAAAATCAGTTAATCCCTCATCGCCATATTTAGCTCCGTAGAGCTTACGAACCACATTCTGGACTGTTGATTCTGGCCATAATCCGAAGGATCGTTGCAGGTGGATGGCAGTGGCCTCCCGTAGTTTCCGGGAGTAATATGGTGTGGAGTCGTGCTTCACTGTGACCTCTCCAATGGTGATTTCTCCCTCATCAAAGCTTTCCACTCCTCGGAGTATGCGCAGAAGAGTGCTCTTACCAGAGCCACTGGTACCAATTATGCCTACAATTTCACCAGGGTCCACCTGGAAATTGACATTAATAAGGGCTGGGATCTCCACCCCATCCACAGTCTGGAAGGTTTTAGATAAATTCTTAACAGTTATCATTTTTTTAATCACCTGAAATATGATCTTTAATCCTTTAGCCTATTCGGCCACATTCCGTTACGAATGTGGTTAATATTTAGTCATGAAATATAGTTGTTGGTGCTGATTTAAAAGATTATCCTTACTCATTTGTTAATTTATGGGCTTAACCCCAACTTTGGGTAAGAATCTTCATCCCCTAGCCATAGACAAGCATTTTTTTCTTTGTTCTTTTTAATTAATCCACTATCCACAGCAACATTCCCTGGTTGTCCCTACACCACCCCCATTTAAATAGATAAAATCTAAAATAATTTATGGTGATATATAATGAAGGGATTAGGTGAGAACCATGAGGGGTTTACTGGCCGGTCGCATGCAACCCGTGCACCAGGGCCACCTGCAGGTGATTAAAACCATACTGCAGGAGGTGGATGAACTTATAATTGGCATAGGCAGCGCCCAGTTAAGCCACACCATTAAGGATCCCTTCACCGCCGGGGAGAGGATTATGATGCTCACCAAGGCCCTGGCAGAAAATAACATTGCCGCATCACGTTACTACATTCTGCCCATCCAGGACATTGCCTGTAACAGTGTCTGGGTGGCCCACCTGGAGATGCTCTCCCCACCATTTGGCAAAGTCTACACCGGCAATCCACTGGTACAGCGGCTCTTTTATGAGGCAGGATATGAGGTAGAGGTGCCGCCGCTTTTCAACCGAAAAACCTATTCGGGAACCGAGGTCAGACGCAGGATGTTGGCCGATGAGGACTGGCAGTCCCTGTTACCCTCTACCGTGACAAAAGTTATCCAGGAAATAAGCGGAATAGACCGTATTAAACATCTCAACCGTAAGGAGGTGAGTGAAATTGACCGTTAAACTTATTAAACCAGGTGAGGACCAGGTCACCATCCATCAGTTACTGGATGAAATAAAGCAGATCCCCCAGATCAGGGAATGCGGAGCCATATTTGCATTCGAAGGTCTGGTAAGGGGTGAAGAGAAGGATCTGACCACCCACACCCTGCATCTAACCACCCCGGATTATGATAAAACCCAGCATGAACTGGAGAGTCTGGTGGCTGATATCAAGGACAAACACCAGGTCAAGGAAGTGGCGGTGATCCATTATCTGGGCAGGTTCCAGCCGGGAGATCCTTTATTTTTAGTTGCAGTAGCCGGTGCCCACCGGCAGGAAACCCGATCCGCCCTTAACGAAGTAATCGAGAGGGTTAAGTACGAACTGGAATTCCAGAAGGAAGAAGAAACCAACCAGGGAAACAACATCATAATGTCCGGAGGATAGGTATGAAGTCCATCAGGGACAGTGTCCACGGTGACCTGCAGCTGGAGGAGTTTGAAGTTAAGCTGGTGGATACACCAGAGATGCAGAGACTGCGACGTATAAAGCAGCTGGGATTCACTTATCTGGTCTATCCTGGTGCTAACCACACCCGATTCGAACACTCCATGGGCACCATGTACCTGGCTGGGAGACTGGCCCTGAACCTGGAACTTGACCCTGAAAAGCGAACCCTGGTAAGGGTGTGCGCCGCCCTCCACGATGCTGGTCACGGTCCCTTCTCCCATGTCTCGGAGGGAGTATTGGAAACATCCCATGAGAAGCTTACCTCCCGTTTAATCCGTGAATCAGCCCTGGGAGACATCCTATCTGAGAGGTATAACCTGAAGGAAGTGGTGGATATAATCAATGGCCAGGGCCCCCTGGGACAGATCATATCCGGGGACCTGGATGTGGACCGCATGGACTACCTCCTCCTCGATGCCCATTACACCGGAGTGGCCTACGGTATCATCGATGTGGAAAGGCTCATCAGCAACATGCACCTGGACGGGGAGAATCTCAACCTCCGCCGTAAGGGTGTGCAAGCTGCAGAAGCCATGCTACTGGCCCGTTACTTCATGTACCCCAGCGTATATCAGCACCACACCACCCGCATTGTTAACGCCATGTTCCGGCGCTGCCTGGGTCATCTTCTTAAAAAGGAGGCCCTGCACGCCGATGAAATCTACCGCTACGATGATGCGGATATCGTCAGCACCGCCCGGAAAGAAAAAGGCTACGTCCGGGATATCATACGACGCCTGGATAACCGCCAACTCTTTAAAAGAGTTTACTCCCTTAAGTTGGATAATTTGGAGGATCCCATGGCTGTTTTCCATATGAACGAGGCCTCAAACCGCCGGTCCGAACAGGAAATGGCGGAGGATTTGGGAGTGGAGGAAGATTACCTGTTACTGGACATTCCTGAGTATCCGACCTTCAACGAGAGCACCCCGGTGTCGGTGTACGGTTCCACCAAAACCCTGGGAGAAGTCTCCAGTCTGGTGGTGGCCCTGGAGCATGCCCGCTTCAACCATGCCGACCTTTCCATTTATATGCCTGAAGACCTGGCACCCCAGGTCAAGGGATTCTCATTCCGGGATTATCTGGATATTCCCCCCTAGAATGTTAGTATATGTTAAATTAAGAATTATTTGACCGGTTTGATGAGGAAATTATTAATATTTACTTTTTTATAAAGAAAAGAGATGGTGATATGGTATGATAGTGGTGGCTATTACCGGGGCCAGTGGAGTGATCTACGGGGTCAGACTGCTGGAAGCCCTTAAAAAAGCTGGGAAAAAAACTGCCCTACTGGTAACTGAACCAGCCAGGTTTATAATCAACTACGAACTGGACCTAACTTTAGAAGAATTAAAACAACTCTGTTACCGTATATATGACTCTAAAGATCTTACCGCTGCTATAAACAGTGGATCTTGTCGTTTTGAGTCCATGATCATAGTACCAGCCACTATGAAAACTGTGGCAGCCATCAGCCAGGGATACGCCAGTAACGCCGTGACCCGAACCGCAGATGTGGCTCTAAAGGAACACCGCCAGCTGATAATCGTTCCCCGGGAAACACCCCTGCGTCAGGTGCACCTGGAGAATATGTTAAAACTCTCCCAGGAGGGTGCTATTATCCTGCCAGCCATGCCTGCCTTCTACCATCAGCCAGAGAGTATGGAGGACCTGGTGGACTTTGTGGTAGGTAAGATCATGGATGC
This sequence comes from Methanobacteriaceae archaeon, assembly GCA_027318585.1. Lineage (GTDB taxonomy): Archaea > Methanobacteriota > Methanobacteria > Methanobacteriales > Methanobacteriaceae > Methanobacterium. The sequence continues at coordinate 30,740 of DAHVOW010000014.1, read as the reverse complement.
GCTCCACATCGAGCACCACCTCTACCGGCGCTGGAGGGAAGAAGTGCCATGATCCCTGATGAAGATTTCTACAAGGACCCCCAGGTTCCAGGGCCCAGTAAGGAGGAGGTGCGATGCCTGGTGATGTGCCAGGCCCGGATGAAAGAAGATGAGGTAGTGCTGGAGGTGGGCTGCGGTACCGGTGGATTAACTGTGGAACTTGCCCGGCGGGCTGCTAAGGTCTACGCTGTGAATAAAAATCCCCAGGCCCTTCAGGTTACCCGTAAAAATTTAGATAAACTACACCCCACTGGAAATGTGGAACTCCGGATGGGAGATGCCCCCCAGGTCATGGAGGATTTACCAGCCTATAATTTATTGGTGGTGGGGGGAAGCAGCGGCGAACTGGAGCAAATATTAAAAAAGGCTGATCAGCAACTAAAACCAGGTGGTAGGGTGATAGTCACCGCCATACTACTGGAGACCAAGTTATACAGTATTAAAATTATGGAAGAACTGGATATGAACCCCAAAATAGTGGAGATATTTGTGGCCCGGGGCCAGTCCACCAACCTGGGCACCATGATGCAGGGCCAGAACCCGGTGGCCATCATATCCGGCAGGAAAAAAACTTAAAAGATCAAGATCATAGGAGAAAATTATGAAAATAGGAAAAAATATGAGTTGGAGATTAAAATTGGGGCTTATTCTAGTTTTAACATCCATTATACTTTACATCATCCTGTACTTTGTATTCCACGAGCTACATCACCAGCTATTTTTACTGGGTATTGACCTGGCCTTCGTACCCCTGGAAGTGCTGTTTGTGGTGCTGCTCATAGAGACCGCCATTGGGGAGCGGGAGAAGAGGGTTATGCTGGAGAAGATGAACATGGTCATCGGCACCTTCTTCAGTGAGGTGGGCTCCGAACTACTAACCCGGATCACTAGCTACGACCCGGACACCGATAAGATCCGCAACTATCTTTTAGTTAATGCCAACTGGTCCAGTGACGACTACCAGAGTGCCATAGCGGAGATCGAAAATTTCGATTACACCCTTAAAATTAGTGGCGATGAGGTGTCTTCTTTAGAGTTTCTGGAAAGTAACAAGGAGTTTTTAATGCAAAAAAGGAAGTTCCTTCTGGGACTTTTGGAGAACCCTAACCTCCTAGAACACGAAACCTTCACTGATCTTCTAAGGGCCGTCTTCCACCTGACCGAGGAGCTGGAAAGCAGACCTGATCTAACTAATCTCTCCCGACCAGACTACATTCATTTGTCTGGAGATACTAAACGTGTTTACAGCATATTAATTTATGAATGGCTGCGTTATATGGAATATTTACAAGAAAACTATCCATATCTCTTCTCCCTGGCCGTGCGGAAGAACCCCTTCGACCCAGAGGCCAGTGTGGAGATCAGGGGCTGAGAACTTAGTCCCTATTTTTTTTATAGCAACCCACTTTATTCCTTTTTTGTGTATAATGGCTCATATTTCGTAACCTTTTTAAAGGGTGGAAATAATATAGTTTAAAAACTAAATGTGGTTGATGTAATGGAGAGCTTGACTCCTGAGCAATATCGACAGATGGTAAAAACGGTAATAGACTTTAAACGTTTGAATGGTAAACTACCCGAGTCCACGGTAATCGACGGTTGTCGCATTACCAAAAAAGACTACATCGACATGATCGAAAGGGTGAACAAGTTTTACCTGGAGATGGGAAGAAACCCTGGTTCGGTACAAATCGGATCCGGAGATCACCCCTGCCCGGATACAGGAAAACTCTTAATTCACTGAAAAATTATCGATAACGGGATAAAAACCCTTAACTGTTCTATTAATATATATTTTGACTTATTTGGTGTTAACTACGGTAATCTTTCTTTTAATTAGAAGTAGCAATTTTTTCTAAAAATGGATGGAATAATTAGGAATTTTCCAACCAAACTTCGTGTGAGTAATCCAACTAATCCTTCGTGTGAGTAATATTGTAATTTTCTAACTAAGTATAAATTGAAATAGAATCATTTACTCTATTTTTTTAAATTTTCAAGATCTTGGGGGCGGTTCAGATTGAAAAAGATATCCCCACCGTTAGCCAGGGTCTCTGCATCCAGATAACAAACCTTCATTTGTGGGAAAATAGATTTAACATCCCGCACACCACTTTTTAATTGTTCTTCAATGATAAGGATGGTCTTGTTTTTACTGTACACCGCATGCAACGGCTCTAAACTACCATCGGGCCAGCGGGGTACCAGGGCATCGTAGCCCTTCAGGGGGTAGTTCAACATGTTCTCCACGTATCGGGGATTAATGCCCGGGGAGTCACAGGGAATTAAGAGGGCCTTATCAGATTCAATAGAGGAGAGTCCGGCTAACATCCCTACCAGGGGGCCCTGATCCTTTTCCCGGTCAAAAGCCACCTTCAACTTCCCTAGACAGGGGTCTATTATTTCCTGGTAGGTCTGGTACTGTTTCTCATCCCGGAGTACCAGGATGATTTCATCCAGGGGTGGTAGGGAATTTAGTACCTGCTGGATTAGGGGTTGGCCTTTAAAAAATAGGGTACCTTTGTCCTTTCCCATCCGCCTTCCCCGGCCACCGCAGAGGATTATGCAGGCCTTCATACTAGGTCTACATCAGTCGGGTGGTGGGATAGTTGGGGCTTTCGTTGGTGATGAACATGTCGTGGGGGTGGCTCTCGGTTATGCCACTGGAGGTGATGCGTACCATGGTGGTGTCCTTCTGCATAGCTTCGATGTCCTTGGCTCCACAGTAGCCCATGGAGGCCTTTAATCCACCAATGAGTTGGTACAGAACTTCACTGGCAGAGCCCTTGTAGGGAGTAACTCCCTCCACACCCTCCGGTACCAGTTTAGCGTGTTTCATGGGCCCCTTAACATCCTGGAAGTAACGGTCAGTTCCGGCCCCGATACCACCGGTCATGGCCCCTAAACTGCCCATACCCCGGTACTGTTTGAATTTTCGGCCGTTCATAATAACCACCTCGCCAGGTGCCTCTTCGGTTCCGGCCAGGAGGTTGCCCAGCATTACACAATCCGCACCTACAGCTATGGCTTTGGCCATATCTCCGGAGTAACGCAAACCACCATCTCCGATGATGGGAACATCATAGTCCTGGGCAGCGTCGGCTGCTTCACTGATGGCAGTTAACTGGGGCACTCCCACTCCGGCGATGATACGGGTGGTGCAGATGGAACCTCCACCGATACCCACCTTCAGACCATCAACTTCCTGGGCTAAAAGGTCTTCAGCGGCTTTGAAGGTGGCGATGTTACCCACGATGAGGTCGGCCTGGATGTTGTCCTTTAATTCACCGGCGAAGTTCACCACATTTAGGTTGTGTGCATGGGCACAGTCCACAGCTATGATGTCCACTCCTGCATCATCCAGGGCCATGGCCCGTTCCAGGTCGAATGGTCCAGTGGCCGCGGCCACCAGGAATCGTCCCTTCTTATCCCGGGAGGCGTTGGGATATTTTTTACGTTCAATGATATCCCGGATGGTCACGATACCCACTATCTTTTTACCATCCACCACTGGGAGTCGTTCTACCTTGTTCTCGTAGGCAATGTCCAGGGCTTCCTCGGGGGTGGTGGATTCGCTGATGGTCACCACCTCCTCGGTCATCACTTCCCGGACCTGCATAGTCTCCAGGGAGTTCAAGAGGGGAGTTATGTCTCGGCGGCTGATGATACCCACCACGGTGCCCTTCTCCACCACTGGCAGTCCACTGACATCCTCTTCATCCATCATCTGGATGCTCTCCTTCACCGAGGCCTCGGGGTCGATGGTGATAACATCCCGGATAGTCAAATCCGAGGAACGTTTAACCTTCTTAACCTCTTCCACCTGTTCCTTGATGGTCATATTCCGGTGGATTACTCCCATACCACCCTCCTGGGCCAGAGTGATGGCCATCTCCGCCTCAGTAACGGTGTCCATGGCTGAGCTTATGATGGGAATGTTAAGCTCATGGTTCCGGGAGACCCTGCTGATGGTTACCACATCCTTAGGCTCCACTGCCGAGGCAGCAGGAACCAGCAAAAAGTCGTCAAATGTAAAGCCTTCCCGAGCATTTTTCAGTTTCTTTGAGAACATAACATAACACCTCATACTCTTAAAGTTAATTAATGAATATCGTGAATGATTAAGTGGAGTGAAGAGAGATTCACGGCCCCCATTAGACCATTTACTTTATTATGATCTTGTTCGAATTAGAAGTCACTTACCAGGCTTTTGAGCCGGGACACCGCACTGTGGTGTATGGATCCCTGGTTACGGTCCCCTCCAGTGCAGGCTGCACCGCGGATTCCCACCACGTCACACCCCAGTTGGTGCAGGATTTTAAGCTGATCTTCCTTAACTGAACCAGCCAGGGCTGATTTCAAGCCGTAGCTGTGGATTTCATCAGTGAACCGGGTGATGGTTTCCGGGTCCATGAAGTCAAAGAGGGTCTTACCATCCTTAACTGCAGTGTCCACCATGGCCAGGTCGGCACCGGAATCAGCAGCTACCCGGGGAATATCCATGGGATCCACTGCTCCCACCCGGTGGGCATCGGCGTAACCCGAGGCCACCACCAGGGCATCCTCCCGCAGGTCCTTAACTGCCTTCACCACACCATCCATTACATCCCGGGCCTCATCATAGTTGCGGGTGCCATAAAGGCCCACTTTTATATAGTCGGCTCCGGATACCACTGCTCCGGCAGCGGCCAGGGCTACAGTGCCGGGTTTGTAGGGCACATCACCCAGGGTGGCGCTGACTAACATGTCTTTAGGGGTGATCTCACGTATACTGCGGATAACCCAGGGGAAATTAGCTCCCAGTGACCCCTCCTTGGGGTTTTTGACATCAATTATATCGGCTCCACCATCAATGGCTTCCCGAGCCTCTTGGGTATTAATGGGACTGATTAAGAGAAGCAAATCATATTCCTCCAATTTAAACAAGGTTAAAATTTACCAGATACATCGAATTAGTAAACTAAATAATCTTACCCTAATATTGGAGAACTGCCATATAAAGATGTTCCTCCTTTATCTACTAGTCCCCCACTTATAATGGAGTCTCGTATTTTTTTTATTAATAAAAAATAATTATGATAAGTGATTTTAGTAAAAATCATCCAGACTGCGCTGCTTCCTGCCCAGTCGATCCGAATATATCTCCAGGGCCCTTTGCAGTTTCTGCTCCCCGTCTATTATTTCCCTCCAGTTACTGCTTTTCAAGGCCTTACTAACTCCCTGTTGGGTCATGCTCAGGTTCACTGCAGCCTGGCTCTGGTTGCCAGTTTTCACATATTCACTAATTATTCGCCTTTTTTTAGATGATAACCCTTGTTTTAAGAGCTGTACCGAGTTGACCAGGCCGGATAGGGCCAGATCAGTTTCTTTCCGCTCCACTGACATTTCAAAAAATAGGCCATCTTTTTCCAACCGAGCCATCATCTGGGTGGCCTTCTCCATAGCCGGACCCTGTAGGTGGTCTAGTCCTTCCTCGGTGATCTCCATTACCCCATGCACCAGTACGAAACGTATGGACTGAGGATACAGACCCTTCAATATTATGTCCAGGATATCATAAACCCGGGAGATATTTAAAAGAACCGCCCCCACCCTCCTGGGATCCGGTAAGGGTGAGAGTCCAGTGTATAGATGTTTATTGTACCGGGAGTTAACCACCCGACAAATTACTTCCAGACGGGACTGGTAATCATCAACCATTCCCCCTGAGGCAGTTTCACCACACAACAGGTATAACTTCTGTTTCATCACCAATTATTTGTACCTACTATTATACAACTTTAATGGTTGTAAATTTATATACAACTATAATGGTTGTATACTAATTACAATGGAATCAGTTGTTTTTTCATTGAATTTGTAATAATCATGGTCTAAAGATTGATTGATGTTAAGCATCGCTATAGAATGAATTGGTGTAAACCTATCCCGGGATAAAAAAATAGTAGCCCCTCTATAGAAGCGTCCCAGTTAAGATCACAGCTGTGGTGAAGTAAATGGCCAGGGTGGTGATGTCACTTACTATGGTGGCTAAAGGACCGGTGGCCACTGCCGGGTCATATTTAAGCTTCTTGAAAATAAGGGGTGCCACGGTTGCAATAGCCACCGAGGCAATGATACTCAGGAACATGGAAAAACCAACGATAATGCTTAAAACCGGCTGAGTCCATCCTAAAAGTGATGTGACCGCAGCCAGTCCTCCGGACACCAACCCAATCACCACTGCCACCTGCACTTCCCGGAAGAAGTAGGCCTTCATAGCCAGTTTAGGATCCAGGGCCATGCTGCGGATGATGAGGGCTTCGGATTGGGTTCCTGCGGCGTCACTCATGTAAACCATCACCGGTATGAAGAAGGCCAGTACAATGTACTCTGATAGCAGGTTTTCAAAGTAACCAATCAGACCAGCGGCCATGGTTCCACCCAGGACTCCCACCACCAGCCAGGGCAAACGGGAGCGGATCATCATCCGGGTGCTGGATTTGATGGTGGTGTATTCCTCCCCCACCTTGTGGAAGATACCCCCAAAGTTAAACACGTCACTCTGCACCTCGTGGTTGAAGATGCGCAGTATCTGGTCATAGGGAACCACTCCTAGGAAATTTCCAGCTTCATCCACCACCGGCACGGATTTAATGCCGTGGGACAGTGCCAGGTACACCACTCTCTCCTGGTGGGTGGAGGGGGAAGCTACCACTAGATCACGTTTCATAACTTCCTTCACCACCACCTCATTTTCCATACAACTTAAAACTTCTTTAATAGATAGCACCCCATCTAGATGTCCTTGTTCATTTACCACATAAACGTAGTCTATGTTTAAAAGATTACAAGCCTGGGTGGATAGAAGTTGTTTGATCTCCCCTATACTATCCTGGGGAAGGGCCATGGGCACAGTGCTGATCATACTGTCCTGGGCTGTCCTGGAAAAACTGTGATCTGGTTCCATAACTGCAACTATGATGAGCATTCCTATTAATTATTTCCAAGACCCTTATTTTAAGAAAGAATGAAGTTTGGTCACCGTCCTACCAGTGGCAGATAGGTTATGATTAATGACCACTTACGTCTTGGCCTAATGAAGGACGAATTTAAAGGTTCTGACCATCACATCCTCCTATTTCTGACTGATTTCTATTTAATCTAACCATGGAGGATTAATAATGATACTGTGGAGTTATTAGAAGGTTTTATAAAAAAGTTAATAAATAATAGCAGATAGAGTAACATTAACACTGGATTCAGGGTCGTAAGAAGTGATTTAATGGAAAAGATAAGGATAATGATTTTGGAAGATGTTCCCTTTGATGCTGAACTGGCAGAAAGGGAACTCGAACTTGGAAACATTCCTTTCTCATCTTTAAGGGTGGAAACCGAGACTGAGTTTCGTAGGGGTATAAAAAAATTCCAGCCACATATCATCCTGGCCGACCATTCCCTGCCATCTTTTGACGGTAAAACTGCCCTGAAGATTGCCCAGCAGGAGATACCCCAGGTCCCCTTCATATTTTTAAGTGGAAAAATTGGGGGCGAATTCGTGGTGGAAGTGTTAAGGGAAGGTGCCAAAGATTATGTCTTCAAAAACAACCTCTCCAAATTACCATACACAATCATGAGGGCTTTAGATGAGGTGGAAGAAGCCCGGGAGTTGGAACGTGCCGATAAAAGCCTTAAAAATAGGGAAGCTCAACTACGCCTGATAACCAAGAACATGCAGGATATAGTGTTGCAGATTGATAGAGAGGGTCAGATACAGTACCTGAGTAGTTCTATTAATAAAATTCTGGGATATAACTATCAGGACTTCCTAGGGCAGCCTGTTAGCAAGTTATTTTATCTGGTGCACCCGGAAGATAAAGAGTCCATATCCCATGCCCTGGAAAATATCCTCTCAGCACCCCTGGCCATGGAATTCAGATGTAGAAATATGGCCGGTGATTACCTCTGGCTGGAATCCTTGATCAACCCCTTCCTGGATGAAAACCAGGACCCCCAGGGTTTTTTACTGGTTATAAGGGATATTGACAGCCGAAAAAAGGTGGAGTTACAGCTGGACCAACATCGTGCGAACCTGGAGAACATGGTGGAAGAAAGAACCCAGGAATTGGGAGAGATCAACCAGAAATTGTCACACGAAATTGAAGTAAGGAAAAGGTTATACCATAGTCTCCGGAATAATGAGAAAAGATTGGAGAGTGTAATCAATGGCTCACCCATTCCCACCTTCGTAATTGACACCGATCATGAGGTAGTTTACTGGAACCTGGCCCTGGAAAATTTCACCGGTATAATGAAAGAGGACGTGCTGGGCACCAATAAGCACTGGCACGTGTTCTACCAGGAACAAAGGCCCTGTATGGCTGACCTTTTGCTGGAGGGTAACTGGAAGGGTATTTTTAAGTGGTACTCCACCAAACACATGCGCACCAAACTGGTGGACAATGCGTACAGTGCCACCGGATTCTTTCCCCACATCAAAGACGGCCGATGGTTGTACATGACCGCCTTTCCCCTCCTTGATTCTAAAGGGGAAGTAATTGGTGCGGTGGAGACCCTGGAAGACATAACCCCGGAAGTGGAGTATAAGAAGGAGATAGAACTCTCCCTGGAGGAGAAGGAAATCCTTCTGAGAGAAATACACCACCGGGTCAGGAACAACCTGCAGATCATCTCCAGCCTCATCAGTCTGCAGTCCAACCGTTCCGATGATGAGGAGACCATCCACTTATTCCGGAAAACCAAAAACCGTATACAGTCCATGGCCCTGGTACATGAAAAACTCTACCAATCCGGGGACTTCACCCGCATCAACCTGGCGGAGTACATCCAGGAACTGGTGGTGAATATATTAAAATCCTATGAGGGTTCCGCCGAGAGGATCGCCCTGGAGATGGACTGCGAAACGGTATGGATAAACATTAACACCGCTATTCCCTGCGCCCTCATCATCAACGAACTGGTTACCAACAGCATCAAACACGCCTTCCCCCATGATCAAAGGGGTAAGATCATTGTCCGACTCCACCAGAGGGATGGCCAGATAATCATCACCTGCACCGACACCGGAGTGGGGTTACCGGATGATATTAACCTTCTTGAGTCTTCCACTCTGGGATTGAAGCTGGTGCATGCTTTGACCGAACAGTTGAAGGGTAAAATCAAAATTTTAAGTAGGGAAGGCACTTCCTTTGAGATCTACATAAACCCTGATTCGATGGAAATCCCGGGTTGAGTCTTTACAGGGACCAATCACCCCGGAGAAATATTATCCCGACATTCTTTTTGCTTTTAGTAAATATTAATAATCATATCCTACAGATTCTGTTATGGTGAAATTGTATGAAAAATACCTTAGAAAACTTAAGCAAGGCTTTTATTGGAGAGAGTCAGGCCCGAAATCGTTACACTTTATATGCCGATGCTGCTAAGAAGGAAGGCTTCCACAAGGTAGCCGAAATATTCCTGGAAACTGCTGAACAGGAAAGACAACACGCTAAATGGCTGTTTAGGATGATACAGGATCTTAAAGAGAAGATGGGTGAAGATCCCGACGCCATAGAGGTGGAAGCCGAGGCCCCCCTCACCCTGGGAGACACCGCCGCCAATATCAAAGCCGCCATAGCCGGGGAACACTACGAAACTGCTGAAATGTACCCGGAATTCGCACTGGCCGCCAAAGAGGATGGATTAGATGATGTGGCAACTCGTTTAAACGCCATTGGCCATGCCGAAAGCCATCACGAGGAACGCTACCTGGCCCTCCTGGAGCAGGTGGAAAAGGACACCTTCCAGAAGAAGGAGGAAGAAGTGGAGTGGGCCTGTCCCAAGTGCGGCTACACTGCCATGGGCAAAGATGCGCCAGAGAAATGTCCGGCCTGTGACCATCCCCAGGAATACTTCTACATACGCTGCGAACAGTTCTAGGAGAAGTTACCGTGACGGAAAAAGGTGCAGTTTACCGCTGTAAGGTATGTGACAATGTCATAGAGGTCCTTCAGGATGGAGAAGGAGAGCTGGTCTGCTGCCAGGTGCCCATGATCCTGCTAGAGGCCAGAAAGGAGGACACTGGCCAGGAAAAGCACGTACCTATTGTGGAGAAAACTGAAGGTGGATTACTGGTGAAGGTGGGTGAAGTGGCCCATCCCATGGAAGAGAACCACTGCATAGACTGGATCGAAGTGAAGGCCGATGGTAACATCTACCGACAGACCCTCCAGCCCGGAGACCAGCCCCAGGCCCAGTTTGCCCTGGACCCGGATGAGGTTAGCCAGATCAGCGTGCGCAGCTTTTGCAGTATCCATGGCCTGTGGAGATCCTAGAAAAATCTCCCCCATCAATTTTTTTTTAAATTTACACATCTAAAATAGCCACCCGGTATCTTAGTGACTACTTTAAACATTTATTAACCTTTAGGGTGAGATACCTACTATAAACCTATTATAATCAAACTATAAGCGAAGGATGTGAATATGCGTAAATGGACTCTGATACTGGCACTACTACTCCTGGTAATATCTGTAAGTGGTTGTATAAACTCCAATGTATCCCGTATGGACCAGCTGGCCTCCACCATCACTGACCATCTGCAGCAGGGTGACTCCTACTACAACCAGGCCGTGGCCAGTACCAACAAGTTACAATACGAACAGGCACTTACCCAGACCAACAACGCCTTCAGTGAATTCGACCTGGGCCGGTCCTCCACCCAAGAGGCCTTGATCTACGCCAGAAACAGTGAAAAACAGGTTTATATCAACTACTTCCAGCTCACTTTGCAGGAGCTGGACCTGCGCCTGAACGCTACCAGTGAGTTGAAGATGGCCATACCCTACCTGCAGGATAATGAAACCACCAATGCCAACCAGCACCTGGACCTGGCCAACGACTACATGAAACAGTCTGTGGCTTTATCCACCCAGAAGGACCAGCTGGTTCAGCAGAACGCGGCATTGTTCAAATAAAAATTACTAATTTTTTGAGGATTATACATGAAGAAGACATGTTTAGATTGTAAAGGGAAAGGATACCTGATAACCAGTTACCAGATCTGTGAAGACTGCCATGGAACCGGTGTAAGCGACCAGGTGGACCTCCAGGACCATGTGAAGGGACTGCCCAAGGGCGCCCGGGAGAGGTACCAGCTGGACGTGGATGAAGAGGTTCCCTGCTCGATGTGTAAAGGAAAAGGCGAAGTAGAGGTAACCCAGACCTGCCCCTCCTGTGATGGGAAGGGGGAGCTTAACCACTGCCAGAAATGTGGTAAACAGATCGAAAAAGGAGATTTCTGTGGGGACTGCCAGAGTAAACAGGTAGTCTACCAGCTCCACCCCGCCAGTAACATCGGGGATCTGGAAGTGGGGTCGGTGTACAAGGGTAAAGTCACCAAGGTGGTGGACTTTGGAGTGTTCGTGACCTTCACCAAGAAGGTCTACGGGTTAATGCGCATGCGGGCCTCCAGCTACCAGGTGGGGGATGAGGTCTTCGCCCGGGTGACGGAGATCAAAACCCACCGGGGTGAAGTGGACCTGGAACCGGCCCGTATTAACGGGGCTTATCACCTGGTAAAGCTTAAAAAAGAGTTACTCCGCACCCCCATTGGCCAGGTCACTCCCCAGGACCGGGGTAAGGATGTGCGCCTGGTGGGGGAGGTTATACATATCCAGCAGACCACCGGACCCACCATCTTCACCATCTCCGATGAGACCGGCATCACCTGGGCCGCGGCCTTTGACCAGCCCGGGGAACGGGTCTATCCCCATGTACAGACCGGTCACATGGTGGAGGTCCTGGGGGAGGTGTCCCTCCACGGGGGTAAGATCCAGATCGAAACCGAATTTCTGGAACGCTTAACCGGACCGGAGGCCGCTGATGCCCGGAAGATCATTGATGAGGCCCTGGATAAAAGGGCCGTTCCGGAGAGCACCAGCCTCCTGCAGGAGAGCCCCACCCTGGAGAAGCTAAGGCCACTTTTAGCCCGGGCAGCCCAGTCCATACGCCGGGCCATCCTGGACGGCCGCAGTATACTGGTACGCCACCACGCCGATGCCGATGGTATCTGCGCCGGGGTGGCGGTGGAGAAAGCGGTGATACCCCTCATCCGGGACATCAACCCGGCCAATGACTCGGAGTGGCACTACTTCCGCCGCTCCCCCAGCAAAGCACCCTTCTATGAACTGGAGGATGTGGTGAAGGATCTTAGTTTCGCCCTGGAGGACCAGGAACGCCATGGACAGAAACTGCCCCTGGTGGTTCTGCTGGATAATGGCTCCACCGAGGAGGATATCCTGGCCTTGATGAAGGTCAAGGTCTACGACATGGAGATCGTGGTGGTGGACCACCACTACCCCGGTGTGGTGGAGGATGGCCGGGTGGCCGTGGATGACTACGTGGACGTCCACGTGAACCCCTACCTGGTGGGGGGTGACAGTCAGATCACCGCCGGGGCCCTGGCTGTGGAGCTGGCCGGGATGATCAACCCAGAAGTCACCGACCGCATACGGCACCTGCCCGGAATCGCCGCGGTGGGGGACCACGCCCGCTCCCCGGAGGCAGAACGTTACATCGAGATCGCAGGGGAGAAGGGCTACGACTGGGATGATCTGGAAAAAATTGCTACTACTGTGGATTTTGAGGCTTTCTACCTGCGCTTCATGAACGGTCGGGGCATAATGGACACCATCCTGGGCCTGGGAAACCGGGACAAACACACCAAACTGGTGGATGCATTGTACCAGGAGTCTCAGCGTCGGGTGAAGTGGCAATTGGCCGCGGCCATGCCCAACCTCAAGACCCAGAACCTGCCCAACGGCATCATCTTCAACGTCCTGGACGTGGAGAAGTACGCCCACAAGTTCACCTACCCCGCCCCGGGCAAGACCTGTGGCTACGTCCATGACCAGATGGTCCAGAAACACGGCGAGGAAATACCTATTTTAACTTTGGCCTATGGACCGGACTTTGGGGTGATCAGGGCCACGGATGCGGTGAATGAGAAGTTCGGCTTCAACTTGAACACCATTATTCTAGAATTAGCAGATGAGATACCCGAGGCCGGTATCGATGGTGGGGGTCATGAGTGTGCTGGTTCCTTGAAGTTCGTGGAGGGCTTATCTAAGAAGGTGCTCTCGGGGTTTGCGGGGAAAGTGGCGGGGATGAGGTAGGATATTTTTTTATTAAATGTCCAACTTTAAATCCCGATCCAATAACTCCTCCAACGCCGCCCAGAATCCTAGAAAAGTGTCGGGATAGTCATTCTCCCCGGAAGAGTTTATCTTAAGGTCGTTATAAACTATTTTTAACTTCCACCGGGTGCCCTCCAGGCAGCATAACTGGTAGGTGGGGTTCCAGTCCCACACCCCCAGTTCATCCAGCTCCTGCCAGAAACAGTTCCATTCTTCTTCGGTGGGTGATATTTCTTCTTCATTACTTTTAGAGCCATCCGGAGAGTAGAATAGCAAATCATCTCGCAGGAAGATGGTAAATACTTCCTCCGGGTAGTGGAAGGGCCCGTATTCCACCAGGAACTTTCGGGGTGTAAAATCAGTTCTCATTAATAAAAAGAAGAAAATTAGAAAATAAATAGGTTTAGGTGTGTCCGTCTCCACCGCAGCCCGGGCAGGTGATCTTACCATCTCCTCCGCAGGTGGGGCATTTGGATTGGGATCCGCCGGTACCTCCGCAGCTGGGGCAGGTAGCCTCGTGACAGGCCAGGACCTGGAGCATCTTAATCATGTTGGGCATCTCTTCACCATTGGCATCATAATAGACTTTTCCATCACCACCACATTTGGCACAGTCTCCACCGATGACTCCGTCACCACCACATTTACCACATTTCAGGTAACCCTTACCACCGCATTTGGCACAGACCTGTTCCTGGGCATTCACGGTATTTTTTTCTTCTTGCTGTACTTCTTGCGTTGCTACTGGAGCAGGACTCTGCGTCTGGGGGCTGTTCTTCTCAGCCGGTGAAAAAAATCCATAAGCGCTAACTCCTCCAATTAAAACAATTAAAACTGCCAATCCTACTATAACCTTGGTATTCATATACCATCACCATCATAATTTATTATCACAAGTAGTATTTAATATTAATATCAATATTGTCAATGGTGATGAATGCAGATCCAGGAGCCATTATTAGCATCTTCATCCACCGGTCACGATAAGGAATTTTTATCGAAAAATCTTACCTGAAAATAAAGTATTAAAAAAACAGTCAGTTTTGAAAGATTTTTTCAAAAAAAGGGATGGGTAGGAGTGTTGATTAAGATGTAACCTTCACTCCCACAGAAACCATATTGGTTTAGGTATTCCTCCCAATTACCCATTCATCCCCCCACTCCTCTTAGTGAGTGCTAACATATAAATTTTTTTGACTAGTAAATTGATTTAAGCCATGAATATAAATAGACGTCATTAATGTACTGTTTTCTAAGCAAAAAGATGGAAAAGCTATTATTGAAGAAAAATAAGAAGTTATACCCCGTAAAATTAGTGTTTTATCAGCGAAGGGACAGGTTTAAATTGTCTATGAATCTTTGCGGTCCGGTTTCATGGTCGTAACAGTAAGAACGTCCCAGATGATGATCCAGGTTGATGATGTAAATGAAGGATAGTATGGTCAGGGCAAAACATTCATAGTCGATCTTCTGGCCAGGAAGATGCTTCCTGATGTATTGACTCAGAAGCTCTATGAATTCCTGCATAACTGGTTCCAGGATCTGGCCCTCGTTAAGGGATAAATTCAGAAATTCAAAGTTACCCTGGGCCATCTGGTCCAGATTTATCACCAGGTATTCCAGAAATTCCCGGTTGTTTTCAAATTCCTTATCCACCAGAATAGTCAGGAATTCATTTTTCAGGTGTTCTGCACCCATGGTTAAAACTAATTCAAAGAGATTTTGTTTGGATTTGAACTTCCTAAAAAGGGTGAATTCACTGTATCCAGATTCCCCGGCAATTACCTTAGTGGTGGCACCCTTATATCCTTTTTCGGCAAAAACCTTCAAGGCGGCGTCTAAAATTTTTTGCTCGGTACCGGGCATACCACATCCCTCACTTTAACTGGGAGGTAATAACCGAATATCTAATTAGTCCCTGCAATATTCGTAAAAGATAATCATAGACGGGGCTAATTTTGGGGTATTACACCTATTATTATCTAAGTACTGGCTTAAAGAATTTTAGTTTTCATGTAAAAATTAAAGCTGATCCTAATTTACGGTCCTTATTCGCCTTCCGGCAAGAGCTCCTGGTAGTAGAGACAGATATCAGCCAGGGGACATATCTCGTGCAGGGGATTCACCGGCCGGCAGATGGTCTGACCAAACTGCACCATCAGGTCATTTAGTTCTATCCAGTACTTACGGGGGACAATCCGTTCCAGTTCCACTTCAGTTTCTTCGGGTGTTTTGGTGTCCACCAGTCCCAGACGGTTGCTGATGCGGTGCACATGCACGTCCACGGGTATGGCCGGTTTTTGGAAGGCGTAGACCAGTACACAGTTGGCGGTTTTACGGCCCACACCCGGTAAAAGCAAAAGTTCTTCCATCTTCTCCGGCACCACACCCCCATACTCGTCCTGGAGCATCTGAGAGACCTCTATGATCCGCCGGGCCTTAACATGGTAGAATCCTGCCGGGCGTATGAGTGGTTCCAGCTCCTCGGGGGTGGCGGAGGCCACATCTTCCAGGGTGGGATATTCATCAAAAAGCTGGGCCGTGGCCCGGTCGGTGTTCTCATCCCGGGTCCTCTGGGAGAGTATGGTGCGGATTAGGACCCGGTAGGGGTCCCTGTTTTCAAAAATCCGGAGTTGATAATGTTTCCGGAGGCCATTCATAACCTGGTCAATGATGGTGATGGCTAATTCCCCTCTTGTACCATATTTAAAAGTAGATCCAGACCTTCCTGGACTCCCTTACCCTCATGGGCAGTGGTGGGTATTATCTGGGCTTTGAAACCATTCAAGTCCAGTTCAGCGGTGTTGAGGTCCTGTTTGTTGGCGAAGACCACGTAGGGTACCTGGCCCTGATGGAGGGTTTGGATGATCTCCAGATCCAGGTCAGTGACTCCCTGGCTGTTATCCACCACCACGATGGCCCCGTCCATGCCCCGGGACAGAACTTCCCGCATGAAACGGAAGCGTTCCTGGCCTGGAGATGCAAATAAATGCACCTTCTTCCCATCGATCTGGGTGTTCCCATAATCCAGGGATATGGTGGTGCCGTTGTACTCCACCTTGGCCTTGTTATGGCAGATTTTCTCCAGGGTGGTGGTCTTACCGGAGTTGTAAGATCCCAGGATCAATATTTTAGTTTCCTTCTCACGTAACTTGGAGTTGTTGTTACCGGTCATGGTACCCGCCTGCACCTTAAGGATTAATATTTTAGGCTTTGTATGTTAAGACTCTGGGATTAACAACTATATAAGAACTTCGATTTGGCAACCCAACTTCTCCATTACCTCCCTATAACAGGGGAAGGATATGTTATGGACCTGGGCATTTTATACACAATCTCACCTGCTTTAAGTCCTATTAGAATAGGTCAATGGATAAGGATGATCAACATTTTCAAGAAGGATAGTGATGACCCGTTTAAACATAATACTAATTTAGGATCGGATAGGACCATCCTGACTGAATATATGTTTATTTATATCAAAATTAATATTTTCCTGTCCCGGATTCCATGGAGGTTTATGAAGAAACTAGGAGACAAATTTCTTAGAATATTATTGATAACTAATTATTTGTGGTTTTTTGCATATCCTCCAATTATCCGGTCTGATCCAGCTTATAATGGCATAAGAACCAGATGACCAACTTGAACGATTATAATTATTTCGACATGTGCATATAAACATGCTGATTATAGTGATATCCACTAAGTGTTTAATTTTAAAAAAGTACTTAAATGAAGATTTAATTATTAAAAGTACGTTAATGATTTTAATTTCTACAATAAAACTACATAACCGCTCGGATTCGGCAACCCAACTTCTCCATTACCTCCCTGTATCGGGGGAAGGATATTTTATGGACCTGGGCATTTTGCACCCGAAGACTACCTAACTTAAGTCCCACCAGTGATAAGGCCATGGCCAGGCGGTGATCACCGTGGCTATCCACCACCACATCAGAGACCCTATCGGGGATTCCGCCCTTTAGTACTAGTCCGTCAAGTTTTTCCTCAACCCGGAAGCCGATCTTCTTAAGTTCCTGGGCGGTGGTGCTGATGCGGTCTGTTTCCTTATAGCGGGCGTGTTCCACTCCAGTTATGGTGGTGGTGCCCTCAGCCAGGGCGCCTAACACGGCTACCGTGGGTACCAGGTCCGGGGTGTCTTCCAGGTTAACCTCCACCCCCCTGATCTGGCCGTTGCCCTCTAACTTCACTTCATCTTTTAGACACTGGACCTCCAATCCCATCTCTTTCACGATGCCCAGGATGACCTTATCCCCCTGCCGGGAGTCCTTAAACAGATTGCGGATGGAGATCTCCGACTCCAGGATAGCAGCGGCGGCTACCAGGTAGGATGCTGAGGAGTAATCCCCCTCCACTGTGTAGTCCCGGGCCTGGTAGGTCTGGGGTTCCACTTGGAACTGTTTCTCATCAGCCTGGTAGTCCACCTTAACCCCGTAGTGGGCCATGATATCCCGGGTCATCTCCACGTAGGGCCGGGAGATGAAATCACCGGTGACCTCCAGCTCCACCCCTTCCTGGGAGTAGGGAGCAGATATCAGGATGGAGGAGATATATTGGGAGCTCACATCCCCCGGTATGGAGGTTGAGCCGCCCTTAAAACCGTTTTCGATAATGATGGGGGCCCGTCCATTTTCCCGGGTGGACTGGGCCTGCACTCCCAGTTTGGCCAGGGAGGCCAGGAGGGGTTGCATGGGCCTGGTCCGGAGGGAGTCATCCCCGGTGAGGACCGTGCACCCCGGGGCCAGGGAGGCCATAGTGGTGGCCAGGCGGAGGGTGGTACCGGAGTTTTTAAGATCCAGGACATCCTCCGGGGTTTGAAGATCACCAGCGGTGCCCTCCACCAGGGACATTTCATCACTCACCTGGAACTGGCTCCCGAAGGCCTGGCAGGCTACCAGGGAGGCCAGGGTATCCTCGGAGTACAGGGGATTGTGTACCCTTGACTCTCCCCTGGCCAGGGAGGCCAGGAAGAAGGCCCGGTGGGTGTAGCTTTTAGAAGGCGGTGCCTGGACCACTCCCTGTATCTTTTCAGTTTTCTCCACCTGGAACTCCATCATGAACACCTTTAGCTGTGAATTATTTACTTCAACATTTAATCTAAACCCCATACCAGTCCATCTAGACCTTTATTATACCATAAAATTTACTTTAGACCTGGATCTCCACCACCAGGTCCAAGTCCTCCACCTGGATCAAATTAACCTTCTCACCGGTCTTGCCCACCACATCTTTACGGGTCTGCAGGAAGTCCGGGGTGATGACCAGTCCATCCACTTCTAACTGGCCCTCCCTTTCCAGGGCCTCCCCTAACTGCTGTGGGTCCTGGGACTGCAGATAGGCCACGATTTTAGGGGCGTCCTTTTTGAAGTGGGGTCCCACCCGGTCCATGCGTGGAGTGACCTCCACCACCACTTCCTGGACTTCGGGACGGCCTAATTCCACCTTCAACTCCTGGATGCGGATGGTGCCCATGATATCCTGGTAGGAAACGGTCAGATCATTTTTCACCTCTTCCTGGGTGGTGTAGATGGTCACCATCTGGAGGGGTGTGTTGAGGGGTAATCCCTGGCTGGATTTGAAGCGGCGCAGCTCCCCTATGATCTGGATGCCCATCTGGGCCTGTCTCTCAGCTTCCAGGTCAACCAGTTCCCCCAGGATATCTGGCCAGCGCTCCAGATGCACACTCCCCGGGGAGAGGTACTGGTGTATCTCTTCACTGAAGTGGGGGGTGAAGGGTGCCAGGAGCTTCAGGGAGGTGCTGATGACGGTGTGGAGGGTGTAAAGGGCTGCTTCCCTGGTTTCTTTCTCCGAGCTGTAGAGTCGGTATTTCACTGCCTCAATGTAGTCATCACAGAACTGGTGCCAGATGAAGCCCTGGATACGGTTCCGGGCTAGGGCGAAGTTGTAAGTGTCCATGGCTGCGGTTACCTCCCCTACCAGGCGGTTGAGCTGGGACAGGATCCACTGGTCCAGGAGTCCCAGCTCCGGTAGATCTTCGGTGGGGGTGTGGTCCTCCAGGTTCATACTGGCGAAGCGGAAGGCGTTCCAGAATTTACGGAGGAACTTGTAGCTGTGCTGCACATCCTTCCAGGCGAAGGGCACATCACTGCCGGGTACGCTGTTAGCAGCCCATAAGCGCAGGGAATCGGCCCCGTACTCCTGGACAACCTCCTCCGGGGCGATGACGTTGCCCCGGGATTTGCTCATCTTATGACCATCATCCCCGAAGACCATCCCATTGATAACCGCCGCCTGGAAGGGTGACTCTCCAGTGAGGGTGTGGCAGCGCATGATGGTGTAGAAGGCCCAGGTACGGATGATGTCATGTCCCTGCTGGCGGATGCTGGAGGGATACAGGCTCATAAAGCTGGGGTCTGGCCAGCCAGCTATGACCAGGGGGGTGAGGCTGCTGTCCATCCAGGTGTCCAGGACATCCTCCTCGGCCTGGAACTTGGTGGATCCGCACTGGCAGGGCTCCGAAGGCTGGGTCTGGGTGGGGTCCACTGGCAGGTCCTCCTCCAGGGGTAGTTTAACCTCGCCACACTGGGTGCAGTACCAGACCGGTATGGGGGTGGCGAAGATCCTCTGCCGGCTGATGCACCAGTCCCAGTCCATGCTACCGGTCCAGTTCAAAAGCCGGGTCTTCATGTGCTCCGGGGTCCAGTCAATCTCCTCTGCCGAACGGGTGATCTCCCCTGATAACTGGTTGGCCGCCACGAACCACTGCTTCTTAACCAGGATCTCGATGGGGGTCTTGCAGCGCCAGCACTGGCCCACGTTCTGGTCCACCTCCTCCTGGCGGGTTAGGTGTCCACCCTCCTTAAGGTCCTCGATGATCCGTTCTTTACATTCAGTGATCTCCAGGCCGGCATAGTCCCCGCAGGCCTCAGTCATGTAGCCCTTCTCATCCAGGGCCTCGATGATGTCCAGGTCGTAACGGTTAACCCAGGACACATCGGTCTTATCCCCGAAGGTACAGATCATAACCGCCCCGGTACCGAACTCCGGGTCCACCTCCGAATCCTGGATGATCCGGACCTCCCGGTTAAAGAGGGGTATCTGCACCGTCTTCCCCGCCAGTTCCTGGTACCTTTCATCCTCGGGGTGCACCACCACCGCCACACAGGCCGCCAGTAACTCGGGTCGGGTGGTGGCGATCTCCACTCCCTCCCCTCCCTTGGTATCCGGGAAGGTGAGGTAGTTGAGGTGGGTCTGGTTCTCATGGTACTCCACCTCCGCAAAGGCGATGGCTGTTTCACACCGGGGGCACCAGTTCACCGGATGCACCGCCCGGTAGATGAGGCCCTCCGTATACATCTTTAAAAAGGAGAGCTGGGTTTTGGTCTGGTACTCCGGGGTCATGGTCACGTACTCCCGGGTCCAGTCCTGGCTGAATCCCAGGCGCATCATCTGGGCCTTCATACCGGCTATGTTCTCCCGGGTGAGGTCGATGCACATCTCCCGGAACTTTTCCCGGGGCACATCGTTCTTCTTGATGTGGTGGATCTCCTCCACCTTAACCTCGGTGGGCAGACCATGACAATCCCAGCCCTGTGGAAACAATACTTCACAACCTTTCATGCGCTGATAACGGGCGATTAAGTCCATATAAAGCCAGTTCAAAACATGGCCCATGTGTATGGAGCCGGTGGGATAGGGTGGTGGGGTGTCGATGATGTAGCGGGGCCGGGACTCGTGGGGGTTGAACTGGTAAAGCTGGTCCTTCTGCCACTTTTCCTGCCACTGGGTTTCTTTATGATGATCATAATCTTTGGGGACTTGGCCATTACTCATTACATTAACTCTCCTATTTTTTACTTACATTAAGAGAACAAGCCTTAAGTAAAACATATAATGCTTTTTATCAATAGTTGATATAAGTTAGTTGTAGTTAGTATATCTATAAAGTTACGGTGAATAAGAATGGATTTGTTATGGTTCTACGTGGCAGTGGCCCTGGCTTTAAGTGACGAGTTGCACAGCAAACTCTTCTGGAGTTTGTTCTTTGACTTCTATGTGGTCTTAGCCGGGCTGATCCAGAGGATAGTCGGTGGCAGCATCCGCATGTGGGTGGTGCACGAGCTTTTGGAGGCTATCTTCAACTTCGTAGTGCTGTCCATACTGTTCCTATCTATTCCCATCGGATTCCTGGCAGCGATGATCCACCTGGCGGTGGACCTCTTCCATGAGGCCGTGAACCTGGACCTGCCCCCCCTGGAGCACCGTGCCCTGCACTTTGTAATAGAAGCATCCTTCTTCATCCTGGTGTTTTCATTATGAACATCGGGTTTTAAAAGAAATATTTTAGTAATTTGTGAGACGATTTACATGCCGGTTATAAAATTCACCTACCAGAACCTGGAAGAACTTCTGGGAACATCCCTGAACCAGGAAGAACTCCTGGAACTTTTGCCCATGATTGGCAGCGACGTGGAAGACTACGATGACCAGGAGGTTAAGGTGGAATTTTTCCCCAACCGTCCAGACTTCCTCTCGGTGGAGGGAGTGGCCCGCACCCTGCGCGGATTTTTGGGCCTAGATACGGGCCTGCCCCATTATAAGACTGAGAGTTCGGGGATGACCATGACTGTGGACCCCCAGCTGGAAAAGATCAGACCCTACGTAGCCTGCTGCATAGTGGAGGGAATAACCCTGGACGAGGATAAGTTAAAACAGCTTATGGACTTTCAGGAGGACCTGCACTGGGTCTTGGGAAGGGACCGGAGAAAAGTGGCTATTGGAATCCACAACCTGGACGTGGTGAAAGCTCCCTTCCGTTACCGGGCGGGTTATCCTGATGAGGATTCCTTCGTGGCCCTGGAGTGTGAGGAGGAGTTAACCCTCCGGGAGATACTTAAAGAGCATAAGAAGGGCCAGAGCTACGCCCATCTCTTGGAGAACTTCCATTACTACCCCCTGATCGTGGATGCTGATGATAATGTGCTGTCCATGCCCCCCATCATCAACGGGGAGCTGACCAAGCTGACTTTGGACACCAGGAACATCCTTATAGACGTGACTGGGACTAACCTGCAGGCGGTGACCCAGACCCTCATCATCCTGGCCACCAGCTTCGCCGAATCCGGAGGCCGGATCCGGACCATGGAGATGGCCTACCCGGACCAGAGCCTGTTGATGCCGGATTTAACCCCCCAGGAGATGATGGTGGATGTTAAAAACAGCAATAAAATCATCGGGATCACCCTCAACGCCCAGGAAGTAGTCCAGGCCCTGGAACGGGTGCGTATGGGTGCTGAGGTAGTGGATGAAGACACGGTTAAGGTACTAATTCCCCCCTTCCGGGTGGACATCCTGCACCAGGTGGACCTGGTGGAAAACGTGGCCATCGGCTACTCCTTCCCGGATATCAAACCGGAAATGCCCCGGGTAGCTACTGTGGCCCGGGAAGACCCCCGTAAAGAGTTTGAAACCCGGATCAGGGAGATCATGGTAGGATTGGGCCTGGTGGAGGTTATGAGCCTTATGTTAACCAACGAGGAGCACCACTACCATAAGATGGGAATGCCCGAACAGGAACGGGTGGAGGTGGCCCAGCCCATCAGCCAGGACCGGACCATGATCCGGCAGAGCCTACTTAACGGTTTACTGGAATTTTTGGACCATAATAAGCATGAGGACTTGCCCCAGAAGATATTCGAAGTAGGTGAGGTGGTTTATCTGGATAGAGACGCCGAAACCCGTAGCCAGGGGATGCGTAAGCTGGCGGCAGTGGTCACCCACAGCCATGCCAACTTCACCGAGATCAAGTCCTTAACCGCGGCGGTGTTAACCAACCTGGGACTGGAAATGGAGATAGGAATAACTGAACATCCCTCCTTTTTAAAGGGAAGATGCGCCGGGGTAAAGGGTCGAAAAGACGGCCAGCTGATGCTGGAGGGTGTCTTCGGGGAGATGGACCCGGGAGTGATCACCGGCTTTGGATTGGAGTACCCGGTGGTGGCCCTGGAAGTGGAGTTTCTGTAGAATAAATTTTTTTTATTTACTGCCCGGTAACCGTAACGGTGAGTGTCCGGTGGCGGGGTCCGTCCAGCTCCACGAAGAATATGCTCTGCCAGGTGCCCAGCATCATCCGTCCCTCCTGGAAGGGCACAGTCTGGGATCCTCCCACCAGGAAGCCCCGGATGTGGCTGTCGGCGTTGTTATCGATGCGGTCGTGGAGGTACCCAGCCCCGGTGGGCACCAGCTTCTCCAGGGCCACCAGAAAATCCTCCACCAAGCCCGCCTCGTTTTCGTTAATAACCACCGCGGAGGTGGAGTGTCGACTGTAGATATTAACCAGGCCCTCCTGGAGGGCGCTGTTACGGACGGCCTCCTCCACCAACCGGGTGATATCCACCATCTCCACCCGTTGGCTGGTGTGCACGTCCACCACTTTCCTGAACATCTGCATCCTTCAACCTCCCCTATTCATTTTTCCCCTTTCATTTAAAATTAAAAAAACCCACCAAAACCTACAATGGTCCGAACTGTTTTTCGATCTCGGCCTGGTCCATGGCCCGTTCACAGTAGTAACAGCGCAGCACCAGTGGCTCCTGGCTGGTAACGTAGAACAATGATTCCACCGGTTCCTCGGTGTTGGTGATGCAGTTGGGATTGGCACATCGTATTATGCCCCGGATCTTCTCCAGGAGATTTACCTTACCCTTGGTTACGATATCATAATCCCGGATAATGTTTATGGTGGCCTGGGGTGCGATAAGGGCGATCTGATCCACCTCGGCTGGTTCCAGTTCCCGGCCCTCGATCTTGACCAGGTCCTTGGCCCCCATCTGGGATGATTTGACGTTCATGCCAATGGTCACCGCGGTCTCCTGACTGGGCAGGTTCAGGATCTTCAGAACGTGCAGGGCCTTGTTGGCGGTGATGTGGTCGATGACCGTACCATTCCGTATGGGTGTAACCTTCAGTTCCCGGGGAGTCTTCATAGCTACTCATCCTCTCTTATCTATTATGGGGTATGGAGGAGTGAGTTTATATAATTTTTTAAAGAAAAAAGAAAAAATTTTAAGTCACACTGCAGTGCTGGATTAAAGAAAAAATAAAGGTTCAAGGTAAAAGTTCTACCTCTTTTTACCCTTTTTTTTCTTTTTTGAACCTTTCTTACCCTTTTTACCCTTTTTGGTGCTTGCCGGTGTTTCTTCCTTGTCCGGTGTAACTTTTATTTTCTTATCCACCACTAAAAGTTCGATGAACTTGGCGTACACTGGTCGGGTGATAAAAATACCGATGATTACCCCGATGATGGTAGTGAAGGCGAAACCAGATAGACTTCCGATACCACTGTATCCCCGGCTGAAGCCCACGTAAGCCAAAGGCAACATGGCAGCAACGAGGGTTCCGGCAGCAGCGAAGATGATGAAGAACGCACCTTTAATCCGGGTCTGGAATCCGGTTCTGCGGCTGGTGGTCTTCTTACCCTTGAGTACCTCGTCGGTGATGATGATCTGGTCATCCACTCCGGTACCAATGGCAGCCAGCATACCGGCAATGGCGGCCAGGTCGATGTTCCAGTGTATCACACTGGCGGTTCCCAGGATCAAGACCAGCTCCGCCAGGCTGGTGAGGATGATGGGTATCACCAGAACTGGGGTGCGGTAGCGGATGAAGATGATGACACTGATAACCACCAGGGCCAGTAAACCGGCAATGAGGGCCCCGTTCAGGAAGTCTTTACCCAGCTCGGCCGAGACACTGCTCACTCCTTCAATGGAAACCTTCACCGGCAGGGCACCGGACTGTAACACGGTCTGGATGGTCTTGGCCTGGTTTTCAGCCTCCTGGGTGGTGTTTTCGGTTCCACTCACCTCCACATCGGTGGAGGCGCTTCCAGTGGCCAGTCCCGCGTCCAGTAGTGGTGAGGATATGAGCTGGTCATCCAGGTACATGTCCACCGGGGCATTGGCCTGTCCCTTGGCCACCTCCGCGAATTTCTTAGCCCCTTCGGTGGAGATGGTAAAGGGCACATTCCATTCGGTACCGGTGACTTGGTAGGGTGATACTTTGGTTATATCTGAACCCACCAGGGCCGTCTGGTTGTTTATTTTAACCACGAACTTACCAGGGGTGCCTACTACTTCAGCCACCTGCTCCGGTGATACCCCGGCTATCTCTACGATAACCGCCTGGTCTCCGCTGGCCCGGACCTTAACATCTTTAACCCCGAATATGTTCAGTCTACGGTCCAGAACCGCAGTTACGGTGCTCATGGTCTCGGCATCCACTGGCTGTTCCAGACCGATCTGGATAACTGATCCGCCCTTCAAGTCCAGTCCCTGCTGCAGTCCATTGATGGAGATGGAGGCTATGCTAGCGACCACCAGGACGATGAGGAGAATAACCCTCCAGTCTTTGATAAACTCTTTGAAATTCATTTAGCGTGCCTCCAGGTACCATCTGAGTATTCCCAGGTTCATGAGCCAGGTGGTCATTATATCGGCCACCAGTCCAATGATGAGCACCGCCGCAATATCGGCCAGAGTCGATGCGGCAGGGATGAATAAGACCACCACCAGGTACAAGGCCACCATGGAACCAATGGCCGCTGTAGTCATGGTCAGCCCGGTTCCCAAGGCATCCATGGCCCTTTCGGTGACGGTTCCCTTCTTATCCTTCAGGACCCGGGTGGTCAGGAGGATGTCGGTGTCCACACTGTAACCAATGAGCATCAACAGTCCACCCACTGAGGCCAGGGAGAGAGGAATGCCAAATAGACTCATTCCACCCACGGCGATGATTATATCCGAGGCAGCTGCGGCAATAACCGCCAGGGAAGGCACCACACTCCGGAATATGATGAACACGGTGATGCTCATGAACAAAAAGGCAAAGGCCAGGGCGTAGTAGACCTGGGTCATGGCCTCCTGACTTAAAATAGCGCCCACAGAGCGATAACTCTGTATGGTGGCCGTTCCCGACAGGACATCGGTTAATTTAACCACATCCACGTTCCCGGCAATCTCCACCGTGGCCTGGGTGCCGGATATGGATTTAACATCCACCTCTGAAGTTCCCAGCCCGGTGGATATTATATTTTCCAGTTCAGCCTGACTCATTGGCTTTTCCAACTGCAAAACAGCTATGGTACCGCCTTCCAGATCTATACTTCCTGGCAGTCCATTAATCGCCACCAGTGCCAGGCTCAGTATGGTTATCACCACCGGTATGATGATCAGTGGCTTGTAAGATGATAGTAATAGTTTTTCTTTCATGACATCACCAGGTTTTAAATTCCGTAGATAGACAGGTCCAACTCCTGGACCGTTTCTTTAACCTCCTCTTCAATTTCCAGGTCCGATATACCACCGGTAGCAATGATGATGGAGTTTACCATGCGCCCTCCTCGGGCTTCGATTTTCTCTCGCATTCGATTTATAACCTGACGGGCACTCCGGTTACCCATGGTGGTGAAGGTGTCCTGGCCACCGGTGTTACGACCCACGGTGGTGAAGGGAATCACGTCCTTGCCCTGCAGGTCACAGTGGTCAATGAGGGTGATGATGGCCGGGGCTGGCTTGGAAGCCCAGGTAGGGCCCCCGATGTATACCAGTCCATAATCATCCAGATCGATTTTTTCAGGTTCTATGCGGGTTTTATTCTCTCGAACAGCATCCAAGGCTGATCTAAAATAATTTAAGGGACCCATACGGTCGGTGAGGTCGGTGACCTCCACCAGGTCAGCTCCCACTGTCTGGGCCAGTGTTTTGGCCACCAGTGCCGTTTTCCGGGTCCGGGAGTAAAACAGAATCACAGTCTTCATCATAACACCTCGCACCATACCCGGGTATAAAAACCAAAACAATCATGAATTACCCGGGATTTAGAGGTTCACATTAGCTCATAATCTTTATACCCTATCATATAAGGTTTAGGCTTAAACTTCACCCTACATTGTTCCGGGGTTAAAACCCCCATCCCATTATAACAGACAAGATACTCCTCTTTAGGGATGCAGACCAATTCCTTCCAGGGAAAGGGTCTCAGGGAAACCGCACATCAGGTTCATGTTCTGCACCGCCACTCCCGAAGCTCCCTTAACCATATTATCAATGGCCGACACCACCACCAAGCGTCCATTATCATCGGTCTGGAAGGCCCCAATATGACAGTAGTTAGATCCCCGTACCGAGCTCAGCCGAGGTACTTCACCATCTTCCAGGACCCTGATGAAGGGTTCTTCCTGGTAGAACTTCTGGTAGAGGTCCACCATCATATCCGTGTCCACCTCATCCCGGGGGTAACAGTGCAGGGTGGTCAGTATCCCTCTGATAACTGGCACCAGATGGGGGGTGAAGCCCACCTTTACCGGGCTGTACTCGGAGAGTTTCTCCTGGATCTCGGGCATGTGCCGATGGCTGGTTACATTGTAGGCCACCACATTATCTCCACAGTTGGGGTAGTGAGTGGCGGGTGTGGGTTTGATCCCGGCGCCACTGACTCCGCTTTTGGAATCCACAATGATGAATTCCACCAGCTCCTCGTTTACCAGGGGCAGGGCAGCCAGGATGGCTCCGGTGGGGTAGCAGCCAGGATTAGCCACCAGCTGAGCCTTCTTTATAGACTCCCGGTATATCTCCGGCATTCCATATACTGCATCCAGGGGGTGGGTGTGTTTCAATCCGTACCACTTCTGGTAGGTTTCCAGGTCCTTGAAGCGGTAGTCTCCACTAAGATCCACCACCTTCATACCCTTCTCCACCAGCTGGGGTACGATATTCATGGAAGCACCATGGGGAGTGGCGGTGAAGACCAGATCAGCATCCAGATCCCCGGGTGAGATATCCTGGAATTCCAGGTCCAGATCCTGGAGGTGGGGATGTACCTTGCTAATGGCCAGTCCAGCGTGCTGCCGGGACGTGGCTGCCACCACCTCCACATCCGGGTGGTAGTGTAGAAGTCTTAAAAGATCTCCGCCAGTGTAACCACTGGCCCCTATAATAGCTATTTGTAACATGATTCTCACCATCTACTAGTGTCGCTTACTTTATTATAATTATCATCATTCTTTATCTCTTACCCAGGATAAGGATTACCTTTTAAAAATCTGATACTAAACCAATACGGATGGTTAAATCGTTGATTTAAGGTTATGAAGGAGATTTTAAAGTTATCCAAACCCCCTCTATAAATGGGGGATGATTTTAGCAGTATTATTCCATGGCATGGATTTATTAATACTATCCTGGATGGCTCAATCACTCAGAAAGACAGTAATGGGTATAATTGGACATATACACTCTATCATAGGACTCCTTATCATAAGGAGTTTATATTTTAGTCAAGATACTGATAGTTAAACTGGGAATTTTTTAAAAACCAAGTCCAGATTGCTTATTACAGGATCTTAACATTTGATGGATTCCTTTTTTGGAAATTATTATTAGATGGCTGATTAGGGAGTATAAGGACCTTAGAAAAAACTTCTCATAACTTGACTGTTAAAAACCATCCCAACAAGGGGATAAATGGCTAACGGGGCTTAGGAGGTCCCGAAAAGCGGGAATTAAATGAAAAGATTTATATGTGATGGACTGATAATCAATTATTTGTCCAAAAATAGACCCCAGCCATCCCTGCTTGGAGGTTTGGACACGGAGACGGTTTTTTCGTCGGTGAGTGCACAATATTGTTTAGGGAATGTATTGTGCATCACTGTCGATAAGATGATTTATTTTATAGGTATTTACAGTTATTTTATGATTAAAACGTTCAAAAGCCATAAGATTCCCTATAGGAACCATCTTTTCTGTAACCAGTAGGCCACGTTGACCAGACTGATGAGGATGGGTACTTCGATGAGGGGGCCTATTACAGTGGCAAAGGCCACCCCTGAACCTATACCAAAAATGGCAATGGCTACCGCAATGGCCAGTTCGAAGTTGTTACTGGCGGCGGTGAAAGAAATGGCTGTGGTCCTGGTGTAATCGGCTCCCACCCAGTGTCCTAGGTAGAATGTTATGAAGAACATCACCACGAAGTAGATAATGAGGGGGATAGCAATCAGTACCACGTCCCCGGGAATCTGGACTATATAGTCTCCTTTTAAGCTGAACATCACCACTATAGTGAATAATAAAGCTACTAGGGTTATGGGACTTATTCTTGGTATGAACTGTTCCTGGTACCAGGTTTTTCCCATGATTTTAACCAGGAAATATCTGGTGAAGAAGCCGGCCAGGAAGGGTAGGCCCAGGTAAATGAAGACACTCTGGGCTATCTCTAAAATACTCACATCCACCACACTACCCTGGATCCCCAGAAGGGGAGGAAGTATGGTGATGAAGAACCAGGCGTAGACACTGTAAAACAGTACCTGGAAGACGCTGTTGAAGGCCACCAGGCTGGCCGCGTATTCATTGTTACCCTGGGCCAGCTGATTCCACACCAGGACCATGGCTATGCAGGGGGCGATGCCGATCAGGATCAAACCCACCATGTACTCCTGGTAGTGGGCTAGAAAAATAACGGCCAGGGCGAACATTAGGGTGGGTGCCACTATCCAGTTCTGGATCAGGGCCAGTCCCAGAACCTTCCAGTCCCGGAAAACGTCCGGTAACTCTTCGTAACGTACCCGAGCCAGTGGTGGGTACATCATCAGGATTAAGCCAATGGCAATGGGAATACTGGTGGTCCCCACCTGGTACTGGTTCACCAGGTCCTTGAAGGCTGGTACAAAAACTCCCAGGGAAACTCCCACCAACATGGCCAGGAAGATCCACAAGGTCAGGTAGCGGTCCACGAAGCCCAGACGGGTGGAGTCACACCTTTGTGTAGCCACCTGGTCAGTGATGTCCTTTTTCATGACCATCCCCTATTTTTTTAGTTTCTTAATAACCGAATCCTCAGTGGAGAGTTTATTTTTCATCTTCCAGGGCGTCCTGGAAGGCGTCCTTGTGGAAGTTGGCGGCCAGTTCCTTTTTACACTCATCATCGGCAAAAAGTCTCATCTTGGGGGCCCGGCAGGGGTAGTGCTGTATCTTGAGCCCGGCCTTGATGGGGAGGTTATCCGTACTTTCTCCCTTCAACTGGTCAGCCACGAATTGGGTGGAACCGCAGGGCGAGCACCGCTCGACCTCAATATCCACCACTTTATCACCCTGACAGCTGATCCGGACCACCGGCCGGCCGAATTTGGCCACGAACTGGTCGAAGGTGGGGTTGCCGTTTTCGGTCAGATCGCACATGTTCTCTGGGCAGGTTACGTTACCGTAGCTTGACAGCTGGTTTTTGAAGCCCTCACCCCTCCAGGCACCTACGATGATCCAGTCCACCTCCTGGTGGATGGCATCCACCAGATCCAAAGTCAGATCCGGGTGCAGGATGTAGGTGATGACCAGGTCGGCATCGGTTATCTTTCCCAGTTCTTCTTCCGGGATATCCACTTCATCGGCAAAGATACCCTCCGGGGGTTCCAGTCCACCTCCTGGTGGATGGCATCCACCAGATCCAAAGTCAGATCCGGGTGCAGGATGTAGGTGA
>DAHVOW010000013.1 GCA_027318585.1 Methanobacteriaceae archaeon | reverse complement strand
AGGTGACCTGTTTATTGCCCCGGGCCATCATCTCCAGGTCGTTGATGGCTGATCGCAGGTCACCCCGGGAACGCTTGGCCAGGGTGCGGAGTACGTGTTCCTCGAACTCCACCCCCTCCTTGACGCAGATCCTCTTGAGCATGGCCACGATGGAGTTGGTGTGTATCTTGTTAATCTTTACCAGCTGACACTTGGTCTTTAGAGTGGTGATCCGTTTACTGTACAGGTCGTTGGCCATCATGATCACCGGGTGCTGGCTGGCTTTGATGATCTGGTTTATGGTCCGTATACCGCCCCGGTCCTCGTTACCATGGAGTCCATCCACCTCGTCCAGGATGATGAGCTTCAAACCGGTACCAAACAGAGACTGGGAGGAGGATGCTTCCCCCACACTGCGCTGCAGTGCATCATGGGACCGTTTATCACTGGCGTTGAGTTCCAAGTATTCGGTGAAGTGCTCCGCCACTAGATGGGCCAGGGTGGTCTTACCCGTACCCGGAGGTCCTACTAAGAGCAGGCACTTCTGGCGTTCTCCCTCCAGCCAGCCTTCCAACCAATCCTGGATCTGTTCCTTGGCCTTGGAATTACCCAGAACATCTTTAAAGGTTTGGGGCCGGTATTTCTCGGTCCACAACATTTAATCTGCCTTTGCTTTTGGTAAAAATTTAGTTAAAAGAGCTTCCAGTTGTATGCGGGGATTACTACCTTCCCTTATACGGTAATCGTAGGTCCCGATATGGTCCACCAGGTAAATATACTGGTTTTCTTCAATCAGCCCCTCCATGGACATGCGGGATACTTCCTGGTAGATCTGGGTGATCATATCCTCCCCACTGGTGCCCTGCACCACCATAACTTCCCTTAACAGGTCTCTGGAGGTCATAAAGTCACCATCCAGGGCCATGTTAATTATCCGCCGCACATCACGGGGTTTAGCCTTGGATACCACTTCTTGAATACTTTCTTCAGTGATCTCCTCTCCAGCCGAGGCCGAGGCCTGCAAGATATTCACGGCACGACGCATATCCCCTTCCGCGAAGTACACTATGCTCTCCAGTGCACCAGGGGTGTAGATCAGATCCTCAGCCTGACAGATGACCTCCAGGCGCTTTATGATCTGGTGACCCTTAACCGGGGCGAAGCGGAAAATGGCACAGCGGGACTGGATGGGGTCGATGATCTTGGAGGAGTAATTACAGGATAAGATGAAGGAGGAAGTTTTAGTGTACATCTCCATTTCCCTTCTCAGGGCATGCTGGGCGTCCTTGGTCATATTATCCACTTCATCCAGGAAAATTATCCGGAAAGGAGCACCTACTGCTTTTAATCGACAGAAATTCTTAATATCATTCCTTACCGTGTCGATTCCACGGGCATCCGAGGCGTTCAGTTCCAGGAAGTTCTGCTTCCAGTACTCACCCAGGATAGCCTTGACCAGGGCCAGGGCAGTGGTGGTTTTTCCCACTCCTGCCGGTCCAGTGAACATGAGATTTGGCATACTCTTATCCTTAACGTATCTTTCCAGTCTAGGAATGACGTGTTCCTGACCCACCACTTCATCCAGACTCTGTGGCCGGTACTTTTCTACCCATGGTCCGTTCATTAAATTCACCTTTTAAAATATGTCTAAAATCTCTAAAAGTAAGAATAAATTATTATAATAGTTTTTGTAGTTCGGGGTGTATCTTTTCTTTTATACCCAGCTCATTCATGGCTTCTCCGAAGGAATCATTTATGGCCCGGAATTCAGACCGCACCATTCCACGGAAGGCATCGTAGCCCATTACCTTTCCGTAATTATCAGTGATAACCTTGATGATCTGGCTGAAATCCCTGATGAAAACACTTTCCCGGTTCTCGACTTTGATCTTTAAAGCATTAACCCTCAAGGCATCAAAGTCAATGACAGCGTTACTTTTAACATCCACCCCCTCCAAAAGTTCTTTGCACTCACTGGAGGGTAAGAACTGTTTAGTAAGCCCCCGGGCCGGGTACACACCCATGATCTTGCTAGCCCCAATGGCCATGGCCATAAATATTGCCTCATAAATCTCAATAATAAGATCAGCTTTTTCCTGAGGATTATCTGGTATCTTAACAATATCAGGAAGATCTGGCATCGAAATTGGTGGTTTAACGGAAGGTATGGCCTCTGATGGTTCTTCCTCCACGACCTCGGTGCTTTCTTCTTCCAATTCCACCTGGGCCTCTTCTTCTACAACAGGTTCAATGGAGGGTTTAAGCTCTTCTTCTACCGGTTCAACTGAGGGTTTAAGCTCTTCAGTTGCCAATGGAGGTACCTTATCAACATCTGGAACTGTTTGATCCGGAATGGTCTGGGATTCGGCTACCACTTCTTCTTCAGGGACTCTTTCGGGCTTTGGACTCTCATCCGGAACAAACACTTCATCTGCGGATATTTCTGCCTCTGCCATTTCCACTGAAGTTTCTGTCACATGTTCCACTGAAGTTACTTCAGAAATTGGTTCTTGGACTGGAGCTTCCTCAGGGATTACTAACTCCACAGATTCCAGGACTGGTTCCTCGACAGCTGCATCCTCGACTGTCGGTTCTGCCTCCACTAATTCCATATCCTGGGTGATTTCAATAATCTGGGGGGAAATTCGGTGGGCGGCCCTCATAATCATGCCCAAATTAGCCTTCTTCTGGATTAGTATAATAAGATGGACCTTTTTTAACTGCAGGAATAGTGATTTGCCTTTTTTTGACTCTAAAAGGACTTTCTCCATTTCTCCCAGTCCGGCTGATCCCAGGAGGCGTTGTGAGGAACTATCAATCACCTGTGCCATAGGGCCGAATAAGTCCAGGTCCCCACTGGATTTGAGGTTGTGTTTGAGAACTTCTCCAGCGGAGCTGACGATAATTGCTCCTTCCACTCCTTTGGTCTGGTTTAGCTCGTCCAGGACAGTTTTCAATCCTTCTTCCATATTTTGATCACTCATCAGATCACTATACCCGTTTGAATAATTATATTCCTAAACACTTATTCATTGGATACTGTAATAAAATTTTTGCAAAAAATACCAGGATACTACTTACTTGACAGCAGCTATGCATCAGTATTGATGGTATCAATCTTTAAACTTTTTCATGAACCGGTCTATTTTTTAGGATAATACAACTCCTTCCTCCTGGCTTCCAGGATATAGGGCTTCTCACCAATTAATTCTGAGGCCATCCATACCTTCTTCCCTGTTTCTTTTTTTATAGATTCCAGAAACTGGGCATATCGCAGATCCCTTAGAAGATGATGATCCACCACCACCCGGGGTACTTCTTTGACGATTTTAATCAAATTTTTACGAGCATTCTCCAAGTCCTTCTCTTCCAGGGCAAAGCCCAGCAGGTAGATGGGAGGACCACTTAAGATGAGTATGTCCGGCTTTTCCCGGAGAATGTAATCCCTGGTGTCATCGAAGATGGGTCCCTGCACGTCTGAAGCGTGCATCAGGGTTTCATCACCCCAGCTGATGGTAATGGCGATAACATAACCCAGCCTACTGTTTCCTGGTCCGTGGGGTAAGGGATCGGAGAATTTAAGTACGGTATCTCCTACCTGGAAGGATTTGCCATCAGCATAGTCTATTTTACTGTTAACCAGGTTTTTTTGAAGAATTTGGGCTCTTTTTTTCTGGTTCTGGTTAATCTTAGTGGTGGGATCTTTGATGAACAGACGTTTATTATCGTAGATCTGGGCTGCGTATTTAGGACTGGAGTCCAGGTACTTTCCCAGCTGGAAGGGAGTGAAATGATCATGATGGTAGTGGCTGATGGTGATGATATCAGCAGTCCGGCCATGTTTTTGTATGTTAGCCCGGGTTTTGTACAATGCTTCTAGTTCCGTCTTCCAGGGGGGAAAACCAAACCTTTTAGGCCCTAAAGATGTTCCAGGGTCGATAACTATCTTCTGATCCGTTTCCACGTAGGTGGCCATGGAACGGACCCCCATACTCTCAAAGGCCAGGGGAATTATTTTCAAATCATCACCCATCTAGAATAAATCTGGCTTACTAAAACCGGTTTGATTTTTTATTTCATTCTTTTTATGATCAATTAATCCTTAAAATATTAGTTAGGCCACACCACCGGGGTGCTGGAAATCCAGATCGGTTAAACCTTCCAGGGCCTGATAGAACTCTTCTATTTTATCCGGAGCGTTACACCAGCAACTGGTTACCAATTCCCGACCATTAAATTCAATATCCAGATTGAAAATGTGACCATCAACAATGGTGTCCTCGGGGGGTTGATATAAGTTTTCCCATTCCCAGAATCCAATATCATCCAATGCCGACCAAAAAAGGGACCATTCTTCGGGTAGTGGTTCAATCCTAACTTCTCGGAATGGTTCATAATTCTTGAAGGAAGGTTCCCACCGGAAATATAGCTCAGTTCCTTCTAGGGATAGTACATTAACCCCACTGGAACCAAGGAATACATGTTCCAGTTCAAATTTGATTGGTAGGAAGTGGTTCATGGCATCACATTATTTTAAACTTATTTAACACAACTTAATTAACCAATTTTAATTAGAACTCACCTAGTAGGTTCGCAATATTTGTTAATTGTTTGTAGACCAGTTGTTGGGGGTTTAGCATAAACTTTACTGTTTATCTTTTAGAAATTGGATATTCACCCAATAACTCTTAATAAAAAATAAAAAAGTAATACTAAAATCTATAAAACGTGGGGCACAACCTTCATAATCTTATCAAATAAATAAAAAGTATTACTTAACTTTTTCCAGACTTTTTATTACTAGTTGCCTAATTATGTATGATCTGGACCGGTCCTGCTGGGTGGCAATATCGTCAATTTTTTTTATGTACTCCGGCTCCAGACGGATGTAAACACTCTTCTTTGCCATGTTAATCATTACTATTCAGTACATATAAATACATTACTGACACGGATTGAAAGCGGTACCATTGCCAAATAAGGAAAAATAAAAGAAAAAAAAAGAAGAGCTTGAAAAGCCCTTAAATCATCTGTTTACTGATTAACTTACCTTCCAAGTCGTAAATTTCCACTCCCAGTGGTGAACTGCCATCAATGGCGTGGGTGGCACAACTCAGGCAGGGATCGTAGGCCCGGATAATCATCTCCAGCTGGTTTTTCAGACCCTCCGAGATCTGGTCGCCGTGAATCATCTTCTTGGCAGTTTCCCGGACACCAATATCCATGGACAGGTTGTTCTGACCCGTGGACACGATTAGATTGGCACGGGTTATGTAACCGGCGCCATCGGTTTCGTAGTCATGTATGAGTATACCCCGGGTGGCTTCGATCATGCCCACTCCCCGACGGGTTTCACCGGATTCTTTGGCTTCTTCTTTGGTCATCAGTGGTTCGGTCAGGTTCTGACGAATATCAGTACTGGTAATGGAATCGTCTTCTAAAAGCTGCACAGCCCTTTCAGAGGCATACATTAACTCGATCAGGCGGGCGTAGTGATAGAGTAATGGATTTTGAGCTATTCCAAAGTTTTCCTTGTATTCAGCAAAGAGTTCAGAGGCTTTCTCGGTTGGGATGGAATTAACCACATTAAGCCGGGCTAAGGGCCCTACTCGGTAGTTACCTTGAGGGAATCCAAGCTGCTTCAGGTAGGGAAACTTCAGATAGGACCAGGGCTGCACCTTCTCTTCGATGTAGTCCAGATAGTCGGAAGAACCAAACTGATGCACGGTATTCCCGGCAGGGTCTATAACCTTCACATCTCCGTCATAGAAGCTAATATCTCCACTATTATTAGTTAAAGCACCGAAGTGAGTTTCTACTGGTCCAAGAAGTTCAATTGCTTCTCCATACTGTTCAAATAATGGTTTAGCAACTTCAACTCCTTTTTCCACAAGCTCCACTGCACTTTTGGCCTTGGCCAGTAACTCAGATTGTTGTTCTGAGGATAATCCCCGGGATTGTCCTCCTGGCACTGCGGTTACGGGGCTGATAGGTTTCCCTCCCACGATGGCCGTTATTTCCTGACCAATCTTCCGGGTTTGAATGGCCATGGAGGCCACTTCTGGTTGGGTCTTCAGGATCCCCAGAACGTTACGCATGGCAGGGTCTGATTCTGGTCCCATCACCAGATCCGGGGCACCCAGGAAGTAGAAGTGAAGAGAATGGGAGTGTATGTACTGTCCCAGAAGCATGAGTTCCCTTAATTTTTTAGCTGTTTCTGGTGGTTCCAAACCAAATATCTGGTCAGTGGCCTTGGCTGCAGTCAAATGGTGGGCGGTTTGACATATACCGCAGATACGGGGAGTAATACGTGGTGCTTCTTCTACAGCGGCACCTTCTAGGAACTTCTCAAATCCACGGATTTCCATAACGTGGAAGTGGGCATCGGCCACGTTTCCACTATCATCCACCTGCACGGTGATTTTGGCGTGTCCTTCAATACGAGTAACCGGGCTGATTTCAATATTTTTCATGATCATCACCTACTTTTTCACCAGCTGGGGTATTTTTGAAACCAGCTTATCTTCCATGATGGTACTTCCAATGACAAATCCGTATACCACGTGTCCCAAGTCGTACATCTGTTTTTCAACGTCCTTTTCAGGCATCTTGGAAAGGTGTGCAATTCTCTTAATCACTCCATTGTAGATGTCATGGCTGGGTTCTCGAAGCACATCCAAGGATGGTCCTCCACAACCATGGCACGGAACACCAGCATCGGTACACAGTCCGCCGCAACGTCCCAGGGTGACGGAACCTAAACAGACGTACCCTTGGGATAGGAAACATTTACCCTCCACGGGTGTTCCTTCCACTCGGCGGTGAATCTTGTCGTATTCCACGTGTTCCATTTCCCGCTGACAATCGGCGCAAACACTCTTTTTGGGAACATCAGGTGCTTCATTGTTAATGAGTGGTATCAAG
Organism: Methanobacteriaceae archaeon; assembly: GCA_027318585.1. GTDB lineage: Archaea > Methanobacteriota > Methanobacteria > Methanobacteriales > Methanobacteriaceae > Methanobacterium. The sequence continues at coordinate 38,162 of DAHVOW010000013.1, read as the reverse complement.
ATATCTCCGGTTAACTGCTCCTTAGGAGGACAGCCCGGAATGAATCCATCGATTTGGGTGAAGTCCGCAGCCGGATGCACAATACTTAACAGTTCCGGCACGACTTCGTTGGGTAAAGGTGCTGATTCGGTACTGGGGTTATCGCTGTAGGTACGGGAAGTTACTTCGTCCCGGGTGTAGAGGTCCGCCATTCCAGTTATACCTCCATAGCAGGCGCAGGTCCCGTAGGCAATTAGGATGTCAGATTTTGCCCTTAACTCTTCCAACCTTTCCCGGTTTTCTTCGTTTCTAACCGAACCAGATACAATGGCAATATCAATATTATCTGGTAACTCCTTGGCGTCCATCAAAACTGGTGCGTATACCAGTTCAGCTTTCTCCAGAAGTTTAGGTAGGTCTTCATGTAAATCTAAAATTGATATCTCGCAGCCAGAACAGCTGGCCAGCGTTTCTAAAGCAATGGTTACCATTATTTACCACCCCATTTGATGGTTAGGGTTTTAAGACAGGCGTTGGGACCTACGTGGTCTATGTCCAGTTTGCCCTTAATGCTCATCACTTCCTCCACGGCTCCAACCATGTAACCGTAGAGCAGATAGCATAGTGGTCCTTTTTGTGGAAGACCAGTTCTTCGGAGTGTTTGTCTTACCACACAGTCCATGAACAGGACTTTAACCACAGTTTCATTTCCCTTTTCGATGGTGTAACCTTCTTGTCCTGCGGGTTTCCACATCTCGAAGTAGAATTCTACCCCCAGAACTTCACCCATTTCATTCAGGGCTTGTTCCAAGTCATCGGTTTTTTCCATCATTTTGGCCGCATCGTGGCCCATACGTTTTCCTGCCTGGTAAACAATGGCGTTGGCCCCCCTCCCGGACACCTGTTCCAGGGCGCTTGACATGGATCCTACGAATTTCATAAGCACGTGGAGTGCTTCTTCGTAGTCTTCAATGTCGCCTCCAGTTTCTTTGGGGATGATCTCTGGTTTGAATGTTCCCCTTATTTCTTCGATTTCCATATCCATGGTGATCCCCTCAGATTATTTTTTCCAGGACATCATTCACCTTGCGGTCGATGTACAGCCTTTTCGCAACATGTATGTTGCTGTGGGTCATGGCCTGGGATGGACATATCTCGTGGCAGGATAGGCATGCCATGCAGTCATCGGCATTGACCACTGTGGTTTTCCACGTTTCTTCATTCATTTTATACACATCGTTAGGGCAGTCGTCAACACAGGAACCACACCCTACACATGCATCTTCGTCGATTTCAATTTCCACCATTTTAAATCCCCTAAGTTCATTTTTATTTTTCTCATTTTAAGGGAAAGATTTTTAAATCACTCCCTAGGTGTCAGTGGATATTATTTCTTAATATTTTGATATTCTTAGTACTTATATGATGATGTTGATACCCCACCCATCTTCTGGTATTAAAAAAATGTTTTCGTTGGTTCATGTTGCTTTGAATAACCATCTAGTTTTTTACATTGGGGAGTTGCGTGTATAATCCCATTTTTATCGAGTAGTTTATGGTGTCTGTCATTAGCTACTAGAAAGTGGATCATCATCACACCAAAATAATGTTTTTTATCATATATATTGTCTTCTATTGACAACAATAATTTTTGGGCATTAATAAAAAAAAGTGCTAAGTAACCACTTGAAAAGAACTGTAGAATTAATACAGGCTGCTGCTGGAAACCATCTTACAGTGCATTATGTAGGCGGCTTGTTTTTTTCCGGGAGGATAACAGGTTATAATTAGAAGACGCGGTTCACCTTCCTGGGCAAAGCGCACGGGATTGCGTTTGTAGTTCCAGCGAATATCAGCACCGTTAGAAGTCACCTGGTAGACATATTTCTTGTGCAGGATATAATCCCGGATTATAACTTCATCACCCACTTTAAGTGAGCTTATATTTCTGAAAAGCCCTGAGTAAGTGGTTCTGTGACCAAGTAATCCACATTCACCGGGTTTACCCGGCATAACACTCTCCGGATAATGATAAACAGCATTGTATGCGTTTACAGTATCTCCTCGGATATTACAGCTAATTCCCAGTTTGGGAATGATTAGATCGTAGTTTAAATAACCTGCTACTGAAGAGGTAGGATCCAGAGCGTTTACAGGATTGCTCATCCTCTCCTTATAATCTTTTATACTCTTCTGGGCATTTTGAAGGTCCTGGTACTGGCTGTAAGCTGCCATAACTATTCCTACCGATAGAACGATGCAGATTACTATGATCAAAAAGGAGTAGATGTTGTACCTTTTCACTTATATCACCCGGATCAACCATCGGAGATTTAACTATTTTTCGGTCTATTTTGTTCCTTCAATCAGGATTTCTGTGACTTTTTGTGCCAGTTGAGTTTTGTATTCAGCCACTTTCTGTGGTTTGGAGGTCCAAACGCTTAAAGTGGCCTTTACACCTACATCACTCAGCTCTTTTATAAGAATCTTTGGTTTGGGATTGGATCGGGCCCAGGAAATGCTTCCGGCAGCCTTTAAGAGTAGAGGGGTGACTTCTTCCAGGTCCAACTGGTAGGGGATGTTGATCTTCAGGTCCACCCTCCGGGTGTCCATGGTGGTGAAGTTAAGGTAGGGATTCTTTGAAAAGGCGGAGTTGGGTACGGTGATGACCTTGTTGTCCGGGGTGGTCATGGTGGTGACCCGGAATCCCATCCTCTGTATCTTGCCCCTCTGGCCTGAGATTTCTATGGTATCACCCACCCGAAAGCTTTTCTCAGCCAGGATGAACATTCCAGATATGAAGTTGGACAGGGTATCCCTGGCAGCAAAACCTACCGCAATACCCACGATACCTAAACTAAGAATCAGTGGGCCTATATTTACTCCCCATACATTTAGAATGATGGTTATGGCCAGGGCAATGATGGTGTACTTGAATATCTCTTTTATAACCTGTATAACCGTTACTTCAATATCCATCCGTTCTTTGATTCTTTTTAGAAAGTGTGAAATAAGCTCATATATTATATAGGAACCGATGAGGGTAATGGCAGTGATAATCACCTTCTGCAGTAGGGGATCAATCTGCACGGCGCTTCACCTCCACGCTCATCATGTCTTCGGCCACCACCACATCCGGGAATATTTCGGCGGCCTCTTTTTTCAATAAATCCGCATCGCGGTATCTGGTGCTGAGATGGGTTAAGATCAGCCTCTTTACCTTAGATAAAACTGCCACCCGGGCGGCACTTCTTGACGTGGAATGTCCAGTGGTCAAGGCCTTTTCTTCCTGGCTGCCGTCGAAGGTCGACTCGTGGATGAGCACATCCGCCTCTTTGGCCAGATTAACCATCTCCACACAGGCCCTGGTGTCTCCAGAGTATACAATTTTCCGGCCTTTACGCTGGTCTCCCAGCACATCCTCTGGTTGAATGGTAAGCTCACCAAGCTTAACCGGTATTCCTCTCTGCAGTTTACCGAAATCGGGTCCGGGTGTAAGTCCCAGTTCCAGGGCTTTTTCCCGTAGAAACTTAGGGGATCGTTTCTCCCTAACTGCATAGGCCAGGTTTAAGACCGAGTGCTGCACAGGACAGCAACTAATAAGGAATCCCTCTTCATCCAGAAAAACTCCTTTCTGGAGTTCCTGGGTGATAATGGGGAAGGAAAGAGCAAAATATCCCATTTTCTTAATACTATCCACCAAATCTGTGATACCAACTGGCCCATAAATATGGAGGGGATTTTCACGCCCTCTGAAGGCCATGGACTGTATCAATCCTGGAAGGCCCAGGAAATGGTCGCCATGCAGGTGGGTAATGAAAATGCGTTTAACCTTCATGGGACTCATGCGGATACGGGTCATCTGTCTCTGGGTTCCTTCCCCACAGTCAAAGAGCATTAACTCTCCAAAGGCCTTAAGAGCCAGGGCAGAGTGGTTACGATAGTTGGTGGGTATGGCGGATGAGGTTCCCAGAAAGACCAGTTCCATGATATAGACACCTTGTTGATTATTATTTTGAATATAACTCTGATAAGTATAGATTTAGATGCAACAAAATTTGCATCATTCTTTTTAATTTACATTCCTATTAATTATTATTAATAAATCAAATAAATGTATTTTAAAAAGGAGAGGATCATAATGGTGAGTAAAAAGGTATTGGTACTGTCCGCTAGCCCAAGGAAAGGCGGAAATTCCGATCTGTTGTGCGACCAGTTCATGCTGGGAGCAGAAGAAGCAGGACATCAAGCTGAGAAAATCTTCTTAAGAGATAAAGAAATTAATTATTGTATGGCCTGTGATTCCTGTCAAATGAATGGAGGCATCTGTGACCAGGATGACGACATGGCCGAGGTCCTGGATAAGATGATCGCTGCTGATGTGATTGTCCTGGCCACTCCGGTCTATTTCTATACCATGAACGCCCAGATGAAAACCCTGATCGACCGCACCTATTCCAGGTATGCCGCTATCCAAAACAAGGATTTTTATTTCATTACCACCGCTGCGGTTAGAAATAAACAGGCCCTGGAAAGGACCATAGAAGGATTCAGAGGATTTAATTCCGTTCTCAGTGGGGCAAATGAAAAAGGCATAATTTATGGAACTGGTGCCTGGAAAATAGGGGACATAAAGGGAACTAAAGCCATGGATCAGGCCTATGAGATGGGAAAAATGGTATGAATGGATTAAGGGAAGGCCTATATATCCATCTCCCATCGTTCCTCTAAAATAACTGTTCCCCACTCATTATTTTCCTGAGTTTCCGTTATCTTAAATCCTTTGCTTTTATACAAATGTCTTGCCGGGTGTAAGGTGCTGAACGTCCATAAAAACACGTGATTATAACCCTTTTTTTTACAAAAATCAAGGGCCAAATCCAGAAGTATACGCCCGGCACCCCATCCCCTTACTTTGTAATTCACGAAAAAAAATCTAAATTTAGCGGTCAGGTCATCTACATGTTTGATGGCCGCACATCCAGATGGAACTTGCTCATATTCAAGGATATATATACAATCTTTTTGCTCATCAAATTGATCAACCAGATCCAGTACCCCCTCAGTAATGTATGCTTTCCATATGTCGGAGGTAAAGCCATGCTCCTTTTCATACAGCTCTAGCTGGCCATGTATTATGAAATCCACATCTTCTGGAGTAAATGGCCTGATAACAATGCCTGGGCTTATCATTAAAGATTCACCTAACACTCATTTGTAAGATCCAAAGATTTTCTTATTCTTTGTGCTTATAATTAAATTTTAGTGGTTATAAATTAAAAAAGCTGATAAAGGGGAAATTATGGTGTTTATAATTAGATTGTCCAATTCCTTAGTGAATTATTTTTCTATTGAGTCCTTAGCTTGGAGGACATTCCTAGAATTTCTTTAGAAAGGATAGGATTAAGTGTACTAAATTAAAAAGATACAATACAATAAATATTGTTATTTATTAATAACCGTCCTTATATGGAATTGGTAGAGAATTAAACAACCTCTTTTCTATGGTGCGGATGATCATGAGACAAGACCTGGCCCGTCTGGTATATGAAGATATGGGATTTGAGGACCTCACCACCCAGGCCCTGATACCCCCTTCTATGAGAATCAGGGGCCGTATCATCGCCAAGGAAGAGGGGGTGGTGGCTGGTCTGGAGCTGGCGGTATCCATATTCCAGGAGTTCTCCATCCAAACCTTCCTGAAAAAACAGGACGGGGACCGGATAGCTCCACAGGACGTTTTAATGGAAGTGGAAGGTGAAGCCCGCTCCATCTTAAGCGTGGAAAGAACGGCCCTCAACCTGCTGATGCGAATGTCAGGGATTGCTACTCTAACCGACCGCATAATCCGCATGATCCGGGAGGTTAATCCAGCCATTATAGTGGCGGGAACCAGAAAAACCACCCCCGGCCTCCAATTTTTTGAAAAGAACGCCGTACGTGTGGGTGGTGGTGACACCCATCGTTACCGGCTGGATGATGAGGTGCTCATCAAGGACAACCACCTGGCCCTGGTGGGCAGCGTAAAAGAGGCAGTTCAAAGAGCCCGTAAACACGCCAGTTTTACCAAGAAAATAGAAGTAGAGGCGGAAACTTTAGATCAGGCTGTTGAAGCTGCCCAGGTGGGGGTGGACATTGTTCTGTTGGATAATATGTCTCCTAAAGGTGTGGAAACAGTTTTAAGTGTCCTTAAAGATAAAGGGCTCCGAGATAAAGTTCTGGTAGAAGTTTCAGGCGGTATAAATCCTGATAACATACTGCTCTATGCAAAGCTGGAGGTGGATGTTATATCCACTGGATACATTACCCACTCTGCCCCTTCCCTGGACCTTAGTCTTGAAGTAGATGGTAACTAAACTATCATCATACATATCCCGCGGTATTGAATTGGCATCCTGGATACTAATTTTCTAAATTTTAGAGATACCCTCCATAATTATATGGGTGCGGCATGTAACTATCAAAATTTTTAATGGAATCATTCATTTAAACCACATATTTTATAAGATGTAAATTCCAGAATAGTAGCATGGAGAATGATAGGATGGATGAACCAGAACAGAATGAATTTCAAGAAACTGAAGAAGAATTTACTGATGAAGTTGCAGATAACCATAAACCCGAAGAAGAATTTACCGAAGTTCAAGATAACCAGGAATTAGATGAAGAAATAGAAGGGGAGGACGAGGATGAAGGTCTACCCTTCGCCAAGGCGGAAGTGGTACGTCTCATGAAACAGAACCTGGATAGTGACAAGATGATCCGGGAAAGGGTGAAGGTAGAGATGAACAAGTTCCTGGGTGAAGTCCTGAAGAAGGTCTGCAACCAGCTAAACCAGTACCCCTACACCACCATCGAATATGAAATGCTCAAAGAGTCCATCTACCCCTACGAAAACATTGAGCGGATCAATGAGGAAAAGAAGAGGATCTTAAAACACCTGGATGCCATTAAAGCCGATTGTGATGCTCTAAGTATGGATGTAAAGGTGACTTTAAGGCTTAACGCCACTGAGGTGGATGAAGAAGACGATATTTTTAGTTAGATATCTCTTCATTTTTTTTATTTAAAAATAATATTTATTAGAAAAAAAATTATTCTTAACTACTCATTATCGGTGTCCACGATGGTGAAACCGGTTTTAAGATTTTTTAACTCCTCTTCGGTCAAACCCCTTTTTCTAGAGTCTTGATCTAGGATCGCGCTGTGGCCGAAGGGGTCCTCCACCACCAGTTCGGTCTGCCACTCACCGTGTCTTGCCTGGGGGAGGTTTTCCAGTATCTTTCGGGCATTTTTCATGGCTTCCGGATCATCAGTCCAGGATAGGGCAGTTTCAACGGCCTTTTCAAACCTTTCCAGCACCCCCTCCACGTTTGAGACGTAACCCTGCGATTTAGGGCCAGGCTCTACTTTAAGTCCCAGCTCCGGCAGGCTGAGGGTGGCGGATTGAGACTTGATCACCCGACTATTGAGCTTATCTTTACCTATAAGCAGGGTGTAATGCACCGGGTCCTTTTGTTCCAGGCATATGGTGTCCGAATGCTTATAACCGCACTTCTGGCACAGTAGAGTGGACTCCATTATCTCCCCGAAGTAGGGAATATTATCGGTTTTGGTGGTAACCTCAACACATTTCAGATTACCGCAGATAGGGCAATCTGAGATCATCTTACTCAAAATACAAACTCCTTCATAATCATTTAATAGATAAATAATTTCTGATTATATGTTGAAAATTAGGTCTAAACTGTTTGGAACTTAAGTTTTTGGTTCGGGATGGTAGACCAGACCCCTCTCTTCAAGTTCTTCTATGATGTTCTGGAGGCTTTCATCATCCGGGGCACAGATCTGGTTGCTGTGAATATTATCTGATAACTCGTAAAGTCCCTGCAGGTCTTTTCGCCTCTTCGGATTATTCTTTATAAGGTTAATGAATCGTTCCGCCTCCACCGGGTCGTAAACGTTCACTTTCCTCTTCAGGGGCTCTCCAAAGCCGGGTAAAAAGTAGGATACATCTACGATCCGGCCTCCATATTTGTTTAGCACGATGTTGGTAACCTCTTCCAGCTGGTCCACGGTGTGCTGCAGCACTAGTTCGGTGCAGTTCTCACGAATGATGGTGAGCATCCTTTTTTTGGTGTTATCCAGATCCAAGTTGTTGATCACCGGGACCTGATGGTCACGGGCCTGTTGAACCAGATAGTTGTTGATTATACGGTTCTCTTTGAAATATTCCAGATGTTTACCGCCTCTTTTTATTTTCATAGCCCTTCTAACAAACCTTTCCTTATGGGTTTCCTCGTCGGCAGTTAATATGAAAAAATGTATCGAGGCATCATCCTGGAATTTCCTTATATTTATTAAACCAGGAACCAGGTGCACACCCTCAATCACCACATCATCAAAATCATCAACCGCCCTTTTAATAACCTTTTCAATGGCAGGAATGACAAAAGAAGCATGTTCTTCAAAGCCGGCGCTGATAAGTGCGTCACCATTACCCTCATAACGGTGTTTGTCTTTCAGGGTAATGTAAGCATCAAATGAGGATTTATGAAGGGCAGGGGCGTAATCGGGCCCAATGATACCCCTCACAATTTCTCGTATAAAATCGGTTTCAATCAGGTGTTTAATACCCAACTCTTTGGCTAATTCGGAGGATATGGTTGATTTACCTATCCCAGATGCACTACCAATTAAGATTACATAGGGCTTTCTCAAGGGAGCCTCCTCCAGGAGATTGTTGTATACTACTATTTTGTGTTTTAAGTCTCAAAGAGGTTATGGGTATAATATTTCAGGATAAAAATGGTAACTAACCTAAAAAGTCTATGACTCTTTCGGCGCTACGCCTCATTTCTATCCTGATAAGACCTAAATTAATATCTATATCTGTAATAACTACCAGTATGCCTTCACCAGAATCAATCATTAAAGTTTTACCTTTATCTCCTTCAATCATAACTTGTTGAAGTGGGTCATGCTTCATTTCTTCAGCAGAACGTTCTGCAGTACCGAAAACTGCGGATGCCATTGCTGCTACCAGTTCCGAGTCTATATCTGATGGTACTTCACTTTCAATAATCAGACCATCTTTTCCAACCACTAGTGATCCATTTACCCCGTTGATCCGGCCTAAGTCTTTAAGTATCCTTTCTATCATACTATGCCTCCACTATAAATTGAGTAGGCTAACCAAAATATATATCATGCTTTAGTATTTATTAAATAAATAGGTAATGTAATGATTCACATGTTCACAAGAGAAGAGGAGTGATTTTTTGAATTTTGTATCTTCTGTTCAAGAACTACAGGAGCTCAACCCATACATAGTAATAGGATGTGGAGGCGGAGACGAAAAATTTTCTAATTTTCAGGGAGTTAACGCCATGGGCTTTATTGATGATAACCCTGAAAAACAGGGCCAGGAATTCTGTAAACAGATAATAGGATCTGATCTCGGGGTACTGGCCAGTGAAACCGGGGCTAAAAGTGTGGCCATCATGCTACCCATAGGTGCCGAGGGTTCCGCTTTGAAATACGCGGTGCAGGCCATTGACATGGGCCTGAATGTGATAACCTCCTTTAGGTCACTATCACTGCAACGTAATGAGGCCCTCCTGAGGTTCGCCAAGGGTCAAAACGTTAAGATAATGGAGATAAGCCCCAGATTGGATGTTATACATGATCTATTCGGGACTTCTCCTCCGAGTTGTACTGAAACACTCCCAAAACTGACTTATAAACCTGAATGTCCAGTTATTTTTGTGGGCGGCACCTCCCAGGAGTGTGGTAAACGTACCACAACTCGATTAATTGGTAAAACTGCCAAAGAGAATGGAATGAATCCAGCAATTATATCCACTGATGAAATGGGGCTGGAACAGCCAGTGGACCTGAATTTCAGGGCAGGTAGTCTTTCGGTCATGGATGTAGCATCTGCAGTGATGGGTGCCATGAGAAAACTTGAAGAACAAAAAAATCCTGATATTATATTGGTGGAAGGTCAGTCCAGTTTAACTGAAAGGGGCAACCCCCATCCCCGGGGACTTTCAGCCGCCATACTGGTAGGGGCCCAACCAGATGCCACCATTGTATGCCACCGGCCTAATCATCCATACCGACATCCAGTGGGAATTAAACAAGAGATAATGGCCATAGAAGCGATGGAACCCACCAAAGTAGTTGGAATTTCATTAAACCTCCGCAACGTTGCGGATCAAGAAGTGGTTCCTGAATATGAAACTAAATACGGCCTCCCTGCCGCAGATGTCTATAGAAAGGGAGCAAACCGTTTATTAGATGCGATTATTAATGAAATAGGGGAGAAAATATGAAGGACGTAATGGATATTTTGAAGAAAAACCTGGGCATGGAAGAAAATCATGAAGAAAAAGAGGAAAATGAGACCATCATAGTCCCTGAACACTCTTTTTATGAGATTATTCTCATGAAAACCAGTAATCTGGATGATTTTGACTATGCTCTTTCCCAAGTCATTGATTCCAAGAATCCCATAATAATGGACATGACCCTTCTGGAGAAGGATTATCCAGAAGATTTTAAAATAGCAGCCGAAAAATTAAAGTCTTTTAGAGATACTAAGGGCGGAGAAGCCATACTTCTATGCCAGAATGGTAAGAGTGTAATCATCGTTACTCCTCCTGAGATTAAATTAATCCGAAAGTAAATTACAACTTGATTTACGATCCAATAATCCGTACCTAAATTAAGGAGAGTAGAATAATGGACATGCCCATAACCAAACCATCCATGGTAGCCTATGCTGATGATCTGGAATTTTCCCAGCTTTTAGAAGAATTGTCTAAAACTAAAAAGAATGGATTTATAAGGGTAACATCCGGATCCGAAGATGGATATCTACTTTTCAAGGACGGAAAACAGGTTGCCGCATCATACGATAGCCTGTCCAAATTGGAGGCTCTTGATAAAATAAAACAAGTCATGGGGGACTATAAAACTCTGGTAGAGGTTTTTGACGTTCGTCCTTCCCAGGTCTCATATTTAATGGATCTGAACAAGCCTTATCTGCTGGAAAAAGTTCCGGAAATTGATGAGGTCCTGCAAGAGCTCAAAAAGGATAAAGAAGATGAATTAAAGGAAGAAGAAATTTCAGAAGAATCGGATGAAACTCCCCAAACAGAGTCTGATGAACGAACCTCCTTAAGCCAGGAAACAAAAATAAAACCGGAAGATAAAGGAACCACTAAACCTTCGGAAGATACATCCGATCAAAAATCACCAGATTCGGATGTTGCAGATAAAACTGTAACCGCTCTAACCTCTTCCGAACCCCTGGTAGAAGAATTAACAGTTAAGGAGGAAATAAGAGCCACTGATCCGGCGAGTACAGCCACTGATCCGGAAAACAAAATAGGAGAGGAATCCCCTAGTTCTCCTGGTGATGACTTATCCGGAGTAAAGTTAGAATCCGCCCCTGTTTCTGGAAAGGCCTCACCAGAAACCACTGTTGAAGCTTCCGCAGAGGTGGTAACCGAAAATTCCACAGATAATGCTGAAATTTCTGAACCTGAAACTATTTCTGCAGCCGAAAATGCTGCTGATGTAAAAACAGATATGGGCGAAACCAAATCATCCGGAACCCCGGAACTGAATGATGATTCCCGCACCAAATCAATAAATAAAGTTAACCCGGTTGAAACAGCCGTGGATGAACCACCTGAAACCGAAAATGAGCCCATGGATCGCATGGAACTGTTAAAAAAATATGGAATCAAGGACATTGATGAGGAAGACGTGGAAAAGGTCTTGGAGTCCTATACTGGTGGTTATCTGTCTGATAACGATGTGGAAAAGGTGGAACTTACTCTTATGAACCGGGTTAAAAAGTCCATAATGGGATTGCCAAAGGTTAAAGGCACGGAAGTGATGATTTTCCTGGATAATGCCGGGAATGATCTTAAGGGTAACATTAATGTGATCATGGAGTACCAGTCCCAAGGATTTTTGTCCCGAATCGTGGGCGGGTCGAAAGAAATTAATAATTTAAAAAGACAAGTAATAGGTATTTGTAATATGGAAATTAGAAAAATATTCCGGGAATATCCGGAAGTGGTGGATAAATTTGAAATTAATGTAGAGATTAGCTAAGGAGGTATGTGATGACAAGAGTTATAACTGTAGCTTCAGGTAAGGGCGGAGTTGGGAAAACGACTATTACCGCTAATCTTGGCGTGGCACTCGCTACCTATGGGGAAGAGGTCATTGTCCTGGATGCCGACGTGGCCATGGCCAACTTGGAACTCATTCTGGGGATGGAAGGAAAATCCGTCACCCTTCAGGATGTTTTATCCGGTGAAGCGACCATTGACGAAGCTATATATGAAGGCCCTGGCGGCGTGAAGATTGTTCCAGCAGGAATATCATTAGAAGGACTTCGTAAAGTTAAACTAGACCGTTTAGAAGAGGCTCTGGAAGTTTTAATTGAAGATGCTGATATACTTCTTATTGATGCCCCGGCTGGTTTGGAGAAGGATGCTCTGGCAGCCATAGCTGCTGCACAGGAAATGATCCTGGTCACCACCCCGGAGGTACCATCCATCAGTGATGCCCTGAAGACCAAGATCATCGCCAACAAACTGGGCGTGGAGATCATTGGGGTGGTTATAAACCGGGAACAGCATGATAAGACCTTCCTGACCATTAGCGAGATTGAAACCATCCTGGAAGTACCGGTTATCTCGGTAGTTCCCGAAGACCAGGAAGTAAGCAGAGCCGCAGCATTCGGCGAGCCTTTGGTAATTAAAAATCCCAAATCACCCACCAGTAATGCTATAATGCAGTTGGGCGCTGATCTTATTGGTGAAGAGTATATGCCTATTGAACCAGATAAGAAGGGTGTTATCTCCAAGTTAGTGGAAGGATTAATGGGAAGAAGGCGTTAATTAAATTAAGCACATGATAAAATGGCTAGATGTATAGCAGTGGCTTCTGGTAAAGGCGGTGTAGGTAGAACTTCCCTGGCCTTTAACCTGGGAGTGGCGTTGAGCCTTTTTGGCGAAGAAGTGGTAATGCTGGATATGGATCTGGTAATGGCCAATATGGACGTCATCACCGGGTTATTAAATCCTGAAGTTACCCTTCACGACGTTTTAGTCAGAGATAAATCCATCGAAGAATGTGTATACGAGATGAACTACGGTATCCGGGTGGTTCCCACCGGGATGCACTTTGAAACCCTTAAAAATATAAATACCAACTACATATCCTGGAATAAAATTATAAATGAGATAGCTGATTATGGAAACATTTTCATGCTGGACTTACCAGCAGGAATAGATTCTAACATCTTAGAAGCCCTTCCTGCAGATACAGAAATTATTCTAGTCACCAATTCCACCATGCCTTCCGTGGCCGATGCATTGAAGCTGCGCATACTGTTAAATGAAATGAATCTGGATATTCTGGGCTTCGTATTGAACATGTGGTACGAGGACAACTTCCTGCTCTCTCCCCAGGAGATTGAATCCCTCCTGGAAATTCCCATGATCTCTATAATACCCTACGACCGGGAGATGGACCGGGCCCTAGCCCTGGGACGCTCCGTGGTGGAGATCAACAACACATCACCCACCAGCAACGCCATTATGCAACTGGCCGCGGATATACTGGGCAAAGATTACAGGCCGGTGGAGCCAGATAAACAGAGCATCCTAAATCGTATCAAGAAATTTGTGGGCATGTTGCCGGAATAATAAAGATTCCAGATTATTTTTTAACATAATTTCTATTAAACTCCATCATTCTACCTAAATCCGGAGTTAATCATGTATAAACGCGTTGATGTGGCGGTATTAGGAACCTGTAACTTGGACTTCATCAGCAGAGTTTCCAGATTTGCAGGACCTGATGAAGAGGTCAATATGGACCAGTTACACCAGTCGGTGGGCGGATCCGCTGCTAACTCGGCATTAACCCTGAAGGATATGGGAATCAAAACCGGGGTAATAACCCGGGTGGGGGAGGATTACGGGGGAAACCTAATTTTTTCACGGTTAAACGATGCAGGTATCGGGACTGAAAGAGTCCTAGCCCGGGAGGAACCCACCGGGATGACCTTCATAGCAGTGGACGACCAGGGGGAAAGGTCCATCTACGTACACATGGGCGCCAACGCCCATTTCGAACTTTTAAATGGGGATAAAACTTATATTAGAGATTCTAAGGTTCTGCATATTACTGGGATGTATTGGGAAGTGGTGGAAGAAGCCTCCCAGCATGCCCACACCTTATCATTTAATCCGGGAATGTTACTTTCATCATTTGGACTTCCCAAACTTAAAAACACCATAAAACAGACGGATATGCTATTTTTGAATCAGAAAGAGGCTAAAATCCTCACTGGCATGGAACCTTCAGCCGGGGCTGAATTTCTGGTCAAAATGGGTGTTCCTCGGATAATTCTTACCCTGGGACGGGAGGGAGCTGCTCTATATACCCCGGATGAGATAATAACTTCTCCATCCGTTGAAACCATGGTTACCGACACCACCGGTGCCGGGGACACCTTCGCCGCGGCATTTTTAGCCAGTCACCTGCAGGGTAAGGATGATGAGGAATGTTTAAACCAGGCCAACCTATCCGCCTCCCAGCAGGTGGAAAAATGGGGCGGTTTCTAGCTAACTTGTTAAAAACCAATATCTTTTTAGTTTCACAATTTAGCACAGGATAAATACTAAATTCCATAGAATTGAGCGGCGTTCTGGTGGGAAACCAGTTCCACTTCTTTTTCACTGAGACCAGCCAGCTTCATCTGGTGCACAGTTTTAGGGACGGATAAGGGATCGGAAGGTGAAGAACTCATGTCACTATCCAGGACAAAACCTTGACCACCGTATTCTTCCAGAAGCTTCACCGCCTCCAGGGGAGTTACCTTCAGGGGCTGCACAGTTAACCCCATTAAACCTCCAAATTCCAGGGCCAGGTCAATGATGGAGGAATCCACATGGTCCAGCTGGACCTGGGCCGGATCAATATTTTCCTCAATGATGGACAGGGTCTTTTCGGTTACTTCCCGTTTGTTACGCCGGGGAGTGTGCACCACCACCTTCATACCAAGTTCATCAGCCAGGAGCAGCTGGGTTTTGAATATATCCTCCTGTTCCTCATTCAAAGTCTCCAGACCCACCTCTCCCAGGGCCACCACCCGCTGGTCTTCCAAAAGGCCGGGCAACTCCTCCAAGACTCGTTCCACATCGGGACAGATACTCCGGGGATGTATCCCAATTGCCACGTAAAGCTCAATTCCGTTTAGAGCAGCCCTTTCCCGGTCGTTGTTCAACATCCGATGGAAATGGTCTAGAACCACCCCCGAATTACTCATACGCAGGGGATCGTGGGCCAGGGTAACTGCTGATTCAACTCCGGCCACTGCCATTTTCCCGAAGTCCTCGTAGGGCCGACAATCGGCATGTATATGTGCATCGATCATGAATAACACCATTTTAAATTCATTTTCTATCAAATTTATATTTGCACAAAAGATTATAATGTTATTTGGAAAAAATTATTAGATAAACCCTGTCTTAGAATGAAGGGAGATGGCGCCTATGACTATTCAAATAGCACCGGTAAATGAAATAAAAGATGAATTGTGTAGTGTTGAGTTGGTGGAGACTCATAACCATCAAATTCCTCTCGTGGGCCGGATTATGATCGGATATGACCCCGGTGAACCTGAAGATCCTGATCCGCAAAACTGGAAAAGTGTCATCCTGGATATTGGGTTGGAGAATACTGGTGATGATAGAAATTACGAGTGGTACTGGGAGATCAGTATCCGAAATATTTCAAGCACTGAATTTGTTTCAAAAAGACACAACACCGGGTTTCAAGCACAATATAAACCCAGTTGTAGTGGTTGCTACTGTGTACCTATGGAAATCCGTGGCCAGACCCTGGAAGACGTTTCCCAACATATAATAGGGGATATAACTAAAAATTTTAGGTTAGATACCAATTGATGTAAGATATTCAAAATCAATCTAATTCATCATCAATTCAGAAATTTACGGATATTAACTTTCATAAAAAATTAGTCCAATATTTCACATAAAAATAGATAGGGTGTATAGTTATGGATGTAGAAGAAATGGCCAAAAAAGCCACCATGAAGGAATTGAAGGAAATAGCAAAAAAACACGATATTAAATTAGGGCGATGTCCCACTAAGCTGAAGATAGCCCAGTTAATTCCAGAAGAGGAACTGGAAGAACTGGTTAGTAAAAAATAATATTAAAAAGGAATATAAAAAAGGGGGAATAAGATTAAGACCGTTATTTCCCGGTTTTAAATTCCTTAAATCCTTTTTTTCCACATAAAAGAAGCTGCAAAGTCTCAGGCAAGTCATCTACATCTATCCGGACCTGTTCCTGACTATCCCTTTCCCGGATAGTGACGGTGTCATCTTCCAGGCTCTGATGGTCCACGGTGACTGCGAATGGGACTCCTATTTCATCAGAACGGGCATAACGCCGGCCTATTGTCCCGGATGTATCTTTTTCAGCTATGATGCCTTCTTTTCTCAAGTCATCCAGTATTTGCAGGGCCACCGATACCAGTTCCTCCCGGTTCACCAGAGGGAAGATGTTAACTTCCACCGGAGCCACCTCAGCTGGTAACTTAAAGTAGGTGCGGTCCTCCTCCTGGGTGTAACTATGAAGCAGCACCGAGTACACGATACGGTCGATACCGTAGGAGGGCTCGATGACGTGGGGATAGATCTTTTCTCCCCGCACTGTTTCTTCCACCACTTGGAAGTCTATAAGATCATCCGTAATCTGGTTTACCGTACCTTCCAGCTCCAGCTGGAACACTCCATCCTCCTCGAAGGATTGTTTGATGGTATCCGCATCAATCTCTTCCAGTGCTCTCAGGATCTTAGGAGCATCCCCCTTAAAGAGCGGCCCGAATTTTCCCATGTTGGCCTTTAATGCCAGTTTCTTCACGCTCTGGGGTTCCGGGTATTCCAGGAAAACCTGCAGGTCTTCTTTGCTGTATTCACTGTGGGACTTCAAGTCGAAGTCGGTACGGTCCGCGATTCCAATAACCTCGATCCAGCCGTAACGATCGGTGTAAACCTCCACATCCCAGCAGTCAATGGCATAGTGGGCCATCTCCGTTGACATGTGCTGCCGGAACCTTAGAACTTCTTCGGAAAGACCCAGTTCCATTAAAAATCTGCGGGCCAGGCACAACTGATAGGTTAAAAGCTCACTGGCCACTATATTATCATCCACCGCTGCCCGGGCTGTCACCTGGATGGGTTCTTCCTCTCCTTCCTGGCAACTGGCCGGATACAGGGTAAGGAGTTCCTCTGCCACCCTGGAAAAGTGGGGATGACTCTTGTCCTGGGGGTCCACGAAGATCTCGGCCTCAGCCTGGGTGAACTCCCGGAGTCGTATCATGCCCTGCCGGGGTGAGATCTCATTACGATAGGCCTTACCCAGCTGCACCACCCCGAAGGGTAGTTTACCTCGGAAGAACCTTAAAAGCCTCTTAAATGGTATGAAGATACCCTGGGCTGTTTCGGGACGCATGTAACCTGTCTTTTTCCCCTTAGCACCAATCAGGGTCTGGAACATGAGGTTGTAGCTCCAGACATGTGTGAGGTGTCCTCCGCATTTAGGGCAGCCAATGTGTTCTGCGGAGAGGATCTCGGTGAGTTCCTGGTTTTCCAGTCCCTCCACCTCCTTCCCGGTGGCCTCTTTAATGACATGATCCGCCCGGTAAACGTCCAGACAGTCCTTACACTGGGTCATGGCATCGTTGAAGTGGTCCACGTGTCCAGAGGCCTTCAAAGCCTCTTCGGGCATGATAGTGGGGGATTCGATCTCGTAGAATCCTTCCCTCACCACGTAGTAGTCTCTCCACTTGTTCATCACCTTATTTTTTAAGGTGGCACCTAATGGTCCATAATCAAAAAATCCGGCTGATCCGGAGTAAATCTCGAATGATGACCATAAAAAACCGCGTTTACGCGCCAGGTTCATTACATCCTCGTTTTTCATAAATATCACTTAAATTGATAATCAAGATCGAATCTAAATTAGTCGGGACTGATCACGGTCCCGGATCTCGTAGTCCTGTTTTATTTTACTGGTAACTGGCTTTTCCTGGTCCATGTACTTACTATCCCGGTCAGGATGCCCGTAGGGTATTAAAGAAGGGCTGGTCATGGTTTCAAACACGATCTGGCACACCCTCTGGCCACTGTACAGGGCCACAGGCATTTTACCAATATTGGATATCTCCAGAGTGATCTTCCCCCGGAACCCCGGGTCTATGTAACCGGCGGTGACGTGCATGGTAATCCCCAGCCGCCCCATGGATGAACGACCCTCTACCCGGGCAACCAGGTCGTCAGGAAGCCCCACCGTCTCGTAGGTGGTGGCCAGGGCGAACTCCCCGGGATGGATTATGAAGGGACTTCCCTGTTCGATGTGGAAAGACTCCATGTAAGACTCCAGATCCGAAGGATCCAGGGGGTCAATACAGGGTTGTCTGATTATTCTAAATCCTTTAAACTCGCTCCCAATGCGAAGGTCCACTGAAGAAGGTTGAATCTGTCTATCCGGATCTTCCAGGGGGTCTATAACTATTTTTTTCATTTCCAGGTACTTTCTGATATCCTGATCACTTAGAATCGCCATGCTCTGCCCTCCTTTTCTCTATCGTTTTCTAACTTTTTAATATCTATCTTTCCAGGTTCGGTGACGATGTTGGGCAGGCCACAACTGTTACCCACCCCGACTACCAGGACCTTGGAACCAATTTCGGAACGGTAAATCGAATCTCTAACCACACATAGTGCCTTTTTCGCGGCCTTCAGAATATCCTCGTTCATCTGACTGATGGCCTCCTCGGGGCTCATCTTAACGATGACGGCATCGACTTCCAGGTCTCCTTTGACCATGGATTCTTCTATCATCCATTTATCAACCCCGGGCCCTCCGATAACCACTCCAATCCCTTCCGCGATGGATCCTGTATTTTCTCCTTCCATCTTCACCGCGGCGTCTACAGTTATGATCCTTTTCAAACCCTCCTCCTGTATAAGGCTGGTTATGGTGGGTCCTACCTTTCCCACCCGGGCCCCAGGGCCCTTGGCCCGGGCGATGATCACATGTCGGCCGTCCATTTCCCGCCGGCCCACTATCATCCCGTCCTGTTCCTCCAACTCGACATGTTTTTTTAGCAACATCCCGGCGATCAGAGGGCCTAATCCGTCACCTATAGGTTTGCCTGCGGAGAAGGCCTGGGTACCATCAAACTGAGCCTTAACTATCCTCATAATAAGGGGCAGATTCATCTGCAGCATAAGGAGTATCTGCAGGTTACCGGTTTTCTGGGCCAGAACCAGGTTGTGCCGGACCATCTTGTACACCCCTTGCAGTCCCAGGGTGGATTTCAGGGTCATTATGATGTTTGATATCCACTCCGAATCCGCATCAGGGGCCAGTTCCCTGGCCATTCTCTGGAACTGGTCCTCACTCAGATCCAGGATCTTCCGGTACTTCTCCACGATGCCGTTGGGGTCCAGATCCACCGGGGGAATGACAAAAAATTCCATATAATTCTCAACCAGCTCCCGGGGATCCCGTGGTGGGTTACCCTTCTCCTGGCATAACTTGACCAGAAGTTCCTGGCTCTCGTTAACCAGTTCCTCGAGTTTCTGGGTGGCCCGGAGTACCGAGGAGATAAGTCGCATACGGATAATACGGGGTAAAAGTAATATGAATAAGATTACGACTATTATTCCAATGATCTCTAGGGGTCCTAAATTAAACAGCATTCGAATAGCTCCTATTTTAAAATTGGTTTAGTCTTTAATCAACCTGTCCCTGATCTTCCGGAAGACTCCCTTGGTGGTATGGGCTTCCCGGCCAGTTATGAAGGCCCTTCCCATTATCCGGCCGAATATGGTAAGGGCTTTCTGGTGTTTGTGAGAAGGATAATCCAGCTCTTCCAGGATCTGGTCCAGGTATGCTAAAATATCTTCCCTCTCCTGACGGGAGGACTCCCTCACCTCCCCCCGGGGATAGGGTTTCACCTTCTTGAACAGTTCATAAAAGATAACCGACGCGGCATGGCTGATGTTCATGATGGGGTAATCATCACTGGTAGGAATGGCCACCACCACGTCACACAGTTCTAGTTCCTGGTTACTGAGCCCATCACCCTCTCTACCAAATATAAGGGCCACCTTAGCATCAGGATCAATGGATTCGGCCAGCTTCTCCGGGGTGATGGCTATGCGGGGTACATTGTAACTCCCCCCGGCGGTTCCAGTGGTGCCCACCACAAAATCAACCTGCTCATTCTCCAAAAACTGTCCTATAGACGGGTAGGTAACACTATCCCGGAGCACATTCTGGGCGTGCATGGCGTGGTACTGGGCTTCTTCCCCCAGTGCGCAGGGTTTAATTAGAAACAATCGGTGCAGGCCGAAATTCTTCATTACCCTAGCCATGAACCCCACGTTACCCGGGGCTTCCGGTTCCACGAAGACCACCAAGATCATAAACTGCATCCCCTATTCCTGATAGGCCATCTGGAGGAGTTTCAGGATGTTCATAACATCCACATCCAATCCCTCTTCTTCCAGGGAAAGACGCAGGTTGTTCTCACAGAAGGGGCAGATGGTGATGACCGCATCTACACCCAATTTCCTGATCATCTCCACTTTGTTTTTGGCCAGGGCGGCTGCAATTTCGGGTTTACCGGCACGAACTCCACCACCAGCTCCACAACATCGGTTAGGTTCCTCCATCTCTACAAATTCCACACCTGGAATTTTACTGAGAATCTCCCGGGGCTCATCCAGGATGCCCTGTCCCCGGGCCAGGTGACAGGGGTCGTGGTAGGTAACCCGTAGGTTCAGGGGCTTCATCTTCCTGGTGTCCAGACGGCTGGCTAAAAATTCGCTGATATCCACCACATTAAATTTAACTCCGTATTCAGGGTAATCATTTTTAAGAGTGGCTCCACAGCCTGCGCAGACCGTTATGATGGTGTCATAGTCTTGCAAAGCTTTGGTGTTCTGTTTAACCAGACTATCCACTATATCCGTCTGTCCCGTACGTATCATAGGAGAACCACAGCAGACCTGACCTTCTGGGATGATGATATCCACCCCATGCTCCTTGAGAACTTCAATAAGGGCAAAACCAATCTCGGGCAGACGGTAATCAACCAGACAACCAGTGAAAAAGGCCACTTTAGGAGTTTTCCCCGCTGACTTGGCGGAAACCGCCTTAATAAATCCTTCCCCCAGGGGCTCCACAGAACGTCCAGTATTTTTGATGAGTTCATAGACCGAACGGTGGGGTGGAAGGGGTCCCACTCCCTCCTGGCAGGCAATTTCCCTTAACTTCTCTATAGCTCCTCCGAAGGTATTAATTTCCTTGGGACAGACCTCTCCACATTTACCGCAGGATGTACAGCAGTAAAGGCCTTCATCCATTCCTTTCCGAGCACGATCAATGCAATCCCTGGGGTCCAGGGCGAACTTGGAAAGATAACGCATGAAGTAAGGTCCAGAGAATTCATCAGTCTCTTTGATAACTGGACAGGCCGATAGACAGGAGTAACATTCAATGCAACTTCTCAATTTCTTGGAGTCTGTCAGGTCCTTCGGATCCAGAATAGCCGGACATTCGGGTAATTCACACCCTTCCTCCAGATATAGAGCCATGCCCTTTACTTTCTCCTCCAGCTTGCTGCGATCCACCACCAGGTCCTTGATCACCGGTAGGTCCAGAGGTTCTAACACATCACCATCTTTGATTTCCGCTTTACAGGCCAGCACCACTTCCCCGTTAACCTTCAGGGCACAGGAGCCGCACTGTCCTGCCCGGCAGGAGGATCGGTAGGCCAGATGGGCATGATGCTCCTGATTTATGTAATTCAGGGCATCCAGAACCTTCATCTTATCCTGTTCTTTTATGGAGTAGGTTTCAAAGTAGGGCTCCTCATCCTCTNGGGGGTTGTACCTTGAAACTTTGATCTTCATCATTTTATTCTCCAGATAAGTCCATTTATTTTTGTATTTGTTTAAAAATTCTCTAAAATTGTCTTTTTAGATAGTAATTAAAATCTAAAATAGTAAGTTAAGTAAATATTGGACCCTACCCATATAAATACCAGATTACTAGGGCTGTGAATATCATTGAAATACCGATATTTACATCCTCAAGACTTAAAAAACATTTCATGGTGATTATTTGGACTACTTCAAAGTATCTCCTCGTCTGGAAAAATATTTAAGGGTGATAGAAGAGGAAACTGGTCTGCCGGTGAAAATCCTGCAGAGTCCTGACCTGGGGATAACCGGGGCCCGGGCGGCCTTCAACTACCACCCGGACTACACGGTGGTAGTTTTGAACTCTTCCGAGCCACGTTTGAATGTGGACTTGGAGCGTTCTGTGGCCCATGAAGCTACCCATGGTTACATTCTGCATAAACTGGGTTACTGCAGGGCGGTTTTCACCGAAAAAACCAGTGATGATATTAAACGTAAGGCCAATGTTCTATTCTCCATGGTGGAGGATTTGGCGGTGAACCGGATTATCCGGGAGAATGGTTTTCCCCCTTTCGGATCCGAGTACCTTCCCATGCTAAAAAAGGAGATAGAAGTGGCTGAAGCCGGTGAAACTGAGGGAGAAAATTTTTACCGTCAGTTTACATCTGATCTGGAGTTTGAGGATATCATCATGGTGTCCCGTTACATTTTAGCCTGGGGATTTTTAAGATACTATTCTCTGCCCCTGGAAATCCGTTTTATTATTCAAAAATTCCTGGAAGTGTACTCGAAAGCTTATCCCCACCATTATCCCCATGCCGCCCGGGTAAAGGAAATAATACTCCGGAATGATGTTTTCACAGCCCCGGGTGAATGCCAGGCCATGCAGGAGATTATGAAGTTATGGGGATTTGCAGGGATGGTTAAAACCGTGAGCACCAAATATAACAGTTATTAGAGGTCTTTAACCCGCAGCCAGTACAGGGATAATTCATCCTCCCACTCTTTATACTCCGGGTACTCCTGGGAGATAATGTGCCAGAAATTTTTATCATGTTTACGTTCCACCAGATGGGCCAGTTCATGGAAAATTACGTATTCTATTAGTCGTGTGGGTAAGTACTGGAGGCGGGTGTTTACACTTATGTTCCCATTGGGACTGCAACTTCCCCACCGGGATTTCATAGGGCGGAAACGGACCTTATTCACCTTCAACTGCATTTTTTTTAACTTGTTTTCCATATAGGAGATTACCAGATCCTGAAATTCCTCACTAGAACGATTATCATTAATCATTCTTTTTTGAGCTTCCTCCCACTGTTTTTGGTTATGGGAAATCTTTTTTTGTATCCATTCCATATTCTTTAAAATGATCTTCTCATGATCAGGGGCTCCTTCAGGCATTATCAGGCGGATAATTCCATTTTTAATCTCTAAACGTGCATATTTGACCTTTCGGTAGATGAGCTCGTATTCCAGGTCCGTATTTTCTATTCTAATCTTCATCTTGTCTACCTATCTGGGGAAATTCCCATAAACATTACAGTTAAGGAATGTATGGTTAACCTATAATACCCCTTTCATCCCCAATCTACAATACTAAACCTAATATGCTGTGGACACCCAAACCTAGTTTAATAGATAAAATTTCTATTAATAGATGTTACCAAGAATTCTCGAGACCATTACTTTAAAAAATCACTATTTTAAAATTAGGAGATTATTATGAACTTAAAGGATATTCTAAATGGAGAAGAAAATGATTTACTCTTCCTACTGGGAAATGAAGCTGCAGTGCGCGGAGCAATTGAGGCTGGAGTCCGTGTGGCCGCCACCTATCCCGGCACACCTTCATCTGAAATTGGAGATGTTCTACATCGGCTGGCCCAGGATGCAGGTATATATTTCGAATTCTCCATTAACGAGAAGGTGGCCCTGGAGGTGGCTGCTGCTGCCGCTGCTTCTGGTCTCCGTTCATTCACCTTCATGAAACATGTAGGCCTGAACGTGGCTTCAGACTCCTTCATGAGTGCAGTTTACACCGGGGTCCGGGGGGGAATGGTGATCTTAACTGCCGATGACCCATCAATGTTCTCCTCCCAGAATGAGCAGGACAACCGTCACTACGCCCGTCTGGCAAATCTTCCCATGCTGGAGCCTTCCAACCCCCAGGAAGTAAAGGACTTCATGTTAGATGCTTTCCAGATATCTGAAGCCTTCCAGATACCGGTGCTGGTACGCACCACCACCCGGGTTTCACACATGAGGGGGATCGTGAAACTGGGCCCTATAGAGCAAAAACCGGATAAGGGCTTCTTCAAAAAGGATCCGGAACGATTCGTACCGGTACCAGCTACGGCCCGGATCATGCACCGTAAACTGGTGGATAAGATTGAAAATATTAACCGGACCATGGATAATTCCCCCCTCATTGTGGAATATCCCCAGAACGGTAAACTGGGCATTATAACCAGTGGCAGTGCCTACAACTACTGCCGGGATGTGGTGGAAGAGAACCAGTTACCGGTGAATATCCTGAAGATAGGATTCTCATATCCCTTCCCGGAAAAAAGGGTTTTGGAATTCCTTCAAGATCTGGACACGGTGCTGGTGGCTGAAGAAGTAGATCCCATTATGGAAAAGGAAGTCCTGGCCATAATAGGCAAACATGGACTTTCAGTGGAAGTTAAAGGGAAGCTGGAGGGTTCCATGCCAATGATCTATGAATACACGCCGGATATTGTGGCAGAATCAATCTTCCATGTTTTAGGTATTAAACCAGAAAAAGTGGAGATTCAAGAGAGTGATAAACCACTTCCTAACCGTCCCCCTACCCTGTGTCCGGGCTGTCCCCACCGGGCGGCCTATTATGCAGTGGGCCAGGCAGCTAAAAATCTGGGTCTCAAGGATGTAATACACCCCACGGATATTGGGTGTTATACCCTGGGAGTGGAGGCCCCCTATCAATCTGCCGATTACCTTTTATCCATGGGATCATCAATCGGCACCAGCTGCGGATTCTCCAAGGCCACCTCCCAACCGGTGGTCAGTTTCATAGGAGACTCGACCTTCTTCCATGCCGGCATACCGCCACTGGTAAATGCGGTCCATAATAAAAACCGTTTCGTACTGGTTATTCTGGATAACCGTACCACGGCCATGACTGGTGGCCAACCCCACCCCGGACTGCCAGTGGATGGATTGGGAAATGAGGCTCCGGAGATCTCTATCCCGGCCCTGGTGCAGGCCGCCGGTGTAGAATTCATGCAAACCATAAACCCCCTGAACATTAAAAAATCGACTAAAATATTCCAGGATGCCCTGGAACACCCGGGAGTGGCGGTGGTAATATCCAAACATCCCTGCGTGCTACTTAAAAATAGGGACAGGGGAACCGCCCGACTGGTGGTAGAACCCCAGAAGTGTGATGACTGTGGAGAATGCCTTTCCACCCTAGCCTGCCCAGCTCTCTATCAGGGCGAAGGCCAGGTAGAGATAGACCCTCAACTATGCCAAAAATGTAATGTCTGCGTGCAGATATGTCCCCAGGGTGCTATAAAGGGAAAAAGGATCGATAATAACCAGGAGGGGAAAAAATGAGTGCTTACAGTATCTACATCTCTGGTGTGGGGGGTCAGGGGATAATTAAAACCTCGGTGGTGATTGGGGAAGCAGCCATGAAAACCGGCCAGGAAGTGGTGATGAGTGAAATACATGGAATGGCCCAGAGGGGAGGTGGAGTATCCACTGAACTCAAAATTGGTCATGCTCACAGCTCCATCATAGCCGATGGGACTGCTGATCTTCTCATAGCCTTCGAACCATTGGAGGCACTCCGGGCTCTTCCAAAGACTGGTAAGAACACCCAAGTGATTATGAACACCTCCAAAATACTGCCTTTCAACATCCAGGCCAGTGAACATCCCTATCCTCCCTTGAAGGATATGCTGGAGGAGATGAATTCCAAATCCAGGGAAGTAAAGGCCTTGGATGCAGTGAAAGTAGCCACAAAGGCTGGTCACATCCTCTCTATGAACATGGTTATGCTGGGCGCAACATTAACCGTACCAGATTTTCCATTGGACAAAGAAGCCTTAATGGAATCAATGAAGGCTAACCTACCAGAGCGGACAGTTCCCATCAATACCCGGGCCTTTGAGGAAGGTTTTGAAACCTTTTAGATAAATTTTCTTAAGAATGGATAACCAAATAAGCAAAAGGAGAATAATTGAAACTGGAGGAGAAAAGATATGGACAAAAAAGTCATGATCCTTATTTTAATAGTGGTGGTAGTAGGGATAGCTGGTGTCGCATACTATTTAGGGACCCAGTCAACACCCACCGTGAATAACACTACCAATCAAACTAGTACCAATGCCACGCCCATTCACAACGGCACCAATCAGGCCACTAATCAAACCCCTAAAGTTAATATAACCGCTCAACAGGCGCAGCAGATAGCCATTGATGCATCGGCAGATTTAGGGTATCCGGCCAAGGCCCATGGTACTCCGGTACTATTCAAATGGACCCAGAACAATCTTCACACCTGGGTCTGGGATGTTCCCCTGGAATTTGAATCAGGATCTACCAAGTACGGGTCCTTTTACGTGGATGCCTATACTGGTGTGATAATCATGAATGAATAGAAAAATTAATTTATTTTTACCTTTTTCTTTTAAAATAACTTTTTTTTTATTTAAATAAAAATTCAATGGAGATCTACAAACTGTAAATCTCCTGTGCGGTAATCAAATCGGCTCCGTTAATTTCCAGGGCTTTTATGCCTTCATCGATATTTTCCGGGTGTAGAAGGACGATAGCCATATCCTCCTTGGCTACGAAGGCGTAGAGGTAAGAAAGGTTTATATCATTGTCATCCAGAATTCCCAGGATCTCACCCAAACTACCCGGTTCATCCTCCATCCGGACGGCAATAACCTCTCCAATTTTAACAATGAAGTCGTTATCTTCCAGTAATTTTTTGGTTCTATCAGGATCAGGTACAATGAGCCTTAAAATCCCAAAATCAGACATATCTGCCAGGGAAAGGGCCCGGATACTCACTCCTCCCTTTTCCAGAACATCCAGCGCCTTTCGCATTCTCCCTTTCCGGTTCTCTAAAAATATGGATAGTTGTTTGATTTTCAACCTGATTCCCCCTTAATTATTAAATACACGTTTATCAAAGACTCGAACTGCTTTTCCTTCACTTCTAGGAATTGTTTTAGGTTCTACCAGGGTTACATTCACCCTCAAACCTAGTTCATCGTGGATGTAGTTTTCAATTCTTTTCTTGGTGCCTACTAACTCCTTAACCTCATCAGAGAAGAGTTCGGGTGAGGCTTCCACCCTAACCTCCATCTCATCCAGGTGCTGGGGTCGGGTTACTATGATCTGGTAGTGGGGTTCTATGCCATCGATCTTTAGAAGGGCCTTCTCCACTTGGGATGGAAACACCGCCACTCCCCTCACTTTAAGCATGTCATCGGTACGGCCGGTGATGCGGTCCATCTTAATGAGAGTACGTCCACAGGAACATTTCTTACGTCGCAGTGCGGTCAAATCCTTGGTTCTGAAACGAATTATGGGCATGCCCTGCCTGGTGAGGTTGGTAAGTACCAATTCTCCTGTTTCTCCTTCGCCCAGATTCTCATGGGTCTCAGGGTCAATTATCTCCGGATAGAAATGGTCCTCCATGATGTGCAGCCCATCCTGTTCCGGGCATTCCAGGGCGATTCCAGGCCCCATGATCTCGGTCAATCCATAAATATTATAGGCAGGGGCGTGGAAACGGTTCTGCAGTTCCTGTCTCATCCCTTCCGTCCACATTTCGGCTCCAAAACCGATGGCCTTCAGCTTTAAACTCTTAGTATCCAGACCTTCCTCCACCGCCACCTCTGATAGGTACAGGCCGTAGGAGGGGGTGACAATAACCACGCTGCTCTTAAAATCCTCCATGATCTCGATCTGCCGTTTGGTCTGCCCGGTGCTGATGGGGATCACGGTGCAACCTACTTTCTGGGCACCGTAGTGCACCCCGAACCCTCCGGTAAAAAGGCCGTACCCATGGGTGTTCTGGATTATATCATCCTCGTCTGCTCCGAACATGGTAAGGCCCCTGGCCATAACCTCTGACCAGGTATCCAAGTCTTTACGGGTATAACCGGATACCACCGGTTTTCCAGTGGTCCCTGAAGAGGTGTGGATCTCCACTATATCTCGAGGGGGCACGGCAAACATCCCAAAGGGATAACTCTCCCTCAGATCATCCTTGGTAGTAAAGGGGAGTTTTTCGATATCTTTCAGGGTCTTTATATCTTCTGGTTTCACTCCCGACTGGTCCAGTCGGTTTTTATAGTGAGGGACATTTTCATAAGCCCTTTTAACAACTTCCTGCAATCGTTTAATTTGTAATTCTTCTCTTTTATCCTGATCCATGCATTCTGCTTCTTCATTCCAGATCATAGTTATCCCCATCGTATTTATATAATAAATTATTATTGACTAAGACTCTTTAACGTGGAAACTGCTTAAAATCAGATCCATATCGTCTTTATAGGTTAAAAGCGACTCATTAAATACAAAAACCAAAAAGTAAACCTTTTTATTCTTTTCAAAGGCCACTCCTCGGGTGATGTAGGTGGTGGAATCACTTTTGATACTGGTTTCTACATCATAGGCCCGGGAATTGTCTACGGTTATGGCTTGTTCGTAGGTGATGTTGCTGGTCTTCAGGAGGTTGGACTTCCACTCCACCAGCTTATCATATAAAGTCATGTTACCCAAATTTTCAGAGAAAACAGAGAGTAGGTTATTGTTATCCTTGTATACCGTAACCATCACGGGAGACTCTACTTCTTGGGAGATATTCCAATCTAAAGGATAATTAAAGGTTATATTTTCATTATCATAAATATTGAAGGTGGTATTAGTCGGGGTTGTGTTATTCTGGTTGTTGTTGGTTTCATTCCCAACTGGAATGCCGGAATACATGGCTACTGCAACTACCAGGCAAATTATCAATGCCAGAATAAAAACTAATCTACGATTGGCAGATAAATATCCTTTTTTTTCCTTTACCTTCTGGGAAAGAAGATCTTTACGGGACGATGGCTCCCTTTTATTGAGACCTTTCTTCTGGAGACTTTTTCGTTCATCGGTCTTTTTTTTAGGAGGTTTCAGTAACCTTGATGCCTTGGATATGAAATCTCTCTTGTTTTTATCCGGTTTTTTTCTGGAAGGTTCTAGCACCTTATCACTGCCATGAAGAGTTCTAAAGGTTTATCAATATTATCTATAAGGATATGAGTAATTCTTTACTAAAATGTACTATTTTCAAGATATTATTATTTCTTGGGAACGTATAAAATTAGCGACTCTTTCCCCAATGGTTATATTGTTTAAAATTTAAATTAATAATCATTATAATTGTGGGATATTGTTAATATCCATCAATATCTGTTACGGAGGCTTAAGGAATGGACTTGTTGATATTAAGTATCGTAGTTTTGATCTATCTTTTAATGATAGGGTATGTGGGCTACATTGCCTGGAAGCGTACCAAAAGTGCTGATGACTATATGGTGGCCGGACGTAAGACCCACCCCTACATCATGGCCCTCAGCTATGGGGCTACATTCATCAGTACCGCCGCGATCGTCGGATTTGGTGGTACGGCGGCTAATTATGGTATGGGAATCCTGTGGCTGGTCTTTCTCAACATCATAGTGGGAATCTTCATTGCTTTTGTCTTTTTCGGGAAAAGAACCCGGAGAATGGGGCACAATCTAAATGCCCTGACCTTCCCTGAATTTCTTTCCCGTCGTTTCAACAGCCGGTTCATCCAGTACTTCTCCGGGGCGGTGATCTTCATTGGAATGCCCCTATATGCCTCAGTGGTCCTGATTGGAATGGCCCGGTTTGTGGAGACCACCCTCAGCATAGATTATAACATCGCCCTGGTGGTTATGGCCATCATCGTGGCGGCCTACGTTACATTCGGTGGAATAAGAGGAGTGATGTACACCGATGCCCTGCAGGGGACCATTATGTTCTTTGGAATGCTGATCCTCCTGATAGCCATTTACTGGTTGCTGGGTGGAGTTACCGATGCCAATCAGGCCCTCACCAATCTGGTGAACATCGTACCCCAGAGTGCCACCGCCAAGGCCACCGCCACTGGTTTCACGGGCTGGACCTCCATGCCGGCATTGGGAAGTCCCTTCTGGTGGACACTGGTTTCCAGTCTAATTCTGGGTGTGGGCATAGGAGTTTTATCCCAGCCCCAACTGGTGGTTCGGTTCATGACCGTCAAATCCAACCGGGAACTCAACCGGGCAGTCCTAATCGGCGGGCTGTTCATATTCGTCACCACCTTCGCCGCCTACGTGGTGGGATCATTATCCAACGTCTACTTCTTCGAATTAACTGGAAAGACCGCGGTACAAGCGGCAGGCGGTAACTTGGACAAGGTGATACCCACCTTTATCGCATCAGCCATGCCTCTGTGGTTTGCTTATCTATTCATGATCACCCTTCTTTCAGCGGCCATGTCCACCCTCTCGGCCCAGGTACACGTGCAGGGAACTGCCCTCGGGCACGATATCTATGAAACATTAAGGGGAGAGAAGAAAAAGGGTTCATCAGTATTAATCGCACGAGCAGGAATAGTGATAGCTGTGATCATCGCCGTTATCCTGGGATTCATCCTACCACCCAGCATCATCGCAGTGGGAACTTCCATGTGGTTTGGAATAACCGCTGCAGCCTTCCTCTCTATGTATGTGGTAGCCCTGTTCTGGAAACGGGCCACCAAAGCCGGTGCCATCGCGGGACTCGTGGGTGGAAGTTTAATGAGCCTGTTCTGGCTACTGTTTGGCTTCAAAAAATCAGCCGAGGCAGTCGGAATCTGCCAGGCCCTAACTGGCAAGACCGTAATCATCACCACCCTACCCTGGCCTACCGTAGACCCTATGATTATCGCGTTTCCTATTGCAGCCCTTTTAACAGTGGTGGTTAGCTTACTGACTAAACCTCCCGAAAAAGAACACCTGGATAAGTGTTTTGAAGGGATAGATGCATCTAAGGGTAAGTAGGGTCAAATAAACCCTATTTTTTCTATTTTTTTAAAATGAAGTTTGTTGATTTTTGTTACCAAAAAAGTGGGGTGAATAATTGGGGTGATGTTTTTGACAATCCCCAGCCCATCACCCTGGAAGCCTTCACCACCGGCACGGTGCAGATAAACAGGAGGGGAACCATTAACCCTTTACATCCCCGGGCAGCAGAGGTTGAGGCCGAGGAACTGGAAGTCCCCATCCTGTGCTACTGGATTCATCATGAGAACCGGGGTGATTATCTTCTGGATGCGGGGTTGGATGCTACTTACTTCCAGGACCCTCGTGGGGGGCTGGAAGGGACTGATGTGGACCAGTTCCATCAGGAAAAGGATCAGAACATAGTTCATCACCTGGAGACAAGGGGGATTTACCTTCAGGGTGTTTTTTTAAGCCATCTCCATGCTGACCACGCCGCTGGGCAGCGGGAACTCCCGAAAAACATCCCCTATGTAGTGGGAAAAGGAGAATTCGAAGATTACCATCCGCAGGTGCATGGCGACTTTCTGCAGGGTGTGGAGGTTCTCCATGAAATAGACTTTTTTGGTGCTGATGAGATACCTCCCCTGGGTCCTAGTGTGGACTTACTGGGTGACGGATCCCTATGGGCTGTACTAACCCCTGGACACACCCGTGGCCACTCATCATTCCTGGTGAACGGCTATGCTGGTCCTGTTTTTTTAACCATGGATGCGGTCTTCATCAGGGAGAATCTGGATGTGGGGGTGGCTCCCAGTGATTACACTTGGGAAGTTGAGCCGGCGCAGAAGACATTGGAGAAAATTATTAATTTTTTAGAAATGTATCCACAGGTTCGGGTGCGGGCTGGTCACGAGCTTTAAAATTCTTCTAAATTCTTCTAAAGGTATTGAATAGGGTTTGTTCTTATTTTTCCATTAAAGTGGAAGATGAAAAGAGTTAACTTCAATGAGAAACAGAAAAACTAGTGTTATACCTTTTAAATCTATGAAATAAGAACGGAATGAATAGAGGGAGTAGTATATGGCGGTAATTGAAATAAAAGGTTTAACTAAATATTATGGAAAACACCGGGCTCTTAATAAAGTTGACTTGAAAGTAGAGGAAGGAGAAGTTTACGGCTTTATTGGCCCCAATGGGGCAGGTAAATCCACCACTCTACGTATTATTCTGGGCATGCTGCGGAAAAATGTTGGTGAAGTCCAGCTCATGGGCCAGGATCCCTGGAAGGATGCCGTGCAATTACACCGTCGACTGGCATATGTTCCTGGTGAAGTTAATCTATGGCCCAATCTCACCGGCGGGGAGGTTATTGATCTTATAGGTGGGCTTAGGGGAGGATTCAAGGAAGAACGCCGGGAAGAGCTTATAAAAATATTTAAACTGGATCCCGCCAAGAAATGCAGTGCATATTCCACTGGGAACAAGCAGAAAGTATCCCTCATAGCGGCACTGGTTTGTGATGTGGAATTGTACATCTTTGACGAGCCCACCCTGGGACTGGACCCTTTAATGGAAGGGGTGTTCCGGAAACAGGTAAGAGAACTTAAAAAAGCTGGTAAAACTGTTCTATTATCCAGCCACATTTTATCTGAGGTGGAAGCACTCTGTGACCGGGTCAGCATTATTCGGGAAGGAGAAATCATCGAATCCGGGACATTCGCAAACCTAAGACACCTCACCCGGACCTCCATAACTGTGGATACTCTAAAACCCCTCAAAGGTCTGGAAGAATTACCGGGAGTACACAACATTACGATAGAGGGCACCCACGCCTATTTCAGTGTGGATGCGGAAAAAATCGACCCCCTACTGAAATATCTAACTAAATTCGGTATACAATCACTTTTAAGCGCTCCCCCTACATTAGAAGAGCTATTCCTGCGGTATTACGGTGAAGAATATGTTTCCATGGCCGAAGAAGATTAGGGCGGGGGAATGATTTCAATGATGAGCAGGGATGATTTTGCCGGTACAGCAGCCATGATCCGGCTTATCCTGCATAGGGATAAAATTATCATACTCCTTTTGACTATATTCATGGCCCTGTTCGTATCATTTGTGGCAGCCAGTTTTATCAATCTTTATTCAGATGAAGCAGTACGTATAACTTTTTATTTACAGATGAAGAACAATCCCACTGTCATTTCCCTATTAGGTTCTGTTATGGATTCTTCCATCGGGGGACTCACTGCCTGGAGGGTAGGTTTTGGTGCTTCACTTTTCATGGGACTGATCAGTGTATTTTTAATGGTCCGCCATACCCGCAGTGAGGAAAGAAAAGGGCGGCTGGAATTATTAAACTCAGCTAAAGTAGGCCGCCAGGCAGCCCTCAGTGCGGCCCTTATCACCACCTTCGGGGTAAACTTAATCATCGCAGTTTTGATGGCCCTGGGATTGATAGCACAGGGTCTAGATGCCTACAGTTCCCTAGTTCTAGGTGGGAGTTTAGCAGCTTTCGGGTGTTTATTTGCTGCTATCACCGGAGTAGCAGTTCAGTTTACGGAGAGTTCAGGAGATGCCCGCTATTTAATGGCAGGTCTTTTAGTTGTTTTTTTTATGGTGCGTATTTTTGGATGGGATGATGGAGATTATGCCTGGGTATCGTGGTTGTCACCCTATGGCTGGGTGCACCATATCGGTCCTTTTGCCGAAAATCAAACATGGGTTTTTGCCATATTCCTGGTTTTTACCGCTGGCTTAACTGCCCAAGCCTACTGGCTCTCCTCCCTACGAGATTTAGGGGCAGGAATCATATCCCAAAGGCCCGGTCCGGCTCGTGCTTCTAAAAATTTGCACAGTTCACTGGCCCTGGCCTGGAGACTGCACCGAGGGATGTTATTTTTCTGGATATTCATCTTCGTCTTAATGGGGTCTATGTTAGGGTTCACCGCCCAAACCGTCACCGATATGATTACGGTTAATCCTCAATTTGTTAATTTAATTATACAGTTGGGAGGTAAGGCAGGGCTTATTGATAGTTATTTTACTATGATGTTGGCGTTTCTAGGTGAGGTATTCGCTTTTTACGCCATCTTAGCTACCTTAAAGCTCCAATCACAGGAATCCAAGAAATATTCTGAAATGGTTCTAACCAGTTCGGTTTCCAGGATTCAATGGGCTGCCAATAACCTGATATTCGCTGTTTTAGCCCCGGCCCTGGTATTAATTACATTCTCTTTGAGTATGGGCTTAAGTTACGGTATAATTACTCTTAACTTATCTGATCTTACTATCCGTATTGTGGGGGCGGCTCTGGTGTATTTGCCAGCTATATGGCTCTTCACCGGTATTTCAATGGTATTATTTGGATTAAAACCGCGACTGGCTTCTTTAAGCTGGGTAGCACTGGCAGTGGTTGTAGTTATTGATTTATTGGGCGAATTTTTTGATATAAATCAGTGGATCCTAAACATTTCTCCCTTCACTCAAGTACCACATTTACTGGCCGGAGACACCATAGAAGCACCAATTATTCTGCTTCTGGTTGTAGCAGTAATACTGATATTGATGGGAGTAGTGGGTTATCAGCACAGGGATATAACCGGTTAAAATGTCTCTTTTAGCTAAATTTATTTTTCATTTTCATTTTTTTTACAAATAATGAAAGGACCTATTTAAGAATTTTTAAAAAAAATTATATCATATGGGCTTGAATTTATAATAAATTTATCTTGAGCACGATCACATGGACTTGATTACACATTTTTTAGTACCTTACATAATTTTAGCCGCTGTTCGGAGCAAGAATAAACTTGAAGGAGCTTTAGGTGGAATTTCACCAGATATTGATGTAATCTTTGCCTTTACGGTGGGAATAATATTTCCGCAATACGTCATTTTTTCTCATCGCGGGATCACTCATTCGCTGATTTTTGGTTTTATAACATCCACAATCTTTCTATATTTTATATCTAGAAAACAAGTTACTGAATTTATTAATCGTGTTATTAAACGTGATATTTCATTGAAATTCACTAAAAAAACTGTTGGGATTGCATATTTCGGAGTAATTATCCATTTATTATTGGATTACCTCACATATTTGGGTATACCGCTCTTTTATCCCTTTATAATAACTAGATACTCTGCTGAGATTTATTATTTTGCAGATTATTTCATGATGATCCTTGGGATTTTTGTAATCTTAGTCCTTTATTTAAATATAAATAAAAATTATAAAAAGGCGGCCATGGTTATTTTTATGATTTTTTTAATCTCATTCGGTGGAATAAGGGCTTATGAGAAATCTGATGTTATAAATAGTGAAACTCCTACATTAAATGGAAATTTCAGCCTAATAGCTGTTTACCCAACCAGAGACATGTTCACGTGGAAAGTGGTTAAAAGTGATGCTCAAAACAGCATTTATTTTGTATCGGATTATAATACCATAAAAAAACAGGGATCAAATATTAAAATATTTAAGAGTCTCTCCATTAAAAACGGTTCGTATAGATCTGCTCAAAATGCTATAAAAATTGCTAATACTTACCCCGGAGTCAAGAAATTAAAGTGGAATTCATATTACACCATTATTGAAGCAGAGTTCAATTCCAGTCAATGGGATATTACATATTTTGATATTTATACGAATGAAATTACGAATAAAATAAAAGTTATTGTTCCTTTAAATGAGAATTAGAGATTTTATAATCATGATTCACCCATTAATTTTTTCTTAAGTATAATTACCCATATTACTACTGCAAATGATAATGAAGAATATCTGTTTAGTTATAATTTCTAAATTCATCTTTCTACTATTTTGAGTGGAAATTATATATTGCTTGAGTAACAGAATATTGGTACATTTAAGCAATAAAATTAGAATATTCAATAAAATATCAAAAGAGAAGGTTGATGGCTTGAATAAGATCATTTCAGACGCAGGGGACCTTATAGCCTTAATTATCCCAAAAGATTTTGGGAATACTGGTATAAATTATATATCGGAAGATGATTACCCATTACAGGTTGGGATCAGTAGCTATGACAAAGGAAATAATGTTAAAGCTCATTATCACCTAAAAAGAAAGATAGAAATAGATAGGATTCAAGAAGTTGTATATTTGCAAAAAGGTAGGGTTAAAGTAGATTTATTTGACCTTCATAATGAAAAATTTGAATCTGTAGAACTAAATGAGGGAGATACCATATTTTTTGTTGATGGTGGTCATGGTCTTGAAATTTTGGAAGATACTAAAATAATAGAAGTTAAACAAGGCCCTTATTTGGGGAGAGATGTTGATAAAATGGATATTAAATGAGTTTCTATTACTATCTTAATTTAAAAATGTGTAGAACTACCAGGATTTCGATAAATTTGGAAAACTTATCTATAATTAATCCCTTAAAAAATGGAAGAACAAAAGGTGATTAATACATGATTCCAGTATGCATACCCAAAATTGGAGATGAAGAACTTAAAAATGTGTTGGACTGTATAAAGACCAATTGGATTTCATCTAAAGGCGAATATGTTGATAAATTTGAAGAAGGATTTTCTAGATACATAGGATGCGATTATGGAATATCTACCACCAGTGGTACTACGGCTTTACATCTTGCAATGGCTTCTTTAGGGCTTAAAAAGGGAGATGAAGTAATAGTACCAACATTTACAATTGCTTCAACTATTTTTGCAATATTATACACCGGTGCTACCCCGGTTTTAGTTGATTGTGAAGATGAAACCTGGAACATTGATGTGAATCAAATAGAAGAAAAAATCACTGCTAATACAAAAGTCATCATGCCGGTCCATATCTATGGTCATCCCTGTGATATGGATCCAATAATCGAAATAGCTGAAGATTTCGATTTATTTGTTGTAGAGGATGCTGCGGAAGTTCATGGCGCGGAATATAAAGGTAGAAAAGCTGGTGGGATAGGACATATTGGATGTTTCAGCTTTTATGCCAATAAAATCATCACCACTGGTGAAGGCGGCATGCTTGTTACCAATAATCCGGAACTAGCTGATAAAGCCTCTAAACTTAAAGATCTGGCATTCTCAAGGGAGAGAAGATTTCTCCATGATGATGTTGGATTTAATTACAGAATGACAAATATCCAGGCCGCTATAGGCGTGGCCCAATTAGAAAAAATTGAAGAATACGTTGCTATGCGTAGAAGAAATGCATTTCTCTATAATGAATATTTAAAAGATTTAAAAGGTATAAGGCTTCCTGTAGAAAAATCCTGGGCTAAAAATGTTTATTGGATGTATTCAATATTAATAGAAGATGATTTTGGAGTATCTAGGGATGAATTGATGGAAAAATTAAGTGCAAAGGGAATTGAAACTAGAACTTTCTTTATCCCCATGCATGAACAACCTGTATTTCATGATCAGGGATTATTTAAAGGTGAACAATATCCAGTTGCGGAAGAGATTAGTAAAAAAGGCATGTATTTACCTTCAAGTTCAGGACTCAGTGAACATGAAATAGAAATTATTTCTAGAAATATCTATGAATCACATAAAATTTGATATTTAGTAATTGGGGGGTTCATTTGATGGATTATGAGGAAGTATCTATAGATGAGTGGGAGGAAATTGTTCTTAAATCTGACAATGCTAGTTTTTTCCTTTCTCCTTCCTGGGCCAAAATTCTGGAGAAAACTTGGGATTATCGTACCGCCACCAGATTATACCATTTAAATGATAAATCCATTCTAATCCCCATGATGGAAATGGATAGAAATGGTTTTAAAACTTTATCTTCCATGCCCGGTAACTTTGAGTACGGTGGTCTTTTTTCTGAGTCGGAAATCACCAGTGATGATTTTAAATCAATCGTAAATGATATATTGGGTGGTAGGAATCTAATTTTACATATAAATCAGTCATCAGACCTGGAACTATCCTCCCAGAACGCCGAGGAATGGAAAGTTAAAGATGAATTTAATTACACGCAAATTCTGAAACTAGAAGGTAAAGAATTTGAAGATATCTGGAAAAATTACAAGCAAAGTACCAGACGTGCTGTTCGCAAAGCACTAAAATCGGGAGTAGA
>DAHVOW010000012.1 GCA_027318585.1 Methanobacteriaceae archaeon | reverse complement strand
CTAGGTAAAATAACAACGGATTGCGTTTATCTATTTTTAGTTCTTGTAATTCCTTCTGAAGACGGCTTAAATAGAAAAACAAGCAGTATGGATTGGAATTTCCGGGATTAAAACCAGAAACTTTATAAAGACCCTTTTGCTAAACAAAGCTAAAGAAATAAGAATTTTTAAAATGATTAATTGCTTAAATTAACTCTAAACTGTTCAGTGTCTCATTTAACAAAAAAGAGTTAAATTACTTTATTTCATTTAAATATCAGGATGGGAAAGTCAATTTATACTCAATACACTTTAAATATGTGTTTTACTTCGAAAGGAGAGGGATTATCTTTTTCAGCTTCCACTCTATGTGATGAATGGGAGGTAGTTGATGGGAAAATGTTCATAATTTTCCCCTTGATCCCTTAAACCTTTTTAAACTGTACATTTTAACATTTCAAGGGTTAAAATTCATTTAAAAATAAGCCGAATTAGGCCCTAAAATCGTTGATGTTCCCATATAAGATCATGATGATTGCTAAATTTTACATCCCCCAGGTCAAGTAAGTTAATAGACTTGATATTATAATATATTGATAGGGTGTGATTTTGTGATACTGGGAATATGCGGAAGTCCTCGAAAACAGGCCACAGAATACGTTTTACAAGAAGCTTTATCTATGATGGAAGAGAAGGGCTTTGAAACCGAATTTTTCACGGTGCGTGGGAAAAATATCGGGCCCTGCCGTCACTGTGATTATTGTATGCGTAAGAAGGAGTGCATCCTAAAGGATGATATGTACGAAGTATACCCTCTCATCCAGGAAGCTGAAGGGTTAATAATGGCCACTCCCATCTACAATGGGGGACTGAGTGCTAATTTAAAGGCAGTCATGGATCGGTGCCGAGCGCTGGGAGCCGTTGATTTTAATTTTCTGCAGTATAAAGTGGGAATGGGTATTGCCATAGGTGGGGACCGAGCTGGCGGCCAGGAACTGGCCATGCAACAGATATTGACCTATTACATTCTTAACGGAGCCATACCAGTCAGTGGAGGGGCCTTTGGAGCTAACTTAGGGGCTAATTTCTGGTCCCAGGATACTTTAGAAGGTGTTAAAAGTGATGAAGAGGGATTTCGAAGCCTTCGAAAAACCTTAAAACGCTTTAGCAGATTCCTTGAAAAATATTAAAGATAATTGGCAAATAACAGGTTTATGACATGATTAATATAAACGATGAACTTCAGGTGGATGTCCGTTTAGAGATAGGGGACAAAACTGTTTTTTTCAATCAAAAAAGGTTCTTTCTTCTAAAATATATTGACGAACTAGGATCCATAATGAAAGCCTCAAAGAAAGCAAATATACCATACCGCAGTGCCCTTAAATACATCGAAGAAATGGAAACCGAAATACAATCACCGGTGGTGATTACCCAACGAGGTGGCAAGGGCGGGGGTGGTGGAAGTAAACTATCAGAAACTGGCAAGACAATAACCTGGGAATACATTAAACTATCTAATGTGATTCGCAAGCACCGGGTAGTCAATGAAATCAGCGGACTGGTTACAGAAATCGATGAAGAATCACGCATTATAAAGATTGTATTGGATAACCAGAAGATATCCATCCCCTTAAACGAGGATCTTAATGTGGGAGATACTGTACTTATGCTGATCAGTCCCGATGATATCATGGTCATGTTAGAGCCCCAGCTATCCAGTTTGAGAAATGTTTTCCCCTGTGAAATTGTGGGCATGGAACTTAAAGAGGGTACCGTCAGATTAACCGTAACTCTCGATGGTTTCAGCCTTTTGGTAGATATCACGGAGTATTCCCGGGAAAAATTGGACTTAAACCTAGGGAAAAAAGTTTATATCGGATTCAAAGCTGCATCCATATCAGTTATAAAGATCAATTAGAAGATATAAGTTATAACTAAGAACTTATAAGTTATCAGCATGTAAGGTTTCTTAAAGCCTTTATTGATCATCGAATTAAATAAAGAAATTTAACTTGATTATGGGTAAAGATAACATGAGAATAGAAGTTGACCTTGAAAAGTGCACTGGCTGCGGGATCTGCAAGGAAGAATGTCCTAAGGGAGCCAAAATATGGAACATAGAAAAACAGGCCATGGCTACCAACTTACGCTTCTGCCACGTGTGCACCATCTGTGCTTCTAAATGTCCAGAAGATGCCATAAGGGTGATAAGAGATGAAATCCCGAAGGATGAAAATGAAGAGGAAGACCTCGGAGACTGATATCGAATTAGAACTAAACCTTGATGGGAAAGGAAATTACCAGATAGAAACTGGAATTAAATTTTTCGACCACATGCTAGATTCATTTGCACGTCACGGGCTTTTCGATCTCAATCTAACCGTAAAAGGCGATTTACAAGTTGATGACCATCACACGGTGGAAGATGTGGGTATTACACTGGGTCAGGCTTTTAAAGAAGCCCTGGGAGATAAAAAAGGTATAAAAAGAGTGGCTAACTCTTTAGTTCCCATGGATGAGTCCCTGGCCCTGGTGGTGGTTGATCTTAGCGGACGAAGTTACTCCGTCCTGGATATGAATTTTAATAACGATAAAATAGGTGATTTGAGTACTGAGAATGTTCCACATTTTTTTGAATCCTTTGCCCATGCAGCACAGATAAATCTGCATGCCCGAACTGAGGGAGAAAATGATCACCACCAGGTTGAAGCCCTGTTCAAGGCCCTGGCCCGGGCTCTGAAGGACGCCAGCCGTATAGAACATGATTTAGTTCCCAGCACCAATGGCGTATTATGAAGGATGACAAAAGCCATATGGGGCTTTTAGTTCCTACTGGGAGATTGGAAGCACTCTCCGATGGAATATTTGCAATTGCCATGACCATCCTGGTGGTGACCATCGAGATCCCTGTAGGACCGGTTTCCAGTTACCCCCTTTTAATGAACACCATGGGCAATGTGATTCCCAAATTTGCAGTTTACTTTTTAAGTTTCCTGATTCTGGCAGTGTTCTGGATCGTCCACCACATGTTTTATGTGGTTAAAAAGGCGGATTATACACTTATATGGATTAATATATTTTGGTTAATGTTCATAGGTCTTGTTCCACTATCAACCTCACTAATTGCACAATTCGGCCATTTCCAGATATCACAACTAATTTTTGATTTAAATCTACTATTTATAGGCTTTTTTTATTATCTGATCTGGCAATATGCAGTGAAACATCACTTGATGGCAGAAAACATCACCTCCTACTATAATTACGTGAAAAAAACCATTCTACTACTGCCGGGAGTTATTATCATTGCCATGATAATCTCCTTTATAAGCCCTCGTTGGAGTATGATCTTTTTATACCTAATTCCAGTTTTATTCGTAGTGGGCCGCAGAATATGGATTCCAAAGAAGATCCGAAAGAATGATAAATAGAGTGTTAAGATAATCTTATTAAAAATAGATATAATGGAGCATTTGATATAATGAAAACTCTTATAGCGTGCTATTCTTATACAGGAAATACCATGGTTGTAGCCGAAAGAATAAAAAAAAATATAAACGCGGATTTAACAGTAATCCAACCTATTAAAGACCGCTGGTATATGATAAAGGCAATTCATGCCTATTTGGAAAAAAAATGGCCTATAAAAGATTGTATTACTGATCTGACTGAATATGATTGTTTACTACTCTGTTGTCCCGTCTGGGCCGGCCGCGTCCCCCCAGGGGTGAATCAGTTCCTTAGTCAGCTGGAAAATGTGAAAGGTAAAAAGTTGGCCATCCTGGTCACCATGGGTGGTGATGGGAAGCAGGGGGCCACTGAACAGATAAAGATAGCCCTGGATGTGCAGGGGATGGAATTTGTGGAAAAATTGATAATCACTGGCAAAGACCAGAAGAGTGGTGAATGGGCTGCCAAAGCGGAAGAGTTCAGTCAGTACTTTATGGAATAATTGTTGGGTAGTTCAGGGGATATTGTTAATTGTCAGAGAAGTAACGGAATATCTTACCAAAATTTATTCCAGAAATCTTTAAATCCTTCATTGCTTTATAAATATTAGTTTGTGCCTCAAAAAGAGCATCTGAAGAAACTCCATGCTTGATTGATAGCTTGGCCTCTATAAACGCTGATAGTTGATCGAATGCTTTTATCATCTCCCCATCCATGGGAGAGAATTGGTCTTCATTGAATTTCTGGTTTAAGTCTTTAAACGAAATATCTAAAATTATTTCTCCATTGACCTTGGCCTTATTTTTGAACTCCCCATAGGTGAAATACTGCATCTCGCCATGCCAGGTTTTTGGCAAGAGGGGCAATAATTCTTCATTCATCTGGTAGTCTTCATAATTTTTAATTGTGTCTTCCAATCCTTCCACAGAACGTTTGATAGGGGATATAATATCCTTGGTAAGTACTTCCGGAAGGTCATGGAAAAGGCCAGCATAAAAATTGTTGTAAAGTCTCTTATTGCATGGTTTTACTCCCATCTCCAGGGTCCCCAAATAAGAAGTAGCCGCTACTATGAACATGTGCCCCAAAACCGAAGTTTCAGGTATACGGGGTGTATGTGCCCATCTTTTCTGAAAACGGAGTTGTCCACAAAGATCTATGAAACCATAGGATTTCTTTCCCAGAAGAATTTTCTGCACGCCTATCAAGTCGTAATGGTCTTCAATCTGGTTTTCGATGTTTTCTTTAGTTTTTTCAATTCCGTAGATGAATGGTGCAGCATGGTATATGATCTTGAATTCCCAGTTAGTAGCTAGATAATGGGCTGCACGGAGTATACGGCGCTCAAGAGTGTTTTCAGGGCTTGAAAAATAACTCTCAAATCTATCTTTAAATTCTGGATCTCCCAATCCATCTAAATCGAGTTTTAACTCCTTAAAAACATGTTTATTTAATTCCTTCCCCTTTTCAGCCATCATCTTATGGAAAACTGGTGGTTTTATATCGGTTAACACCAGACGGTGCAGAAATTCGAAGATTCCACCCTCAATAAGTTTGATCCAGTCCACATTTCCTGCCCCTAGTCTTTCTTCTTCAAACTTTGCTATTACGTATGCAATAACCATTTTGTGAGCTTGTTTATCAAGTTCAATTAGTTCTACCAGGCGAATATGATCGTTCCAGCGCTGCATGCTGGCTGCATCATAGAAACGTTTTATGAGATCCTCGATCATTCTTTAAACAACCTTTACGATTTATTTGGTATTTTG
Source organism: Methanobacteriaceae archaeon (assembly GCA_027318585.1). GTDB lineage: Archaea > Methanobacteriota > Methanobacteria > Methanobacteriales > Methanobacteriaceae > Methanobacterium. Next base: position 40,536 of record DAHVOW010000012.1, on the reverse strand, counting down.
TATTATCAAGAATTTAAGATTATTTCCCAGTAAGAGACCGTGAAGATGATACTTTTGATAATTTAATAAATTCAAAAAATACCTAATTCAAATTAAAAAAACAAATTAAAGCAGTCCCAGGGACTGCTTTTTAATTATATCTTATTCTGGTTTTGATACTAACTCGGTCTTGAACAGAGTCTGGCCCTGTGCACCGTGTGGTTTACGCACGACAGTGTCATTGGCTTTTTCTATTTCACGGGCTTCTACGGCTAATTTAGCGGCAGCTGCAATCATTTCGTGGGCAGATGCAACTATAGGTACGTATTTTTCCATTTCTTTAACCATGAAACAACCTTTCAGGTCTATGTCACCCACTTTAGCAGCAATTTCGTAAGCAGCCATGGCTTTAGCTTTAGCGTAAGGGTTAGCGAATCCGCCAGCATCGGTGGCTTTGGCAGCGTCAATTACTACTTTTGGTAATTCAATATCGTTACCGGCTTCGCAGGTAGCTATGATACCATCCAGGGTCTCTTGTACCACACGGTAAGCTCCGGTGGCAGCCAGTACCTTTATAACATCGGCGTTGAAGCTGGCCATTTCAGTGGGGTCCAGGAATTCTCTTCGAGCACCGATCATTGGATCTCCCAGGACAACTATGTATCCCAGGCCTTGCTCATCCATTTCTTCTCTTTTACCCATTCCAGGAGCATCTCCCACAATAATGGCGGGAACATCCATCTCAGATAATAGTTCTCTTGCTCTTGCTGGGCCAGGGGCGCCAGGGTTGGGGCTGATGAATACCACGAAATCGGGGTCAAAGTCCATTATTTTTGGCACGGCTTCTTCGATCTGCTCGGGGTTCATCTTTGCACCTGAACCCACTCCTCTTACATCTATGTTAGGTCGGTCGGCCCTCTCGTCTAAAACTAAGTCGATGACAGGAGAGGTACCTAGGTTACCGCATTTAATAACTCCTATTTTAACAACCATTTTATCACCGGTGATGCTATTTTGATGATCTAATAAGTATTTTTTCATTTAATTTTTTCAAAAAGGTTTTTATACTCATACTCTCTCCAGTCTACAGTGCTTATGAAGAGTATATGAAATAAAGAATTACTATATAATTTTATTTTATCAAAATAATTAAAATTTTGATTTATTTTGGTTTTAAATACAATATTTTTAATTAAATAGACTATTAAAAGGATATAAGAATGTTTTTTAATCTATGATTTTTATATGCTATGAACTGGTGGTGAGTATTTAGACCACCATTTCAAGTGTAACTTTTTGATCTACAAAACCTACATAATTATTAATAATTTTCTTTATACCCTACTCACCCCACTAATAATAATATTATTGATTTATAAAAGTATTAAAAAAAATCTAATAGAAAGAATATTAAAAAACTGTTTATAAGAGCCTATAAATAAAATAAATGATTTAATATTATTCTTAATTAATAAATCTTGTTTTATTAAATTAATATAGTGTTTTAAGATTATTATGCCCCGATTATTTTCTACTGTAGAAAATATTGTTAAGTATAGCGAAGTCATTATTTCTACCGTAGAAAAAATGGAGTTGATAAAGAATTTGGATTTATTTTAAAGTGCATATAATTAAATTAAAATTCATTTAGAATATCTATACCAGAACACCACCACTCCGAAGAGTGCTAAAGCATAGAAAAACCAGACCGTGATATCAGTAGGACCAGTTTCGATCCATATGAGGGTATGGGCCAGAATAATAGAATAAAGTGCTGTGAAAGCACCATTTTTAAGTTTCTGCACATTATAAACCATTCTTAAGGCAAAGCCAATGATGAACATCTGTATTGTAAGGCCGAAGGCCCCGAAGTCCAATAAGGCCGGACCGAAGATAGTGGAGGTGATGCAAGCCTTGTAACCCAGGGCAGTGCATCCCACCGTTACCCTTGGATGGCCAGAAGAAAATATCTGTAGAAACAGGTCCCCACCAGTAGCACCCTGCATAGCCACAATTTTAGAGAGGACCATGGTTGTGAAAGCCGCCCGGTAAAAAACCAGATCGAAGGGGTTCAGACTCCATTGTTGCCATTCGATTGCTTTAACAGCTATGTAACCCACCATTATGCCGATTATAACAATAAAGGAGATGAATCCCAAAATATGGGTGGTTTTAAGGCGGCGAGTATAATAGGTGGTGATAAATACACTGATTATTATGGCCAGGGTGGTTGTACGATAACCGGATAGGCCAAATAGTACTAGACCAATTAAAAATAAGAGATAATATAGTTTTCGATGGTATTTGGCTATAAGGAGGTTTAAAGCAGGTAAAAAAAGGGGGTATGCTATACGCCATAAATCTGTGGTGGCCTTAAACTTTAGATAGCCACTCAGTAAGGGGATGCCGCCTAAAAGATAAAGATTAATACCCTGCAGGAGGAGGCTGGAAATGACTATTCCCAGTAGTAATCTCTCGTCAACTAGATATTTCAGTCGGGAGTACCAGGTCGGATCACCTCCGGTGGGTGGTTTATTGAAGAATGTTTTAAGGTGGCCGGAGTAACGATGAATAAACCAGGGAAAAACTACCCCCAGTAGGAAGAATAAAGATCCCAGTAACATGTAACCGAAGGTTACTGGGTCTGGATACTGTAAGTTCCTTAAGTGTTTTTCAAATCCTACCAGAGCCAAAGCTATGTAAAGCCCAATTACTACCAACACGATGTATGGTGAAAAAAGATCAATTTCTCTTGCTTTCATTTCATTCCGCCTGGTTTTAGATTAAAAAGTTTCAGATTAATTTGATATAATGTCTGGAAATATAAAAGTATCCCCCACTACTTTCGGGCACAATCCGTGAAGTTAGCCGGGAATGGTGGGCAAGCAGCTACGTGTGTATGGACATAACTTGCCAAAGCATTTTTATTCATTAAACCATCCTTTTTAGAAAGAATGCCATTTCCACGCAGAACATCGAAGGCAAATTTGGGTTGTTTACCGGTTATTTCAACCCGAGAATAATGAAATTCATGGCCTCGGAAGATTTCTCCCTTTTTAAGAATTAAATTATCTTCTATGGCCTGAGAGATAACATAACTAAGGGCTTGAGGTTTGGTAGTCATATGGGAGTGGTAAGGGAATATTCCACACATATCCTGGTCATTGATACTGCGGGTCAAATACATTAGACCTCCACATTCAGCGTATATGGGGCGTTCCTCCTGGTGAAACTTAACCAGGGATTGGCGCATGGAGATGTTGGCTTCCAGTTCTCGGGTGAAGATCTCGGGATAGCCTCCACCGATGTAAAGTCCATCCACATCCGGAACTTCCTCATGGTGGAGAGGGCTGAAGTAGATCAGATCAGCATGGTTGGCCTCCAGTGCCTCCAGATTCTCCTGATAATAGAAAGTGAAGACTTCATCCCAGGCCACACCTATTTTAACCCGTTTTTTAGCCCCTTTTTTCCACAAGGCTTCCCTTCCAGGGGGAAGTGGACCAGCACCTTGCATTATCTGTTTCAGGGCATCCAGATCCAGATTTTCCTCCATTACCTGCCCCCAATCTCTGATATGTCCCAGGATATTCTCCCGTTCCACAGCGGGCACCAATCCCAAGTGACGTTGCTCAACTCTTATTTCATCACTGCGTGGTATTCCTCCCACAACTGGGGTTTTAGCCAGTTTTTCAACTGCTTCTTTGGTTTTAAGGTAATGTTTTCGGTTTTTTACCTGGTTCAGAATCACGCCCTCAATGCGTACATCCGGGTCCAGGCTTTTAAAGCCTATAACTATGGCCGCGGCACTTTTTACCAGACTGCGAGAATTCAATATAAGGATCACCGGAGCGTTCAAAGCCTTGGCTACTGAAGCGGTGTTTCCAACATCCCCCGTGGGGCTGATACCTTCGTATAGCCCCCTAACACCTTCAATTATCCCCATTTCTGATTTTGAAATGTCAATACCCCTTTGAAAAGCCTCTCTTATCTGGGGTTCTGACATAAAAAAGGAATCCAGATTTCGGGAGCTGTGGCCGGTGGCCAGGGTGTGATAGGTGGGGTCAATGTAGTCCGGTCCCACTTTAAAAGGTTGTACTTTTGATTCTCTTGAAAAAGCCTTCATTATACCGGTGGCAATGGTGGTTTTTCCCACTGCACTGCCAGTACCAGCCAGTACCAATCGCATGGTTTTAATTTGACAACCATCCCTATAAACTAATATCCCACTCATTTTCTTTTTAAAAAAATTTAAGGGTGAAGATAGAATCTATTAGTGATGAACCTGGAAAAGTTAAGAATCCTGGGAGAAGGATCCCAGTACGACCTCTGTAATTATGTTAGTCTTAACCAGGAGAATTTAACATCCCCACACCTCCCCGGAATCTATCATGCCCAAACCTCCCAGGGATGTTCAGTACCATTATTCAAAACTCTGATGAGCAATCACTGTAGTAATGATTGTCTTTACTGTGTAAATAATTGTCAAAATAAGTTTAACCGGGAGGAATATACTCCTGAAGAGTTAGTATCAGTATTCCTGCATTATTATCAGAATCACTATGCTGAAGGACTTTTTTTAAGCTCAGGAATGCCTGGTGATCCGGATCAGGGTATGGAAAATCTGGTGGAAGTGGTCCGGAAGTTGAGAAAAGAACATGAGTATCAGGGCTACATTCATCTTAAGATACTGCCAGGAGCATCGTATGACCATATAAAACGAGCCATGAGTCTAGCCGATCGAGTGAGTGTCAACTTGGAAGCAGCAACTCCAGCAGGCTTTAGTGAGCTTACTTCAACCAAAAACTATCATAAAGATGTTTTAAGGCGTATGAAATGGATTCACCGCTTGAAAAATCGACACCCGGAACTTGCTCCATCTGGACAGAGCACCCAGCTAATTGTCGGGGCCAATCATGAAAATGACCGGGATGTGTTGAAGAGGGTAGAATGGTTGAACAAAAATCTGGATATTAATTTAAGCTATTTAAGTCCGTTTATACCCTTAAAAGATACTCCCCTAAATAATCATTCATCACCAGATGCTAAACGTGTTCCACGCCTTTATCAGGCCCAGTTTCTCTTAAATTCATATGGTTTTCAAGTGAATGATCTGGTCTTAGATGATTCTGACCATCTGATCCTTAAGGATGACCCTAAATCTGTATGGGCCCAAACCCATCCCGAACACTTTCCAGTGGAGATCAATGAATCCCGATTCAATGATCTGATCAAAGTTCCAGGTATCGGCCCCAAGTCCGCTAGAAAGATAATAGCCGCCCGGAGATCAGGATATATTTTCAACAGTTTAGAGGATTTAAAAAAAACTGGCGTGTGGATTAAACGTGCTGAACCTTTTATTAAATTGAACCGGGTTTATCAGTCCACCCTTAACTTTTAAATAGTTCAAAAATAAGTAGTTCTAAAAAAAGGTTATAACTTATAATTTATAAGTTGTTACTTATAAGTTATAATTAAAAGTCATGGTCCTGGAAGAGTTTCCAAATATCAGGATATTTATCCTCAACAGCAGCTTCAATTAAAGCTGAAGCTTCTTTACTGATACTAAATTCCGGTTTGGTCTTCTTTAAGAATCGTAGCACCGCCGCCGAACGAGCGGATCATAAAGATATTCTCGGGTTCTTATGGACTTCTATTAAAACTGCCTGAATAGTCGTATCATCGGTGATAACCTGTTTCGTAAAGGAGGATGGTTGTTTTGATGTTTTTGATGTTCTTTTCATATCAGTAGTCAGTTCCTCTGTTTCAGAAGGGGCAGCAGCTTCTTCCCTTTTTATCAGGGCATCTAGTCCTTTTCCCAGTGCTCCTCCTGTTTTTTTAGGATTCATTTGTTATCCTCCATCTGTAGGATCTCCATGGCCAGTTTTTTATAAGCTTCCGTGCCAGTGCTCTCCTCATCATAGATAATACATGGTTTACCATGGCTGGGAGCTTCGGCTAAGGTGATGTTGCGGGGTATTATGGTCTTGAAAACGTATTCTGTTTCTCCGAAGTATTCTTTGATATTATGGTAGACATCCCTTCCCAGGCGGGTTCTAGCATCGTAAAGGGTGAGAAGAATGCCCTTAATAGGGGATGGGCTCTTTAATCTGGTTTCGACCAGTTGCATGGCCTCCAGTAAATCGGCCATGCCCTCTAGAGCATAAAATTCGGCTTGTATAGGAATTAAGACACTATCAGCGGCCATCAAGGAGTTTATGGTGAGAATGCCTAGGGAAGGTGGAACATCAATGAAAATATAATCATAGTAGTCCCTTATCCCATCCAGGGATAGGTCTAAAATGGTGTGATAACCTACTTCCTTGCTTAGTTCTACTTCTGCGCCGCTGAGTGAAATGTTACTTGGGATTACATGCAATCCAGAAATCTCAGTGGGTAAAAGAGCTTCTTTCATAGTGTTCTGGCCAGTTAGAACCGTGTAAATAGTTTTATCCACTTCATTTTTTTCAATTCCAAATGCAGTGGTGGCATTGCCCTGGGGATCTAGGTCTATGACCAGAATATGTTTACCCAAGAGAGCCAATGCCGCCGCAAGATTAACTGCAGTAGTGGTTTTCCCGCAACCTCCTTTCTGATTCAAAATTGCAATTACTTCTGCCATTAAATTCAGTCCTCCATTCTAACTTATAACTTATAAGTTATCATAAGATATATTTAAGCTTATCTATAAGCCTAAATTAAAAATCAATGATAATTACAGGAAATTTAGTCCCGGAAGAAGGTTTGAAGTTAAATTATTAAAAATTAAGAAAAAATCTATTTAGATAAAATTAAATGCACCTCTTAAGTTCCCAAAAGGTGCAGATAAATTATTCACGCCTAAAAGTGTACTCTGCGGGATAATAGGAGCGGTAAAGGTAATGAACGGTATGGCATTCCCAGAGTAGACTCTTTAATTGTATTTATTAGTTCATTCCGGGTCATGTCCACTTTTTCTCCAGTTTCACGAACTGAAACATTAAATATGTCCTTTTCCTGTTCTTTATCACCGATGACCACTACGTATGGTACCCATTCACCTGCGGCATTGCGTATTTTTTTACCCACCCGGTCTGGCCGGTCATCGACATCCACCCTTATCTGGGCGTCCCTCATTTCCTGGGCCAGCTCTAAAGCAAAGTCCAGATGACGGTCCGCAACAGGAAGGATCCGTAGTTGTATGGGAGAAAGCCATACTGGCAACATAGGGGCTTTTTGCCCTGCTAAAACAGCGGTGTTTTCAAGAAGACTGCATATAACTCGTTCAATACTACCTGTAGGGCTGCAATGTATTATTATGGGGTAATTTTCCTTTTCATCCGGGTCAATGTAGGTGATTCCGAATCGTTCCCCACTTTCCACGTCGATTTGGATGGTGGGGTTCTCAATAGGCCGGCCCAAAAAGTCAATGGCGGCGAAGTCCATTTTAGCGATCCAATAATGCTTACGTTTCGGTAAGACCTCCAGTAAGATGGGCTTTCCAATCTTTTCCGCGGCCTGGTGAACCCACTCCCGGTTTTGGTCCAGGAAATCCTGGGTAGCCCGCATTATTACCTCGTAGTTGACATTAAGGTCATCACCAGTCTGTTGACACATTAGTATCTGCTGGTCGAATTCCTGCAGGGACTGGTTAAGATCAGCACAGACGGTGTGCAGATCGGGCATGGTGAAACCCCTCAACCTTTTAAGACCCACTACTTCCCCTTTCTTCTCCAATCGGAAACTGTAGGTGGAAAGTTCATAAATTCCCACCGGAAGATTCTTCCAAGTTAAAAAAGAGTCAGAAAGAACCCTGAAAGCCCCGAAACAGCAGGCGTATCTCAACATTAATTCTTTCTTACCACCCATTCGGTACTGGCGTTCCCCGAATTTTTCGGCATGGACCCGAATGGCATCATCGGCCAGATCATACATGATGGGGGTTTCCACGGGCATGGCCCCTCTTTCAGTTACCAGGCCATAAACGTAGTCAGATAGAAGGTCCCGGATGAGACGGCCCTTGGGATACCAGCGCAGATGGCCAACATCAGCAGATGGTTCGTAGTCAGCCAGGCTCTTCTCGCGCATGAGCTTAACGTGGGGAGGTTCATCCCCCGAGGATTCTGAAATACCCAGTTCATATTTAACCAGCTGTTCTAAGTCCTGATTTTCGTAGCGGAAGGTCTCCGGGTCGTGGAGCTCTCCCTGGAATAGTATGAAAAACTGGGAGCTTTCCTCTTCTTTTTTCTCTTCTTCAGCCACCGGTTCGGCAGTTATGGTGCGGGATAGTTCCGACAATGGATGTCCCTTACAGGCCACCTGGAATGATTTGTACCAGCCAAATGGTACCCGAGCAACAGGGAGACCCTTAACTTCCAGGGCAGATTCTAAACTTTTAAGAACACCCTTAGCAAACTCCGGTGCACCTAGAGATGAACTTAAATGAGCATAAGGGTATATGACGATCTTATCGGCCTGCACCTTCCCGAAGACATCTTCAATCTCCTGGGCGGCCTTTTCAATGACATTTTGAGGATTATCCTCATCCTCTTTTTCTACTGCAGTAAAAACCACCAGAACATCTTCATATTGTCCCTTTTTCTTATCTTCATCTATTTTTTCGGCAATTCTGGTCTGGTTCTTGGTTTCATATTTCAAATAATCAGAGTGAATTAAAAGTATGCGCATGATATCACCTTAAAATACCTAAAATAAAAGTCAGTGCTGATGTTATTTATACACTACCTTGAAGGGACCCATTCCATAAACCTTCACCTAATAACCTTATTAGAATTTGTATTATTATACTAAAAATATGGCCAGCAAGCCGGCGATGATTATCAAAAGGAAAATCAGGCCCACATTAGTGGCGAATTTTCTAGTGCCGAAAAATAATACTATTAAAAATTTGAATACAGTATTAGACATGGCCGCCAGCGTTATAGCCGTGGCTGCGGTTTCTGGAGTGATGGTATTAGGTGCCAGGAGGGACATGCTGATGGTTATGGCATCCACATCAGCCACCCCGGAGATAATGCTGGCCAGATAAACACCTCCACTTCCCAGATAGATGTTAGCCAGCTTTGAGATGAAGAGAACCCCCAAAAAAAGCACTCCGAAGATTAATGCGGGTTTAAGAGAGAAGGGATTTTCAAGTTTTAAATCCGGGTCCATATCCCTATTTTCAACCTCTCTCCAGAGGAATACGGCCAATGTTATTCCCAAAATACCCATCACCAGCATAGGCACCGCAACCAGGGAAATCAGGGACGGATTGATGACCAATACCTCCAACAACACCCGTAGGAACATCATGGCACTGGCCACCACTGTGGCGAAAACCGCAGCCTTAAGAAGGAAGTCGCTTTCCTTGACCCTGGCGGCCATGGAAATGGTTACTGCAGTGCTGGAAACGAAGCCCCCTATTATACCCGTTAATCCCAGTCCGCGATCCGGTCCTATAAATTTCATGAGGATATAGCCGGTATAACTTATGGCCGAGATGAAAACCACCATCAGCCAAATCTGGTAGGGATTAAAAACTTCCAAAGGGCCAAAAGTAGTGTTGGGAAGTAGAGGAAGGATTACAAAAGCAATGATTAGGAATTTGAGGGTGTTAATTAGTTCTTTCTCACTTATCCTCCTGACGAAGCGGTGTAGATGTTTTTTAGTGGCCAGGATGGTGGTGACGATTATGGCCAGTATGGGGGCGATCTGGAGACCATCATCCCATAGACACATGGCCCCCAGAATAAAAGTAACTAAAGCAGCTACTTCAGTGGTTAAGCCTACATCACCATTATTACGGGTCGTTACAAGATAACTAACAGTTATGAGCCCCACCACTCCCAGAAAGGCCAAGCCAAAAAAAAGAGAGTAGAATTCGGAGAGATAAGCAGAAATTATTCCCAGAAGAGAAATAAGCATAAAGGTACGGACCCCTGCAAATTCCATTTCATGGCCCTTCCTCTCCCGTTCTATACCAATTAGGGCTCCCAGTGCAATGGCAATAATAATCTTCAAAAGAAGAAAGAGATCCATGTTATTACTAAGATGAAAAGTTGTATATGTAAATTCTCTATGAACTTATCTAAACTAGCACGCGATCCTCAACTAAACCGGTGCGGAAAGTATAATGAAGTAATGAAATATAAAATAATGAAGCGTTACTTTAATATTTTAAATGATAGCTAATAAGTTAAAGTAATTGTACTAGTTAAAGACACATAAATCCACTAACCTAATGGGTTGAATGGTGCCCATGCAATGAGAATACCACGGCAGCTTTCATTTTAGTATATGATATTATTATAAAAGTTATGTTCGTCTAATGATAGACATATAGATAGTTAAAGTATAATTCATTTTGATTACTCTTATTAGGTGATGGGCATGAGAAGCGACACCATAAAAAAGGGCATACAAAGAGCCCCACACCGCTCCCTTTTAAGGGCTTGTGGTTTAACTGACTCAGAAATAGAAAAACCTTTCATCGGAGTGGCTAATAGTTTTACCGATATAGTTCCCGGACATATTCATCTAAAAAAAATTGCAGAATCCGTTAAACTTGGAATAAGTAATGCGGGTGGTTTTCCATTCGAGTTCAACACCATGGCCATCTGTGATGGTCTGGCCATGAATCATGATGGAATGCGATATTCATTAGCTTCCCGAGAAATTGTAGCCGACACAGTAGAGAGCATGGCCCAGGCCCATAGCCTGGATGGGCTGGTACTACTACCTACTTGCGATAAGGTGGTTCCAGGAATGCTTATGGCTGCAGCCCGATTGGACATACCCTCCATTGTAGTTACCGGTGGGCCCATGTTGCCCGGAGAATTCCAAGGGAAAGCTGTGGATTTGATCAACGTATTTGAAGCAGTGAGTCAGGTTAACTCCGGGAAAATGACCCTTGAAGAATTGGACGAATTAGAACGTTGCGCCTGCCCTGGAGCAGGTTCCTGCGCAGGACTTTTCACTGCTAACAGCATGGCCTGCCTTACTGAAGCCATGGGTATGAGTTTACCATACTGCGCCACCACCCACGCCGTGGACGCCCATAAGATGTGGATAGCCCGGGAGAGTGGTGAGCGGATAGTGGCCATGATTGATGAAAATCTTAAGCCATCCCAGATAATGACCCAAGAAGCCTTCCATAATGCTATAGTGGCCGATTTAGCCCTGGGAGGTTCAAGTAACACCACACTCCACATACCAGCCATTGCCTACGAGTTGCGTGAACGAGGTGTCCAGGTGACCCTGGACCTTTTTGATACCCTAAGCCGTAAGGTGCCCCACATCACCGCCATCAGCCCCTCTGGCCAGCACACCATGTTGGATCTGCACCAGGCCGGCGGAATCCCCGCTGTTTTAAAGGATCTGGAGTCTAAGATAATAGGCGAAGCCCGAACCTGTACTGGGGAAGTTTTAGCAGATAATCTTAAAGATGCACGGGTATTGGATCATAATGTTATCCGCCCTCTGGACCATCCATACCATGAAGAAGGGGGGATCGCCATCCTTAAGGGTAGCCTAGCCCCGGAAGGGTCTGTGGTTAAACAGGGAGCTGTTGACCAGGAGATGCTCCAGCACCAGGGTCCTGCTAAAGTCTTTAATTCTGAAGAAGAATGTGTGGAAGCCATATCCCAGGGGGAAGTGGAGGAGGGAGATGTAGTGGTTATTCGTTACGAGGGACCTCAGGGAGGTCCGGGTATGAGAGAAATGCTCAACCCCACCTCAGCCATATCTGGGTTAGGTATAAATCGAGTGGCACTTATCACCGACGGAAGATTTTCCGGAGGAACAAGAGGACCCTGTATTGGCCATGTCTCACCTGAAGCTCAGGCCGGCGGGCCGATAGCCGTAGTGGAGAATGGAGATCTTATCCGGATAAATATGCCCCGCCGGTCGATCGAACTCCTAGTGTCTCCTGAAGAAATAAAACACCGCCTGAAAAAGGTGATCCATCCCCAGAAAGAAGTTAAAGGATGGTTGGCCCGTTATCGTAAACTGGCAACTTCAGCCAATGAGGGAGCCATACTAAGATAGATGGGTGTATTCAATGTCCAAAAAAGCTAAAGATCCCCAGAAAAATCAGGACCCTGAAACGAAGTCTAAAAATTCAACTGGCCGCGAAATCGCCAGTTACATAATCATCATCGTAGTAGGTATTTTACTAGCCCAACACCTCAACGTGGTGGTTTCGGGTAGTATGGAACCCGTATTTTACCGGGGCGATGTGGTGTTGATTGAAAAAACCAATTTCCTCGGAATCGAAGAAGTTAGTCCAGATAATCTACAGATAGGGGACATAATAATCTACCGTGCAACTTGGTTCCCAGAACCAGTTATTCACCGGATAGTTGCTACCGGGCAGGATTCCCAGGGACGCAACTATTTCGTGACTAAAGGTGACAATAATGCAGGACCAGACCCCTCCCCAGTTTATCCGGAACAGGTGCAGGCCAAGGTAATAAGTTGGGGATATAATCCCCTAATAATCCCTAAAATAGGCTACATAACCCTGTGGATCAGGGGGCTGTAGTCTTAATTTTGAATTTATAATAAATAATCATTTTTTTAATTACAAGGTGAATTTATGTACCGAAAATTGGAAAATCAAGCTGCAGAAACAGTTCGAGCAGCCATTGATAAGCTTAAATGGGATATGCCAGTTGAGATTAACTTTGAACAACCACCCAACCCCGATATGGAAGATTTGGCAACGAACGTGGCTTTTCAACTAGCTGGTAATCTCAAAAAATCTCCTGCAGATATATCTCTTATAATCCTGGAAAACCTAGAATTACCACCCCTCATTGACCGGGCGGAGACCAAAGGCCCCTATTTGAACTTCTTCATTAACCAAGCCCGGTTCTTCCAACAAGTTTTTAAATCAGTTGGAGAGGAATACGGACAATTAGAACTTCAAGACCAATCAATAATCCTGGAACATACTTCTGCTAATCCTAATGGCCCCCTACATATCGGGCACATAAGGAACGCCATAATTGGCGATTCACTATCCCGGATTCTACGTATGGGGGGCTATCCCCTGGAAACCCAGTACTATGTTAATGATATGGGAAGGCAAATCGCCATGATCGTGTGGGGACTGCAGAATCTTGATTACCAGTTGGATCCGAAAAAAAAGCCAGACGTGGAAATGGGAAAACTATACTTTCAGGTGAACCAGACTTTAAAGTCCAATCCCGAGATCAAAACCGAAATTGATGCCATACTGAAAACCTATGAACAGGAATTTCCTCCACAACTGGAGGAACTTTTTAAGGAAGTGGTGGATAAATGCTTGGCAGGAGTGATGGAAACTTCCCAAAGGTTGCACATACATCATGATAAATTCGTATGGGAAAGCAGATTCATTCGGGAAGGCAGGGTAGATGCTATTTTACAGGAACTTGCAGGATATACCCAGGAAAATGAGGTGCTATACCTGGACCTAAACCAATTCGGGGTTGAAAAAGAACTCATACTCCGTCGTTCGGATGGCACATCACTATATTCCACTCGAGATCTGGCCTACCATGAAGAAAAAGCAGTAAAAGCAGATATATCCATAGATATATTGGGATCCGACCATAAATTGGCACTAGAGCAGTTGAGCTTGGCATTGGAACTAGTAGGGTGCAAAAAACCCGAAGTAATATTCTATGAATTCATTACCCTGCCCGAAGGATCCATATCCACCAGAAGGGGTGTGTTCATTAGTGTAGATGATCTGATGGATGAAGCTGTAAAAAGAGCTTTAGAAGAACTCGAAAAACGAAGGCCGGAGTTGAATAAAAAAGAGCAGATTAAAATTGCCGAGATGATTGGAATTGGGGCTATAAGATACTACATAGCCCGTTTATCCCCCGAAAAACATATAGTTTTCAAGTGGGAAGAGGCATTGAGTTTCGAACGGGGCTGTGCCTCCATCCAGTACGCACACGCCAGGGCCTGCAAGTTACTAGAAAAAGGCAATTATTCGGGTGCTGAAGTCGAAATAGATTTGAATAGCCTGAAAGAAATGGAAGAAATGGAAGTAGACCTGATTAAAACTATCGCCAGATTCACACAGGTAATTGAAGAATCAGCAGAGGCCCGTAGGGTTCATCCCGTGGCCCAGTATGTCCTGGAACTGGCCGGAGTCTTTAACCGGTTCTACAAATCAATGCCAGTTTTAGGATCAGGAAAAGAAGATTTAAGATTAATGCTGGTGGATAAGTCACGGATCACCATCCGGAACGCGCTGGCCCTCCTGGGCATAGAATCACCGGTCAGTATGTAAATGAAGGAATTGATTTATCAGATGATAAAGAATGAATTCTGGAGAACAAGATGGATAAGACTGAAAGAAAGATTTTAGATGCTGCACTGAAAATATTCGCGGAAAGAGGATACGATGGGGCTAAAACCAAATTAATCGCCGAGAAATCTGGTTTTACAGAGATGACCCTGTTTAGAAAGTTTAGAACCAAGGAAAATCTGTTCAATCAGGTTTTGAAGTTTAATTCAGACCGGATTACCTTGGAATTTGAACAATTTTTCACCCCCTCCAAGGAAGGATCTGAAGACCTCCAATTCATAATTGAAAGTGTCACTGCCATGGTAGAAAACAATTTTGAATACATCAAAATCCTCCTTAACGAAGATCATAAATCCGTACTTATGTTAAAGGGAGGTGTCAAAAACTTAGCGAAATTCATAGAGTATGTGTATCCAGATGCATCTATTGACTATGAAGCAGGGGCGTTTAACATAATGGCCTTTTCATATTTCATCATATTTAATAAAAGACAAGAAAATATCCTTGTGGACTATGAAAATGCTATGGAGGAGTTCATTAAAACTTGGGATGCATCCATGAAAAAGGGGATGTGATTTGACAACCCAGATTGAAAAAAAGGAATTAAAAATAAACTTAATCCCCAAGTAAAAGATAAAGTAAAGCTTTCTGGACGTGCAAACGGTTTTCAGCTTGATCCCAAACCGCAGACTGAGGACCGTTAAGGACTTCCTCCGTGATTTCCTGATCACGTATTGCAGGTAAGCAGTGCAAAACCATGGCTCCTGGATCAGCCAGTTTAAGCAGGTCCGAGTTGATCTGATAGGCTTGAAGATCTTTTAAACGCTGAGTTGCTTCTTCTTCGTCGCCCATACTGACCCAAACGTCGGTGTAAAGAACTTCAGCATCCATAACCGCTTCTCGAACCTGATGAGTAACTTTCAAATTTGATCCTGTATTTTCAGCTATCTTTAAAGCTTCTTTTAAAATTTCCGGGTCGGGTTCATATCCTGAGGGGCAGGCTACGGTGAAGTCCATTCCCAGAAGGGCGGTGGCCAGTAACAGGGAATTAACCACGTTGTTTCCATCCCCTACATATACCATCTTAAGGTCGAAGGTTCCTTTTCTCTCCAGTATGGTCAACATGTCAGCTAACGCCTGACAGGGATGTTCTAAATTAGTAAGACCATTAATTACCGGGACACGAGAGTGATTGGAAAATTTAACCACATCCTGGTGTTCTCTGGCTCGGATCATCACCCCATCCACATAGCGGGTCATGGCCCGGGCAGTGTCCTCTATAATCTCCCCCCGACCCAGTTGTAAGTCGGAAGTAGAAAGATATAGTGGAAAGCCACCTAGCTGGTACATGGCCACTTCAAAGGATATACGGGTCCGGGTAGATGATTTTTCAAACACCATGGCCAGTGTTTTACCTTTTAAAGGTTCATCACCACCAGGGCCCTCTTTGAAAATCTGGGCCTGTTTCAATATGTCGCGGATCTGGTCTTGGATGTCCAGCACAGATAACACATGTTGCATACATCTCATCTCCATAATTCAGTCGGTTGATGTTCAACTGCTTAATAACTCTTGCATATGCTTAATTCGTTTTTGAATCAGTGCCTCGGTTCCCACATCACGGCGATGATACAGATCACCATCCACGTAGTTAGTGGCCTGTTCACAGATCTCCTCGGCCTCAGCTATAGTTTCACCAGCAGCAACCAGAGCCAGGGCCCGTGAAGATGAAGTGTAAATATGTTCGTTTTCCTGGTTAACCGCGGCGTAATAGACCATTGCCCCTGCAGCATTGATCTTCTCCTCATCTACTTTAATGACTGAATTGGCCTTACCACTATCAGGATATCCATTAGGGACCAGATACTTACACACCGTAGCTTTAGGTTCGAACGTGGCCTTTTTAAGATTTCCATCCACCACTTGCTGGCATAACTCCATAAAACTTGTTTTTAAAAGTGGTAGTACATTCATGGCCTCGGGGTCCCCAAATCGAGCGTTGTACTCCACCAGGCGAGGACCTTCCCTACAAAGCATGAATTGACCATAAAGAACGCCTTTATAGGGGCCAACTTCTTTTTTAACAGCCTTTACAGTATCTTCCATAATTTTAACTGAATCATGGTATGATTTTTCATCCAGGAAAGGCAGCAGCCCATCAATATCAGAGTATGACCCCATCCCACCAGTGATCGGACCTTGATCCCCCTCATAGGCATGGGGATGATCCTGAGCAGCGGGCATAGGCATTACATGACTCCCATCTACCAGGGCCTGAATCGTATATTCTTCCCCCACCAGGCGTTCTTCCAGGACTACGCTGGCATGGCCACCAATTTTGTTATCAATAATCTCCCTGACATATTGTTTAGCATCTGCACCATCCTCAAGGTGTTCTCCCATAATTTTAACACCTTTACCCCCAGTTAATCCGATGGGCTTCACCACCAAATCTTTTTCAAAATCGTCAATGAAATTCCCGGCCTCTTCCACATTGTCGAACACCCCATAAGCAACTGAGCCGCCTATACGGTGATCAACGAAAAGTTTTCTCATGAAGGCCTTATCCGTCTCAATACGAGCCGCCGCCTGAGTTGGCCCCACACAATCTATTCCAGTTTCCTGAAGTAGATCCACGATGCCCTCTTCCAGGGGAGATTCTGGACCTATTATGGCCAGGTCCACCCCCCACGCTGTAGCCTTATCTCTTACGGATTCTAATTCCATTTCACTCCCGATATAATATTCCTTAGCCAATTTTGTGATTCCAGGATTCTGGTTACTCATATATGAATATAATTCTGCGTCCTCATGAACAGCTTGGCAAATGGCGTGTTCTCGGGCGCCGGTTCCCACTACTAAGATCTTCATTAACTAGCCCTCCCGTGCATCTATAAATTCATAATCTTATAAAAAATGGATGTACTTATTTACCCCTTCCACTTTTACAACACAAAATTAAAGTGTTGGAGAGTTGAAGTTTTATGAGTAGGATAGTATTAATGTTTAGTATAGGTTAAGGTGTTTTTATGAAGGGCAGTAGAGCCATAATCCAATCACTTACTGATCAGGGAGTTGACGTTGTCTTCGGATACCCCGGAGGGGTGTTACTCCCTTTATACGACGAAATATATGATTCAGACCTTAGACACATACTAGTAAGGCATGAACAATGCGCGGCGCATGCTGCGGACGGTTATGCACGTGCTTCTGGAAAGGTAGGAGTGTGTATTGGAACTTCCGGTCCGGGAGCCACTAACCTGATAACTGGTATAGCCACTGCTTACATGGATTCATCTCCAGTGGTGGCCCTGGCCGGACAGGTGGCCAGCCATTTAATAGGTAACGATGCATTCCAGGAAGTGGACACCCTGGGAATTACTATGCCCATAACCAAACACAGCTATCAGCCCATGGACCCGGCTGAAATACCCCCCATGATCAAATCAGCATTTTATATCGCTTCCACTGGACGTCCAGGCCCAGTAGTGCTTGACCTTCCCAAGGATGTTCAGGAAGCGGAGCTGGAATATCCCCAGAACATAATCATCGACTTACCAGGATACAAGCCCACCAAGAAAGGTCATCCTTTACAGGTTAAACGGGCCGCAGATGTCATATTTAAAGCAAAAAAACCAGTTATATTAGCTGGTGGCGGAGTAATCCTTTCTGCTTCGTCAGAAGAAATATTTAAACTCTCAGAACTTCTCGGAGCCCCAGTGACCACTACTTTAATGGGTAAAGGATGCTTCCCAGAGGATAATTCCCTTTCACTGGGGATGCTGGGTATGCATGGCCGTAAGGTATCCAACTTCCTGGTGGATGACTGTGATTGTTTGATTGCTGTTGGATGTCGTTTCTCAGACCGTACCACCGGGGATGTATCTAAATTTGCTTCCAAGGCCAAGATTATACACATCGATGTGGATCCGGCCGAGATTGGTAAAAACGTGCCAGTGGATGTGCCTATTGTTGGAGATGCCAAGATAATCCTGGCCCACCTGATACGAGTAATATCCCAGATGGAAGGTACCCAGAAAAAGAATTGGACCCAGCACGTAAAAGAGTTCCGTAAAAGCTGCATCCCACGATTATCATTTAATGACGTCCCTTTAAAGCCACAACAGGTTATTAAAGAGATTTCCGAAGCAGTAACTGACGATACCATACTCACCACCGATGTTGGTCAGAATCAGATGTGGATGGCTCATTATTTTACTTCTCGAAATCCCCGGAAATTCATATCATCCGGCGGACTGGGGACCATGGGATTCGGCTTCCCGGCAGCCATGGGGGCTAAGGTAGCCCTCCCTGAAGAGGACGTGGTTGCGGTGTGCGGTGATGGAGGATTTTTAATGGTGTGCCAGGACCTGGCTACCATCAAAGAGTACGATATCCCAGTAGTGGTCTGTGTTCTGGACAATCGCTACTTGGGAATGGTTGCTCAATGGCAGAAACTCTTCTACGAGGAACGAATATCCCACACCAAACTAGGTGAAGTTCCAGACTTTGTGAAACTAGCTGAAGCCTTTGGAGTAAATGCTTACCGAGTAGAAAAACCGGGAGAGATGAAAGAAACGCTGAGGGAAGCTCTTAAATCTGGAGAACCTGGTTTAATAGATGTAATAATTGATCCCGATGAGATTCTGCCCATGGTACCTCCAGGGTGTGGTCTGACCGAGATCGTTGGAGAATATAAGATTGAACGAGATGTTCCAGGAGAAATACCTTACCAGCCCTCTGCCGCTGAGGAGGGGGGTGATTAGGATGACCAACGAGAGAAGCCACATTATAAGTGCCGTGGTTCTGCACCGCCCCGGTGTTTTACAGAGGGTTGCTGGACTTTTCACCCGACGAGGATTCAACATCGATGCCATAACCGTGGGGCCGTCAGAAAAGGAGGGTATTGCTCGTATGACCATTATTTCCCGGGGAGATGAGAAGGTCCTGGAACAAATTACCAAACAATTGAACAAACTAATTGAAGTCATAAAGGTCAGGGACTTGGACCCCCCATCAACGGTTTTAAGAGAGCTTTGCCTTATAAAAACCCACGCTCCCCACGAGAAAGCCCGTTCCGAGATCATTCAGTACGCCAACATATTCCGGGGCAGAATTATAGATGTTAGCCCAGATAATCTTACCATAGAAATTACCGGTGCTCCCGATAAGATTGATGCACTCATTGACCTACTCCGTAGTTTTGGGATACAGGAAATTGCCAGAACCGGACCCACCGCAATTACCAGAGGGGCAAAGACCATATAATGGAATATCTTTTTGATGGCACTCCATCTCTCTTTTTTTAAACAATGGAAGTTTAAAGGATTCTATGGATTTAAGGAGGCGAGAAAAAATTATATAAATGAACCTTCCTTAACTAGTAGAAAAGAAAAGTTGATTTTATACTTACTACAAGAGAATTCGCAATTTTTTTAAAGAGGCGATCATATGAAAATTTATTATGAAAATGACGTGAACATAGATGTTTTAAAGAATAAAACCGTTGCTGTAATAGGTTATGGTAGTCAAGGCCGAGCCCAGGCCATGAATATGGCCGAAAGTGGATTGAACGTTGTTGTTGGTTTACGCCAGGATGGAGGCTCCTGGAAAGTGGCCAAAGAAGATGGACTTGAAGTTTTGACTGTGGAAGAAGCAGCCCAAAAAGCAGACATTATACACCTTCTCATTCCTGATGAAATCCAGGCCCAGGTCTACCAAGAATCCATAAAGGACGGGCTGCAGGAAGGGAACACCATATCCTTCTCCCACGGATACAACATCCACTTCCAGTACATAAAACCACCGAAAAATGTTAATATAACCATGATAGCCCCTAAAGGGCCAGGATCTACCGTCAGGCAACAATATGTTGATGGATTTGGAGTGCCAGGACTGGTGGCTGTGGAACAAAATTACACTGGAGATGCTATGGATATTGCCCTGGCCATGGGACAGGGCTGTGGATTAACCCGTGCCGGTGTACTGGAGACTACCTTCAAAGAAGAAACTGAAACCGACCTCTTCGGTGAACAAGCGGTTCTCTGTGGAGGAGTAACCGAACTCATTAAAGCCGGATTCAGCACCCTGGTGGAAGCAGGGTACCAGCCGGAACTGGCCTATTTTGAGACCTGCCACGAGCTTAAACTGATTGTGGACCTTATTTATCAGAAGGGATTCGCTGGTATGTGGCACGATGTCAGTAACACCGCTGAATTCGGAGGTTTATCTCGCCGAGAACGGCTCATTACTGATCAAACACGCAGCGAGATGAAAAAGATCCTAAATGAGATTCAAAGTGGTAAATTCACCAAAGAATGGGCGCTGGAAAACCAAGCTGGAAAACCGCAACTAAACAGGCTACGGGACCTGGAATCAGATCTTCAAATTGAAAAGGAAGGCCGTAAACTCCGGAAACTGTGTGGACTTGAAAAATAATCCAAATTATCTATTTTTTTAAGTTGAGGTACAAGAATGGTCTTTGTGGGAATGGATCACGGGACTACCGGTGTTTCCTTCACCGTGCTCCATGATGAACCTATTCATTTTAAAATAAATCGGTTGCAATTATCCCGTAACGAAGTTTCAGCCATGGAAGAACTTTTCAAGAGGGTTAATCCTGCGGAAATTGACCTTATGGCCATAACTTATGCCATGGGTGATGGTATATCCAATATAATTCCCATAGAAAAGGTGGTTGATCGCGGAATACTTTCTATAGAGGGTGCTGGCAAAGTTACCGGAGGAGGTACCTTCGTTTATGATGAAATCGAGGAGTCAAAAGTACCCACTATCCTGATACCGGGTTTGCATAAAAACAGCCCTTCACTTGATCCGCGATTTAGAGCTGCTTATTCCCACCAAGCCAGTGCAGAAAAGGTGAGTATATGCTATAACGCCCAGTTGGAAACTGGTTTTCAGGACTTCATCGTGGCGGATATTAGTTCCAACACGGTAAGCATCCTTCTGGAAGATGCAAAAATTCGTGGCGCAATGGATGCTTGTCTCGGAGCTATGGGAATAATACACGGGCCTTTAGACCTGGAAATGATTCGAAACATAGATGAGGGTCTTAAAACCGCTAATCAATGTTTTTCACAGGCAGGAGCAGTGAAAGTGGCGGGTTTGGATGAAGAAGTGAGTCAGGCCCGAGAAGTTCTCCTTAAAAATTACAAGAATGGTGATTCTAAAGCTAAACTGGCATTAGATACCATGTTAATGACTATTTTGATGGAAATCTGGGGTTTGAATGGAATTTCTCCCAAAAAATTACAGGGAGTAGTTCTTACTGGCTCCATCGGGGCCCTGCGAGAACCATTTGATTTCTACGGTAGACTAACTAAGGAACTAAATATTATTGGTGAATGCGTTCTGCTCCCATCTACATCTGGTTCCATGGGCAGCGCTCAGATCGCCCGTGATGTATTTAACGGTGCCCAGGAGATTTTAGGAATAAAGGTTGAGCAGTTTTAGAATTAACTTAAATACTTAATTAAATATTTAAATTAAATTTAAAAATTTATTTATTGAAATTTAACTAATACATCGGATTTTTGCCCTTTTATAATTCTACAGTAGAAAAAATTATCTAAAAAAATCCTATTTGACAACCTATTTTTTCTACAGTAGAAGATTTAGGATAGAAAATTAGGAACCATTAACTTATGATAAACTATCCATAAAAATTTAAAATAAAAAAATACCCTTACTAACCTCCACCATAACCCGGGCCATCTCCATGGTTGGATATTTCAGTGGGCAATATCCTTTTTATTTTCTTAATTTTTTCATGGGGATTGAGTTTCTTGCTAATTTTCAAATCCAACTTTTCATCCATCAGGATGAGATAATCGGATCTGTAAAAAAGACCAGTGGAATCCATTTTTATCCAGGCATGTTCACCTTTAACAGTTATTTGTTGAACCCTACCGGTGGTCCTGGTTCCCAGATATTTAACATTTGATCCTAACTTAATGATCCGCTGCCTGAAATCTTTAGCTTCCATCATATCCTGCTAATATCCTGAGTGGCCATCAGATCCATTCTTTCATTAAATCCAATGGTGCAGTGCAATCCAGGGATACTGGAGTTAATGTGGCCATATTTTCAATTTTAAGGGAATGAACATCAGTACCCTTCTCATCTGTTTCTACCGGATCCCCGTCAATCCAGTAATATGATCTTCCCCTGGGATCCAGCCTTTCGGTGATATGAACCCGGTACATCCTCTCCCCTAGGTTGGTGATCTTGATCTGGTCATTTTGAGGGTGAGAAGGAATGTTAAGATTCAAGAAATCGACCCCATCTGGTAGTCCCTTTTTAAGTATCTGCTTGGTAACCCTCCGGACCACACGCTGGGCATATACAAAATCAACATCAACATGGCCATCGTGGAACTTGATATCACCCCGGGTAACCTGTAATGAAACAGAAAGGGCAGGTATGCCATTAACAGCAGCCTCCATAGCTGCACCAATAGTCCCGGATGTAGTTAATTCGGACTTGCCCAGGTTTTCTCCAATGTTAATACCAGATATGACCAGTTCGGGTTTTTCTTCGGTAAGTTGGTAGATGCCTAGTATAACCGCGTCGGTGGGAGTTCCAGATACTGACCAAGCAGGATCTCCATCACTTAAAGTAACAGAACTTACTCTTATTGGTTCAAATAGAGTTAAAGCGTGACCGATACCACTTTGTTGAGTAGCTGGAGCAACAATCTTGATTTGAGCCAGGTCTTCCACTGCCTTTTTAACGGCCCAGATGCCAGATGAGTTTACACCGTCGTCGTTGGTTATGAGAATGGTCATGTTGGCTAGATTTATACCCACACCTCTAAATAGTTTGCGTGGTAGTTAAGGGATAGGAAAGGAACAGTTTTAAGTATAAAAAGGTAGAGAAGAAATAATATTACTATTAAATAATGATATAGGTTGTCAATGAATTGATCAAGAGAGCTGGTGAGGGAAGTGGATAAAAACAGGTTGGTCAGGTTCATGGCCCGGGTAATGGAGGAATCTGGGTTCAAGGTTTACCAAAATTTTCAAACCTCGAGACACATCATCGATATCTATGGAGTTCTTCCCACCATAATAGGCGATATTGGCGTGGTGGTAGCCTGTAAAAATTACGATGACCGCTGGGAAGTCGGTATGGATGTGCTTAAAGAAATGGAAATGGTGGCCAAAACCCTTAAAGCATCCAAAGTGGTGGTGGTCACTACATCCTACTTCACAGACAGCGCCAACAACTACGCTGGACGCCGTAATATTAAACTCATTGATAAAGATGGCCTTATGGTCCTTGCCAAGCGTTTCACCCAGCACCAGGCCGATCTTGAAGAAGAAGAGGACGTTGCAGAATCATATGAGGATGTGGAGGAAGAATCTGATTACGAACCTTCCTCAGCTAGTAGAAGTAGTGGTCCAACGGTGTCACTTGGATTCTTATCCCGTGGGAAAACCAGCTTAAAAAAAGGTTCGGCCCGCAGAAGCAGACAACCCGCTGAACCACTGTGGCCAAAGTTAAGGCCTCTAATTAAAAATCCTGTCGTGCTCATCATCATTGTGCTGCTTTTATCCAAATTAATAACTTACTTAGTAGAAATGAGTTCCAATAGCACCGCTATGAGCGGCTTGACCACCATAATATCATCCGCTATTCTATCGTACGGTTTGGTGTTGTTCCTGGAACGAGACCTCAACTCTACCTTAATGAAAGGTACCATCGTATTTTTTGTGGCACTCCTGGTGAACGTGCTTCTTATTTTGTACTTCTAGACCAGATAATTTTTGCAAAAAAGAGTTCCATTGATTAATTTCAGGCATGTAGGAGTTAATCCCTCATAAAATCATTTTTTAGCTGCACATTAAAAAAAAATAGATTGAAGTGGGCCGGAGGAGATTCGAACTCCTGATCACCTCGGTGTGAGCGAGGTATCATACCCCTAGACCACCGGCCCCCACTGACTTTCATACTTATATTTAACTTAAAGATTTAAAACTTGCTCTTCACAGTCGTATTTTTTATAAAACAGGAAAAATGATGTTTAATGGGCCGGAGGAGATTCGAACTCCTGATCACCTCGTTGTAAGCGAGGTATCATACCCCTAGACCACCGGCCCTGATTTGAACATTCCTCTGGTTTGGTGAACAGCTTATTTATACTTTACTGGTAGTACCTATAGAGAAGATGCAACAATAATTCCGCCACAGTTTTAACAAAAGATTTTTTATGGAAGCCTAGCCAAGAAGAACTGGAGGGATAACATGGCCTTTGACGAATCAGGAAAAATATGGTTCAACGGAAAGTTCGTTGACTGGAAAGAAGCAAACATTCACGTATTATCTCACGTTGTACATTACGGATCCAGTGTATTTGAAGGAATTCGCTGTTATAATACCAAACAAGGCCCGGCTATATTTCGCCTGGAAGAGCATGTGGCCCGTTTATACAACTCCGCCAAGATCTACCGGATGGACGTCCCCTATTCACAGAAAGAATTTAGGGAAGCCATTCTGGAAACAGTTGAGATTAATGGGCTTAAAGCATGCTATATCCGGCCAGTAATCTTTCGTGGCTACGCGGAGTTGGGCGTTTACCCCCTTAACTGTCCCGTGGAATCCGTGGTCGCTGCCTGGGCTTGGGGAAAGTACTTGGGAGAAGAAGCCCTGGAGATGGGGGTTGATGTGGGAGTTTCATCCTGGAGGAGGATGGCTCCGGATACCATGCCTAACATGGCCAAGGCTGGTTCCAACTACATGAACAGTCAACTGGCCAAGATGGAGTCTCTCTTCAACGGCTATCACGAGGCCATTATGCTGGATTATAGTGGCATGGTCAGTGAAGGCAGTGGAGAAAACATCTTCCTGGTCAAGGATGGTATCCTCTACACTCCCCCCATATCATCATCACTTTTAAACGGCATCACCCGAGACTCCATAATTACCCTGGCCAGGGATATGGGCTTGGAAGTGATTGAACAGCACATCCCTAGGGAGATGTTATATCTGGCCGAAGAATTATTCCTTACTGGTACGGCGGCTGAGGTTACCCCCATACGCTCTGTGGATCAGATCATCATTGGGGAAGGAGTTAGGGGTCAATTAACCCGGAGACTGCAGGATAGTTTCTTTAAAATACTGGAAGGTAAAGCTGAAGACCAGTACCACTGGCTGACCTATCTCGATTAATATAGATTATAAATTATAACTTAGAAGTTAAAACTTATCAGTTATAATAAATTCACATTTATGTTATAAATTATTCATTCAAGGGTGAAAATAAAATGGACATAAACATCATTCAAGCTATTATTCTGGGCATGGTCCAGGGTTTAACCGAATTTCTCCCGGTGAGTAGCTCAGCTCATCTGGTGCTGGTACCTGAACTTCTAGGCGTAAAATCAACCCTGGCCTTCGACACTCTACTACACTTGGGCACCCTCATCGCCGTGGTGTACTATTTCTGGAATGACGTGGTGAACATGATCAGGGCCTTCGTCTCCAGTTTAATGGATCTTTTCCAGAGAAAGTTCAGATCTGGATTGGAGGAAGATCCCTTCAAGCGACTGTCATGGCTGGTAATAATGGGTACCATCCCTGCTGGTTTGATGGGAGTACTGTTCAAAGACTTTTTTGAAGGTCTTTTCAGTTCCCCACCTGCAGTAGCTGTTTTCCTTTTAATTACCGGGTTTATCCTGTGGGGTGTGGAGAGATTACCCCGTGGAAACAAAGATGTTGAGGATATAAGCTTCAAAAACTCTTTAATGGTCGGTATTGCGCAAGGGTGTGCCATAGCACCGGGTATTTCGCGTTCCGGAGCCACTATAGCGACCGGGCTTTATTTAGGTTTTGATCGTGAAATAGCGGCACGATTCAGCTTTTTATTATCCATTCCTGCCATTCTAGGTGCCGCTCTGGTCCAGGTAACGGATCTTACAGCGGGATTTGATTTGAGTACCAGCGTGTTTGTAGCGGGACTTTTATCTTCGATAATATTTGGTTATCTGGCTATCAGGTTCCTGATGGGCTACATCAAAAAACACAAGCTAACTATTTTCGCATATTACTGCTGGATTGTTGGTGTGGTTGTTTTGCTGTGGGTGTTCTTAATCAACTAAATAGAGCCCCACCCTCTTCTTTCTTTTTTTAAAAACCGATGGATCAGAAAATTTCTCCACAGAGTTTTTCGATCCTGGCGCGTACATCATTCATGGGAAGACCCCTTAAAAGAGCGGCCAGCATTGCTCCACCAGCCCCCACTCCCTCTTTCACCGAGCCATTAAGATAATTTTTAAGACCATCATTTTCTGATTTTTCGAAGAAGGGATCCACAGCAAAGATGGTGATGTCATCGATCTGGCCAGTGAGGTAGTTAATATCGGAAGTCTCATCCCGGGCCACGAAGCTGGTGGTGGCTATGGTAAGATCATCAAATAGGAATTCAGGATCAACTGCCTTTAAAAGGGCGCAGACAGCGGTCATTTGGGTTCCACCAGCTAGAGTTACTGGGACTTTGCTTCCAGCTGCTATTCCAGCCACGGCAGGGATCATGGGATCACCCACTGCCTGCACCGCCTGGAAGGGGTCCTGGAGTTTTTGACCGTGGATGCCCGCTGCCTTCAAGCCACGTTCCACCAGTTCCTGTTTAAGATGGTGAGGATTTTCAGGGGTGCTGCCACTAACCTTCCCCCATGCATCGTAACCCAGGGCCTGTAAAACCCCCAGGGCGGTGGTGGTGCCAGCAGGGGTGCTTTCACCGATGAAAATGTGGTGGGTGAGCCTTGAAAGTAATTTTCCCATAATTTTGCCCTGTTGGAATATAAACTCGGGATTAGAAACAGCCTGGCCAGTAGTAATGTCAGAACCGGGTTTATCGTTAATCTTAATGTAGGGTAGTTTAGGTTTAACAGCAGCCCCTGCATCCGCCACCAGGAAGGGGATATCTGCCAGTTCCAGGGCGGCCTTGGTAATCACTGCGGGGGTCGGTGCAATAGCTCCATCCACAATGGTTTGCGGTATCTCTGGGAGACAGGTAGGCTCCCCATTGACAATTAATTCCACATCAGCCGCCGGAGTGTAATCAGTTAGTTCCGGTGTTGCACCGGCTCCAGTTAATCCTGGTCTGCGGGAGGTGAGTGTACTGGCGATGACGCATAAAAATAACACTTCATTTTTTCCTATTTCTGGGAGTTTTTCTATAGATCCGTATGTTTTAATAGCCTGATCCATGTTATCATCTTATTCTGGTCTTATGCTGATTATTTACTCTTTAGAGGTTTTGTAAAAATTGCAGTATGTAATTAAAAGTCTCCATCTGCTGTTGCTGCCGGCTGATGGTGCTGTTGTTATCTCCGGCCTGGGCACCATAATCACCAACATTGTAGTGGTTACCTCCGCTTATGGTGATGAAGGTGGTGTTGGCCGGGAATTTATTTAAATTTTTAGCAATATCTTCACTGGTGGTAAAGGCATCCTGAGAACCCCTGATTGATAATGCTTTAAATGTAGCATTAGAAGCATTGGCAGAAGGATAGGCAGCTAGGTATATGACTCCTATAATATTTTCTGGATGATTCACAGCGTAGTCCGATGCAAATACACCACCCAGTGAGTGGCCGGCCATGACCCAGGATGTTATTTCAGGGTGTCTGGTGATGACTTCATCGGCTTTATTGGCACCGAAAAATGCTAGGTTAAAAGGCATTTTAACAATGAAGGTGGTATAATTATTGGCAGCGAGTTTCGAGGCCAATACAGAATAGCTCTCTGCCTCTACCTTAGCTCCGGGGTAGAAGATTATACCAGTATGACTCTTATTACCAGTGGGTGTAAAGGTTATAAAGTTATCAGTGTCTTCCACCATGTAAGATGCATTACCAGCTAATGCAGTCCGAGCTGCATCTACAGCAGGATAATAGTCGGAGATATAATAAGTGAAAGCAGCTACAACCATGATTAACAGAACAAATAGTGTTATGACTGCGTATTTCTTTTTTGATGCCATCTTAAAAGCCCCTCTGATATATCATAAGTCGAAACCATATTTAAAATTAAAGAATTAAATGAAATAAAACATCATTTAATTTTCCTTAAGATATTTGGTGATTTTTTGATATGTCTAGGCTTAGAAGGAACCGCCGAGAAAACGGGTGCAGGCATTGTAGATACAGAAGGAAATATTCTGGCATCCAAGGGAAGACAGCTGATCCCTGATTCTGGGGGAATCCACCCCAGAGAAGCAGCAGATCACCATGCCAATTCCCTGCCACCACTAATAGAAGAAGCACTGCACGAAGCACAATTAGGTTTGAAAGACATTGACTTAGTGGCTTTTTCCAAGGGGCCCGGTCTTGGCCCGGCCCTGCGCACTGTAGCCACCGCCGCCCGGACCTTAGCCCTCCGTTTGGATGTTCCTATTCTGGGAGTGAACCACTGCGTGGGACACGTGGAAATCGGTCGCTTGACTACTGGTTGTGAGGATCCAGTCACCTTATATGTGAGCGGGGGAAACAGTCAAGTAATTGCCTTTGATTCAGGCCGGTATCAGGTATTTGGCGAAACTTTGGATATTGCAGCCGGTAATATGCTGGACCAGTTCGCCAGACAGACCGGGCAGGGACACCCGGGAGGACCCAGGGTCGAAGAGCTGGCTAGTAGGTCCGGCAGTTATATAAAACTACCCTACACCGTTAAAGGGATGGATCTTGCCTTTTCAGGTCTTCTAACTGCTGCTTTAAGAAAGTATGAATCAGGGGAATCCCTGGAGGACGTGTGCTTTAGTCTTCAGGAGACGGCCTTTGCTATGCTGGTGGAAGTCACTGAGAGAGCTCTGGCCCATGCCCAGAAAAGGGAAGTTCTCCTGGTGGGTGGGGTGGCTGCCAATCAACGCTTAAGAGAGATGGTCTCGGTCATGACCAGGGAACACTGCGCCCAATTTTTCATACCCCCAATGGAATACTGTGGAGATAACGGGGCCATGATCGCGTGGATGGGTCAGTTGATGTATAAAAACGGGGCCCGGCAGGAAATAAATGACACCAACGTTATTCAGCGTTATCGCACCGACCAAGTTTCAGTGCCTTGGATGAAAAAAACCAGTCCATTATTAAGATTACCTCCAGAATTGACTGCCAAAGGGGCGGAGGCCAATCTATATCATGATCAGTATCTGGGCCGAGACGTGCTGGTTAAAAAAAGGATAAGAAAAAACTACCGGATAAAAGATATTGATAAAAATCTCCGGAGAAGCCGAACAAAAACAGAATCAAAACTGTTAAACGAGGCCAAACGCTGCGGGGTACCAACTCCCCTGATCTATGACATCAATATCAAAGAAAGCTCCATTACCCTGGAAAAAATGGGTGGAAAATTAGTTAAAGATGTATTCAAAGATTCTGGGCAGGAGGAAATTAGTGTTATCTGCCGTAGAATTGGAGAAAACGTAGCCAAGCTACATAATTGCGGAATAATACATGGAGACCTCACCACCAGCAACCTCCTTTTAGATAAAGACAAAATAATCTTTATCGACTTCGGACTGGGCAAAATCTCCCAGCTAACCGAAGACAAAGGGGTAGATCTCCTGGTTTTCAAAAAAGCCATAAGCGGTATTCACCATGATATTAGTGGAGAGTGCTTCTCAGCAATTCTGGAAGGATATCAACAGGCTGATGATTATCAGCTAGTTGTGGATAAGGTCAGGGAAATAGAAAGTAGAGGGCGTTATACCGTCAGTAAATAATAAAAAAAATCATATAATCAGGAAATTGCCCCGATTTTTAATAAACAAGTTTATTTATCATCAACCTAGATCTTAAGGCATAAGATCTTTTATTTGAATCGGAGGTTCAAGGGGGTTGATCTTATTTATGTAAATAAAAAAATTAGAGGAAGGAATATCAATAAAAAATCTATTTTGGCATTTCTGACTTTCTTCACCATTTTAGTCTGTGCATTACCAGCTGTTTCTGCAGAAGAAAGTTCCACTGATGCCACTGGTTACACGATTTCCACTCTGGATTCCGTGGTTGGTGCGGATGTATCTAAAAACTCGGAAATATCCAACAATATTCCTAAAACTGAGTTATCCGCTGAGGTATTGGAAAAACAAAAAACAGGATCTACGGTGATTCAGTTCGGGAATGGTTCTGGTAATAAACTCCTAATCTGGGCAGGAATTCATGGTAACGAAGAAGAAGCTAACCTAGCCACCATGCAGTACCTGGAATACATCAAGGACCAGAAATTCAATGGAACCCTGTATGTGGTTCCCTTCGCAATTCCAGAGGACACATCAGTGAATCGAAGAACTTATGGCCCCACTAAATATACATACACAGCATGGG
Source organism: Methanobacteriaceae archaeon (assembly GCA_027318585.1). Classification (GTDB taxonomy): domain Archaea; phylum Methanobacteriota; class Methanobacteria; order Methanobacteriales; family Methanobacteriaceae; genus Methanobacterium. The sequence goes on along the minus strand of DAHVOW010000012.1, from coordinate 9,927 downwards.
TTCCCTATAAAAAGGTCCGGTATTGGAAAAAGTATAAAAAATGGTATAAAAAATGGTATCGCTATCATGGAAAGCGTTACTACAAGTGGAAAAAAAGAACTTACTATAAAAGGGCTTATAAGTGGCTTTACAAACCCGTGAAAAAAATTGGCTACAAATATGAAGATCCAAACCGTATTGCCAATCGTGCAGGAACTCCTGGCTGGAATGTGATTGAATTTGCCCGAAAAAATGGAATACAATATATTTTAGATGTGCATTCCGGGTATGACCTTGATACACCTAAATATGCCAATGGGGTTATATTTGCCACCAATCCACCATTTGTTGCCGCAGAGAGTAACTGGGCCAATTACGTTAAATCCGTAACCAACTGTCAAGTGGAATATGGAGATGGCGAACCAGGCATGGTCCGAATCTGGGGACACCAGTATGGCATCAACACCATAACCCTGGAAGTTGAACGCGACACCGGTTCTACCCTTCATTACGCCAGTGTAGAACTGAACATGATAAAAGCAGCGTGCCAGTACTTTGGATTCCCTGGATAAGTTGGGATCCAAATATATTTTCTTTTTTTATACAGAGATAATTTTTTCAACTAATTTTAAGTATATTTGGAAATAATATTTGGCTAAGATAACTTAATCAAGGGATGAGCATGACCCGGAATGAACAAGTTCCTAGGAAGATAACCTTTATAACTGGGAACCAACACAAAGTAAAAGAAGCTCAAGGAATATTCAACCACTTCCAGATCGAAGTGGAGCATGTGGACCTGGGCTACCCTGAAGTTCAGGGCGATTTAGATGAAGTAGCCCTATTTGGTTCCCGTTACGCTGCTAAGCGGCTTGATAAGCCAGTGATAGTTGAAGACGCCGGCTTATTCATCCGGGAGTTGGGATGGTTCCCTGGAACCTACTCGTCTTATGTGCAGAGTACCCTGAAAAACAAAGGAATTTTAAAGCTCATGGAAGACGTCCGTGACCGCTATGCCGAGTTCAGGTCGGTAGTTGGGTTTGCAACGCCCAATACCGAGCCCGAGATTTTTTTAGGTGTAGTGGAGGGACATATTGCCCGTGAGGAACGCGGAAACTACGGATTCGCATATGATCCCATTTTTATACCTAATGGATATGATAAAACCTTCGGTGAATTGAAAAGGGAGATTAAAAACCGTTTTTCCCACCGAAGACGGTCCTTAGAAAAATTCGCGTTATGGTTTGAAGATTATAGAGGTGATTAGAATGGCTGCCGAGCCAGATTGGATAGAATACTCAACTGAAGAGATTGAAGAACTGATACTGAAACTGACCAAGGAAGGTAACTCCACTAGTAAAATTGGAGTAATACTTAGAGACCAGTACGGAATTCCTGACGTGAAAGCCGTGACCGGGATGAAAATAACCCAAATCCTGGAAAAAAATGATCAGGGATTGGAATATCCGGAGGACTTGATGAACCTTATTCGTAAGGCAGTTAACGTCAGGGACCACTTGGAGGAAAACCCCAAAGATCTGCACACCCGTCGGGGTCTGCAGCTCATGGAGTCCCGAATCCGTAGATTGGTTAAGTACTACGTGCGTGAAGGTGTGCTACCTCAAGGATGGAGATATGAACCAAAAAAGGCAGCACTACTTGTTAAGTAGGGCTGAAGAAGCCTGCCAACTTTTGGAGAAACACCTTAAACGGGATCATGTGGTGAGAGTAATCTCCCACAATGATGCCGACGGCATCTCCGCTGCAGGAGTAATATGCAACGCCATAGCCAAACGTAAAGGTAAATTTCATGTTACCATAGTCCCCCGGCTTAAAGATGACATTTTGAAACGTCTTAGCCAGGAAAAATACAAATTATTCTTTTTCTGCGATATGGGAAGTGCCTACGTGGAGCGTATAGGTAAACTCCACGGAGACTCCATTATTGCTGACCACCACCAGACCATGGACGCCGCCGGAGACAAATATGAAAATCTGGTGCACGTGAATCCTCATCTATTTGGAATGGACGGCACCCGGGATGTGAGCGCCTCCGGTGTCACCTACCTCTCAGTCCGTTCCCTGGACAATCCAGAGTTAACAGGTATAGCTCTGGCCGGAGCAATGGGGGACATGCAGGGACAAAACGGGTTTCAGGGTGTGAATCAGACCATCTTACAGGAAGGACAGGAAGCGGGTGTTATTGAGATCTATGAAGATCTGAAGCTGGCCTACAAGGATGAAGAACCACTTTACAAGGCCTTGTCCTACACATTCAATCCTGCTCTCGCCGGTGTTTCAGGTGACCTGGAGGGTAGTCAGGGATTTTTAGAGAAATTAGGGCTTTCTTATGGGATTAAATTCTCTGATCTGGCCAATGAAGAAAAGGACATCCTGCGAGAAGAGTTGGTCAAGTTGAATCCGAAGATCCTAGGAACTGTGTATGCCTTGATTAATGAAAAACCACCATTACGGAGTATAGAAGATTATTCTAGAATTCTAGATGCGTGTGGAAAGAGCAAACAACACACGGTAGGTATGAGTATCTGTCTGGGGGATCGGGATGCGGCACTCAAAGAAGGAATGGAATTACTCCACCGCTACCAGGACCGCTTGCTCTCTGGCCTGGAATGGATCAGGAAGGAAGGTGGCCAGGAAATGGAACACATACAGTGTATTTACACTGAAGACAAGAAGCGTAAGAGCATCCTGGGGACCCTGGCCAGTGTAGGATTGGAATTAGGCATCCTAAATTCAGAAAAACCGGTGCTAACCCTAGCCCGTTTACACCAGGACGTGAAAGTCTCAGCCCGTACCACCACTCAGATGACCGAGAAGGGAGTGAATCTGGGACTGGCCATGGAACAGGCTTCCAATAATTTCAATGGAGCTGGTGGAGGACATAATATAGCAGCTGGTGCCATGATCCCCTACCGGGATCTGGAAAACTTCAAGAATCTGGTGGACGATATGGTTAAAAGCCAGATATCATCTTAAACACTGACTTTATAAGGTGAACTGCATGTATCTGACCTCAGAAGAGGAAAAAATGTACCAGGGCCAATATGGGCCCGCTGTTCAAAAGAGTATGGAGATCCTGGTAGCCCTGGGAGACATCTACCAGGCCGAAAAAATGGTGGAAATCACCTCCGCCCAGATATCTGGGGTGTCATATAAAACCATTGGAGATGCTGGCCTGGAATTTTTAGAAGAAATGGCTCAGAGTGCCAGGGTAAGGGTGCCCTCCACTCTTAACCCCGCCGGTGTGGATCTGGATCACTGGCAGGAACTGGGATTCTCCAAAGAGTTCACCAAAAGACAGCTAAGAATCGTGGCCGCCTATCAGAAGATGGGAATCACTACCACATGCACCTGCACACCATATTTGGCCAGTAACCTCCCTATCCTGGGCAGTCACATTGCCTGGTCAGAGTCGTCCGCTGTTTGTTATGCGAATTCTGTTATTGGGGCCCGTACTAATCGTGAAGGGGGTCCTGGAGCACTTTCAGCAGCCATCTGCGGTCGGACCCCCCTGTATGGATATCACTTGGAATCCGGCCGAAAAGCCAGTACGGTGGTGGAAGTAAAAACCGAATTAAAAGGAGCTGATTTTGGGGCTCTCGGTTATCTGGTTGGTAAAGAAGTGGGAGGAGGAGTGCCATATTTCCAGATGATAAATAAACCTGGCCCCAACGACTTAAAAAGTCTAGGAGCATCTCTGGCTTCCTCCGGTTCCGTGGCTCTCTACCATGTGCAGGACATCACCCCCGAATATCACCTGGCCATGCGGGGCTTGGAAGTGGGGGATGTGGAACTTATGACTGTGGAAGAGAGTGATATCCGTGAGGTTCGAGAAAAACTATCTTCCAGTCCTAGAAAACCGGACCTGATCTGCTTAGGATGTCCCCACGCGTCCCTGGACGAGGTGGGGGAAGTAGCAAGCCTATTAAATGGAAAAAATTTGGATAATGATTTGTGGGTTTGCACTTCCATCCTGGTTAAGGCCGCCGCAGACCGAATGGGCTATACTGATGCCATTGAAAAAGCTGGTGGAAAAGTGGTAACTGATACTTGTATGGTGGTGGCACCCATCGAAGAGTTGGACTACCAGGTAATTGGGGTTAACTCTGCTAAGGCTGCTATTTACGTCCCCAGTATGTGCGGCCTGGAAGTAGTCTACGATGACTTAGAAAACTTGCTGTACTTTAAATAAAATTTTTTGAAATAAAATTAAATACTTTTTCTTTAGTGGTGGGTTTCAACACCATTATATGAAACCGGCTTGATAATCATAAACATGAGTAAATGGATAGAGCACCCCCTCATCTACCCAGAGAAGATTGAATCAAGGCTTTACCAGCAGGTTCTAGCTGCTGATGTCCTTAGAAAGGGTAATAGTATGATCGTGGCCCCCACTGCTCTGGGAAAAACAATTATAGCTGCCCTGGTAGCTGCTGAACGTTTAAAGAACTATCCGGAAAGTAAAGTCCTGGTAGTCGCTCCCAGCAAACCCCTGGCAGTACAGCATGAGGAAAGTTTTCGCATGTTCCTCAAGGCCACCAGTAGCGTCTTAACCGGGGCGGTGAATCCCAAGGAAAGGTCAAAACGTTGGGAAGAAGCAAACATAATTTTAGCCACTCCACAGACCATTGAATCCGATCTTATTGCTGGAAGATACTCGCTGGAGAATGTATCCCTACTAGTTTTTGATGAATGCCACCGGGGAACGGGTTCCTATGCTTATGTATTCCTGGCCAACAATTACCAGAGCACTGCTAAAAATCCATTAATTCTAGGTTTAACTGCTTCCCCTGGTGGGGATGAAGAAAAAATTAAATCTGTATGCGAAAATCTCTTTATAAGGGATGTGGTAGTCAAAAATGAGGATGATTCTGATGTAAAGCCTTACTTCAATCCCATTGAGGTGGGCTGGGTGCGAGTGGAATTAGCCCCTGAACAGAAAGAAATAAAGGGCCATTTAGAAGGCGCACTAAAAGGAAGGTTGAAGGGTTTGAAGAAAATGGGAATCATCAAGTCCATTTCCCAAGTAAGTAAACGAGACATTCTAAGGGCTCGTAATAGGGTTCAGAACAGGATATCCAGAAGTGCACAACCTTCTAGAGATTGTTTAATTGCAATTTCAGTGTTAACTGCTGTTTTCAGTATTTTACATTCCCTAGAACTTTTGGAGACCCAGGGGATACGTAATTTAAATGGATACTTTCAACGTCTATCTAAAAAGAATACCAAGGCTGCTAAAGGTTTGCTAAAGGATGAAGAATTTAAAACTGCCGTTTATTTAACCAAAAAAGCCCAAGAAAATGGTTTAGATCATCCTAAAATGAAGAAATTAATGGAGATTCTGAAAAAAGAGCTCCAGGAAGATCGGCAGATCATAATATTCAGCCAGTACCGGGACACCATTAATGAAATTTACCGTAAATGCCAGGAAGAAGATATCAGAGCCGTTAAATTCTTCGGCCAGGCTTCTAGGGAAAAAGAAAAGGGACTGAGTCAGAAAGAACAAAAAGAGATTATAAAAGCGTTTCGGATGAAAAGTTACCAAGTTTTGGTCTCCACCAGCGTGGCAGAGGAGGGTATGGACATACCTTCCGTGGATTTGGTAATTCTCTACGAGCCAGTTCCATCTGAAATAAGGATGATACAGAGACGTGGAAGGACCGGTAGGAAAAGTAAAGGACGGATGATTATACTCATAACTAAAGGGACTCGAGACGAGTCTTATTATTATTCTAGTCAGTATAAGGAGAGGCGGATGAAAAATCAGCTTACCAGGGATTTTGAACAGAAAGTGGATATCGTTCCTGAACAGGTGAAGCTGGTCCCTGAAGCGGAGAAGCCAGTGGTTTACGTTGACCATAGAGAAGCTAAATCAGGGGTTTCTCGTGAATTACATCGACTAGGGGCTAAGGTAATTACCACCAGTCTTTCAGTGGCCGACTACCAGGTGGGAAACGAGGTGGCTGTGGAGAGAAAAAGTACCCGGGACTTTGTAGGATCTATAATTGACAAAAGGCTACATAAACAGGCTAAAGATATGGTGGAAAGCTTCCAGAGACCGGTTATAATCTTGGAGGGAGCTGATCTTTACAGCGGAGGTTTACACCCCAATGCTATCCGTGGAGCGTTAGCCAGTCTCGCTGTGGATTTTGGTCTGCCCATAATCCCCACCAGATCCCCGGAGGACACAGCAGCAATGATTCACCGCCTGGCTCTTAGGGAAATGGAAAAGGGCCCCCGCAGTATACAGACCAGAACCGAAAGAAAGCCATTAACACTGGAAGAACAGCAACTATTCATCGTAGAATCACTACCCCAAGTGGGTCCGGTGACGGCGCGGAAACTGCTGGAAGAATTCAGTAGCGTGGAAGGAGTTATGAAGGCCAGCCTTGAAGATCTGCAGAGAGTGGAGGGTGTTGGTAAAAAAATAGCTGAAAAAATAAGGGAAGTCTTGGAATCAGAATTTAAACTAAACAGAAGTATATAATTAATATTTTTTAAAGGATTGATGATCAATGCGTATATTAATAGATGCCCGGGGAAGAAAGTACCTGGCAGGCTCTGATGACCTGCATACCGATGCTGGCTACATAAAAAAAGAAGAAATTAAAAAAAGCTCTTCAGGTGATGTTTTAAATACCCATCTGGGGAAGAAATACACGGTTCTTGATGCCAACATCAACGACTGCATAGATTTGATGGAAAGACGATGCTCCATAATTTTACCTAAAGATATGGGTATCATGGCTGCTTACACTGGAATCGGCTGTGGATGCCGGGTTCTGGACGCTGGTACTGGGGCGGGAGCTAGTGCCATATTTCTTGCTAACCTGGTGGGTCCGGAGGGTATGGTTTACAGTTACGAGATAAGAGAAGACTTTGCAGAGATAGCCAAGCGAAACATTGAAGGATTCGGTTTTGAAAACGTGAAAGTGAAGTGCCAAGACTTAACACTAAACTTAGCAGAGAAGGATCTGGACTTGGTATTCCTTGATCTGCCCAAACCATGGATGGTGGTAGAAAATGCATTTAGTGCACTTAAAACTGGAGGATTCCTGGCAACCTATACTCCCTTCGTGGATCAAGTAATTACCCTGCATCATGTACTGAAAAGGGTTGGTTTTTCCAATATTGAAACCTTAGAATGTCTGGTAAGGGGAATAGAAGTTAAAAACAAGGGTACTCGTCCCAAAACCAGGATGACTGGTCACACCGGATATTTGACATTTGCCCGGAAGTTATGAATCCGGGGTAAAGTTAAATTATTATTTAAGATATAAACCAAAAAAGGTACCGAGGTTTAAGATTAAGGAAGGTTTAAGATTAAGGATTTGATCGGTTAAGTTAATCTTAGGAGATAGTATGGTTTTCAGTCAAAGGGACATCATTTCCATCAGAGATTTCAGTAAGGATGATATTAAGTACATATTACGAATTGCTGAGAAGATGGAGCCTATCGCTAGGTCCCAGGAATCGTCCGATATTTTATCCGGAAAACTACTGGGCATGATGTTCTATGAACCCTCCACCCGTACCAGATTATCCTTTGAAGCAGCTATGAAACGATTGGGAGGAAGTACCATTGGATTTGCTGAGGCGAAAACTAGCAGTGCCACCAAGGGTGAAAAACTTACCGATACGGTACGTACTGTGGGCGAATATGCTGATGCATTGGTATTGCGACATAACATGGAAGGAACCGCCCGTCTAGCCGCGGATATCGTGGATGTACCGGTTATCAACGCCGGAGATGGGGCTGGCCAGCACCCAACCCAGACCCTGCTGGACTTGTACACTATGAAACGGTTGCTGGGTAACATCAGGGATCTTCACGTAGCCCTGGTGGGTGATCTAAAATATGGTAGAACAGTGCACTCCCTGGCCTACGCCCTGGCCATGTTTGGGGCTCGGATGAGCTTCGTATCACCACCGGAGCTGAAAATGCCACGGGAAATAATGGAAGATCTCAGTGGAGCCGGGGTCACCGTCCAAGAGACCAGTGAAATAAGGGATGTTTTATCCTACGTAGACGTTCTCTACGTCACTCGAATCCAAAAAGAGCGTTTTCCAGATCCCCAGGAATACTTGAAGATCAAGGGGGCTTATACCATTGATAAAGAGCTTTTGAAAAATAGTGAAGCCATGGTGATGCACCCTCTGCCCAGGGTTGATGAAATAGCTCCTGATGTAGATGACACACCCTACGGAAAATACTTCCAGCAGGCTTTCTATGGAGTACCAGTGCGTATGGCACTTTTAAAGTCTTTAATTAAATAAAAAAAATATTTGTTTTACTGCCACATGGCATCTTCTAAAAGATGGGTGTCACACTGCAGGTCAATGATATTGGTCCGTCCTTTACCCCGTCCTCTGGAGACCGTCTTGGTAGATATCAGTCCCAACATTTCCAGTTCATTTATGAAATCAAATATACGCCGGTAGGAAACAGAGTCACCCTTAGTGATGTCTTTATATACATCGTAGAGTCTGCCACTAGTAATTTCTTCTTTATTATTGGTAAGGTACAGTAAAGACTCCAAAACCTTCTGTTGCTGGCTGGGGAGGGTCATTACAATATCTGTTACTTTATTATGCTCAATGTTATCCTTGGCTTCCCTTACATAGTCTTCGTGGACGATTTCGGTTCCCTTCTCATCGGCCAGTTCACCAGATGTACGTAGGAGATCTAAAGCGTAACGGGCATCCCCCTCTTCCCGGGCAGCTAGGGCCGCGCAGAGAGGTATAACCTCATTTTCAAGTGATCCTTTGTTGAAAGATAATTTTGTACGCTCTTCAAGGATGTCAACCAGTTGTTGAGCATTATAAGGTGGGAAAACGATCTCTCGATCCCTGAGACTACTTTTAACCCGTGGTTTAATAAATTGCTTAAATTCAACGTAGTTACTTATAGATGCTATAGAAACATTTTCGGTTCGAGTAAGGGTGTATAGAAGACCATCACCATCATTTTTAAGAAGTATGTCAATTTCGTCCAGGATAATTATCAGAATTAAATTCTTCCCAAAAACGTTCTTTTTAAAAAGATTACGGAAAGCATGGATCACTTCTGCTTTAGTCCAACCACGATAAGGAACATCCTGCCCCATCTGTTGACATAAACGAGCAATAACTTGATATTCAGTAGTATAATCTGTGCAACGGATGTATTCCACCCGAACATTTACATTTTTATCCCGGGCTACTTGTTCCAATTGTTTCTTGGCAAATTTAGCTACGGCAGTTTTTCCAGTGCCTGTTTTACCATAAATCGTGACATCTGGTGGTGTTACATTTCCCAACGCTTCGATCCAGTATTTGGCCACTGATTTGATTTGTTCATCACGGTGTGGTAGGTAGTCTGGTAAAAAACGATGATCCAAATATTTTTTACATTTAAAAATAGATTTTTTTTCACCCAATTCTTCAAATATGTTCATTAAAACCACCGGTTATTAAAACATTGAAATTTTACTCACTCAACAGATATAAGTCCAGTCAATATTGAGATATTCTTGGAGTATGGTAATATTAACTTAGAAAGGGGAAACTAAACTAGTTATGAGTAGGTATCATTGGAATATAGGCCCCTTTTTTAGAAAACATCATCCCCCGACTTACAGTATAAGGTGCGTTTCAAGTGTAACTTCACCATACCATATATAGATTGGTGTGGGAGGGGTTAGTTTCAACTGTAAAAATAGGTGTCATGGCCAGAAATTTAGGAGTAAGACATACATTTCAACTGTAAAAAATGAAAGTTCAAAGTAGTGATGAATGGGAGTAAGACATACATTTCAACTGTAAAAAATGAACAGTACTTGGAACCATAAAAGTGAGACATACATTTCAAGTGTAAATACAACTACTAAGTACTAATGGTATTTTAAAATTGATAATATTTGCTTATTAAATGAATAAAGGCTTTAA
>DAHVOW010000011.1 GCA_027318585.1 Methanobacteriaceae archaeon | reverse complement strand
TAAATCCAGTGGCTGAAGCCAGTTTAAGGGTTCTGACTCGGTTTTCCTGTGGTCCTAAACAAGCGTTGAAGGGGTGCTGTATGGCCATGGTGTTCATGATGAAGAGCAGTCCAATAAATCCAGTGGAAATTACACTGGCTAATATGGCTGGCATCAGGTAACTTCCGGCAATTGCGGCTGAGAATCCGAGTACGGATATGGCAGCTGCACCAGAAAGTTCCATGGTACATGAAACCAGGATAGGTATTTTCATTCCTACCACTTTCTTACCTAACAGGGCCACTACTCCGCCTAATATTACGGCCAGGAGTACTCCTATAAGTGGAGCTAATATGGCATAGGTCGCACCAATCATAATTCCACCGGCTAATCCGGCTATAACACCTATGGCTCCTATAGCCAGGGACATATATCCAATGGATGGTACACCGGTACCTAGACCGTAGCTTGCAACTCGTGCAATGGCGTCTGCACCCCATATAATGGCACAAACCGCTCCTAATGCGGCCAGAAGTGGTCCTATTACCGGGTCAATAGGGGTGGCATATATACCAATAAGTCCTCCTACTACTCCCAGGGCCAATGTTTGCTTTGGGTCTACAGCGGACTCGCCGCCGCCACCGCCTGCAACTGACATTAGAAGACACCTCCTTTAAGTATTAATACTCCAATTAGTCCCGTTACCAGGGAGGCAACTAGACAAGCTAAAATCCCTTTGGGTATTCTTTTGAATTTAGGGTCGTGGAATCCTTCAATGGTACCTCCAATGTTGTAGGAAGCAACCACGGCGTTGATAAAGAACACACCTAAGGCGAATATTCCTGCGACCATTGCTGCGGCAACAGAAGTACTTCCACCAATTAGTGGAATGTAAGCTGGTAAAGTGACCAGGGATTCATAGAGTGCCCAGTAAATCAGGCCTCCACCAATTCCACCTAAAAGTCCACCGATAACTCCACTGACAAAACATACAGTTGGAACTCCGTGTCCTTCGGTACCTGGAGTTACGTACTTCTCCTGCGGTAATTTGGTTATGGGGTCAGTATTTACCTTTGCGGATACAGGCACACAGCCCACACCCCAAACGTATACCCAGTTACCAACCAGCATGGTGACTGCAATCATCAATGCTGCACCAGCTGCACCAGCTGCTAATATGAGCCAGAGAGGCTGTCCAGTCATTGCTGCGGCAGTTATGAGTCCGGTCATACCACTACCGGCGGCCAGCATGGCGGTACCTGTTCCCACACCTGTAGCTGTAGCTATAGCTGCTGGAGCACCACCTACTGGTATGAAGTGTACACCTCCACCAACAAGGGCCCCGCCAACAGTTACAGCAGCGATCATTATTAATGGGTCCATCATAAAACCTCCTTACTCCTTATATGGTCCGTATTTGTTTCTGGCAAATACTTCGATTCGGTTGTTGATGACGATCAGTAGCAAGATGATCACAAATGTGGCGATTACTCCTCCAACTAATCCGAAGACGATGGTTGCCCAGAAGCTTAGGAATACTATCAGTCCAAAGCAGAAACCAGTGACTGGTCCACCGAATTTGGCACAGAAGTAAACAACATCCATGGAGTTTCTGGGACCTAATTCTGAGTTTCGAGTAATGTCACCGTGAATAGCTACCGGGATACCTCCACCGAATGGGTACTGCTGGTATTCCCTTTCAGCACCATAGTGAACGTCTCCAGTTGATGAACCAATGGCTCCAATGGTTATTCCCCATAAAACTGCGAGGAATGGCAGTGCGAAGGGGTGAGCGAAACCTGGTATTTGTAAAGTCATCAGGTATGATAATCCTACTATACAGAACGTTACAATAAATCCGTGGCCAGCAATTGGTCCTAAGTGCTGGGTGATTACATCCAGGAACAGTGGTTGATTAAATTGAGCTTGACTGACGATCCTACCCATGTGAGATGAGGTAGCGAATGCCGTGTGCCATAAAGCGGCGATAGCTGCTCCTGAAGCGATTGACATTATGACAGGTAGGTTGAGTGAATTTAATAGAACAAATGCTACTGCACCAGCTATACCTGCTAGTGTTCCCATTTGTACTGGTTCTCCGGAAACAGCCTTGTTGAACATCCTGTGTAGGTTGCCCATCTGGGGGGCCAGTTGTACCTGGGAGTTGGGGTTACTCATTGATCCAACATCGGATTCCAGGTCCTCGGCAGCACCAGCAATGGTAGCAGCAGCACCCATAAGAGCAACAACACCTAATCCTGCTATCATAGCCTCCATATAATTTCCTCCTTAATTTTTTAAATAAATAAAAAAAATAGGTGTTTGCGTAACACCTATTTTGCAGGGCTAATTAAAGCTCTTTCACCGTCTGGTTCGAATTCTCGTAGAGCACCTTTAGCAAACTCACCACGTACATTGGTGAAGTCGAATGTTAGGTTTTTGTCTGCAAAGGCGATCTTGACCAGTGGGTTAAGCACAAAGGCGTCTCCACGGGCAGCGTGTGCGGACTGGGAGATTCCAGCGTATTCCCCTTGGTGACCCACGTTCATGGCGTAGTTGGGGTAGTTGGCTCCTCTCAGTTCAGTTGGTAATCCTTCGTCTCCACGGATGGAGAATACGTTGGATGCACCACACTGATCTTGCAGGTCGTATCCGTAGAATCCTAGCCGGGAGTGCTGTTCTTTGTGTAAGTACATGGATAAGTACCAGGCACTTAGACCGGTCTGAGCGTTTCCAGTAGCGAAACCAGTGGAACAACCAGCGGCAGCAGCTACGATGGAAGCTCTCTGAGATCCACCAAAGATGGTTTCTAAGAGGGCTGGGTAGTCTTCGAACTGTTCCAGGGCGTAGAAAGTAACTTCACTTCCCACGTCTAGCACAGTGTCCATGGTGTTAGGTGCTCCGCACATGCCGTACTTGTCTTCCACGTATTCTTTACCGAAGTAGGTAAAGTCGTCGAGGATGTTGTCAGTGTAGGCAGCGGTAGCGTATTGGGTGAATCCAACACCACCTGACATGTAGGAACCGAGCCAGATCTGGTCGTATAACATGGCACCAGAGGCCACTACGTCCAGGGTTACTCGGACAGGGTCTTCCCAGTTAACACGTGAGGACTGACAGATGTCGGCTAGGTAACCGAAGGCGATACCTCCAGGTTCGTTTTCACCACGAGCACGTCGTACAGGCAGGTAGGTACCCATGTGGATAACTGCTGCGTGTTTAGCTGCGTATGCGAAGTCACCAGTAGCGGCTTCACCGGCAGCTTGTTTGTAGGCAGAAATCATGGACATACCGATCTGCATAGCGGACCATCGTGAGGTGGTTCCACCGTCACAGGTACGGGATACAATGGTTGGTATGCGCACTATCTGCCACATGCTGTCGCCTACTTCAGCTTTTAAAGCTTCGGCTTGGTGTTCTGGGAACTCTTCATTGATGTTCAGGACGTAGGCAGGGTCGATTTCGTCTGCAATTTCGTCGTTACCAGTGAAGACTTTCACGTAACTGTCGGCCACCAGCAGAGGGTGGGTTTCCACCATGTGCTCTTGGACTACAGCGGCACCAGGCATAGCGTGGTTTACGGTTTCCAGGTAGTGAGTAATGGTTTCCGGGGTAACCTCTTTACCTAACCTTTTTTCAATCACATTGTGGGCTGAGTCCAGTCCCACGATAACGGTCCTTCGGATGTCGTCCCAGAACTGCTGCATGGCAGCGTTGTTGACGAAGTGAAGGTCGTCACCTTCCACGAAGGTGTCGGTGGTTGATACTTGGTAAGGCATGAGGACCCTTTGACCCAGTGGGGTACCCACGTCAGGGTCGTACTGAGGGATTCCTCGCTTTTTGGCTACTTCTTTACCAGCAGCGACAAACTCAGTTTTCCTTTCGGATTGTCTCCATCCACCGAATTTGTAGTAGCTGGTGGTTTTGTCAGCTGGGTCTTCTTCGAAGGCCTTTTTCAAAGCTTTAATGAATAATTTTTCAGCCATTTTTTTCACCTCTTATTCGGGCATGAACCCGCCCTGAGATCGGGTTACGTGGATTCTGTGCAGTATTTCTACTGCGTCAGCGTCGTCCCGGTATGCTTCACCATCTTTACGGTAAATGGTGGTCTTTTCTTTAAGGGTGGCTTCGTCCAGTGGTTCTCCCATAACGATTGGTTCGTCCAGTTCGTCACCAATCTGGTTTTTAACGGCTTCGACTTTGCCGGTGGATTTGTTCATGACCAGCCTTCGTAGCATGTCGAACATCATACCGTCTTCGTCTAACCTGAGGGAGTGACCGTGTACAGTCTTACCCCTGATACCAGTTCGGGCAGGGTCAAACCATTCGGTTTCCAATAATTCTTTGGAGTATTTTTCCAGGTCTCTTTCTCTGGTTTCGATAATTTGCCTTCCAGATAGGGTTCCTGCGTCGGCTCCTCGGTACCTGCACAGGTAGGATCTGGACCTCACGAATGGGTGGGCTGGGGCAAAGTACATGGAGTCAGAGAACTGTATGTATCGGACTCGGTCTCCAGCTTTTGCTCCGTCTAGTGGAACCACCATTTCGCGAATAGCGTCATCTGGTTCATCCATCTCTTCGAGTGGTGGGTGTACGCTTGGGTATTCTTCACCGGGAGCCCGGTGTCCCAGAATGTTCACCACAGCTTCGTCTGAGATTTCCCTGAGTTTTTCTAATTCAACGTCAGGGTCGCTGAATCTATTACGGTTTTTAGCAACCTTAGTTGTTCCAGGATAATATTGTGCCATAATCATGCACCTCCTAATGCTAATCTCACCTTTTTTATAATCTCATCCAATTTTTCTTGGGGACAAGTTTCTCCTCTAATAACTCCGCTTATTATGTCCACAATTTCACCTTTGGTATTGGGTTCTTCGGGCATAACAGCCTTAGTTTTGACACCGATTTTAGCGAAATCTTCAAAGTCCACAGGGTACTCGCAGATAATCACGCAGGGCCGATCAACGTGCCTGAGGATCAGGCGGGCCTTGTAGATTATATGGTGTTTAACCCCTCCCAGGTGCACTACTACCACTTTAAACCTTTTGATTTGTTCTTCCTCCTTGGCCGTAAGGCCCATGAGGCTTCCTCCTCCGGCTGTGGGTGCATCCTGAGGTATTCCTGCTCCTGCGTTAAGCACCAGGGTGCTGGTGAGAATGTTCGCCTCACGCAGGGCAAATGTAATTTCACAAACTGGCTTAGTAATATGCCTCCTTCCAGGAGACATGGCTATGGCCAAAACTTCATTTCCACACTCGGCAAACGTTCCTCGCTGGGCTATACCGCCTCCTTCACCCATTCCCATGGTTTCTCTACAATCAACAACGTGGGTGCATTTGCCAATCATGTTCAATCGTCCTTTTTGATTATAACGGCTCTTTCGCTTAGTTGTGCGTTTTGGTCAGTTAATCCAACCATTTCTTCGGATATGTCACTGAGTTGTTCTCCATATTTAATAACATCAGAGACGGTTTTTTGTTTCCTTATAAAGGTTCCGACGTGTATGTTGTAACCGAAGGTTAAGTATTCATCACAAACCGTTCTGATTTGGTCGATGATTTCTTCTTCTTCGATTTCAAGCAGTACTCTTCCTGTTTTCACTTGTAAGTCTACTTCTTCACCGTGTATGGTAATAGTCTTACGGTCTGGATCTTCTTCCCCTTTAGGAGGAAGTCTCTGTCCCTGTAAAACCATTCTCTTAACACCTTCAACTTTTTCCAAGTTGATTAACAACTTTTCAGTAGTATCGGCGCCTAATAATCTGTGTGGAAATATTTCGATGTCCATTTAACTCTTAACCCCCAATTTGGATTTAGACTATGTCTTTAACTTCTATTGCGGCCTCCACCACATATTTGAGTGGTTCTCTGAATGCGTCCACTTGACTGAACACTTCTTTGATTAGTCCGGAGGTTGATTCAGGTGAGAACATCTGGGTACCGGCATCTAATGCCATAGCAGCAGCCACACATGGGATAGCGAATCCTTTACTGTGTCGGGTCACGATGTGGTTACCGTTGAATATACCAGGACCTCCTCCACCATAGATAGAGTGGCTGAAGAAAGAGAATCCTACAGCTACACCTTCAGCACGACCGAAGTCGACGCTTGGTAATCCGGTTGCAAATTCAAGGATATCGTTGTAGTACAGAATAGTTGAGGATACACCTTGTGCAGCACGGGCAGCACCTTGGTTGACCATGGTTGCAGCCATTAATCCAGCAGCAGCGTATGCGTTCCACTTAGCCATGTCGTCGGTTCCGTAGACGCTGAATCCATTTAAGTCTTTTTCTACGCCTATGACTCCGTCAGCCTGAGCTTTGGCTACCATGTCGTTGATTACAGATCCTACAGTTCCTTCGGCACCGTTGTCCTTAACCAGGTTGAATACCATGTTGTTAGCATTCATACCTTGGTAGGCCAGTCCCAGAAGGTGCATTCTTTCAAATGCTCCTACAGCATCACCCATTTCAAACATTGCAGATTGTTCTAATATGCTTGATAAAGCAGAAGTCTGCATGGTGTTTTTCAGGGTTGCAGCTACCACGTGGTTCACCATAATGTTACGCAGAGCGTAACCAGGTCCTTCCAGTTTTTGTGGTACGTCCAGCATAGTTGCTAGGTTTCCACCCATATATTCCACAGATTGTGGGTATCGTCCCAGAATTGCTGCTTTAACCATGTTAGCGTCGTACATGTTCACGTCACATACGTCGATTATGGCCTGGATGAATGCGTTTGCAGTTACCAATGAAGTGGCTGAATACTCAGCAGCTGCTTCAAACCTGGCGCTTGGTATTTGCACCAAAACTCTTTTTCCGCCGGCTAGTAAATCTACAACGGTGTCGTCACCATCTTCTACTTGGATCATTGCCTTGGCTTTTTCTGCAATTGCTTCAGCGTTAGCAACAATGTCCAGATCTAATTCTCGATCCAGTATTTTACATGCTGGTCCGCCGACTTTTGCAGTCTTTAAAGCGTTCTCTGTACCTTCCAGGTTCACAGCTACAGTCCTCTTAATACCTTGCACAATACCTTTTATTGCAGGGTTTCTTAACGGACTGAGGGCTTCAATCGGTACCTGTTCTTCAACAAGGTTGCCTCTGTCGTCGTACAAGTCGACCTTATCTTCAAACTTTGCCATTATTTCCCTCCTACAGATTCTTGTACACCAATTCTTCGCGCCAAATCAAAGGAAAAGTAGAAAAAAGGCTACTTATCCGGGGTTTAAACCCCCTTTCGCACAATTTGGTATACGAACCTCATTTTCTTCCATGTATATTATTAAAGTTTCTTTTTGATTCAAGTAGAAAGATTTATATGCCCACCACTGAAGGATTTTTTCCTATGGGCCCTAAATCATCATATCCACATATATATTATAAGACCCGAAAAAATCAGCTTATTTTATATATACAAGCACATAGTAGATAGCATGCAGATCATTGCCGATGTAGGTGGAATTCCTGGTAAAAACTGCCGGGGCTTCTGTAAATACTGTTATTTTAGAAAAGTTAAAGTTGGTGACCCTTTAGGCTGCAGAAACTGCTTACCGGGAAAGGTTGGTTGTGATAGTTGCACGGAAGGTGTCCGGGAAATTAAGAACGAATTTTTACCCCCATTTTTTGTGCTGGGATCAGTTCAAAACTCCCTTATGATGAGTAATATTCCGGAAAATGAAGTTAAAATCAACATCAGCGGGGGTGGAGACTTAAGTTGTTATCCTCAACTTTTAGAACTTACTTCGGCCATTTCTAATTGGAACATCCCCATACATCTGGGTTACACCAGTGGTAAAGGTATTGACGACCCCCAGATAGCACGAGATCTTTTATCCCACGGGGTGGAAGAGGTGACCTTCACGGTCTTCTCCACCAATCCTGATCTGAGGAAAAAGTGGATGAGTGACCCCACCCCTCGTGAATCATTGGAAGCCTTAAAGGTGTTCTGTGAAGGATCAGAAGTTCATGCTGCAGCAGTTATTGTCCCCGGAGTCAACGATGGCGATGAGTTAAGAAAAACCTGCCAGGATCTGGAGGATTGGGGTGCCAGTGCCCTGATTCTGATGAGATTTGCCAATTACCGAGATCAGGGACTGATACTGGGAAATGAACCCCTTATTGAGGGTTTAGAGCCTCATAATATACAGGAATTTGAACAACTGGTGCGGGAGATAAATCAGGACTTTAACCTCAGAGTAACCGGGACTCCCGTTTGTGATCCTGAAAATAATTCTCCTTTCGCTTTGGTTTTAAATGAAAATCACAAATATTTAGATATTCTTTCTGAGGTAGTTTCAGAGGCCTCGGTAGTCACTGGACGTATTTCTGCGCCCTTCATTGAACGAGTTTTTGAGCTCATCGGGGCTTCCGACTTGGTAAATGTGGTTCCGGTGGAACAGGATATTAGTTGCATGATCACCGAGTACGACCTGGAGAACCTGGACCTTAAAGAATTGAAAGAAACCGTTATTATTCCAGGAAGGGCCTTTGTACACGATAAGCGGGCGGAAAAAATTCTAACCCAGGACGGTGTGGACCGCATCGTAGCCCGTGGACCGGAGAAGCTCACCGTTGATGGGGAGATGAGTGGGACAATGAGCCGGGAAGATGTTCTGAAAAGAGAATTAATTGGCTTTGAAGATCTCATTGAGGCCATAAACTTCTTTGGAGTTAGGAAGAGATAATCCTATAGAATATATCCAACATAAATCCTTTTTTTATAGTCTGATATTAATTTTATATTTTTATCAATATCGCCCCCAAAGTTAATATGCCAGTTCAGATTTTAATACGAGGATATGGGAGATATTATTGTTTAAATGTTGTATCAAATAGTATTTCTTTAAAAATCACTTCAAAATCTTTTTCGTAAACTACTGCTGGTTGAAGATTTATTAATGCTTCTACAAATCTCTTATCATAGGGAATTTTTCCCATTAGTGGAATTTTTCCGGTTTTAGAGAAGTTCTTAAGTTTTTCAGTGAATTTTGGGTTAATATCCCAGCGGTTAATTACCATGCCATGCGGGATATTGAAGAAATTCACCATCTCCAGTGCCCTTTGAAAATCGGAGAAAGCGACAGGTGTGGGTTCGGTTACCATTATTATATAATCACTTCCCCGGACTGATGCTATTACTGGACAACCGATACCCGCCGCGGAGTCCACAATCACATAATCAGCCTGAATTTCTTCAGCTATCTGAAACGCCCGGTTTTTTACCGCATCCACCACCCGTCCAGAGCCAGATTCACCAATCTTTAACTGGCCAGATACCACAGGGAATCCATAATCCGTTTCTCCAATACCTATCTTAGCATTTTTTACTGGATGAAATTCTATAGCACATTCGGGACAGGCCACCACACAAGCCCCGCAGCCTACACATAAAAAATCATTGATAAGTGGCTTATTCTCTTCATCAAGCCAGCTAATGGCCCCAAATTTGCATGCACTTAAACAGAATTTGCGGGATTTACATTTATTCTTATCCAGTCTTGCCTTCTCACTGGCCTGTATATATTCCCATGAATCGAAATCGTTCTCTTCTAATCCTAAAAGTAATCCCAGGTTAGGGGCATCCACGTCACAATCGACAGCCACGATTTTGTTTTCTTTTCCCAGAAGAACTGCCAGGGAGGAAGTTAAGGTACTCTTACCCACACCCCCCTTACCTGATAGAATGGTTATAGTTTTCATGGCTCCTCCTCCACAGAAGATTCTTCCAGCAGTGCTTCTTTAACCATATCCACGACGAACTGAGAAACCAAGTCACCAAGAGCGGGGACACCTCTGGAATAATGTTCCAGTATTTCTTTTTTATATGGGATTTCTAACACTATTTTAACTCCCTTTTCATCTGCAAGGGCCTTTATTAAGTTAAGGTTTCCTATGTTCGCCCGGTTTGTAATTATTCTAGCTTCCAGTCCAATTTTTTCCAGTAATTTCAGGATAAGGTCTAAATCGTGCTTTCCTAGGGGTGTTGGTTCTGAGACAGCCAATACCAGATTGGTATCCATTAAAGCGGCTATTACATTACAATGGGTCCCAGCAGCAGTGTCTATGACCGTTAGGGAATAATCATCTTCCAGTTGTGATGCATATTTGCGAGTAGCATTCACAACCAGGGTACTGGCTTCACAACCCACTGCTACTTCACCAGAAATCAATAGAAAATTTTTGGCCATTCTTTTGGTGACCATTCCCTGCTCGAAGCTGTCTTTCTGAGTTTCAAGTTTACCCTGGTAGATGGTCCCAATAACCTGGCTGTCCTCTGTTATGGCCTGCTCAGGGCAGGCCAATATACAAGCCCCGCATCCGTTGCATTGTTCCGGTATCAAAAAAGGATATTCATAGGTCACGAAGACTAAGGCATTCTGTCGACAGACTCGGGAGCAGTTGCCACACCTCTGACAGGTCTTCTGGTTAAAAGAAGGAAGTAATGTTTCGACATCCTGTACCTTCTCCCTGCTGATGGAAAGCAGCAGATGATCATCGGGACACTCCACATCACAATCCACCAGAAGGGTTCGGTGACCTTTGGCCATTTCATAAGCTATGGATGTGGCGACCGTTGATTTTCCGGTTCCTCCCTTTCCTCCGGTGATGGCTATTCTCATTCGTTACTCCTCAGATCAGAATCTTCGGCCGACACCTCGACCTCCACCTCTCCCGGCTCCCATCCCAGCACGACCCCTATTTTCTGGGCCGGGTACTGTAATTTCCTCCAGTTCCCCTTTTTTATAGAGTTTTAAATTCTCCTCTACTGTTCCCGGTTGGATTTCATAGACTTTCATGTTAAAGCGTCTTAACACTTCAAAGGCATTGGGTCCAACTGATCCCGATATAATAACCTTGGCCTTCTCCTCGGCCAGCAGTTGAGCAGCCTGAATTCCGGCACCTCCACCAGCAGTCATAGCCGGATTATTTAAGGCCTTGATTTCTTGTATTTCATCATTAACTTCGGCCAGGATAAAATACGGGCACCTTCCAAAAACAGGACTGGCACCTGAATCTAAATTTTCTCCAGTAGCCGCTACAGCTATTTTCATATTCAATCACCCCTATTTTTTTATATATTCTTCAATTTTATCCACCATTTCCATTATTCTCTGCGAGAACAAAGAATCGTTATTTTTGGTGATGATGTGCATGTCTTCATCCGAATCAGGCACCTTAGAGAGATCTATGGGTAACTGTCCCAGAAAAGGAACGTCCATCTTAACGGCAATTCTCTGTCCACCGCCACTGCCAAAAATAAAACTCTCTTCACCACATTTAGGACAAATAAAACCGGCCATATTCTCAATGATCCCAATAACCGGGATGTTTAGGGATTTAGCCATGGCAACACACTTTTCAACATCTTCCAGTGCCACCGGGGAGGGTGTGGTGACAATAACTATCCCGTCCAGGAAGGGTATGGACTGCAATACCGTCAGGGGTTCATCTCCCGTACCCGGAGGGTTGTCCACAATTAAGAGATCCAGTTCATCCCAGGCTACATAGCCCAGGAATTGCCTTATGGCACCGGTCTTTTTGGGACCCCTCCATATAACGGGAGAATCTTTTGAGGGTAGCAAAAATGCTAAAGACATGACCTTTATGTTATCCTCGGTTACCACCGGCAAAATTCCCTGCTCATCAGCGTCGAGTTGTCTTCCTTTCACCCCTAACATGAGGGGTACATTGGGACCATGAAGATCAGCATCTAAGATACCGGTGTGGTAACCTTTCTGGTTAAAAGCTGCAACCAGGTTCACAGAAACTGTTGATTTACCAACTCCCCCTTTTCCACTCATAACAGCAATTTTATGCTTAATCTTGGCCATATTCTTTGTAATAGCAATATCTTCTTCCATCATTGCCATTTTATGTTCAGTTTCCTTCTTTTTATCGGATTGCATATTCCCACTTCAATTAATAACTTGATGAGGATGGACATTCCTTCCCCTTCTCTAATGAAATAACCGAGGGATTTTTACATTTAAATCAAATATACGGTGAATTATGTCCGCAGATTAAACTCCGCCCCTGCAACCGACACTATCATCGGCTAAATTCAAAAATCCGCTTTTCCATTGCTCAAGTGCACTTTCAACTGTACCTGATGCTCCAACATATACGATAATTCCCATCTGTCCCAGCATCTGAATGGCCTTGGAACCCAAATTTCCGCAGATTAATACATTGGCTTTGGTGTTCGCCACGGCCTCGGCAGGAGTCATAGTCCCTCCAACGTGCTTTCCTAAACTTTCTACTATTCTTAAATCCTTGATTTCATTATCTTCCATGGTAATCATGGCGAAGTAAGGTGTTTTCCCAAAGTGTTGAGATATTGGGGAGGATACTCCCAGGTTATCCATTACTGGAATGCACATTATTGTCATATTCATCCCTCCTTTAATCCGCACCACACATCGGTGCTCCGCACTCTGGGCAGTTTGAGGTCCTACAGGGGACTCCGGGGGTTTTTTCAGTTTCATATCCACACCGGGTGCATTTACATTTGCTTGGTGGTCCGGCACCATGGCCAGAACCGCCATATCCTCTTTTTCTTCCCAGTCCCGGCTGTTCTAATGGTCTTTGTGGGGTGTCTCCAGCAGTTATAGTGTAAATGTCTTCAGATCCACAGTCAGGACACTGCGTAAATGTTTTTTGAGGACTGTACCATTCGAATCCACATTTATTGCATTTGTAGCTCTTTTTATCAGTCATGATGTCCACTCCTTAATCAGGAAGTACCCCCTTCCCATTATGAATATATATTCATAACTAATATATATATTTGATTCCTTAAAAATGCCCAACGTTTATAAATCATTTTGAATATATATTCATCTTATGTCCAGACCAAGAAGATTGAGAAGGATATTGGAAGAACCGCAAATTCGCTGTTTTAAACCGGAAGGTACCAACAGGGATTCTTCAGAGTCTGTAAAGATAACCATAGATGAATTTGAAGCCATGAGGCTCCGAGACTATCATAATATCCAGCAGAAAAGATCAGCGGAGATCATGGGAATTTCACAGCCCACCTTTCACCGGATATTGAGTTCTGCCCGTAAGAAGATATCTAAAGCTTTAATCGAAGGCACCCCCATTACCATCATCGGAGAGGATTTCATAACTGATAAAGAACAGTACATATGTAATGAATGTGGATTTAAATGGCTTAATCCCGGTAAAGAGTATCATAATTGTCCAGACTGCCAATCAGAAGACATAAAGCTGACTAAAAGTGATATTAAGTCCGAAGTAACTGATCCTACATTAATTCAAAGGAAATCGTATGGAGGCCAAGGGCTGGGAGCCGGGCCACCCCGTGTGTGTAAATGTCCAAATTGCGGATATGAATCACCTAAAACCCGGGCAGTTCCTTGTAGAAATACAAAATGTCCCCAATGTGAAACTCCACTCTGTGGAGCAGATTAGGATCACAATAAAGTTTCACTATCAATTCAATTCCTTTTAAATGAGCTTTTTAATCTATAATCTTTTAGAAAAAAATTTTAAATTCATAAGGAGTGACTAAATAATGTATAAAATAATTTTAACTGCACTAACCCTTACTGTTATCATTTTAGTAGCCTTGAAAAATCCTAGCAAATACAATTAATCAATTATTTGTATTAGATTTATATTAGAAACACAATCAATCCGGCTTTAAATGTAGTAAAGTTATCTCACATCGAGATCCCCATCTCATAGGCGGCCCCCAGGTACCGGTTCCTGGTGATACATATAAACAGGAAGTACCATTATGATAAAACCCACCTAAATAAGGAAATCTCAGTTTTACCAGGAAATTAAAGGGAAAAAACTGGCCGTGATGGGTATGCCCGGAAAGTTGCAGATCGACACCAGCTTTACTGGCCACATCGAAATCATCAGGCAGATGATAGAGGAGTATGGTGGGTTTATTTTTGTCAATTTCCACAGCATCCAGTATATTTTTAAGATATCCACTCTGGTAGGAATAATCCACCCCCACCACCTGTAGTTCACCGAATTGTATCACCCGGTTGCGTAGTAACTGAATCTCAGTAAGGGAGATGGCATTGCAAACCTCACTTAAGCCTTGCATGTAATCATGATTTCCGGGAGTAAAAAATACCGGGCATTGAAATCGGTTGAGTTCCTTTATGATCTTCTCATCTATCTGGGAACTGCCATCAAACAGATCGCCGGTTATCAACACTAAATCAGGACTTAATAAGTTAGTTTTTTCAACCACCTTCTTCAGGAAAGAATGGTTCCTAATGGGGCCCAGATGAACATCACTCAACTGTACTGCCCGTATTTCATGGTTTAAACCATGCATATCCAGGCTGGATTCTGATATTTTTAACTGAAATGCATTGTATATTGAATAAGCACTGATCAGGGCCGTTAAACTAACTATTAAAGCTCCAGCCATCATGGCTGGTAATTCATAAAAAAGCCCCAGTAGCTGATATATTATAATACCCCACAGTAAAAAGAACGACACCCCCACCCAAGATGCGGCCAGGGCATATAATATGCCGCTGAAGCGGTCCGACAGACTGCGTTCCAGTAATGCGGCAACCGGGTAAAAAAGTGCGGATAACACAATAAGAAGGTAAAAATACCCATTTAGGGGTAAAACAAAAAGATTGCTTAGTGTGTAAAAAATGTAGTAATTCAGTAAGAGAAGCCCCATGAAGAATACTGATACAAAACCAGCAATCTGTAAAATCCTTTTCATGGTGCCCTCAAGGTTTTAAGATGGTTAGTAAGATAAATCGCCATGATCAAAGAGCTATCATTTGGCCGTGATTTTCTGGGATATTTCCTGTTCCAGAGGTTCCACCAGGGATGTTTCGGATAAAAGCTTGACCAATATGTAGTTGTACATAAAAGAACGCTTTATATCCGCTATGTCCCCTAAACGATAATCTTGAACCTTCAAATTTTCAATTTCCCCATGGTATTGGTCGTAATCCAGCTTGACCCGGACCCCGTCCAGCTGACTTACCACTGGCGCTGGAGAGTAAACCTCCTTAATGGCGGGAACCTGGTTTTCGATCTCAGTTTTAACCAGTATGGATGGGACAATAGGTGGATCGTCACCCATATCCATTCGCCGATTATTTATAATTCCCTCCACCACTTCGGCCAATTTTTTAAGGGCGCGAATATTTTCTCCCCTTTTTAAACGCCGAGGTATTCTCCCCAGACCACTTACATAGGCGTCTGCACCTGGAATATCGTCAACATCAATTTCTGGAGCCCCAGTTACCACTACCGGTATTTCCAGATCCTCAAATAAATGGGTTTTTTTAAGGATGCACTCCCGAAAACTTCCCAGGGCGAATACTGCCAGGTCGTGTTCCTCTATGAGCCTTTTTTCCTCTTCGGATATATTTGATATACCCTTACCAGCCCCTCTGCGCAGCCCGATCATGTTATCCTTGGCTCCGAATCGCCTTAAATATTCTGAAATATCACAGGCTGAATGGGGGAGGTGCTGGCGGGCCAGGGTAGGTGAAACAATGGCCAGTTCGGTACCGGCCATAGGGGCTAGTTGTACCTTTCCCAGCAGTTCTTTAGCCTTTTCCTGTACCTTTTCCACGTCTTCTATAGGAACAGCAAGGGTTAACACCAGATCCATTTGACTAACGGTTTCCTGAAGTACAAAGCCACCAAGATCCTCAATGAGCTCATTCATCTCCTCGTGTTTATGAATTCCACCAGTATAAGTCAAAGTTTCGTACATAATCTTTCCTCCAGGATATTATACCTTAAATGTGCTCTTTTCAGAGGATTAATGGGCACGTTCTTATGGGAAGGAATTTCAATGGCCCTATCCCCTGCAGCTTCAATTTCAGCAGGTATTTTTTCACGAATATAATCAGGGTACACCAGGAAATCAGCCGGTTCATCCACCGGGGTGAACCCCATATCAGTAACTATCTCTTTAAGAAAATTAGAGTAAACCTTAACTTTTATTTTTTTCCTTTCCCTAACTTTTATTGGTTTATAGGGTTCCAAGTTGAATTTAAAAGGAGAAGTTCCCATTTTATCTGCCAGAGAATGGATACTGTCCTTTATCTGGGCAAAAGTGTTCAATTTAACTCTGAATGTTGGTTTAGAAATTTTTGTCTCCCATAAGACCACTGCTAAATCAGCATCAATAGAATCCGGGACATTAGAAACTATGAAATCTGTTATTCCTGCCAGCACTACTACTTCCCGGCACATCGGGGTGGTGACAACTTTCATGATAGATCAATGATGATTCACTATATTATATATTAATAGGGGATAATGGTGAAAATCAACTAATTTTCGCTACATCGATTAAGTTATTAACCCTGACAAAAAAAGGCCCACATGGCCTAAAAATAGGAAATAATGGCATTTAGACACCTTTACAACAATATTTATATACAATAATAGAAAGATCATTCCATATCAAGACCAACAAATCTTGGTATCAGGACGTGATTTGAATTGTACGGTGAAGATGAAACTCAACAAACCGCCCCTATTGCAGAGGGCGAAGAGTATGAAGTTAAAATTGAAGATGTAGGTAAGGAAGGCGACGGAATAACCCGTGTCCAAGGCTTCGTGGTCTTCGTACCAGACACTAAAGTTGGTGATGAAGTCAAAATAAGAATCACTTCAGTAAGAAGGCGATTTGCTTTTGCTGAGAAAATATAAACGGTAAAACTTATTTTTTCTCTACATTTAAATTCTATTTTTGGTGTGCTTATGTATGTTTCCCTAACTTTGGAGAAATCATATTCGGAAGATGTTGGAATAATGGTGGACGTGCTTCGTGCCAGTACCACCATAACGGTGGCTCTAGAGAGCTTTGATGAAATTATACCAGTCACCCAATTAGATGATGCCCTTAAACTTGCTTCTCAACATAAAGCTGTTTTAGCTGGAGAAAGAGGAGGAGATACGGTAGAAGGATTTAATACCGGAAATTCTCCCATTGAAATCCAGAAATTCCGTGGAAAAAGCCTGATCCTGACTACCAGCAACGGCACCAGGATACTGGGAAGTATGAATGGGATTCCCCTTATAGGATCATTTATTAACGCTAAAGCTGTGGCTACCCATGCTTTTAATATAGCTAAGGACCATATTGAAGTAGTTATGGCTGGTGTAAACGGTAGATTTGCAATTGAAGACTTTTTAGGCGCAGGAACAATAATTTCTAACCTGCAAAACAGCTGTACATTGGATGAAATGGCACTGGCTTCCGTCCTGGCCAGTCAGGATATGAAAAAAACAGAAAATGCAGTTTATGAATCTTTATCCGCAGCTAATCTCCGTGAACTGGGCTTTGAAAAGGACATCCAGTTCTGTCTGCAACGAGATACTTCGGATACAGTGCCGGTTTACAGGAATGGGATCATTAGCTCCCAGATGTGAAAAAATGCCCCCAGAAAAACTTAAAATTATAGGAACGGCCCACGTATCCCAACCCAGCGTGGAAGAGGTTCGAAAGGCAATATTGGAAGGTTTACCAGACGTGGTGGCAGTGGAACTGGACCCCAACCGTTATTATAGCCTGATGAATGAAAAAAATGGTACTGCAGAAGAGAATAAGAAACCTAAAATCAGTGAAGTAATCAAAGGGAACAACTTGACCCTTTTTTTGGTGAGTGCATTTTTATCATATTTTCAAAAAAAGATCGGAGACGATCTAGGTGTTAAGCCTGGTGCAGAAATGGTGGTAGCCATTGAATCTGCAAAAGAGGTTGGTGCCAAGATAGCCCTCATTGACCGCGATATTCAAATAACCCTACAGAGGGCTTTGAATCAGATGAGTCTGTGGGAAAAGTTGAAATTTTTCTACGGGATTCTGGGATCCTTTTTCGGCAATGATGATGAGCTGGAGGACCTGGAAAGTATTAAAGAGGGGGATACTTTGGCTGAAGTAATGGAATACTTCCAGGAGATGTCCCCTAAGGCATATCATGTTTTGGTGAAGGAGAGAGATGCTTACATGGCCCAGATGCTACTCAATCAGGAGGGTGATGTGGTGGCCGTGGTGGGAGCTGGTCATCGGGAAGGAATACAGCACTACTTGGAACATCCCCAGGAAATACCTCCCTTAAACAATTTGAATCAGGTGAAAAAAGGTGGATTCCCTGTGGGCAAAATGATCCTATTTTTAATACCTGTATTTATCATTATAATATTCTTACTGGCATTTTTAAAAGGAGTAAACATCCAGATGAACCTTTTACAGTTTGTCCTATTAACCGGAGGACTTTCATTTGCAGGTTCCCTTCTGGCCGGATCCAGACTCCTATCTGCAGTGGTTGCCTTTTTAGTGGCCCCCATAACCTCAATTCATCCCCTTCTGGCCGCAGGGTGGTTTGCCGGTTTAGCTGAGGCCAAGTTAAGAGGAGCCTCAATGGATGACCTCAGTGGTTTGGGTAAATGTGAAAGCTTTAAAGAACTATTAGGTAACCGTCTATTCCGGGTGCTCCTGGTGGTGGTGGGTGCTAATATCGGCTGCACAATTGGAACTTTTTTATCAATCCCTAACGTAATATGGCCTCTTTTTAATCAGTTAATTGGTTTATAGGACATTTTGTTTCTTTTTCATCAATGCTCATCTATTTTAAGGGTAGAATCTCATAATCATCATGGATAAAGGTTGTCCATTTACATGGAAATCTTATTCTCAAAAAAAAATAAAGGCAATAACATGTACATTATATTCCGATGTAACTGTGGACGGGTGAACTACTCTAAAAAAGGTTTTAAAACAAAGAAATGCGTTTGCGGTAAGAATCTTAAAGTTAAAGATATGCGCATCATTGAAAAAGCCAATACCCATCAGGAAGCTTCAGAAATCGTGCAGGGATTACAGGAGAAAATTCATGGCGGGGCTTACTTCACCACTGCCGATAAAGTTAGGTGAATCCCTAGAACGTGAGTATAACTTGAATCATTAGTTTATATCTTCAGAGTCGATTATACATTCTTAATTTGGTTTATTTCTTCTCTTATCTCACAGGCTTTGCACAAAGAAGAAGAGGATGGTTCACCGCAACGTTTACATTCGTGGAGTTCAACCTTCATCAGCAAGTCTTCGAATTGAAAAGATTTATGGAAGGAGTTTAGTAGGTTAATCTTGGTCCCCGGACTTTTTTCTTCTAGCTGGTTGAGATAATTCTTCAAATTAGAACGAAATGAGGTGTATGCATAGGGACATTCAGCCATATGAACATCCATTTCATTTAATACCGCCCAGATGCCTACTTCTTTCTCCTGGATCTTCCATAATGGTTTGATACGGGGTATCATCTTAGGATGGATACGATCCAGTTTAGGTCCGAATTTACCAAATCGCCGGGTGTCTGCACGGGCAAAACTCATCAAAAATGATTGAACCTCATCATCCAGGTTATGACCAGTGGCCAGCTTGTCCAGTTCCAATTCATGGCCAGTTCGGTTGAGTAGATAACGCCTGAAAACTCCACAGGGGACGCAGGCGGTGTGATGAAAATTAGAGGCCTGATCTAGGGTTATTCCCATTTCCCTTTTCAATGATTTTTCTATAAGTTCTATTCCCAGTTCACTGGCATGCTGACGGGCAATTTGCAGTCCATCGGCCCGATAACCTGATATACCCTCATCTATGGCTATGGCCAAGAGTTCAAAGTTTACCTTTTCTCTAAAATCATGAAGGGCATGTAAAGTTAATACACTGTCTTTTCCGCCCGAAAGAGCCACAGCAACCCTTTCATCAGAATCTATAAGTGAATAGTCCGTAATTGTCTTCTCTATTCTGTTTAAAAGTTCTTGGGTGAATACTTCCCGATCCAGGGATCTCATAAATGATATATGGACCAATTAACATAAATAGGACTATGATATGCGCGGAACTGACCATAATCCCCATAGGAACTTCTGAAACCAGTCTGAGCGGCTATATTGCTGCGGCCGTAGCGGCACTGGAAGAAACTGGCATAAAATATGAATTAAGTGGAATGGGGACTCAACTGGAAAGCGAAGATCCCGATGAACTCTTTGATGCAATTAAAAAGGCCCATGAAGCCGTTTTTCATGAGGGAGTTCTCAGGGTGGCTACCAGCATAAAAATAGATGACCGCCGAGATGTGGATAAAGGACTATCACAAAAGGTTCTGGCTGTTGAAGAAAAACTTTAGATAGTTAATCTGCTCAGTCTATGTCCGTTAAGAGGCCCTAAGATAGTTTTCAGATAGTTGTATATCCCCTATCCTATGTATGATGATTATTATTTATGCATTCATAAAAAATATCATGAAAACTCTGCTATGATTTCTCCTTTTACCCAGATTTTGTGCATATAGAGATGAAAATATGATATTTTATTTAGGCATCAAGTAATACATCGTCTTAAATCCAACCAAATATTTCGAAATTTGTCCAATCCTAACCATTTTTTAGTATTCAATCTTCAAGTCACCGAACTTTCTTTAGATATATAATGAAGTTTAGAATAAGAGGTTCATCCCCTATCAAAGTCCATACTTGCCGGATCGAAAAGTATTTATACAAATTTAACATTGAGTAATAATTGCCTATTATAAAGGCATCATGCTGGAGGAATTCCATTCGTGATTATCCAATAATCACCCCCCCCAAAGGAGCTCCTCCATGCATTTTTTAAATTTATGTTATTTTTTAAAAACAGTTGTTTTTTAAAACAATTCATCTCCAGCTTCTGATAATACACTGACTATTTTTTCAACATCTTCTACACTTAGACCTGGATGTACCGGTATAGATAATACTTCTTTTGCTGCTTTTTCGGCTTCTGGACAATTAGCGCTAAAATTCAGGTCCTTATATAGTTTTTGTTGGTATATGGGTATCGGATAATGGATTCCGGTTCCAATTCCGCTTTCTGTCAGAAACTTCATGAAATCATCCCGTTTACCTTCACCCACCCGAATAGTGTATTGGTGGAATACGTGCCTAACCTCTTCCAAGACGAATGGTGCCTCTAGGCCGGGTATTTCCTTTAGGTGTTCGGTTAAATATTCCGCATTTTCCAGTCGTCTTTCGTTGAAATCATCCAGCTTCTCCAGTTGCACCAGCCCAATGGCTGCTGCTATGTCGGTCATGCGAAAGTTATACCCCAGAACCACATGGCTGTAACGCTCCTTCTCACCATGTGCCCTTAATATCCGGGCATTATCAGCCATTTCCTGATTATCCGTGGTTATAATTCCCCCTTCACTGGTGGTCATATTTTTAGTGGGATAAAAGCTAAAACATCCCATACTGCCCAGGGATCCTGCTTTTTTTCTTTTATAAAGAGCTCCATGAGCCTGGGCAGCATCTTCAATCACCACCAGATCATTATCCCGGGCCACGCGGTTTATCTCATCCATCTTCGCTGGCTGACCATAAAGATGCACCGGCAGTATGGCCCTGGTTTTATCGGTAATGGCATCTTCAATTTTATTAGGGTCTAAATTGTAGGTTTGAGGGTCTATATCAACAAAAACCGGACAAGCCCCCACATATAATACACAATTGCCAGTGGCAGCGAAGCTGAAAGGAGTGGTTATTACTTCGTCGTCTTTTCCAATCCCCGCGGCCAGCATGGCCAGATGCAGGGCAGTGGTACCTGAACTTGCCGCAACGGCATAATCCACACCTATATATTCGGCAAATTTTTCTTCAAATTCTGCCACCCTGGGACCCTGGGCTATCATTCCAGATTTTAAAACTTTTACCACTTCTTCTATCTCTTTTTCATCAATTAATGGTTTAGCAATGGGTATCATGATATCACTTAAATTTTTATAATCAAACACACTCTATAGGGATTTTTAAAACGTTAAGGGAAAAAATACATCATTCTTGCATTTTTGACATACATTCTAATTCTCTGCCTTAAAAAATGTTTCAATGGACTTAAAAATTTTTAAGACCGTGCCAGGATATCACTCCAAGAATATTTATATTTATATTCACTTAGAATCGAAAGACATCAACTAATTCCTGTTTCTGTTTCCAGTAGCTGGCAATTAACATTAAAGTTGCTGCCAGAACCAGGAATGGAAGGCCAGTGTATGGGCTGGAGGCGGGCGCAGTGATGAGTGAAGGCAGACCTGGCAGTCCAGAGTCAGCGGAGTTAAATATTAATGCTACAAAAAGGTTGTTAACGATATGTACTCCCATGGCAGTCTCCAGGCCATTATCAGCTAGGGCGATGATCCCCAACATGAGGCCAATGATGAAGGTGGAAATAACTATGGATATGCTCTGATCCAGATTGGCTCCATTGAAAAAATGTACCAATCCAAACAGAGTTGATGTAACCAGCAAGGGGATTATGGGTTTTTCGGATATAAGACTTACTCCCTGCATCAGGTACCCCCTAAAGAGGATCTCCTCAAAGGATGCTTGAACCGGAAAGGCCAATACGCTTAAAACCAGCAGCCAGTAAAAGGCTTCAGAATTTAGGGACACCTGGTATGCGCCGGGGTTAAGGATAAAGTCGGGCAGACTCAGTAATGAAAGTATCACAAACCATATTAAAGCCCCTTTTAAGAACATTCCCCAACGGAATCCGACCCCATAATTTATCAGTATTTTAAAGTTCTTATGGTGTAAAAACCGCACCAACAGGTAGAATAAAAAGAATGATAAAGCATAGGTAACTCCGGTTATGAGCACGATAAGTAAAGGATTATTGAGGGATATTAGGTTGTTTACCATACCGGGGCTAATAACCGGGTGAGAAAGAACGGTGAGGACCACGACTATAAACGCCAGTAATAACCCTGCAGCTACGCTCGCCAGCCCTATGGAACCTACTACCGTGAAAAGATATCTCCACCAGTTGTTTTTTCCAGTTTTTGCATTATCAAGGAAGGGTAAATGGGACATGAAACATCTCCTAAACTAATCCTAAACTAATTAATTACTCATAATTATAATTACTCTTAATAGGCCGGTGCTAGAAACATCCTTAGGAAGATGGAATTATTTGAGGTTTAATTTATGGATTTTATGGATCATATGCTTATCACTGAGGGGCAGGTGAAGATCAGGGTTCCAACCTTCGAAAAAGTATCCTCCCGGGCCCCGGTCTTTTACAACCCAGTTATGGAACTAAATCGGGATTTATCTGTGCTGGCCCTTCAACAATTTAAATCCGAAATTGAAAAGGACTTAAATATCTGTGACGCCTTCGGAGGTAGCGGTATCAGGGGCATACGTTACTCAAAAGAGGTTTCAGGAGTGGAAGGGGTGCTAATAAATGATGTCAATCCCCAAGCTGTGGCCCTGGCCAGGGAAAATTCCCTTGAAAATGATACAGATAACGTCAAAGTCTGCCAGAAGGATGCTAACCTTCTTCTACGCCATTGCAAGGGCAAATTTAACGTGGTAGATATTGACCCCTTTGGGACTCCATCTCCTTTTACCGACTCGGCAGCAGTAAATCTGCCTCGAAACAGTATGCTGGCCGTTACTGCCACCGACACCTCGGCACTATGCGGCACCTATCCCGAACCCTGCATACGAAAGTACGGCTCGAAACCGCTTAAGACTGAGTACTGCCATGAAAATGGTTTGAGGATACTGGCCGGATTTTTATCACTGTCTTTCGCCCGTTATAAGAAGTTTTTAACCTTCAAGTTCTGCCACAGCACCGAACACTACCTGCGCCTGTACGCCACCGTCAGCAAAGGGGCTAAGAAAACTGATAATTCCCTTAAAGATATGGGTTACATAGCCCACTGTCCCAGTTGCCTAAACCGCAAGGTCCATTATGGCATAGCTCCACTTATTGATCCCAGATGCCCCCACTGTGACCATCTGATGCGGGTGGCAGGTCCCATGTGGTGTGGAAACATACAGGACCCAGATTTTATATCCGGAATGATGGATAAGAGTGAAAAATTAGTGTTAAATCAGCGAAAAGATGCCATAAAACTCTTAGAACTCTGTAAATTGGAGTCCACTGCTCCACCTACATTTTATGATATCCACACCATCTGCAGTAAACTTAAAATTAGTGCACCCCCCATGATTAGTCTCCTAGAAGGACTCAGAATGGAGGGCCACATTTCTTCACCCACCCATTTCACACCCACCGGTATAAAAACCACCGCCCCCCTGGAAGTGGTGGAAAAGCTAATTGAATCCCTGGTTAAACAGCGCGAGATTTGAGTTTAGAATAATTAGGTAAAAAATAAAATAAGGAGCAATTGTCCTTATTTAAAACATTTTTTCTTATTCGTAGTTAAGCATACCTTCGGTGTAATAGTACTGAAGTTCCGAGGCGTGCAGCCATTCGAAAGTGCGGTAGGGAAGGCTTAAGTAGGGCTGGATCATTCCCTTCACTATGTAGTAGTAAGCAGCCCATCGGCCGTATTCATACCAGCAGATCTGGACGTATAATGGGAATCCGCATCCCTGATTGATAATAGGATTTCCAGCCCGGGCAGTTCCATGGTAAACCATGGGTATGGGTCCTTGCTGACCTTTCTGTCGGGCTATCTTTTTAACGTAGGCCATGGCGTCATCGTAGTTATCAAATACTTTACCATCCGCTTTGTACTGCCACCGGTCCTTGGGGATACCATATATGAATGTTTGCAACACGTCATTCCAGTCAATATCCGTTTTAGCCCGGTTAACCTTGTCAACAAAGGCCAGTTCAATGATGGTAACGTTGTTCTCTTTGTAGTGTCGGTAGCCAGAATCTCCGGCGTAGTGTACTACCAGGACGCATTTAGATCCCCTTTCTTGTCCATACTGGGATAACACTTCTGAGTGGGGATGTCCGGGGAACATGTCTGGATTAGCAAATTTAACGAATCCCAATCTTCCCACCGGGTCTACAGGACCTAAAAGGGCTGAGAAGAATAGGAAAACTCCAAATATGGCCAGGAGGATTACTACGATGAATTGCCATTTCAATATTGTTCACCTAAATTCAATGGATATTAAGCATTGTTGCCAATTTTAATGTCATAACAGTTTTTTTATCCAGCTTTTTCAAATGCTATCCAGATATTGATTATGGGCATTGTACTTAAAGTCTTCTGTTACTATGCTTTTCAATCTAAATTATGTATTAATTCATTGTATATTCGTATTAATCTAAGTGTATCATTCATTAGCTTTATGAGAGTCAACAGAATATTATAATTAATATATACTGAATAATAGCCAGAATTGGTGATTTTATAGAAAATATTGAGATAATTTCCGAATCAATTAAATATCCATCACAAGACTGGATGAAAGTGATCATTCTGGGTGTTTTACTTTTATTACCAGCAATCGGATTTATTTATACCTTTACCTTGGTGTCTCCTTTTCTGTTATGCCTTGGATTTTTTCCTATGGGCTATATATATCGAATTTTAAGAACATTCATGGAAGGGTCTGATGAACTTCCTAATTTTGATGATTGGAAATCTCTGGCTTCAGATGGATTTAAGGTTGCCTTAGTGATAATAGTGTACCTCATTCTGCCAATACTAATCTCTTTAATATTCATTTTCCAACAAGGATCATATAATCTGTTTACTTCCGGATTCACCATATGGATCCTCTTATCTGGATCACTCGCGGGATTGATAATTTTAGTCCTGGTGGGCGTTTTCGGATTGATTGGAATTGCCAACATGGCTCTTTACAATGGAGAAATCAGAGCTGCCTTCCGTTTTAATGAAATATTAGAAAGAATATCTCTAATAAGCTGGAAAAATTACCTAATCTGGTACCTCCTAATTTTAGTGGTTGGTTTGATAACAGTAACGATATCCTCCCTGACTCTCATGATTCTAATCGGCATCCTTTTAGTCCCCATAGTAATCATCCCCTTCTACGCCATATTCATAACAAGATCATTATGCTTAATATTCGCATCCAGCGAACAGAATTAACTGGATCTAAAGGGTAAATTTTACATTTAGACTAGTTCTGTATAATAAATCTTTTAATCCAAATAGGATTAATCTACTCTCAAATTAGTTAATTTAATTAAATTGGTTAAAGCCAATAAATAATGTGAAATTTTTCAAGGGACCATTCAGTTCTACGAACATTTTTTTCTAAGTGAAGCTAGTAATAAGTTTAATTAACCGAAATTTTTATCCCTTAAGACCTCCATATTAACGTATTGTAAATAAACCCCTCGAGGTGAAACAAAATGAATGTTGGAGAAAACATAAGTGATTCTCTGCAATATCCCATTCAAGATTGGGTAAAGTTGCTTATTTTGGGAATTATCCTGATAATCCCGATTGTAAACTTTATAGCCCTTGGATATTACTTAAGAATCATAAAATCAACTTTAGCTGGTATTGATGATATTCCAGATTTCGACGATGTTGGAGAACTATTTATTGATGGTCTAAAGATTTTAGTTGTTGGTATAGTTTACTCAATAATACCCCTAATCTTCTATTTACTTGCATTTGTATTCGCAGGAACCGGGGATTTCAGTAGCATGGCATTCAACGGGATTGCATTCGTATTCTTCTTGATAGCAATTCTGCTGGCCATAATTATAAGCATATTCGCTTATGTGGGTATTGCTAACATGGCCTACTATGATGGTGAGATCGGTGCAGCATTGAGATACAGCGAAATACTAGACCGGATCAGGGCCATTGGATGGGGAGATTATATAATCTGGTGGATCGTGCTAATGGTAGTTCTGACTGTAATTGGATTTGTCATTGGCCTGGTCGGAGGAATCCTGATGTTTATTCTCATCGGTTTCCTGGTATTCCTATTAGGATACGGTTATCTGTTAATGTTCCAGGGCAGATCCGTGGCTTTAATCTTCGCAGAAAGTGCAGAATACGAACCAGTTGAATAAAACCTTAAAATCAATTTTTTCTTTTTTTTCTTTTAATAGTTTGATTTTTAGATATTACGAAAATTCGGTGCTAATTTATTAGCTAATTTTAAAGTCCAATAATGTCCTTAAAAATAGTAACCCAGTAGAAGGTAATTTAAAAATATTTGTTTTGTTTTTGAAAAGTAAAGGGGAAGGGGATTAAAAATTAAAGCCCCTTGTTTTAAAATTTATGTCCCAGTCAACCTTACACCAGTTATGGCCGCAGTATCGGAGTTCAAAGCCCGCAGATCATCAGGGGCGAACTTACGAACATCATCATGACCAGCTAACTGGGCCAGCATCTTGGTCTCTTCGGTCATGGATTTAATGTAGTTAGCCACTTTCATGGCTGCTACGTCTATATCCAGACGTTCACAGAGAGTTGGATCCTGGGTGGCCACACCTACTGGACATTTGCCGGTGTAGCACATACGGCAGGCCACACAACCCATGGCAATCATGGCTCCGGTTCCAATGTAAGCTGCATCTGCTCCCAGTGCCATGGCCTTGGCTACATCGGCACCACTGCGTATTCCACCAGTAATTATAAGATCCACTGTGTCCTTCATTCCAATTTCTTCCAGACCGTGCACCGCTTCCATCAAAGCTGCCAGGGTGGGTATTCCAGTATGTTCGATTACCACTGCTGGTGCTGCCCCAGTACCTCCCTCCATACCATCCACGGAGATAACGTCGGCTCCGGCTTCAGCCACCAGTTGTACATCCTCGTGTACTCTTCCAGGCCCTAATTTGACAACTATTGGTACCTGCCAGTCGGTTACTTCCCTGATTAGTTCGATGTGTTTGGCCAGGTCACCGTCCTGGGTGGCATCCAGGAAACGAGCCGGACTGAGGGCATCAGTTCCTATGGGTATTCCCCTGATTTTAGCCACTTTAGGGCTTACTTTTTCTGCTAAGAGGTGTCCTCCCATACCTGGCTTGGCACCTTGACCGATTTTAACCTCAATGGCATCACCAACATTGAGGTAGTCTTCTGAAACACCGAAACGTCCCGATGAATACTGGACCATCAGTTTATCAGCATATTCTCGTTCACGGGGGAGCATTCCTCCTTCTCCGGTATTGGCACAAGACCCTACCAGCGCAGATCCCTTGGCCATGGCCAGTTTGCACTCCTCACTTAGGGCTCCGAAGGACATACCGGCGATCAGGACCGGAGTCTCAAGTTCCAATGGATTTTCAGCGTAACGAGTTCCCAGAACCACCTTGGTGTTACAGGCTTCCCGATATTTGTCCACCGGTGCGATGGACGCCTGGGCCGGTAGTATGATTATGTCATCAAAGTTAGGCAACCTCCGTTCGGTTCCAAACCCACGCAGCACATATTTTCCTGCCTTGGAAGTGTATCTGATATCGGCAATAGTCCTGGGATCCCATATGCTGCCTGCACCGGTAGGTATAAGTACTGGACAGGCCGCAGTGCAGGACCCACACATTATACAACGGGTCTTATCTATCTCCGCATGGTCGTCCACAATTTCTATGGCATTAGTGGGGCATACAATTTCACAGGTCCCACAGAATACACATAAACCCTGGGTTGCTATGGCCAGGTCATTAGAAGGCGATATGCTGCGGGTAGAAGGTTTGCTGAGGTTGTTTTCGATTTCAAAACCTCTTTGTAATCCGGTAGCGAACTCTTTTACATCAACCACTTCTAAACATCCTTCGGAACAGGATTTAACACAAGCAGGAATATCATTTTCTGATTGGAGGCACTGCTGTTCGCACTTCAGGATCTGATCCTCAGTGTGGGTTATGGATCCAATGGGGCACATGAGCATGCACAGCCTACAGCCAACACAGGAGTCCTGATCAATTCGGACCACATCATTTTCCCGGTAGATGGCATCCCGGAAGCAGCCCTTCATACAGGAGGGATTGATGCACTGCTGACACAAGATGGCCTGATAACCATCGGTCATTTTATGGAGGAAGATGCCGCTTTCCCCATTCACATTAGCACAGGCTTCAATACAGTCATTACAGCCGTCACACTTTTTAGAATTGGTTAAAAGAATTTGTTTCATCTAATTGCCCCCATAGAACGGCCTTAATTCTTTGGGTTCTATTTTTTTGAATTTATCAACATCTGCTTCAATCTGGTATTGTGAGAATAATTTTGAAAGTTTGGACTTGTCATCTTCATCCAATTCATTAACCGCCCCGTTGGCACCGGTTTCAAAGTCTCCTGCCACGTATATGTGGCCTCCGATCATCCAGTCTCCAGTGTCCACACCCGCGTTTCCAGTTACGATGATATCTCCGCTGAGCATGTAAAGTCCAGCTAGGTTTCCCATGTTACCGTCGATTATAATGGTCCCACCTTTATTTAGCTGACCTACTGCATTTCCAGCATCCCCATAAACCACTATGGTTCCGTTATAGGTTCCAAATCCTACTCCCTCCTTTGCAGAACCGCGGACGATGATTTCTCCAGAGGGCATGTGGTCTCCTACATAACGGCCAGTGTTACCATCAATTTCGATGAATGCGCCATTGTTAAGGGCCCCAACAAAGTCCCCCACATCTCCCTTTAACAGGATATCGACGCCAGAATTTAAACCTACAGCAATGGAATCTAATTTTCCAGGATTATCCAGGGTTATTCTATATTTATCTTCGGCTAACGCTTTCTTTATCTCCACATTTAATTGTCGGGTTGAAAGGTTCTCCACGGATATTAATGTTTCTGATGCGCTCGTTATAATTCCTCCAGTATTGGTTAAGCCTAGATAACTTCCACCCACATATAAAGACTGCAGCTTCGTGTAACTTCCGAAGTTTACAGTTATATAATAAGATGATAAAATAGAGTAGTGGTGAGCGAATGAAAACTCTCATAAGTAATCTACGGGGACAATGCCTATTCAACGCCTCAATGAAGACCCAGCCTGATGGACTGATTAGCCTCCATGATAACAAAAAACAGAAGACAGAACTGGAATCATTCTTGAAAGGTGGAGAAATAATAATTGATAGCGAAGATATCCTGGAGTCCTGTCAGAGAATTGCTGATGTCATCAGAGGAGCTCAAAAGCATGGCCGGGTTCTAGTCGCCTTTGGCAGTGGAGAAATTGGGCCACTTTTAAATTTTGTAGCCAATCTGGAAGAAGTTGATGAACTTTACACTTGTTACGGGAAACAGATCATTAGACTCCCTATTTTAAAGATGGATCTATCCCCTACTCGAGTCAAAATTCTGGAACTCCTCTCTGAAGAGGAGTTAAAAGCCGCGGAAATTGGAAAAAACATTGGCATATCCCGACCAATGGCCTACAAACACTTGAATGTGCTGATTGATAGTGGTTTGGTTAAAAAATCTTCACGAATGGAAAGATACATCATCACCAAAACCGGCAGATTAACAATATATAGGCAAAAGATTGAAAAATAATGAAAAAATGAGTAATCGACTCATCAGAGTCCATTATATTATTAATGTTTGGTTAATCACTATTCCATAGGATATTCGATGCGTAGTTTGTAATTGGCCCTATCACTTAAAAGCACAGTTCCGGGTAAGAAGTAATCCTCAAACATCTTGACCTTACGGGTCATGCACGGATCAACATCTTCCTTGCTGTCATAAGAACTACACTCCATATCATCGATAAGTCCTTTTTTAACCAGCGCTATGTACCTCATTCTGACAGTTTCATCGTTAAGGGGGTCCATTTTATGATCACCTATATTATACAGTGTCAGAACTTATACTTAAAACCTTTCCACGCTATAATAAAAAATGTATAATTATATATGATATAAAGTATCAAAATATAATCATTGTTCATATAAAGGTGAAATTGTATGAAAGAAAGTGACCAATCAGATACAGTGAAAATTGATGATCTGGATCGTGACATTATCAGCATATTTAACGAAGACGGCCGAATTTCTTACCGAAAAATCGCCAAGAAACTGGACATATCCATAGGTACCGTACACAATCGTATGGAAAAACTCACCCAAAATGGGGTAATAAAGAAATTTGCACCGGTGATCGACCATCAAAAACTGGGATACAACCTCACCACCATCATTGGAGTAAGGGTAAAAGGTGGAGTCTTAAAAAACTGGGAAGATCGTACGGCCTACCACCACAACGTGCTCTGCATGTATGACGTGACCGGGGAGTTCGATGCCATACTTGTTGCCCGTTTTAAAGACACCACGGAACTGGATGTCTTCATTAAAAAGCTTTTAAAAGAACCAGATGTTCAAAGGACCTATACACAAACCGTTTTAAACATTGTGAAGGAAGATCTAAGCTCAATAAAGATGCTTTAATTATATTGCTATCTAGTATCTCAAGCTTGGCACTAATCTAAAACTAAAACCGATAATTGAGGGGGTGAGTAAAAGTGATGGCCTTGGTCTACTCACCAGAATATCTGGAACATAACACTCCAAATCATCCTGAATCCCCTGATAGGCTTACTAAAATTATGGAAGGCCTGGATGAAGCTGATCTAACCGATAATATACCTATCTTTAATCCCTATATGGCAAAAGAAGAAGATTTGGTACGTGTACACACTGCCGACCACGTGGAAAAAATCAGGAAATTCTGCGAACGGGGAGGAGGCTGTCTGGATTTTGACACCTACGCCTCTCCTCAGAGCTATGAAATAGCCAAACTAGCTGCAGGAGGGGGGATAAAGGCTTCTGAACTGGTACTTGGTAGATTCAACACTGCTTATGCATTGATAAGGCCACCTGGCCATCACGCCACCAGAGAACGCGCCATGGGTTTCTGTTTATTCAACAATCTTGCAGTGGCCCTGGAACATGCCCGAAAAGTTAGAAAGGTTAAAAGATTTGCAATATTTGACTTTGACGTCCACTACGGTAATGGCACCGCCCATATATTCTATAACGACCCGGATGTTCTTTATATCTCTATTCACCAGGATCCGCACACCATCTTCCCATCAGAAGGATTCTTAGAAGACATGGGTGGGGGGGAAGGAAAAGGTTCTAACCTAAACATCCCCTTATCTCCCGGTTCAGGGACATCAGACTACATTTATATCCTTGAACGGATATTAAGACCAGTTTTTAAGGATTTTAATGCTGATTTTTACTTTTTTGATGTGGGTTTCGATTCTCACCAGGATGATCCGCTATCTAGTATGCGTCTGGATGATGATTTCTTTGAATGGATGGACATTGAAATCTTAAATCAATCCCGACCCCGGGTTCTGACCCTGGAGGGAGGCTACGACTTAGACGCCCTGAAGCGATGCAACCTGAAAATGATAAATGTATTAAAAGAGGAAACAATAGAACATTCCCAAATTTCTCTTGAAATGTCAGAAGTTAGGGAAGAAACCAAATACATACTCCAGCGTATTGAAGATAATTTTTCACCATTTTATAGATTCTGAGGAGATTTGATGGAACAGTTAAGATTAAAACAGGCCCAAACATTGCTAA
Organism: Methanobacteriaceae archaeon; assembly: GCA_027318585.1. Taxonomy (GTDB): domain Archaea; phylum Methanobacteriota; class Methanobacteria; order Methanobacteriales; family Methanobacteriaceae; genus Methanobacterium. The sequence goes on along the minus strand of DAHVOW010000011.1, from coordinate 23,697 downwards.
AAGAGGTTGGGAAATCAGTAAAGACCAGTGAAGGATTTAAAGACCCGACAGAAGGAAAAATTAACTCCAAAATATTCGGTGAGATTCAAAACCTGCTGTTGGAATCGGAAGAGTTTATTTACATCTCCCGGCCTGATCATCATCTTTCACCGGAAGAAGCACTGATATTCTGCAGTAACCTTCTGGAAATCAGAGATAAAATTGACACCATCCTGGTTGATTTTGGAGTTCTGAAGACGGAAAACTGGGAGGATGAAATTGACAAACTTTCCAGAGAGTTCATTTTTTTAACCCCCAAAGCAAACTTTAAAAAATCATTAACCAGATGGGGAGTTGATCCTCAGAGGATAGTGGTGGCAGGGGTGCCCCTGCAGATTGAGGATATGCGAATACTTAACCCCAAGATTCCTGAAAAAGCTTTAGAACCTATAAAAGTAAAAATAGAACATGTGAAAAACGATTTAGATCGAAAAATTCAATCCTTCAATCCAAAAAAGGTCTTAGTGGTGGTAGAAAAGGATAAAGCCGGAGAAATTTTGGCAGAAAGGGCTGAAAAGCTTTTCAATTCTTCTACAATCAAAAATGAAAACATTAAAGATATGGAAATTCAGGATTTTTTGAGGGTACTCAAGGAGATCTGATTTTGTTAGGTGAGATCGGGCTAGATCATATACCCCCACTAGAATCCCATAATTTTCCCAATAATATATTATTCCCAAAATTATATCACAAAAGATATAATAGGTGAAATAGTTTCTTATGTATAACACCCATCCTACTTTAAGACTTGAAAAGTTTCTTTTTTTAATCTTCGAGGTTAAAGATAGAGGATGAGATCAGGGGTGGAAAGAAATTGGACAAAATATGCATGCCAGATACTCAAAATAAGACACCTAGCGTACCCGTTCACTTAACCAGAGTTGGAGTCACCGGGGTAAAAAAACTCTTAAAGATCGAAAGGGAAGGTAAGCGACCCATAGTTCTCATTCCTACTTTCGATGCTTTTGTGGATCTTCCCAGCACTCAGCGAGGTATTCACATGTCCCGAAATCCTGAGGCCATAAGTGAAGTTCTCGAGGAAGCTCTAGATAAAACCTCAGTCGAGATAGAATCTTTATGTGCTAATATCGTCCATTCACTCCTAAACAAACATAAATACGCCACTCATGCCGAGGTGAGCATGAAGAGCGACTTTATGATCATGAAAAAATCGCCGGTCACCCGTCTGAAGACCCAGGAGATGACCAAGATCATGGCCGATGCCAGTGGGGTCCGCGGAGAAGATGGTGAGGTAGTAATCCGTAAGATGATCGGTGCAGAAGTCGTGGGGATGACTGTGTGCCCCTGTGCACAGGAAACAGTTAAGGAAACTTCCAAACAAAAACTTTTAGAGTTTTTAGACCAAGAAACCACCGAAAAAGTCTTAGATACCGTTTCTTTCTCCTCCCATAACCAAAGGGGTATTGGAATGATCATGATCGAGGTGCCGGAGCATCAGATAATTCGCGGCGAAGATATTATTGAAATAATTGAAGATTCCATGAGTTCTTCAGTTTCTGAAATGCTTAAAAGACCCGATGAAAATGCGGTGGTTCTCCACGCCCACCAAAACCCCATGTTCGTAGAGGACTGCGTACGAAACATGGTGCAGAAAATCGTTCATCAATACTCTCACCTACCGGATGACACCCTAATCACTGTAAGACAGGTTAATGAAGAAAGTATTCACCGACATAACGCTTTTGCAGAAAAAGTAGCTACTTTAAAGGAACTTAAAAGTGAAATTGAGGAAGGTAACGGATTATGAGAACTCATAACATCGCAAGTCTAATAATGGGGGGTTTAGAAGCTTTTGAAGGTTCTAGAGCTGCAATGGACACCGCCCAGTTGTTGATCGTCCGTGGTATGAGTCGGAAAAAAGTGCAACCCGATGAGTTGGGATCAGCCCTGGACCAGTTAGTTAAAGACCTGGGAATGAGGGAAATGGATATATACTCGGAAGAAGCCGGAGATATTCTGGGCGTTATGGACGAACAGATCCGTGGTTCCGTGCCCATCGGGAGTGAAACCGATATTACTGGCATTTATAGGATGAAAGAGTCATTTGAATCCATGAACTGCCATGCTGAATATCGATTTGGCCTTATGGAAGGAGATATAGCTATTTTTGTGGTGATCTGGAAAGATAAAAGTGGGATTGGCCCTTTATTTGTGGAAGTAGTAGTATCCCTTATGGAAGCCTAGCTTCCTTTTGGGGAGGACAACAAGATGCCAATATCTAAAGATGATATTATTTCTATTTTAAAGGCTAATGGAGACCATATACCAGCCCTTATGGAAAAAGCCTGCTTTAAAAGAGATGGAGAATCTATTACTTTTTCCAAAAACGTTTTCATACCCTTGACCAACATCTGCCGTAACGATTGCGGATACTGTACATTCCGTCAGAACCCTCAGGACCCCCAATCAAATCTTCTTCTGGATCCAGAAGAAGTTAACAAAATTGTGGCCAACGGCCATAATCACGGCTGCCGGGAGGCACTTTTTACCTTTGGGGAACAGGCCGATAAGGATCCATTGGTGCTTGAAGCCCTGAATAAGATAGGATATGAAAACATTTTAGATTATCTTCATTCATTATGTGTGGAAACTCTTGATAAAACCAATTTACTACCCCACAGCAACCCAGGAGTTCTTGAGAAGAGTGAATTAAAGATGCTCAGAGATGTTAACGCCTCCATGGGGTTGATGTTGGAAACTACGAGCGAAAGAATCATGAACACAGTGGCCCACCAGCACAGTCCCGGGAAAGATCCTAAAAAACGTATTAAAACCATTGAAAATGCGGGAAAACTAAAAATACCCTTTACTACCGGACTTCTGATTGGTATTGGGGAAACAGTGGAAGAACGAGCAGATTCACTCCTGGAGATACGCAAGATTCAGGATAAATACCAGCATATACAGGAAATTATAATCCAAAACTTCCGCAGCAAACCCGGAATAGCCATGCAGGATCATCCTGAACCATCCCTGGCGGAGATGATAAAAATGGTAGTTGCTACTAGAATTCTCTTTCCGGATTGTGGAGTGCAAGTGCCACCAAATCTTAACTTAGAAGCTGCTCAGATATTCCTACTTGCCGGGGCGGATGATTGGGGAGGAGTTTCGCCTCTGACCCCAGACTATGTTAACCCAGAAGCCCCCTGGCCAGAAGTAGATGATCTAAGATACATTACTGAAGATCTGGGATTCAAACTGGAGGAGAGGCTCCCAGTATATGATAAATTCATAAATTCCGAGTTTTTAAGTGCTGAAGTCCTAGTAAGTTGTCTTAAATAATATGTGTGATGGTGTTTTTACTTAAAAACCCCCACATGGTAAATAACCTAATTATCTGTGAAAGTAATTTTAAACTCAGCTCCCGGACTCTTTTTGATATCTAAGGTGCCTCTAAGCTGTAAAGTCAGGGTTTGCACAATATGAAGCCCCAGAGAATCTGTGTTATTGGATATATCGAAGTCACTGGCGAGACCAATACCATCATCAGCAACGGTTAAAACATTCTTTTGGTCCTGGGTCAAGAGCCGGATGGAGACTTTACCCGACCTATCATCGGGAAATGCATGTTTCAGAGAGTTTGAAACCAGTTCATTCACAATAAGGCCCAGTGGTATGGATGTATCCAGATTCAAGAATAATTCATCCACATTTATTTCCAGTTGAACTCCATTGACGTCTGCTTCATAAAATCTGAAGAGTTGCTGGGCAATCCTCTCAATGTAATCACCAAAACTAATTTGGTTAAGGTCCGGTGATTGATATAACTGTTCATGAATTAGAGACATGGCCCGGACTCTGTTTTTACTCTCTCTAAACATTTTTAGGGCAGTTTTATCCTTTACGTATCTAGATTGTAGGCTCATTAAACTGGAAATAATCTGCAGATTGTTTTTAACTCGGTGATGGACTTCCCTCAATAAAACTTCTTTTTCCTTTAAAGATGCTTTAATCTGCTTTTCAGCTTCCACCATAGCAGTTATATCCACAGATGCAGACATAACCCCCTCTATTTTACCCTGAGAATTGTATAGTGGGGCAGCACCCATAAGAATATCAAAGAGAGACCCATCCTTACGCACTCCTTTCAATTCAATCTCGTTGATGACCTCACCAGAAAGAACCCGCTCGTTTATTACTTCTCGTCCTTCATATTCCTCAGAAGGTGCCGAGGGTAAGGCTTTTCCAATTACATCCTCCCGATTCCATCCATAAATCCTTTCCGCGGCGGGGTTCCATACTGATTTCACTTCACCAGCAGGGTTAAGGTCAAATATGGCAAAAGGTGAGGAATTAATAATGGTTTCCAGGTAACTATTCAGATCAGCCAATTCTTCCTTACTTCTGACCACTTTCTTCTCAGCGTCCTTACGTACTGTGATGTCCCGGCCTATGATCTGAATCGCGAAGATGCTGCCTTCTTTTTTTAGAGGCACCAGGCGGATGTCCACATAACTGGTGTAGGTATTTTTTTGCACTTCAATTTCAAATGGCTTAACATCCTCCCCTTGAATCGCTGCCTGGAAAAGATTTTTATAATCAGGATTGGTGATTTTAATGGTAGTGGTTACCTTCCGGAACGATTCTCCAATTAACTCATGTCGTGAAGATCCCAAAAAAGTTTCAGCAGCCTTATTAATTTCCCTTATGACCCCTTCAGTATCCATCAGAAGTATATAATCCGGAGAAAATTCAAAAAGAGAACGATATTTCTCTTCAGACTTTTTCAATGCTTCCTCATAATTTTTTTTCTCTTCCAGTTTTTTAGCATCATTTAAGGCCCTGTTAACAGCATGCGGAAGCTTTGATAAATTATTCTTAATGACATAATCAGTGGCTCCTTTTTTAAGGGTTTCGATGGCGAATTCTTCACCCATTTTCCCACTGACAAAAATGAAAGGAGTGTGCGGAACACGTTCTTTGGCTAGGTTTAAGGCTGTGATGCCATCAAATTGGGGAAGAGAATGATCAGCAAGTATAATGTCGGGTTTGAAATCTTCCAAACCATCAAGGTAGTCCTTTTCGTCTTCCACGATTATTGATTCGAATTCTACCCCTGAACGTTTTAATTCAAGCTCTACTAGTTCCGCGTCAAGAGGTACATCCTCTAAGATGAGTACTTTAATCTTGCCCATTATAAGATCCCTTAATTTATTAACCATTCCATTATTAACATTACTATCGGCTGTTAAGGGATCAGTTCCTTGGGCACTCCACTCTAGTTGTAAGTTTTTTGTCATATTCCCAGGGCATTATTTAGCAGATTTAGCTATATTTTTATTGTAGCCTAATATTTGATCCATTGGCTGGGTAAGGGGTATTTTTATCTGGAATTCAGTTCCCACATCACCATTAATCTCTATTTGACCACTAACTTGTTCAATAAAGGTATTTACCAATTTAATTCCTAGGGATTCAGTTTTTTCCAGATCGAAATATTCGGGGAGTCCGATACCATCATCGGAGACGGTAATGGATAGTTCATTGGCATCTCTATGGGCCTGGATACGGATGGTCCCTTCTTTTTGTATGGGGAAAGCGTGTTTAATAGAGTTAGATACCAGTTCATTAACAATCATACCACCCATGATGGCGGTGTCCATATCCACAGAGACATCAGTAGCGTTGATATCTATACTTATTCCATTTACTCCGGATGATCTGAGAACATAACTGGTTAAGTTCTGGATGTACTCCTTAAAGTCAATATTTTCCAGATCAGGGGACTGATAAAGCTTTTGATGTACCAGGGCAATGGCCTTCATGTGATTACGGTTTTCCTGGAATTGTCTTACCATTTGATCCATCATGTACTCGGATTGCAGACTGTTTAAACTGGAAATCATGTTCACATTGTTACGGAATCGTTGGTATAGATTTTTTAGTACTTCTTCTCTTTTCTCCAGTGCTTCTCTGCTTTCCAGGTCCTTTTGTTTTAATTGTTGAGATGACTCATCTAAACGTCTTAATTCTAATTTTTGATCATTAATAATCCTATTTTTATCGTTTAATGTGTCATTAAATTTAGAAACGGTTTCTTTAAGTTTTTCAGATATTCTTTGTAGTTTAATCTCCGTTTTATCATATTTGTTCTGGATCTCTAATTCCGACTGTCTTTGAAGTGCCAGTTCTGCATCAAAATTTTCCTGGGACTTTAATAGTTCAGTTTGGAGTGTTTTTAATTCCACTTCCAGGTTCCGGTTGAGATTTGTTAGTTTATTTTCGCGTTCTTCAAGGGATCTTACCCTTTTGTTAAATGAAATTTTAGTTTTAGACAGTTCTTCATCCTTTTTTTGAAGTTTTTTCTGCATTTCTTCCCTGGTTTTTTCCAGCCGCTCTTCTTTAGTCCTGATCCGTTGAATTTCAGATTCCAGATTATCCTTTACAGATTCCTGCGCCGCTTGATTCTGTTCCATTTCCAGACCCAGATGATGGAGTTGTGCCTCCAGAGCTTCTTCTTTTTCTTTATGAGGAGTAATTTCACGACCTACGGCTTGGAACTCGGAAATCGTTTTATCTTCGTTGAAAATGGCCGTTACCACCCATTGCCACCATCGGATGTCACCATCTGAAACCTCCATTGGTCCCTCAAAAATGGTCACTGGATTTTCAACAGTCACCGGATCCATCATTCCTATGAATTTATCCTGTTCAGAGCCATGAATTGCAAATACAGGGCTTCCATATGGATGTTCCCCGAAATAACGGTTGTATGCAGGGTTTGCATAGGTTAATTTGGCTTCAGGCGTGAAACGGCACACGATGTCATTATTTTCCTCGACCATGGAACGATGAAGTCTTTCAGAACTTCTTAATTCATTTTCTTGGATTTTTTGCAGAGTTACATCGTTTATTATTAGATTTAAGCCACTGAGAGAGGTGAAGATGTCTAACTGGAGGTAAAGTTCTTCGGAGTTAATTTTACATTTCTTGATAAGGTTTTGGGGGATTTCAGAATCCATGGCGGTATTTATAGCATCATGGATGTCAGCATCATCCAGAAATGGGAATATGCGGTCCAGATTTTTTCCATTAACCTCCGGTGCAGGTAAGGGAGATAAAGCCATGGCTGCTTGGTTTAAATATTTTGCGTGAAATTCTGAATCCAGGACCACTATGCTGTGATCAATACTTTCCAATACATCTCGGTAATCATCACAATTTTTCTGCAGTGTTTGTTCTATGACTTTATGGGCTGTAATATCCCTAAATTGGCAGATATAACGTTTTTCTTTATCATTCTCCTGAATAGAACTTATCATAACTTCCAAACAGGTTTGTCCAGAATCAGTTCTATTAACGTTACCATCTTTGCCCTTGACATCCAGATCAAGCTCTATTTCATATGTAATATTCTTATTACCCGAATTAAGGATTTCTTGTTCATCTTCACTTAGTTTAAAGTCTTTGAAAAGCTCAGAAGTCATTAATTCCTCTACATCATTTGCACTCCATAATTCCAGACAAGCGGGATTTGCATCTATCAATTTTCCTCCAGAATCGAAGACCGCCAGGGCCAGTGGTGATTGTTTGAAAATTCCTCTGAACCATTTTTCACTTTCAAGTAAAGCTTCTTCACTCTTCACTTCCTGACTCACATCCTCAAAGATGATGTTTACACCAAACAGTTTTCCTTCATCATCTTCAATGGGAGTGATGTTGTATTTGATTTGAATTTCTTCATTTTCAGGAGTTATAATAGTGGTTCTATCAGATTCCGTGCTGTAGATATTAATTATATTGTTAAGATAGTTTTCAGATTTTTCAGAGTTTTTGATGGCCTCTATGGGAAAAATTTCAGACAGGTCTCTGTATAAGGCATCAGAAACATTGAAGCCAGTTAATTTAACAGCCATATCATTTAAAAATCTTACACATCCATTATTATCAGTGACGATTACTCCTGAATTCGTTAATTTATTATCTATCAACTCCCCACTTTGAGTTAATCTTTTTTCTGCTTTATGATTGAAAAGAGCTTCTTCAATTTTCTGATGAAGTTCATTCTCCTCGAATGGTTTAGTTAGATAGGCATAAGGCCGGGTTTCTTCCGCTCTTTCACGGGTTTGGTCATCCACATGAGCAGTGAGATATATGATTGGAATATCGAAAAGATCCTTAATTTTCCGAGCAGCATCGATTCCATCTCCTTCTCCCTTCAGGACTATGTCCATTAGAACCAAGTCTGGTAGAATTTTTTCAGCTTTCTGAACTGCTTCTTTACTGGAAAAGGCAAACGTGGGGACATCATAACCCCAGTATCTTAATTTTCTCTGGAGTTCCATGGCAGTTAATCCTTCATCTTCCACCACTAGAATTTTTGTTGCTGACATGATCATCCTCTCAAAAATATTGTTCATTGCGAACAATATTGACTTGTACTTTTAATTATGCTCGACCTTATATAAAAGCTTTGCATTTTTCAATCTGTGTTTAGAAAATTTTTTAAAATTAGAGAACAGAAAAATACATTTTAAAGGGAAAAATAAAAATTGATCAACTTTAAGATTTCTAAATGCTTTTTTTGCAGGATTTAGATTGTTATATCTGCTTGAAAGACATCATCCGCTATTTTTATATTATCATAGGATACAATCTAGCAGTTGCGACGGGCTTAGGGATTAGAATAATATTAATATATTCCTAAAAATAAATCCAGAGAAATTTTATTAAAAACTAACATCTATTTCTTTGAGATAGATGTTATCCTTCAAAGTGTATGAATTCCTCCATATCATCTCTAGGCGGAGGCAATGGATTTTCATCAGGATACCCTAGGGGTATCAATGCTACCGGCCTCAATCCCGGAGCAAGATGAAGGTGGTGGGCCACCAAATCTTCATCAAAGGCACCCACCCAGCATGCACCCAGCCCCAGGGCATGGGCAGCGAGTAAGATGTTCTGGCCAGCACAGGCGGCATCCTGTATACAGTAAAGTTCACTTCCTCGATTGTTATAAGTGGATGCACAAACATGTTGGTTGGCACATAGGACCAAGATAAGTGGTGCTTCAGCTAAAAATTCCCTTAAATACGCTGCAGCCGCCAGTTTTTCCTTTGTTTCGGGATTTTTAACCACCACCACTTCCCAGCTTTGTAGATTTCCAGCAGATGGCGCCCATACACCAGCTTCGATCACCTTTTTTAGAACTTCATCATCTACTATGTCTTTTTTAAATTTTCTAATACTTCTTCTCCCCTTTATAGCCTCAAAAAGGTCCATACTAACACCTAATTCCTATCCTGGCATCAATCACCACGTGATATACTCCTGGAGAATATTTTTTAATCACGCTCTGGTTAAGTATTTCCACTTCCCGATCCCCAGCCGCCCTTTTTATCCTCTCCACTGGGCGGGTGAATTTTAATTTTTCAGGGACCGACTCGTGGTAGTGGATAACACCCCCGGCCCGGAGGGTGCTCATGGCCACGTCCAGGTATTCGTGTGTGTTGCCTATGTACCCCATTAGAACCCGGTCGGCCACTTTTTGGGGTGCAACGTCACGACAATTACCTAAGACAGGTTCCACAACATCAGCTACTTGGTTGAGGATAATATTCTCCCTAAGATAATGGTGGGATACGGGGTTTATCTCCACTGCGTACACCTTAGCTGGTCGGGAATGAACAGCGATGGGAATGGAGAAGTAACCTATTCCTGCGAAGAGGTCCACCACTGTTTCATCTTCACCTACCATTTTGGCTAATCTTATTCTTTCGGCGGTGTTTCCCTTGGACCACATTACCTGGGATACATCCATTTTAAAAAGACATTTATTTTCCTTATGGATGGTTTCGGTACCTTCACCCCATAAAAGCTCCACTTCTGGCTTTCTTTGAGGCCCGCTGATATGCCCCAATTTGACGATTTTGTTAACACCCGGGATTTTGAGAAGTTCCTGGAGATCATCATTAACTTCTTTAACCAGGAGTATGTCGCCGAGGATCTTGCCCTTCATAGATATAATATATAATGCGATTTTTGATTATAATTTTATCCGTGAGTTGTTGAATCGATTATCTTTCAGAAAAAAAAGAAAAAAGATTTATACAATAGATAAATAAATTTCTATTATTAAGAAGGGGTTTTTACAATGGCAGAAAAACGTGCAGAAACTATAAAAGATGAAATGAAGGCTGATTTGAAAAAAGATTACGATGAAAAAGTTAAAGCACACCTTAATTGTGAATTAGAAGATGATCTTCAGAAAGAGTTAATGGATCATATCATTGGACAGTGCACCTTGACTCTGGATAAGGAAATAGATGAATTCATTATTGCCAAAGATGAAGAAGATCTAGATGCTGAAGTGAAAGATCAGATTTACGGACAAGCTAAAGAAGTACTGGATAAAGAAATTGAAGAGTTCATCATTGGCAAAGATGAATATGAAATCCAGAAAAGAATCCAGGAACAAATCAGGGGCAAAAAATCCTAATCAAATAGAGGACACCCCCTACCATATTTTTATCTTTATATTAATCGTGATGAATTGGGGAACTCAATTCTTAGGTATAAATAATTATAAAATATTTTTTTTATTAGAATTTTCTTATTCACTTAATTCAGAACATGATGAATCCCTACTTTTTTTTGTGAGTTAAATACAGATTCGATTAACAAAAATTTGCGTTTCGCATTTATGTCTTTCGATTTAATATTAACAGTAAAAGGTTATAAACCTAAACAAGAACTTATAATCATTAATTATGAAGAATTAAGAGGTGAAAAAATATGGCATCGTCGTTTAAGTCACCTGCTGATACAGCCAAGGCATGTGTTGCCATAGCTGAGCTAAAAAATTCTGCTCCGCTAAGCAACTTGATTATCTTGAGCTTTTTAGCTGGTGCATATATTGCGTTTGGAGGCCTTTTGGCCGAAGTTGTTACTGGTGGTCTAGCCGCTGCAGGTGCTCCGCCAGGTATTGTAAAGTTACTCTTTGGTGCGGTGTTCCCTGTGGGACTGATGCTGGTCGTTATTGCCGGTTCAGAACTGTTTACAGGTAACTGTATGTACATGCCTATGGGTATTTTAAAAGGAAAAGCAAGTTGGATGGGTTTAGGTCGAAACTGGGTAGTTAGTTGGATTTTCAACCTTGTAGGAGCCCTGTTTGTCGCCTACTGTTTAGCTTATCTTTCTGGTATTCTTGCCGTTCCACCATGGGATGCAGGAGCACTGACCGTTGCCAAAACTAAGGCATTAGGAGGCGCTCAGTTTGTAGCCGCTGGTAAAACCGTGACTTCCTTGACCTGGATGCAGGTATTCTGGAGGGCCATTGGATGTAACTGGCTGGTTTGTCTGGCCGTTTACCTGGCTATTGCTTCAGATGATATTATTGGTAAAATATTCGGTATCTGGTTCCCAATATTTGCTTTCGTTGCTACCGGATTTGAGCACGTTGTGGCCAACATGTTCTTTATTCCAATGGGAATATTCCTGGGTGGAGTAACCTGGAGCCAGTTCTTCATGAACAACATGATTCCAGCTACCCTGGGTAACATCGTTGGTGGAGCCATATTTGTAGGTGCCATTTACTGGTGGACCTACCTGAGAGGATCCGACTAAGGGAACTTACTTCCCTTAATTTTTTTTATTTTTTATTCATACTAAAGGGAAGTTTTTTCATACAAATATTCATACAAATATAATTGTATAAATTAATTGAAGTCTTACAAAATAACTAAAAAAAAATAATTCATGCTTGACTGAATAACAACTAAAAAATTCGTGAACATTCCAGGAGGTATATCATGAATCTAGAATACACACCAACCACATGTCCTTATTGTGGATGTGGATGTGGATTCAACTTGGTAAGCGTTGATGGACGGCTTGTCGGAGTTGAACCATGGAAAAGAAACCCGGTAAACGAAGGAAAACTATGCCCAAAAGGTAATTTTTCATATGAATTCGTGCACCGAGACGACCGATTAACCACCCCTTTAATCAAAGAAGGTGGTAAATTTAGAGAAGCGACTTGGGACGAAGCACTGGACTTAGTTGCATCTAAATTAAGTGAAATGAAAGAATCAAATGCCGAACAATTGGCATTCCTTTCCTCAGCCAGATGTACAAACGAAGAAAACTACGTATTTCAGAAGTTTGTAAGAACCGTTATTGGAACCAACAACGTAGATCACTGCGCAAGACTGTGTCACGGCCCTTCAGTGGCAGGATTGGCCCAGACCTTTGGATCAGGTGCCATGACCAACTCACTGGAAAGTTGTGCTCATGCCGATGTGGTGTTCCTGATTGGAACCAACACGCTGGAACAACACCCTCTGATGTGGAGAAGGGTATTACAAGCCAAGGATAAGGGCGCTAAAATCATGGTGGCAGACCCCAGGTTCACACCTTCTGCTAAACAAGCTGATCTTTACTTGCCCTTCAAATCTGGAACCGACGTAGCCCTGTTAAATGGTATGATGAACGTGATCTTGGAGGAAGGCCTCGAGGATAAAGAATTCATTGAAAACCGTACTACAGACTTCGAAGAACTGAAAGCCATGGTCAAAAAATACCCAGTTGAAGAAGTTTCAAAGATAACTGGAGTTGCACCTGAACTCATCAGGGAAGCTGCCATTATGTATGCTAAAGCTGACAACGCGGCTCTTCTATTCTCCATGGGTATCACCCAACACACCGTGGGTACAGAAAACGTTATGTCCACTTCCAACCTGGCCATGCTCACCGGTAACATTGGAAGACCAGGAACTGGAGTTAACCCCTTAAGAGGACAAAATAACGTGCAAGGAGCATGTGACATGGGCGCTCTCCCTGTGAGCTTCCCAGGATACCAAGCCGTTATCAACGAAGAACTTGTATCTAAAATGGAAACCTCCTGGGGATGCAGTGCTTTATCACCCACTCCGGGTCTGACCGTTGTGGAGATAATGCACGCCGCTCACGATGGAGATATTAAGGGACTGTACATCATGGGAGAAAACCCCATGGTATCTGATCCTGACATCCAACACGTGGAAGCCGCATTAAACAACCTGGACTTCTTAGTGGTACAGGATATCTTCCTTACCGAAACCGCCGCCCTGGCCGACGTAGTACTCCCTGCCATGTCTTGGGCTGAAAAAGACGGAACCTTCACCAGTACCGAAAGGAGGGTGCAATATGTTAGGAAAGCCGTGGATGGCCCTGGTGAAGCTAGAGATGATTGGGCCATAGTATCTGAAATCGCTACCAGAATGGGATCCGATCTATTCAATTTCAACTCCCCACAGGAGATATTTGAAGAAGTTAGAAGCGTGACTCCCCAATACGCAGGAATGAACCAAGAAAGGCTATCCAAACCTGAAGCACTGCACTGGCCATGCCCAGATGAAGAGCACCCCGGAACTCCCATACTCCATGCTGAAAGATTTGCCACTGCAGATGGTCTGGGTGTATTCAAAGCTATCGAATGGAAACCACCAGCAGAAAATCCAGACGAAGAGTATCCATTTATACTCACCACTGGACGATCGTTGTTCCACTGGCACACCGGTAGTATGACCCGAAGATCAGAAACCCTGGATCGTGAAATGCCCTCTGGATGGGTTGAAATTAATACTGAAGACGCAGCTGAACTTGGCATTAAGAACAAAGAGATGGTCCGTGTCAAAACCCGACGTGGAGAAATCGAAATTGGTGCTAAAGTCACCCCAGACATCATTAAAGGAACGGTGTTCATACCCTTCCACTTTGCTGAAAGTGCAGCAAACATACTAACTAGTGGAGATCAGTTAGATCCATTCGCTAAGATGCCTGAACTCAAAGTTTCTGCCGCTAGTGTACAGAAAATAACGGGGTGATCCTATGGTTCAAGTAGGTGATATGTGCTACGCTTGGGGTTCGGACGATGAAATAGCCGCAAGTGGTGAATGCGGTGGAGCAGTAACCACAATACTGAAGTTTCTGTTAGAAGATGGTATAGTGGACGCAGTTCTAGCCGTTAAGAAAGGTTCAGACCTCTATGACGCAGTTCCCACCCTGATCAGTGATCCCGAAAAGATAATAGAAACCGCAGGTTCCCTGCATTGTGGGACCCTCAACATGGCCAAGACTCTAGAAAAATATTTAGATGGTGCCAGAAATATGAAAATCGCCGTCACTGCCAAGCCATGCGATGCCATGACCCTGGTAGAGCTCATGAAACGTGAGCAAATAGACGAAGATAACATAATCGTTGTAGGGGTAAACTGTGGCGGAACCATGCCTCCTGTGAAGGCACGGGAAATGATCGAAAAATTCTACGAAATCGATCCTGACGCTGTTATTAAAGAAGAGATTGCTAAAGGGAATCTTATAATAGAAACAGCCGATGGAGAACAAGAGATTAGCATCGATGAACTGGAAGATCAAGGCTACGGCCGAAGAACCAACTGCAGACGATGCGAAATTAATATACCCCGTATGGCAGATTTGGCCCTTGGTAACTGGGGAGTCATAGGACCTCTAGCTGGAAAAGCCACCTTTGTCGAAGTATTCTCAGAAAAAGGTGCAGATATCTTAGACAAGGCCATTAATGCAGGGGTATTAAACACCCAGGAACCCATACCAAAAGGTGTGGAGATCCGGGCCAACATCGACAAAATAATGGCTAAACTGGCCAGTAAATGGCAAGCCAAAGACTTCGACGAAAGTAGGGGCGAGATAATGGCTACCTTCGCCCAGTACTTGGATGAGTTCGATAGATGTATCAAGTGCTATGGCTGCCGGGAATCCTGCCCCATCTGCTACTGTGAAGAATGTACTCTAGAAGCAGATGGACCAGAATGGTTGGCAAAGGGAACTATACCACCATCTCCAATGTTCCACATGGAACGTTTAATACACATGGTGGACTCCTGCACCAACTGCGGACAATGCGAAGAAGTCTGCCCAGCAGAAATACCACTAGCCAAAATTTGGCATGAAATCAACTCCAAGATGAAGGAAGTCTACGGATACGAACGAGGAGTTAAAGAGGGAATGCCGCCATTCTCCTATTTCCCTCTGGAAGCAGGTAAGTAAAATAAATTGAAGTGGGGTATCCTCACTTCCCATATTATTTTATGTACTTGAATCCTAAATGTTCATAGAACTAATGAAAAAGAGAATTAAACAGGAGAAGACGCTTATGGAATGGGAACCCAAAATAATAGTTTTTTGTTGTAACTGGTGTTCTTATGGAGGGGCAGATACTGCCGGTACCGCGAGGATGCAATATCCTCCAAACGTCCGTGTTATCAGGGTAATGTGCTCTGGTAGAATTAATCCACTTTTCATCTTAAAAGCATTCGATGAAGGTGCAGACGGAGTTATGGTAGCAGGATGCCACTTTGGAGACTGCCACTACGATAGAGGAAATTTCGCATGTGATCGCAGAATGACAGCCTTAAAAACAGTTCTAACTACTATGGGAATCGAAGAAGGAAGATTCTTCTTGGATTGGATATCTGCTTCAGAAGGTGAAAAATTTGCCAACACAATGACCATGGTAAGTGAAAAAGTCAAAGAACTTGGGCCATTCTCGTGGAGACAAAAGGCTGAGGCCGGGTGATTAACATGGTGCAAGTAAACGATATGTATTATGCATGGTCTCCCGATGAAGAAATTGCTGGAAGTGGAGAATGCGGAGGAGCTGTAACCTCTATAATGAAATTCTTACTGGAAGAAGGAATTGTAGACGCGGTTCTAGCCGTTAAAAAAGGTTCAGACCTCTACGATGCCGTGCCTACTTTAATTAAAGACCCCGAGAAGATCATAGAAACAGCAGGTTCACTACACTGTGGAACCCTCAACATTTGCAATACCCTGAGCAATTACCTGGATGGAGCTAAGGATATAAAAATTGCAGTGACCACTAAACCCTGCGATGCAATGAGCATCGTAGAACTCATGAAAAGAAAACAGATAGACCCAGAAAACGTGGTGATGATCGGCGTTAACTGTGGTGGAACTTTGCCTCCCGTTAAAGCCAGAGAAATGATCGAAAAATTCTACGATCTCGACCCTGATGATGTTTTGAAGGAAGAAATCGCCAAAGGAAACCTTATCATCGAAACTGCTGATGAAGAAAAAGAGATAAGTGTTGACGAACTGGAAGACCAGGGTTACGGCCGAAGAACCAACTGCAGACGATGTGAAAACAATATACCCGTGATGTCAGATATAGCAATGGGTAACTGGGGAGTCATAGGACCTCTAGCTGGAAAAGCCACCTTTGTCGAAGTATTCTCAGAAAAAGGTGCAGATATCTTGCAGAAAGCCATAGATGCTGGAGCCCTAAAGGTTCAGGACCCAGTGCCTAAGGGCATTGAAATCAGAGCCAATATCGACAAAGCCATGGTTAATTTGGCCAACAAATGGCAAGCCAAAGACTTCGGAGAAGAAGGTGGATTGTTAGATATAGATGCATATATCAACGAATTTGACCGATGCATTAAATGTTACGGTTGCAGAGAAGCCTGCCCAATTTGCTGGTGCATAAAATGTACCATTGAATCGGAATCAGATGATTGGGTAGGGAAAGGGGAAATTCCCCCTTCACCAATGTTCCACTTTGTGAGAATGATCCACATGGTGGACTCCTGCACCAACTGCGGACAATGCGAAGAAGTCTGTCCAGCAGAAATACCACTAGCCAAAATTTTCCACAAAGTAAACCGCAACATCCAAGATGTCTTTGACTACCACCCCGGATATGACAGGGACAAAAAACCACCACTATCTGTAGTGGACAAAGAACCAAGTGAGGAATAATCTCCTCACATCCAATTTTTTTTTAATATTTTTTAGGTGATACCATGATGATTGACAAGGTATTAAAGGCCAATGAGGATTTTACCAAGGAATTTGAGCCAAAAAAGATGAGCCATATGCCCCAAAAGAAACTCTCCATTGTTACCTGTATGGATACCCGGCTCACCGGATTTTTAGAGCCAGCATTAGGTATTGAACGTGGCGATGCCAAGATCATAAAAAATGCAGGGAACACCGTGGCTGGCAGAGACGTGATTCGATCAGTGGCAGCCTCCATATTCGCTCTGGGTGTGGAAGAGGTAATGGTCATCGGCCACACCAACTGTGGGATGGCCAACGTCGACCCTGAAAAACTTAAAACATCCATGGAAGAGAAGGGTATTGATCCAGAAGAAATAGCTAAAGTTGATATCAAAGAATGGATCGGAGCTATTGACGGCGAAGAATCCAATGTCATCCAGGTTGTTGAAGAGATTAAGAGTTCTCCACTTATTCCCGATGATGTTCCTATTCATGGACTCATCATAGACATTGAAAGTGGGGAATTGAAAGTTCTTGTGGATGATAGATAAATTTTCCAATTTTCCATTCCCTTTTTTTTATTACTAATTTTTGAAAAAATAGTTTAATTGTTTAAATGATATTTTAGGTCTTTTTATCGTGTTTTTTTTATTATAAATATCACTATATTTATGAATAGTGATACGAAAGATCAAGACGAAAAAAATAACTACCTCATACAATCCATAATCTAGTAACTCATAGTATTAAGTGGAGGAATATGTGGAGGAAACAAAACATGAGTAAAATAGACCGGCAAAAAATTATGGACGTTCTGGACGGGTATGATAAGGAAGACATTACTATTGCAACTTTAGGAAGTCATTCATCCCTACATATGTTCCATGGAGCGAAAGCAGAGGGCTTCAGGACAGCAGTAGTTTGTGAAAAAGGACGGGAAATTCCTTATAAAAGATTTAATGTTGCTGATGAATACATAATGGTTGACAAGTTTAGTGACATCGTGAATGAAGAAGTTCAGCAAGAATTAATAGATATGAACAGTATTGTATTCCCCCACGGGTCATTTGTGGCCTACGCAGGATTGGATAACATAGAAACCATTTTTAACGTTCCTATGTTTGGAAACCGAGATATCCTCAGATGGGAAGCTGAAAGAGACCTGGAAAGAAAATTGATGACCGAATCCGGGATCAGAATTCCTAAAAAAATTAATAAACCATCTGATATTAAGGGCACAGTAATGGTCAAGTTCCCTGGCGCCAGGGGAGGAAGAGGATACTTTGTTGCTAACTCTACTGAAGAATATGACGAAAAAATTGACGCCATGATGGCCAGAAACTGGATCGAAGAAGAGGATATCAAAGCAGCCCACATTGAAGAATACGTGTTAGGATGTAACTACTGTATTCATTACTTCTTCTCCAGTTTAAAGGATGAAGTAGAACTAATGGGAATTGATAGTAGATATGAATCCACCATAGATGGTTTGGTTAGGGTTCCTGCTAAGGACCAACTGGATATAGGTGCAGATCCTTCCTATGTAATAACCGGTAACCACCCCGTAGTTATGAGAGAATCATTGCTACCACAAGTATTTGACATAGGAGACAAAATCACAGAAACCGCCAAAGGATTGATACCACCAGGATTCAACGGTCCATTCTGTATGCAGACTTTAGTTAACGACGACCTAGAAGTCGTGGTGTTTGAGATGAGCGCCAGGTCCGATGGTGGAACCAACACTTTCATGAATGGGTCTTCTTACAGTTACCTCTACTACGGAGAACCATTAAGTATGGGTCGTAGAATGGCAATGGAAATCAAAAACGGGATAGCAGAAGATAGGTTAGAAGAAATTATAACCTAAATATCCTTTTTTTATCTCCATTAATTTTTTTTTATCGGTTTTTTATGGCTAAATCGTGTCTTAAAAACAATTTTCTAAGGACATAATCTTAAAAAATAAGGCCTTAAAAGGCAATTAAAGGGTAAAAACCTTAACTAGTAATATTTATATACCATGAATATTAAAGTAGCCATTAGAAAACTTATTTTTTGACTTAGTATTTATTTTAATAGAGGTGTATCTATGAATGATGAAAATCGACTTAAAGGCACTACAACTGTTGGTTTAACCTGTAAAGATGGAGTTGTTTTTGCCACTGAAAGACGGGCCAGTATGGGAAACTTGATAGCCCATAAGGTCGCAGATAAAATATTCAAACTTGACCATCACATTGGAGCCACCATCGCCGGCTCAGTTTCCGATGCACAAAGCCTCATGAAATATATTGGGGCCGAAATAGCATTATACAGACTAAGAAACGGTAAGAAAATGAGCGTGGAGGCTGCAGCCACTTTAACTTCCAATATATTACATTCATCCAGATTCTATCCCTTTTTCGTCCAGACCCTGTTGGGAGGAGTAGATGATAAGGGCCCTGCTGTGTATTCATTGGATCCCACCGGAGGGGTAGTTAAAGATATGATGATATCCACCGGTTCAGGTTCACCCTTTGCATATGGGGTCTTAGAAGACCGCTACAATGATGACCTTTACGTAGAAGAAGGAGTTGATGTCGCCATTCGAGCTATAAAAGCTGCCATGGAAAGGGACACATATTCCGGAAACGGGATTGTGGTAGCCACCATCACTGCTGAAGAAGGTTTCAAAAAACTAAGTGAGGAAGAAGTAGAAAAAAAGATTAAACAACTCATCTAACTCTACTTTTAATTAATTTTTTAGGACCTTAAGGTCCGGACTTTATTTCTATTTTTCTAGACGTGATGTTATGGGTTCAGAGATTCAAGAAATCAAAAATACCATAGTACAAAGATTGCCCAAAAGAGTGCAAGTCGCCAAAGTGGAATTCGAAGGGCCAGAGGTGGTGATATACACCAAAAATCCGGAGATCATTACTGAAAATGGCGATCTTATCCGGGATCTGGCCAAGGATCTCCGCAAAAGGATCATCATCCGCTCGGACAAGACTGTGCTCATGGATCCCGAGGCTTCCATCAACCGTATTCATAAGATCGTTCCCCAGGAGGCTAAGATCACCAACATATCCTTTGATGAAGTAACTTGTGAAGTCATCATCGAAGCCCGAAAGCCAGGATTGGTAATTGGTAAGTACGGGGCAACTTCCCGAGAGATCGTGAAACAGATTGGTTGGGCACCTAAAATTCTTAGAACACCTCCTATATCATCTGAGGTTATCCAAAGGATCAGAAGAACTCTCAGACAGAATAGTAAAGAGAGAAAGAAGATTTTGCAGGAACTGGGAAACCGCATACATCGCCCGGTTTTTATGGATAATGATTGGACCCGTATAACTGCTTTAGGTGGTTTTAGAGAAGTGGGCCGTTCCTCATTATTTTTACAAACCAGCAACAGTAAAATACTACTTGACTGTGGGGTTAATGTGGCAGGAAGTGATGACAAAAGTTCTTACCCCTACTTGAATGTTCCAGAGTTTGTGTTAGATGATCTGGATGCGGTGATTATCTCCCACGCCCACCTTGACCACTCAGGATTCTTACCATACTTATACCACTATGGTTACGATGGTCCCGTGTACTGTACCACCCCCACCCGAGATTTGATGACTCTTCTTCAACTCGATCATATTGATATTGCCCACCGAGAAGACAGTCCCCTGCCTTTTAACGTTAAACATGTTAAAAAGTGCATCAAACACACCATAACCCTGGACTATGGGGAAGTAACAGACATCGCCCCGGACATCCGTTTAACACTCCACAACGCTGGGCACATTCTTGGATCTGCCATCACCCATATGCACATTGGTGATGGGCAGCACAACTTTGTCTACACTGGAGATTTCAAATTTGAACGAAGCAGACTCTTAGAACCCGCAGTATCCAAGTTTCCACGTATCGAATCACTGGTTATGGAGAGTACCTACGGAGGCCATGATGATGTGCAGCCTACCCGAAATGATGCCGAGAAAAAATTGATCAAAACCATATACCACACCCTGGAAAGAGGAGGAAAGGTTCTGGTCCCGGTATTTGCAGTGGGAAGGGCCCAGGAATTGATGATAGTCCTGGAAGAATATATGAGGCATGGAATTATTGAAGAAGTGCCAATATACATTGATGGGATGATCTGGGAAGCTAACGCCATCCACACCGCCCGTCCAGAGTATCTGAGCAAGGATCTGAGGGATCAGATATTTCATATGGGTCGAAACCCATTTATATCTGACGTCTTCCACAAAGTCAATGGGGTTGAAAATCGTCGAGATATAGTGGAAGGAGAACCCGCTATAATTCTATCCACTTCCGGTATGTTAACCGGAGGAAATTCAGTAGAATACTTTAAATGGCTCTGTGAAGATGAAAAGAGCAGCCTGGTATTTGTAGGATACCAATCAGAAGGTTCCCTGGGAAGAAGAATACAAAAGGGTTGGAAGGAAATACCCCTAAAAGAAGACGGGAAAACAAATGTTTATAACGTGAAGATGCAGATAACCACAATCGAAGGGTTCAGTGGGCACTCTGACCGTAAACAACTAATGGATTACATTAGAAGGATCTCACCCAAGCCCGAAAAGATCCTAGTCTGCCACGGAGACAACTACAAAACACTGGACCTGGCCAGCAGCATCTACCGGAGCTATAAAATTGAAACCAAGACTCCCATGAACTTGGAAACTGTCAGGATACAGTAAACTTCGGGTAGAATGATATTCATTTTAGATTAACAATCAAAGACTTGGTGATGTAATGGTAACCTATTCTGAATCAGGCGTAGATATTGACCTGGAAGAGGTCACAGTGGCAGCTATGGTATCCCAACTTAAATCTACCCTGAAACTCCAAGATGTAATAACCGACACCGGACACTTTGCCGCTCTTTTAAGACTGGGTAATAGAGCTCTGGCCATGAGTACCGATGGAGTGGGGAGTAAGATACTGGTGGCGGAGCTTATGGATAAGTACGACACAGTGGGCATTGACTGTGTGGCCATGGTGGTAAATGACATCCTATGTGTGGGTGCCGAACCATTGGCCATGGTAGATTATTTGGCTGTGGAAAAACCAGACCCTGAAATAGCATCACAGCTAGGTAAAGGACTTGCCAAAGGATCAGTGGATGCCAATATCGCCATGATTGGTGGTGAAACTGCTTCTTTACCAGGAATAGTGAATAATCTTGATCTAGCCGGAACTGGTATCGGTGTAGTGGACACCGCCCGAATTATTAGTGGTGAAGATATACGGGATGGGGATGCTGTGATTGGAATAGCAAGTAGTGGTATTCACAGTAATGGATTAAGTCTGGCTCGAAAAGCTTTCCTGGATGAATCCCAGCTAAAGGTAAGAGATCCGCTGCCTGGTTATCCAGATATCACGGTGGGAGAGGTGCTATTAGAACCGACCCGCATCTATGTCAAACCAGTTATGGACCTTTTAAATAAAGTAGAGGTGCATGGTCTGGCCCACATCACAGGTGGCGGTTTTACCAATCTTAAAAGACTTAAAAAAGGATTAAGTTATTATTTAAATAACCTACCAAGCCCAATGCCCATTTTTGAGTCGATTTATAATCTGGGAGTTCCTCTGGAGGAAATGTATCGTGTTTTCAATATGGGGGTGGGTTTTGTCATTATCACCAGCCCAGATAACGTCCAGAAGACCTTGGAAATCGTGGAAAAGTATTATCCTGCCCAGCAGATAGGCAAAGTCGTAGCTGATGGGAAAGGAGAAGTTAAACTGAAAACTATGGAAGAATCATGGATAGAACTTTAAAGAGGTGTTGGAATGAGAATTACCATCGAACAGGAACGATACCTAATTACAGAAATTCTTACTAAAATGGGAGTATCAGAAGAAGATGCCACCATTGTCGCGGAAGTAACCACCGACGCTGATTTAAAAGGTTTTTCATCCCATGGAATCGGTAGATTCCCCCAGTACATTAAGGGACTCCAAGTGGGCACCATCAACCCCCAAGCAGACGTAACCGTGGAAAGAGAAAGCCCGGCTACGGCATTATTAAAGGGAAACCATGGCTTTGGACATGTTATTGCCTACCGGGGGATGGAAATGGCTATAAAAAAGGCGAAAGATACCGGTATAGGGATGGTGGGCATCAATAACTCCAATCATTTCGGGGTAGCTGGTTACTACTCGGATATGGCCATCATGCAGGACCTCATTGGACTGGTTATCACCAACACCGAACCAGCCGTGGCCCCCATAGGAGGTAAAGAACCCATACTCGGGACCAACCCCATAGCAATCGGAATACCATCTAATAGCCATTATGTCTCCGTGGACATGGCCACCTCTGCAGCGGCAAGGGGAAAGATCATGGAGGCCATGCGCCGGGGAGAGGAACTACCTGAAAATGTGGCCCTCGATGCTGATGGTAACCCAACCATTGACCCCTGTGCAGCCATAAAAGGGTCTATACTTCCCTTCGGAGCCCATAAAGGATATGCTCTGGCTTTCATGATTGAGATAATGTCCGGTCCCCTGGTGGGTGCGGCCTACGGCAAATCTGTAACCGGAACCGCCAACCCCGAGGTGGAGTGTACCAAAGGAGACCTTTTAGCGGCCATTGATCCATCCCGGTTCGTGGACCTGGAAGAATTCAAAGAAGAAGTGGATGGCTTAATATCTGAAGTTAAGTCCACCCCAAATGTATTCATCCCAGGAGATATGGAACAACGGAACATCAGAAAGTTCAAAAACGAAGGGATCCCCATTGATGAGAAGTTAGAAATCCAGTTAAGAGATTTGTATCAGGAAGTGGGCCTTAACTGGGACGATGTGGGGGAGATATAATTTTTTACATCCCAACAGGGATCCAGTCCGCAATTTTTTAAATTAGAAGGAATTAAA
>DAHVOW010000010.1 GCA_027318585.1 Methanobacteriaceae archaeon | reverse complement strand
ATATTGGTTGGTGATTTTGAGGACCATTTCCAGGAATTTATAAATGAATATTTTCAGACTAACCCCCATTTACGGGAAAAGGTCATTTTTACAGGTTTTATAGAGGATCGGGAAAAAATTTACCAGTATTATGCTCAGTCCAGGATATTCTGTTTTACCTCCCGGAGAGAGAGTTTTGGGATCGCCCTGGTTGAAGCCGCTTATTTTGGGAATTATTTAGTCTCAACCGATGTGGGTGGAGCTCGGGATGTTCTTAAAGTGACAGAGTATGGTGAATTATTTGAAATTGACAATGTTGACATGTTAACTAACCGATTAGAGGATTTAATAAATAACTGGCGTAAATATGAGAGTAACCCCAACCAGAAGATGTGTTTAATGGAAGAGAATTTTAGCTGGTCACATTTGTGTGAAAAACTTTATAAAAAATTAAATGAATAGACAGGACAAGTGAGTATATGAAGATTACAGTTATAGGGTCCGGATACGTGGGATTAGTGACTGCGGCATGTTTTGCTGATGAGGGAAACCAGGTTTTATGCGCCAAAAAAACTTCAAAAAATTTGGACAAACTCAATAAGGGCATATCCCACATTTATGAGCCGGGTTTAAACGAAATTCTTAAAAGGTGCCTGGATAAAGGGACCATCGAATTTACAAATGACATGAAACGGGCCATAGATTTTAGTGATCTTATTTTTATTTGTGTAGGTACCCCTCAGAGCGAAACCGGGAAGGCAGATCTGTCCCAGGTGGAGGATGTGGCCCGACAAATCGCTGAGAACATGAATGGCTACAAATTGATTGTTGAAAAGTCAACTGTGCCTGTGAACACCCACCAGTGGGTTAAAAAGACCATAAAAAGGTATTCTAAAGATAATATCCAGTTTGATGTGGCATCCAACCCCGAATTTTTAAGGGAAGGTACCGGCGTGTACGACTTCATGAATCCGGATCGGATTGTGGTGGGTGTTGAAAGTGAAAAGGCCCGTGAAGTATTCGAAAAACTGTATCGACCTTTCACTGAGAAGGGGGATGTACTCCTCATAACCACCCCGGCTGCTGCAGAGCTTATAAAACACGCGTCCAAC
Source organism: Methanobacteriaceae archaeon (assembly GCA_027318585.1). Classification (GTDB taxonomy): domain Archaea; phylum Methanobacteriota; class Methanobacteria; order Methanobacteriales; family Methanobacteriaceae; genus Methanobacterium. The sequence goes on along the minus strand of DAHVOW010000010.1, from coordinate 55,885 downwards.
TCTTTTTTGGCCATGAAAATTTCCTATATTAACATGGTGGCGGAGTTGTGTGAAAAGGTGGGTATAGATGTTAATATGATCGCCGATGGTATCGGTTACGACCAGCGTATTGGAAGATCCTTTTTAAACGCAGGTATCGGTTATGGTGGCTCCTGCTTCCCCAAAGATGTTAGGGCCTTTATAAAAATAGCTGAAGACCATGGTTTGGAATTCGGCATTTTAAAGGAAACCGAGAAAATCAACACCCAAATGCGGGAACGATTTTTAGAAAAAGTGGAAAACGTGTTGTGGATTAATAAAGACAAGAACATAACCATCTGGGGTTTGGCCTTCAAACCAGACACCGATGATATTAGGGATGCACCAGCCATAGATATAGTAAGAGAACTTTATGAAAATGATGCTAATTTGCGATTATACGATCCACAAGCTACAGAAAATTTCCAAAGAATATTCCCCGAAAATGAGAACATAAAATACTATAAAGACAAGTATGAAGCTTTAAAAAACTCTGATGCCCTTTTAATAATCACCGAATGGGATGAATTCAGAAACTCCGACCTGAATCAGGTTAAAAATCTTATGAGACTACCCATAATCATTGACGGCCGGAACATGTTCGAATCTGAGGTTATGGATGGATTTGAGTATTACAGTGTTGGTAGGGAAAATCTTTCGGAGAATAAGTAAATGAAGAAAGTTCTCATCACCGGTGCTGCTGGCTTTATTGGGAGCCATCTATGTGATCGTTTCATTAAAGAAGGATGTTACGTTATCGGGATAGATAATTTTCTGACCGGGAGCCCAGAAAACCTGGAACATCTCCTTTTAAACCAGAATTTTGAATTTATAGAACATGATATAATAGAGGGATTGGAGTTGGAAGGCCAGCTGGATCTTATTTTACACTTTGCCTGCCCAGCCAGTCCAGTTGATTACTTAAATTTTCCTATTGAGACCCTCATGGTTGATTCGGTTGGAACATCCCATGTTCTTAACCTGGCTAAGGAAAAAAAAGCTAGATACGTCTTTGCATCAACATCAGAGGTTTATGGTGACCCACAAATCCATCCCCAGCCTGAGAGTTATTGGGGAAATGTCAATCCGGTGGGGCCTCGTTCCGTTTATGATGAAGCTAAACGGTTTTCTGAAGCATTGTCCATGGCTTACTATCGGGAGTATGGTGTGGATATCCGGATCATCAGAATCTTCAACACCTACGGCCCCCGTATGAAGTTACAGGACGGCAGGGTGGTGCCTAACTTCATCTTCCAGGCCTTAAAAGGGATTGATCTAACGGTATATGGTGATGGAAGTCAAACCCGTAGTTTCTGTTACGTAGATGATCTTATTGATGGTATTTTTTCCGTGGCTGAGAAAGACGAAATAAAATACAGGGTTTTAAATCTAGGCAACCCTGATGAATTTAAAATAGTTGATTTCGCCAGGATAATCATTGAAAAAACTGGATCGGAGTCCAAGATAATCTTCAAACCTTTACCACCGGACGATCCCCAAATGAGAAAACCAGACATTGATCGGGCCCATGAATCTCTCCAGTGGAGCCCGAAAATCTCCCTGGATGAAGGTATTAAAAGTACTATTGAATTTTTCCAGTCCCAACTAAAAGAACAGGAATGACTGTACCCGGGACCCCAAAAACTACAGATTTGATGGTGATATTATGACTTTAGAAGCCAGGAAAAACTATGATTTTAGCGTTGCTTACCGGATATACCCCCGGGTTTCTAAGGTACCACCGGTTTTTAAGGAGGATAAGTATAAATTATCCGAATTCTGTTTGAAATCATTTAAAGAGAGTCTGGGAGATTTAAATGCAAAGATATTTGTTTTACTGGACAACTGCCCTCCTGAATATGAGGATCTCTTTAAAAAATATTTTGACGATGAAGATCTGGAACTAATAAGATTAGATGGAATGGGTAATTTAGCTACCTTTGCTCTTCAGATTAAAACACTTTTAAATCAGGACTTTTCTGATATAGTCTATTTTGCCGAGGATGATTACTTTTACATGCCTAACCAGTTTATTGAAATGCTGGAACTTTTAAAGGAGAACGATGATGTGGACTTTGTTTCACCCTATGATCATCCGGATGACTACCATTTGAAGTTACATGAACATCCCTATCAAGTTAAGGCCACGGAAAAAAGGCACTGGAGAACAGCATCATCAACCTGCCTAACCTTCCTGACTGATAAAAAAACCCTTAAGATGACCAGAGAAGTTTTTGAAAGTTATTCACTCGGCAATCATGATGCTAGTATGTGGATGAGTCTAACCAAATATAACATGTTCCATCCCATTGCGACCCTGAAAAACCGTAAAGAACACCTCTACTATAAGGTCATACGATTGGCGTGGCGTTATAATGGTAAACAAATACTTTTTGGTAAAAAATGGAAACTATGGGTTCCCATGCCCACCATTGGCATTCATTTGGAGAGTGATTTTTTACCTCCCACCAGGAAATGTCTGGAATTCATGGAAGATGAAGCTTCTAAAATGGATAAACTAATTTAATAATTTTAGGATTCTCAAGTTAACTTTATTTTGCTAATAATAAGATAATCCCCGGAAATAATCAACTGTATCCTTCAAATTTTCTTTAAAATTGCTTTTTGGAATGAATCCTAACGATTTAGCGTGAGATATATCGGCCATGGAATGTTTTACCTCTCCTGGACGAGTATCCACATGGATTGGCTTTAAATCCCCACCTAATATGGAAGAGATAATTTCGAAGAGATCATTTATTTTAAGCCTCTGTCCAGAGGCAATGTTAAAAACTCCAGTTGTATCCGATTCTGCACTCTTTATGTTGGCCTCCACCACCTCCTTAACATATATGAAGTCGCGGGTCTGTTCTCCGTCACCATATATCACTGGCTGTTTACCTATCAGGAGGGATTCAATAAATTTAGGTATCACGGCCGCATATTGAGAGTTGGGATCCTGACGAGGCCCGAACACATTAAAATATCGCAGGGCTACAGTTGGTAATCCATAGACTTCACTTAATACCTGGCAGTATAATTCCCCAGCTGCTTTACTTGCTGCGTAGGGGGATTTAGGATTTAATGGTTCATTTTCAGATAAAGGAAAATTGGTATTATCCCCATAAACTGCCGAATTAGATGCCAATATCACTTTTTCCACTCCAGTTCTCCGGGCTGCGTCTAATACTTTAAGAGTGCCGGTGACGTTTACTTCATTACACTTTAGAGGATTTTCAACACTTAAGGGTACACTGGCCATAGCGGCATGGTGAAATACGTAATCAATATCCTCAAAAAGACCAACTAAATCTACTTGATTAATATCGCCCATATCCAGACTGATACTATCCAGAGGAAGATGTTCTATGTTTTCCACGTGGCCGGAGAATTCATTATCAATAATCAATACCTGGTTATTCCGGCATAGTTCCTCCACCAAGTGGGAACCAATAAAACCCAATCCCCCAGTCACCGCTACTTTCTTGTTTTTCATAATTATCAACCAATAAAGTAATCCTGCAACAATTTAGAGTTTTTTTTACTCTTTCAAACTTTTATTTTATCTTTACCGATTAAATCAATTTTCGTACCGCCCGGTTCTATTCTTTCCACCCCGGATAAAACCTCTAAAACAGATTAAATAGAGTTCGGAATTATATCCATTCTATATCTGTATCAGTTTCATCGGTGACTTTATTACCAGTGTTAAGGGTTTGTGCTGGTTCTATTAATAAAAGATGGCATTCTGCGTTACAGCGAGGTCTATGTTCAACTCCCCTAGGAATGACCACCATATCCCCTTTTTGAAGATTTAAGGTTTTATTTTTTAGATCAATCTTTAAATTACCTTCTATAACTACAAAAGATTCATCTGTCTCGGGATGGTGGTGCCAGATGAATGTTCTTTTAGCTTTTACGATTTTGAAGTAATAGTAGTTCATCTGGGCTACTACTCTGTATTCGTGCGCTCCATCCAATTTCTCGAACTTATCTTTAAAATTAACGACTTCAACATCCATATTATCCACCTATTAAATCTAAAAATAGCACATCTATCCTTAAAACATGAAATACGGCTATTAATTAAGAAACGTTTAATTCCAGGAAAAGATAACGATAATCATTGCTCGTGTCTGGCAGTGTATATAGAAACATCTCCAGCTTCTGTGTCCCCAGTGTTTGAGCTGTGAAATCCAATGGAATTTCCTTTTTTTCATTATTGGAGAGTGTAAATTCTTCATTATAGATGGTGGAGTTATCCAGGTTAGCCACCAATCGATAGTTCACATTCTGGTACTCATTATTTACCACCACCATGATAAGTTTACCCTCCTCACCGGTGGTTAAATTTACGGGATAGTTACCAGCCTGCCCCTCTGAATTTAATACATAGAATTCCGTGAATTTTTCACTGGGCTGAGGATTTATAATAATGTAGATGGTAGATAAGACTCCAATAGCTATTAATATGATTATTATTAGAGAAAAGTTGCGATCTTTATTCATAGTAAACTCCGGTGAGTGCCGTGTAAATTTAATGTCCTCCAACTGCCTCCCTATCTATTTATATGCTATTTCCTATAGAAAATGGTTATTCCCTTTATCCCCAATAGATTTTAGTATCTTCCTATTAATATTTGATAGGTAAACTCTTAAGAGAGATTTAAAAACATTTATATACAGTTGTTAGGATAAGGTTTTATCATGATTATTCATGTCAATGTCCTCAGTTATCTCCTGGCCCTAGGCCTGGCAGTGATACTTGGACTGGCTTTAAGGCTCCCTTTGCTGCCTGAACGGCCCATGAGGTATTCCTGGACCATAAGTGTTATTTTTCCCACGGCAATACTGGCACTAGGTTTTTATGCCATGCTGGACAAGCTGGGATACCAGGGACTTATGGTTGGTGCCTCAGTAGGAATTATTACCGCTTTATTCTGCAAATTCCTTCTGGAAAAGTTAGTACCAAGACCGGGGGACTCATAAATGAACGAGATAATGGGAATCATAATCGCAACCATCATTTGCTGGGTGAACTTCGTACTCATCGACACTTGGATGGGTCTGCCTGAAAACCCGGGAGTCAAAGGTGCCGAAGTTATTGGCCGGGCCGTTAAAAAAAGAGGTGGAAGCCTGGCCGGCGGATTCTTCCAGGGAAACATCGTATGCTCACCTGATGCCTCAGCCGGGACTTTACTGGCATCAGTAGGCTGTTATGCCATTGGTATCCCGGAAGGAGGACTCATCGCCGCCACATTAGTTTACTTTGGTAATCGTCTCTGTGCCGACCCCGGATATGCCGGGACCACCGGTGCACTGAGCATTACAGTTATAATATATCTTACTTCCCTGGTGGGGATGAAACCAGAATTCTTTATTGTGGGAATGGTACTGGCAATACTCACCATCCAAGGGCTGGCTCACCCTTCAGCTTCCCGTCTGTTGGGTAAGCTGGCTGAAAAGATGGGTCGCCACACGAAAATGACTTAAATGGTGAAATCATGTTTATGGAGATAATAGGCATCATCATAGTTTTAATGGCCTTAAGAACCCTTATTGCACAGGATCGGGCTGAAAGACTGTTATATTTAAATGTCATTGGTTTCGCCGTTTCTGCGCTGATAGTCCTGTACATACAAACACCCTTCGGAGCCATCATGGCCATCAGCTATTTCATAGCTTCTACATTAAGCTCTAATGCTATAGCTTACTCCATAGGAAGGGTTCAAAAGGAGATCCTGGTGAAATAATGTTATTAGAATGGATTAATATAACCACAGTATCGGCGGCAGTGATGATTATAGGCACCGCTGGTATCATTGCCCTACCCAAGCCGGTGGATAAAGTGATCATGTTTGCTCTCCTCCAGGCAGGATTGATAGGTACCATTGTTGCTGCAAAGTACCTGGACGTGGCCATGGCAGCAGTCATCTTTGACCCTATAGCTACCGTTATTTTCCTGATAGCTATAACCAAGATCATGGATATTCGTAACCAAAAAAAAGAAGAGGAGGAAGCTAACCTTGCTTGATGTCCAAATATGGTTCTACACAGGTTGTATCTTGGTAATTTTGGGCAGTATAGCCACGGTGATAGGACCCGGGGTTAAGGACCCGCTGGTTCGAACCCTCAATACTGAAATACCCGCAGTAGGTGTTTCACTGATATTCTTAACCTACAACCACACCATAGCCCTTCTAACCTTCATTGCCGCTACAGCGGTCATTACTCTGATACTGTTAAGGGCCATTGTACGCCTGGAAGAAATGGGGGTGGACTTGTGAACATCGGAAGGATTTGGAATTCTCTGGCCAACCCCAAACGTATTCCCCGTTTATTTGCATTAATACTAGCCATTATATTGCTGGCTGGTTTTATCATCCCTATAAGTCTTAATGATCACCAACTATATCCCCGCCCCACACCACAAAGCCAAATCAGTGTTCTAAACCCTTTGGCCCCATACGACCGGGGAGGCATTCCTTTAAAAGAAACAGGAACAGTAAAAGCCCAGTATCCTAAAAATTCACTTGAATTAGGGCAGATAACAGCTTATCTCTCACCCATTGCTATAGGGGTTAAAAACACCACCTATTATTATGGTACATCCATATACTCCTCACCAGGAGGTCTTATTGATGAGATATTATACTACACCCGTGGTTTCGATACCATACTGGAGTCCTCCATCCTGATGATGGCCTTCATCATTGCCAGTTGGGTGGCATTACACTTCACTATGCGACGGGAAGGGGAGGATGAAGAATGATCGTGCCCGAAGTAGTACCCCAGTTGGTGGTATCCCTCTATCCGGTAGCTATTTGGGTAGGGATAATTACTGGACTCATCGGACTTCTGGGTATATCCTACCAGAAGAATGATTTATCAGTACTAATATTAACTGACATAGTAGGCGTGGCTATGCTGATCATCGTTGCCGGAGTGGCTACTGATCTGGCCGAAGCCCTTATCCTACCGGGTTTGGTGGTGGAGTTGGCGGAAATAATGGCCATTTCTGAAATTCTCATTAGCAGAGAGATACGCAAGAGCAAAAGAAGCAGGAAAGACTTAGCTCCAACATCATTATCCTTTAACATGGAGATACTGGAAACCGCCCCGGTCTTCATTGCCGTTATTCTTATTGCCTACGGCATATTCCTCAGTGGTTTCACTGGAGGTGCCGTGGCAGGTGGAGGAATATTATTCTATGTATTATCCAAAAGCGCTAGGGGCCTGCCTGTTGAATTGTTTGATGGATTGGCTGGTGTTTCAGGTATCGCCTGGGTTTTCTGGATAGTTGGTTTCCTGCTGTTCTTTGTTGGCCCTGGATTCTGGCTACTGGGACTGATGCTATCCGCCTTCGGCCTATTGATAAAGGTGGCTTCTAAAGTGGGGCTCATTGGAATGTTGACTCGTGAAGAATTCAAGAAGGAGTAATAAATAATGGACTTAACAACTATCGGAGGACAACTCTTAGGAACCATCCCCCTGGGGGACATTGTACTGTACCTGACCCCCTTCAACCTCTTCATGTTTGCAGGAGCCCTGGCCTTCACCACCCTCATCGCCATCAGCCGTACCGAAACCCAGGTAGAAGCCGAATTCGGGACCCTGAAGGATAAGGAAGTTAAAGTTGATCTGCAAGAGTTTAAGATCCGCCGTTTCCTGGCCATCGTATGTGGACTGGCCACCGCCGGAGCCATGATCACTGGAGATCTGTTCAACTTCACCCTATTCGTGACCCTCATCGGTATCGTGAACATCGGTATTGTGTCCGCGGTAAGGCAGGTGGACGTCTTAAATGCAGCCTTCCAGTACGGTTTAATCGCCATGATGGCTTCATTACCACTTTTTGGTGGGGCCGCCATCATACTTGCATCTACTGGGACCTTAAGCCTTCTGGAACTGGTTAAAATTCCCTACGTAACTTCCATGATGACCTTTGGATCTCTCCTGCTCTTGATGGGAATCATCGGAGAGACTGGAGTGGCACCCTTCTACGCCACCAAGGCCGAGATGTTCCGTACCCCGGGATCCCCCTTTATCCTGATCATACACCTATCATCACTACTGGTGATCGTAAGGGCAATAGAGGTACTGCTCATAATAAACAAACCATTCTAAGAACTAACAAAAGAACTAGGTGAATCTTAATGAAGACCCTGACCATAACAAGCTATCTGATGTTCATAATATCCATTGCCGGGATAGTGTATGCCATGGTGGCAAATCCTCCCGCATGGATTGTTTACGCCATAGCTATACTGTTCATACCCCTATCCATCCTCAGCTTCGGCCTGATGATCATGGCCCAAAGTAAAAAAGAAGAAGAAGACGAGCGGGCCAGAGAACCATTCATCGGATATTAAGGTGAAAAGATGAATTTAATGTTAAACATACTCCTGAACGTGACTATTGCATTCCTATTAGGTAGTCTACTCTTCGGACTGCAGAGGAAGGTCATGGCCAGGATACAGATGCGACCAGGACCACCCATAATACAGCATTTGCTGCACACCCTTAAATTCTATATAAAAGAGTCCACATTCCCAAAAACCGCTGCAATGCCATTTTATATAGCCATAGCCAGTATACTATGTGTTATATGGGTTTCTGCAGTGATAGTGGGTCCCGTGGCCCAGGGGTCATTACTTCTGATATTCGCCATCTATGCCCTGCACAAGATTGTGGAGCACAACGCCGGAAGTTCTTCCGGTTCACCCTATGGAAAGCTCAGCTGCGTACGGGCAGTTTTCTCAGCAGCAGCCGAGGTACCCCTCTTCGCGGTGCTCATCATCATCTACCTTAAAACCGGGACCATGGTCCTTTCCGATATTACAGCTTACCAGGCCCAAAACGGTGCATTACTATTCACCATCCCCCTGGCGGCCCTAATGTTCTTTGTATTAATATTATCCAAGGCCCCCTACTCTCCCTTTGCCATTACCAAGGGGAAGGACATTATCAGTGGATATGAAACCGAACACTTCGGTCTTCTAAGGGGATACTTGATGATCTCCGAATCCATAGCATGGTACATGCTGCTCTGGATATTCTTAACCGTATTCCTGGGTCCTTTAAGTTTACTAGGATACCTGGTAGGTATGGTGATAATCAGCGTCATAGTGGCCTTCATCAACGCCACCACCCCCATGTTAAACCCCAACCATTCCATAATGGTCCAGGTGACTCTGGTCTTCATTGGTATAGTGGGTTCCATCATATTGTTAATGCTTTAAAAGGTCAATCTATAAAAGGAGAATAATACATGGAAAAAGAGAAAGATATATTATTCCTGGTAGCCCTGGTAGCAGCTGGAGCAACTTTGGCCAGTGGCCTGGCAGCTTCGCTACAATGGATTGTGGTACTGCCTCTGACCTTGGGAGTACTATTCTTGATGGTCCTGATCTGGTTCCAGTACCGTAAGGGAGCCGTGAACATCTCAGAAAAACTGGAAACCGGAGCTTTCATCCTGGTTGTGGTTTTCTTCGCTTTATCCTTCATTTACCTATTCAAACCCGCTTAAACGGTGATTAAATGAACGAAACTTCGTACCTATTATACCTGATATCATTCGTACTGGGATCTGTAGTGGGCCTGGTGCTCAGTTACCAGAAATACAAGAGTCCCTTCGCCATTGACAAAATTGATGTCCTGGCTTTAATAATATCCATTATTGGATGGTTCCTAACCCTTAACAGCCCACTATTAACCTTTATACCATCATACATCTCCATTGCCATTGGACTCTTTTTAGTGGCCATGGTACTGGGAATGAGACCCGGTTACGGTAGATATGAGACCATAATCGGCTTGTTGTTGGGTGGCATAATCTGGCTCTTGAGGACGGTGGCCCTATGAATGAGGATGAACTTATCGATAGCAGTGCCAATGATGAAGAACTCCTCCGCACCATGAAGATGCGGATTGTGAAGAGTTACCGCTGGCAGGAAGATATCATCAAACCATTCTCCAAGGAACTGGATATATCAGAAGAGAATCTGGAGGAAATTCTCATAAAAAGATTGGACATGTCCAGCCTGGAGGCAATACACCCCCGATTCGAAAGTTCCGGGGAAAGATGTCTTAAAAAAAGGATAGATGCTGATCTAAGGCTCTGCTGGCTCTGTGACGTTATGAACCTGTTGAGTGCCCAGGAAGCAGATGAAATTAAGACTAAAATAGCCCGGGAAATACTCCTAGAAAATAAAACTTACAAAAAAGCACTGGAAGACGGGTGGAGAGCCCTTTTAGAATATTTATTGAGGTAAGGAAATGGTAAGATCCCTTAAAGACATTATAAGAAGCAGTTCCATACATGTCTGTCTAATTAACACTGGAGGGTGTAATGGCTGCGATATTGAAGTAGTAGCCCTCCTATCACCACGCTACGATCTAGAACAGTACGGTATCTACGTGCATAACAATCCCCGGGAGGCAGATGTAATTCTGGTTACCGGGGCGGTTACCGAGCAGTGGGTGGAAAAACTTCGAAGAATCTACACCAAAGCCCCAGAACCTAAAGTAGTGGTGGTACTGGGTAACTGCCCCTTAACTGGCGATGTTTTTAACCAGGAAGGAGGTAGTGTTTATGCTCCTGTCTCGGACTTCATACCCGTAGCTGCGGAAGTCTCAGGATGCCCACCCAGGCCTTCAGAAATACTGGCCGCCATCTTAAGTGTGGCACCAGGAGCTATAGCCGCCCGAGGGAGGGAGAAAGAATGATATTGCCTATTGGACCCATTCACCCTGGACTTAAAGAACCCTTAAGATTAAAACTTAAAACCCAGGGAGAAAAGGTCATAAGTGCTGAAATTGATTATGGATACGTTCATCGAGGGATTGAACGTGTTATGCAGGGTAAAACCTGGCAGAAAGCTATTTATTTATCAGAAAGGGTATGCGGAATCTGTTCTTACATTCACACCCAGACCTTCGCCGAGACCTTTGAGAAGATAGCTGGAGAACAGGCCCCATTAAGGGCCCAGTACCTGAGGGTGCTCACCAACGAGCTGGACCGTATACAAAGCCATTTGCTGGCTAATTCAACCTATTTCAAAGCATTAGAGCATGAAACTCTTTTCATGTACATGTTAGCACTGCGGGAACCGGTTATGGATGCTATAGAGCTTTTAACTGGTAACCGAGTTAACATGGGCTGGAATGTGGTGGGTGGCGTACGTATGGACGCCAAGGAAAGCCATTTGAAAAGTATTATGGAGATAATAACCGGCCTGGAGAAGGAATATCCCCGCTACGTGGAGATGTTCGATCAGGGCCCACTTCTGGGACTGCGTTCCAAGGATGTGGGTAAGATGAGTCATGAGGATGCCATCAAAGCCCGTGCTGTAGGCCCCATTGGAAGAGCTTCCGGTATCAAACATGACTGGAGGGAAGATCACCCTACCTATCATGACCATCTGGACTTTGAGGCTATCTGGAGGAAGGAGGGGGACAACTACGCCAGGACCATGAACCGCTTCGATGAGATCCCTGTATCCATTGACCTGATAAAACAGGTCATCCAGAACATACCCCAGGGGGATGTGCGTAAAAAGGTTGATATACCTCCAGGATATGCTGATTGGAGAAATGAAGCACCCCGTGGTGAGGTCAGTTACATGATTGAAACCAACGGCAATCTTATTCAGAATATTTCCATCCGAACACCCAGCATCATGAACATCGATGCCTGCGCCAAGTACATGTTGCAGGATGTGGCTACCGTAGCCGATGCCGTGGCCACCTACGCCAGTGTGGACCCTTGCATTGCCTGTACCGAGAGGGTGATTATACTGGATGAATCTGGTAAAAGGAAAGATATTGAAGGTATTCATAATTTAAAACTAAGTTGATGTCCTATGTCATCTGTAATCTGGTACCTCTACGAATTCGCCCGAAAATCCTGGGCTGAAAGCTTCGCCGGAGCTAAGACTAACCCCGAGATCATGGAAGCTCCTGATAGATTCCGTGACTTCCCCCAGGTTATTCCTGAAAACTGTATTGCCTGCGGGGCCTGTACTGCAGCTTGTCCAGCACCCTCAGCCATCAAATTGGTGCGCAGCGAGGATAACAGCCATGAAGAAGGAATGACCTATCCAGTTATAAATACCAGGGGTTGTATCCGCTGTGGATTCTGTGCGGAGGTGTGTCCCACAGACCCTAAGACTCTGCTTTGTGGTGAGAATCATCTCATCCGTGAAGAGTTCACCATCCTCCCTGTGGAAAAGACCTTCACCATTGACGATTACCTCTGCATCCGCTGCAAAAAGTGTATGAACACCTGCCCGGTGGAAGGCGCCATCACAGAAGACGAGAACAAGATCATCATTGACAAATCCAAGTGTATCAGCTGTGGAGAGTGCTTGAAGACCTGTCCAGTTANGGGAGCCGTTAAGGGTATCTTCGTGTCCAATATACAGGAACAGAAACAGATAATTCAACTATTGGTCAACACCCTGGAAAAGCGGATTGAAGATGAAGAAGAGAATATTAAACAACTGGAAGGGGGAGAGGTGTTCAGGGTGGACCTGTCCATCAATGAATTTGTAGATCAAGCTCATAATATAGTGACCAATGATGAGTTGATCCTAGACATTATCCAGAAAATGACTGACCGCCTGAAGATGCGAATCATCACCTGGGATAATGGTAAATGCAATGATTGCCGATTATGTGTGGCAGACTGCCCCTCGGGAGCCATAACCTACACCAAAGAGGAAGGGGTCCAGAGGAATGCGGATAAGTGCCTGCGTTGCAGTGTCTGCTATCAGACCTGTCCCTTTGGAGTGGTGGGTTATTATGTGGCCCGTTTCCTACTGGATGAACCTCGCCTGGAGGGAGGGGTGATTCATATAACGGTTAAAGCATCTCAACTACCGCAGGGGGCTGGTTAATATGGCCGAAACTGAGCCTAAATCCAAAAAAACTTACAAGCCACTCCGGGAAGTGGAAGTGGAATACGAAATTGACCATGAAAAATGTGAGAATTGTCAGGACCGTCCCTGCTTACCATCCTGTCCTGTAGATGCCCTGCACGAAGTTCCACCTTACAAGCAGGTGGAAATTGATGAAAAATGTGTAGGTTGCGTATTATGTCGAGAGGCATGCCCCTAAGATGCTATTAAAATAAAAACAACCCTCTCAGACCCTATCCTGGAGAATGTTCCCAACATCAACACCAAACTGTGTATACACTGCGGTGCTTGTGTAGATGCTTGCCGAACTGGAGCAATACAATTAATATCCTCCGGAACTGAGGAGGCCCATAGTGAAATAGACGAAGATAAATGTGTCAGATGTGGTTTTTGTTCCCGGGTATGCCCTACTGAGGCAATTAAATACGGGGAGATAATGCCCCGATCAGTGGTGGGTGGTAAGGCCATTGTGGTGAACCAGAAGGACTGTATTGGTTGCATGACCTGCACCAGAGTCTGCCCCTCCAGGGGGGCCATAAACGTAGGGAAAGTCAGTAAATTACCCTATATCAACCCCTCCTACTGTGCCCGATGCGAGGAATGTATGGATGTTTGTCCGTCCACGGCCATTAAATACTCCTCACGAAAGAAGGCCTATCAAACGTATGGTAAGATCAAAACCATGGAGATCGTTTCCGAGCTTCTGGAGAAGGATAGTGAAAGACTTGCCACTGAGGCAGTTAAAATCGATTCTATCCTGGAAAAGATTGCCAGGAGAGTTAGTTACGAACATAAAGAGGCTGAATTTACCCAGGATGTTACTAGTTTAGTTGAAGATGAAATTAGGTTCCTGGTTGATGGTGACCTAGAACTGGAGGATGTAGGTGAGATAATTGAAGCCACCTCACCCCGCAGAGAAATTGCCGTCTTGGAAGAGGAATGTATAGGCTGCGGGGCCTGTATAAATGAGTGTCCGGTGGACTGTATCCAACTGGAAATACCCAGTCCGGTTCACATTAGTACAGAATGTGTTTCTTGTGGCCAGTGTGTACAGGTCTGTCCAGTTCAGGCCATAAATTTAATTGAAGAATTCTTCCAGGCCTCGGAAGGTCAGATACTATTTAAAAGGCGGAAGGTAGAAGGTCCCCGCAGTGGTGAAGTTAAGATTGACCAGATCAGTTGCCAGGCCTGTGGAGTGTGTGTCAATAAATGTCCTGTGGATGCCATGAGCTTGGAAAACGATGTGGTGAATGTGGATCCTGATAAATGCATTAAATGTGGTGAATGCGAATCCATTTGCCCAGTACGTGCTGTTAAATTATTAACCGATAATTAATTTTACTAACTTCCTGGAGGATTTTAATTGGGTGAGAGGTTTCTGGTATCAGATTGTGAAGGACCCATATCATTAAATGATAATGCATTTGAACTGGCCGGGCACTTCATACCCCAGGGAGAGCGATTTTTCCAGATAGTGAGTCACTACGATGATATTCTGGTGGAAATTGAAAGACCAGGGTACAACGCAGGTAACACACTAAAATTAATCGCCCCATTTTTAAAGGCATATGGTGCTAATAATCAGAATATAGAATCTTTTTCCGAAGCTAACGTTCTTCTAGTGCCTGGAGCCAGTGAAACACTGCCTTTCCTGCAAGAGCTCATGCCTAGTTTCATTGTCAGCACCAGTTACCAGCAGTACCTGGAGGCGCTGTGCCAGGTACTGGGATTCCCCCTGGAGAACTGTTATTACACCTTCATGGATCTGGATAAAGTGGAACTGGATCCTGAAGAGAAGGATCATCTGATGGAGCTTAAACAATCCGCAGTTGAAAATCCGGAATTTGAAAACTTGGAGCAAATATTCTGGGATGAACTGCCCCAGATGAAGATCAATTCCCTGGTGGATGATATTAAACCCGTGGGAGGATCCGCTAAGAAGGAGGCCGTGGAGGATATAATGAACCGCTTCGGCTACCTGGGCTCGGATTTAATCTACATCGGAGACAGTATAACCGATGTGGAACCATTGCGTTTTGCACAAGATGAAGATGGGCTGGCGGTGTCATTTAATGGTAACGATTACGCCCTGGATGAGGCAAATGTGGCAGTTATTTCCGATAACACTCTAATTTTATCTTTAATAGCCGATCTCTTTAAAAGGGAGGGTACTCGAAAGGTGCTGGAATTTACAGATAATTATACCACTGATCCGAAAGAAGCCCTGAAATCAGATGCAGTAAACCGTGAATTGGCATCCCGACTCCCCCCGACCCATACCCAGTTGGAAGTGGTAACTCCCCATAACCTGGAACGCTTGAAAAGAGAAAGTGGAGAGTTCAGAAAACATATACGGGGAGAATCAATTGGAGGGCTGGGTTAATATGGCTAACGATGTTATGAGTAAGATTGACGATACCTATGCCGAGGCCTTCAGTGGAATATATTGCAGAGCCCTGGTTACCGCTGATGATGATGAAACTCTCACCCGAGCTGCCTATGACGCCACATCCACACCTGGAACAGTTATCGGACGAGTAGAAGGAGGGATAGAGTCCTGGGTTAGTCCGGAACACACTCCTGACGGTAGAAAGGGGGCTCTCCTGCAGTTCTGGTATAATAGTGATGATCTGGACAAGTTCGAGGTGGAACTATCCTACCGGATACGCCAGGACATCCTGGTGAAACCCTTTACCTCTCTTTTTGATGCATCCTACCAACCAGAAGGATACATCGGTACCATGAAACAGGTAGGGCACTGTGGAGATGGTTATGAATGGGAGGAAGAGATCTATGGAAGGCAAATGATTGTGGTCCCCATTGCCATTCCTGATTTCAAAATTGAACGCCAGTTAGGATACTCCACTGGTATCATGGGTGCTAACTTCTGGTATATGTGTGGTGACAAGGAAGCAGTCCTGGATGGTGGTCGTGAGGCACTCCAGGCCATCAGGCAAGTGGAAGGAGTGATCACTCCCTTCGATATATGTTCCGCGGCTTCCAAGCCCGAAACGAACTACCCCTGGATCGGTCCCACCACCAACCACCCTTACTGTCCTTCCCTATCCAGTTTGCTCCAGGATGAATCCCAGGTACCTCCGGGAGTGAATTATATTCCAGAGATTGTAATCAATGGGCGAAATCTGGAAGCTGTGCAGGAAGCCATGAAAGTCGGGATCGAAGTTCTACTGGAATATGAAAGTGTTTTAGGGGTTTCTGCAGGGAATTACGGCGGAAAACTAGGCCAATATAATATACAACTTAAAGGGTTGTTCGAATGATCATGGATGTTATTGGATTTGGAGCTCTTAATCTGGACCGTATTTACCAGGTGAACCGATTAGCAGGGGCAGATGAAGAATCCTACATCAAAAATGTGTCTGAGTTCTGTGGAGGTTCGGCAGCCAACACCATCATTGGCCTCTCGCGTCTGGGACTTAAGACCGGATTTCTGGGCAAGATAGCTGGGGATAGGGAAGGTCAATTACTGACAAATAATCTGGAAAAGGAGAAAGTTGACACCAATGGTCTCATCATCTCTCAGGAAGGCCGGAGTGGTGCTGTGCATGGTTTCGTGGATGGGGACGGTGAAAGGGCCCTTTACGTTGATCCCGGAGTTAATGACCAGTTACAGCTACCTGAAATAGACTATGTATATGCTGCCAATTGTAACCTGTTACATCTCAGTTCATATGTAGGAGAATCAATTAAGGCCCAGGAGGCTGTTCTGGAAAGAATACCGGAGGATATTGCAGTAAGTATGGACCCTGGAATGTTATATGCTCACAAAGGATTTAAAGGTCTTAAGAAACTGTTAACAGCAACGGACATTCTGCTTCTCAATCAACAGGAATTGGAAGTACTTATTCCTGGTCTGGATTTTGAAGAACAGGTGGAAAGGCTCTTTGATTATGATGTGAAGATTCTGGCCATAAAAAATGGCAGTGAAGGATGTTTTGTTTCCGATGGTGAAGAATATCATCAGATCTATGCCTTTGAAGTACCCAGTCAGGATACCACCGGAGCTGGTGATGCCTTTAACGCCGGATTTTTATATGGAATCCTGCAGGGTTATGATATAAAAGATGCGGGGGTTTTAGGTAACTACGTAGCATCCTGCAGCATACAGGAGTATGGAGCCTGCACTGGACTGCCCTATCAGGATGAGATTCCCCACTTAAAGAAGCCATAAGATGGCTCCCCTAATATCAGGATAAGTATGGGTGTATTAATATGGTAGGTTACTTAAAAAAAACTATAGCACTTAACATTAAGTTCATTAGGTTTTTTCAAAAAACAGAGGGATATTAATGGAGATAATATTTAAAAAGAAAAAAGAGGCCCTGAAAAACCAGGTGGCCCTTAAATCACTGGATCTGGAAGAGAAACCAGAGGATTTCCATCCTGAAATAGATGCTGGTGCCTTGGAGGATAAATTCATTACCATCTCACCGGATTGTTTGCGGTGTAATCTCTGTTTGGAGGAATGTCCCGTGGATGCCATACAGGAAGCCACCGTGAACCGGCCGGCCCGTATACTTGACAACTGTGTTAAGTGTGAGATATGTGCCCAGACCTGCCCAGTTGGTGCAGTCCATGTTTTAAAAAGCACTTCCCTGGTGGATGAAGATGTGGAATTCCGTATAAATGACCTTAAAACCCCCCACCGAAAACTGAGGATGAAAGAAATTTCGGTAGATCCTGCAAAATGTAAATCACACGCTATCTGTACCCGGTTTTGTCCAACTGGTGCCATAACCGTGGAAGAGGGAGAAGTTGCCCAAATAAACGAAGCTACCTGTGTAGGTTGCGGAGCTTGTGTAAGTGTCTGCCCAGAGACTGCCATCACCCTAAAACGAGAACTGGGGCCGGTTATTAAAACCAGGGAACTTCTTATTGACCAGGATACCTGTGTGCAGTGTCAGGTCTGTGAAGAAAACTGTCCAGCGGATGCTATTAAATCTGGGGAAGACCTGGTGACTTTAGATGAAGATAAATGTGTATTATGTGAAGTTTGTTCTACCAAGTGCCCAGTGGGGGCTTTAAAACTAAAAGAGAGGTTGCCAGATGAAAGTTAAACAGATAATGGATAAAGAGTTTATAAAAGTCAGCCCCGATGATAGCATCATAGATGCCTCCCTTAAGATGGAGGAACACCGTAAATTCACCACACCTGTGGTTAACAGTCAGGGTAAGCTGGTGGGATGGATCACATCCCTGGATGTGACCCGGGGCCTGAGAGAAGGTCAGGAAAATGTTAGCGACATAATGTATGGTAAGGATGATATTGTGCACGTTAACCAGGATGATCCGGCCCGTATGGCTGTTCTAAACGCATCTCAACATAAAGTGGTTAGTATTCCCGTGTTGGATGATGAAGATGTGGTGGTGGGAGTAGTGCGCACCTTCGACATTGTTAAAACACTTTCACAGCTTTATGAAGTTAAAGTGTATAAGATCTTTGAAGCCATGACCCGAGAATTGAAGGGTGTTACCTGGGAAGAACTCATGGAGGCATCCGCCATTGTAACCCGACGCAGAACAGGTAAAAGAGTTACTCCTGAAGATTATGAAAGAAGGATCAAAAATTCAACCTTCGGTGAAGCTATTTGGGCTACAGGAGGTCTTGAAAAGTTCTTTGTCGGTTTAATTGCCATTGGAGAGTTGGTAATCGCTCGTAAAGTGGCTAAGGCCCGGCAATGAAAATCTGATTCTTAATCCCTTCTTTTAATTATACCGATATAAATTAGGGTTGGGGGGTGAACCAATTCCGATTAAGGGATCATTTAATTGATGGAGAACTATTTGAAAGCATCCGAAGTGCCGCTTTACAAGAAAAAGAGTGGGATGAAGATAAACAAGAAGAGATAAGGCGGTTTGAAAAGAAAGTTCTGCAGTGGATGCGTAAGAAAAGGCCCGTCAAAAAATACAAAAAGCTCGCTGTAAAAAAATCAGACCTTAAAGATATAATTGAACTGGCAGATATTAGCAGTTTAGAACTTTTCCAGGGTCCTTCTAATTTTGAATTGGCACAGATACACTCCGAGTGGTGTAATCACTGTGGGAAGTGCTGTACCCAATCATCACCTATTTTCATACACTGTGATGAAATGAAGGCCATCACCACACTCAACCCATCACTGAAAGATGAAATTATTTCTAACCAGTTTTATCCAGAACATTTCCAGTTCCGAGAGGATCAACCCTGTAAATTTCATGATTCTCAAAAGAAAAGGTGCAGCATTTATGATACACGTCCCCAGGTTTGTCAGAACTATCCCTTGATGTTAATTGGTTCTGAGGGCCAGGAACATCACATTATAAATCTACGCCATGATTGTAACTATGCCACCCGGTTGGTTCTGGAGAAAGCTATGATCCTGTTTGATGAGGCTGTTAGGAGGAAGTCCAAAGGATCTGAAGGGTTCAGAAAGTAATATTGATTTATTTTTAATTAGAGAAAATAATATACTGGGGTTTATAAAGAGTAAATTTAATATCTTAAAAAAAATTATTTGCCGAGATGACCGAGCGGCTAGGTGCGTGGCTGCAGACCATGATACTCGGGTTCAAATCCCGATCTCGGCCTTTAATCCCTTTTTTATTTGGTTTAAAAAATTGATCCGCTAAATATCATGTTTATCTACAACACCATGAGCCGGAGTAAGGAAGAATTTACTACCAAGCAGTCTAATAAAGTAAAACTCTTCGTTTGCGGCCCCACAGTATATGATGACAGTCACATAGGTCATGGGCGTACGTACATAGCATTTGACTGTATAGCACGCTTCCTTCGTTATGAGGGTTACAGTCTTTTCTATCTTCAAAACATAACCGACATAGATGATAAGGTTATTAAACGTGCACAGGAAAGGGGAATAGATCCGCTCATCCTGGCCAGGGAATATGAAAGAAGATATCTGGCGGACATGAAGGCCCTGGGTGTGGAAAACGTTAATCTATATGCGCGGGCCACAGAACATATCCCGGAGATAATAAAACAAATAAAAGTTCTACTGAAGAAGGGTTTCGCCTATGAAACTAAAACCGGAGTATATTTTGAAGAAGCTATGTTCCCTGATTTTGGTAATCTGTCCCGTCGCAAGTTGGAAGACTTGACTGTTCACAGAGTGGACCTGGATCCCAGTAAAAAAAGTCCTGGAGACTTTGCTCTGTGGAAAAAAATCGACGAACAGCCATCCTGGGATTCTCCTTGGGGTTGGGGTAGGCCAGGCTGGCACATCGAGGACACAGCGATCACCGAAGAATATTTTGGTTCGCAGTATGACATTCATGGTGGAGGATTGGACCTCATATTTCCCCATCATGAAGCAGAAATAGCCCAGATGGAATCGGCATCTGGATTAAAGCCCATGGTACGTTACTGGATGCACACCGGATTTTTGAATGTTCAGGGAGAGAAAATGTCCAAATCCCGGGGAAACTTCATAACCATCCAGGAGTTACTCCACAGGTGGGATGGTGAAGTATTTCGTTTCCTAGTATTATCCACCCATTATCGCAGCCCCATCGACTTTTGTGAGGATGCACTGATCCAGGCCCAGAATAGTCTGGAGAGAATAAGGAAAACTCTCAAAAAAATGGATGAACACCTTGAAAACAGTCCAGAGGATGAAGAAAGTTTCCAAATGAGGACTAAAATGTGGGAAGAATCCCACAAAAAATTCATAGAATCCATGAAGGATGATTTTAACACCCCCAAGGCCATATCCATATTATTTGAGGTTATCAGAAACATCAATCGCCAGTTACAGGATAATAATCTTACCAAATCATCGGTTACTGAAATTAAGGCCATATTGGAAGATTGGGAACAGATATTGGGTATAAATTTATTTCCACCCCTTCAAGAACATGACAAGAGCGGGGATGTGCTGGAAATATTACTGGAAGTTCGTGACGAGCTGAGGGAAAAGAAAGATTGGGAACTTTCTGATAAGCTTAGAAGTCGATTGAATGATTTAGAATTTGAATTAGAGGATAATTAAAGAAGATAGATTAGATTCGGATGTGCGGTATAGCAGGACTATTTGGAGATGTGGCTGGTTCCCAACTAGCTGAAATGCTTAAAGTACTGGAGTACCGGGGCCCAGATGGATCCGGAGCCTACGTGGATGGCCAGTTATTTTATGGGAAACCCGGAGATATAACCCCCACTGATGGTAAGCTGGCCCTGGGCCAGAACTTATTATCCATCGTGGGCTCTGAGGTTCAACAACCCCTGGTGGATGAAAAAAGAGTTCTGGTGGCCAACGGTGAGATCTACAACTACCAAAAGTTAAAGCATGACTCGAAGTACGATTTTAAGACGGACACCGACATCGAAGTTATTTTATCCTTGCTGGATGAATATGACCTCCAGCTCTCTCAAGCCATCCCCCGGGTAGTTAAAAGGTTAGATGGTGATTATGCTTTTGTGGTATCTGAAGGTGAGAACTGGGCGGCGGTGAGGGACCCGGTGGGAGTTAAACCCCTCTTTTTCGGCAAACACCGAAAGAATGATCTTTTTGGAGTGGCATCTGAGCGTAAAGCCCTTTGGGAGATCGGAATTCAGGATGTAGAAAGTTTAAACCCGGGTTTCATGCTCTACAACCAGGAACTCGTTCCTATAACTCGGCCAATAAAAAAGCCAACCATAACCAAGACCCCGGCAGGCGATTCAGCCCCCGATCTGATTAAATCCAATTTAAAAATAAATCGGCTTAAAGCCCTTTTACAAAAAGACCTGATAGCATCAGTGGAAAAAAGAATTGCTGGCCTGGACCGGGTAGGTATCATCTTCTCCGGTGGAGTGGATAGTACCATACTGACTCAGATCTGTCTGAGACTGGGTGTTGAGCCGGAACTTTATACCGTAGGGAAAAAGGGTTCCTCTGATACTGAATTTTCCCGTGAAGCTGCTATAAAATTGGGCCTTAACCTCCACACACACCTGGTAACCGAAGATGAGGTACGAAGGTGCACCCCCCTGGTCCTGGAGGCCATTGAAGAATGGAACATCATGAAACTGGGAGTGGGGATGACTGCCTATATGGCCGCAGAACTTGCCGCCAATAAGGGTTTGAGGGTACTCCTATCCGGCCAGGGTGCGGATGAACTTTTCGGTGGTTATCACCGTTATCTGGAGATGTATAAAAAAAAAGGTCCGGGTCTTCAGAATGATTTGTTACAGGACATCCTGAACATCTATGCAGTTAATCTGGAACGGGATGACGCGGTTACTATGGCCCACAGTGTCGAACTGCGAGTCCCCTATCTGGACCTCCAAGTTATAAATAGGGCCATGGATATACCTATTCACTATAAGATACTTGATCACGAGGACCGACTGCGAAAGTGCATCCTAAGGGAAGTGGCTGCTGATTTAAATGTTCCACAGTTTATTGTTAAACGGCCAAAAAAGGCAGCACAATACGGTTCAGGTATCCATCAGTTACTTGTAAAGAAAGTTTTAAAGGATCAAAGTTACGTAGATGAACTGAAGAGTTCATTAAAGTTCATAGAATAAAAATCCTTGAAATAATATGGCATTTAATTTGAAGCAAAGGTTATCCAAAACCGGGATGGAGGAATTATTTTGAAGATCGAAAAGGAAGCCGAGGAAATATTGAAGAAGTTTAGTGAGGCACTCCAGGATATTCCTGAACTAGAGGAAACCTACTACATTGTGGACAACCTGAACCGGGAACGGGAAGATCAGTCCCAGGAAAAGGACAGCACCAAAATCCTCATAAACGCCCAGGTAGACGATGATGGTAACGTTATAGTTGAAAAGAGTAAATGGACTGGATAATCCTAAAATATACCTAGGTGAGTTAATATGAGACTTAATCTTGTTTTAGAACTTTTAGATGTTCCAGGACAATTATTAGATGTTTTAAAGCCCATGGGGCGTCTTGGCGCTAACATTGTAGCGGTAATACATCAAAGAGATGTTAAAACTGATGAAGGAAGAGTTCCCGTCCAGATCACCATTGAGGGGGATGAAGAAACCTTAAACCGGGTAATTGATGATCTGGAGGAAAGTGGAATTCAGGTGATGGAAGTGGACGGAGTCCTACGCCGGGAGAAGATCACCACCATCCTGGTGGGCAACATCGTGGACCAAGACCTGAAGGATACTGTGAACCTACTTAACCAGCTTCCAGGAGTAAGGGTGGCTGACCTGGACCTTAAAATGTCAGACCAGCCAGAAAGATCAGCTACCAAGATTGTTATGGAAGCCCGAGAGGGCCTTAAACTGGATTTATTAAATAAAATAAATGAAATAGGTGCTTTAAAGGGTTTTTTGGTTATAAATGAGATCTGATGAAGTGATTCTTATGAAAATAGTTATACTGGGTTTTGGTGCAGTGGGCCAGGGAGTAGCCCGGGTAATATCCCTTAAAAGGGAACATTTGCTGGACAAATACGGACTCCAGTTGGATATTGTGGCTGTCGCAGATCGTTCCGGAGGAGCTGTATTCGATCAGGGACTGGATCCTGAACTACTTCTTAAAACCAAAAATGAAACTGGGAAGCTTTCCCAATATCCTGATTTTGGTGTGGAAGGTTTTTCTGGTTTGGAGATATTGGATAAAGTTGAATACGACTGCCTGGTGGAAGTTACTCCCACCAACATTGAAGACGGGGAACCCGCCCTGAGCCACATGCTGAAGGCTTTAAAGGATGGTAAGGACGTAGTAACCTCTAATAAAGGGCCCCTGGCATTATCATTCACCCAACTGTCAGAAGCTGCCCAGGAAACTGGAGCAAACTTTAAATACGAGGCTTCTGTTGGTGGGGCCATGCCCATCATTAATCTAGCCCATGATACACTGGCTGGTAGTGATATTGAATCGGTTTATGGCATACTAAATGGAACCACCAATTACATACTTTCTAGAATGGCCAAAGAGGGTTCTTCCTATGAACAAACCCTGAATGAGGCCCGAGAGTTAGGTATTGCTGAGACTGATCCTACTCAGGATGTGGACGGTTGGGATGCGGCCTGTAAAATAGTTATACTGGCTAATTCAGTTTTGAATCTGGAAAGGACCCTGAAAGATGTTAAGGTGGAGGGCATATCGCAGATCACCCCGGAAGCCATGGCTCTGGCTAAAAAAGAAGGTTATCTCATAAAATTGATTGGTGAAGCTTCACAGGATGTTCTAGAGGTATCTCCCCGGCTGGTTAAGGAAGGCTCCCCCTTTGCAGTGGAAGGTACCCTTAACGTGGCCACCCTTAAAACCGACCTGGCCGAAGACGTTACCGTGGTTGGTAAAGGAGCCGGATCCATCGAAACTGCTTCAGCCATCCTCAGTGATTTGTTAAACATCTGGAAGGCCAGCTAAAACTTTGTAAATATAAATATCAATAGATTAATCAATTAAAAAAATACGATTCTCATGAAATATGTAGTAGTAATAGGCGACGGTATGGCTGATTATCCCCTGGAAGAACTGGGCGGGAAAACACCCCTCCAGACGGCTGAAACTCCTAACATGGACCGGGTTGCTCAAGAAGGGGTTTGTGGAATGCTTAAAACTGTTCCTGATGGGATGGAAGCCGGATCAGACGTGGCAAATCTTTCCATAATGGGCTACGACCCCCATGAATACTATACCGGCAGAGGACCTCTGGAAGCAGCCAGTATGGGAGCTGAACTTCAAAGTAATGAGGTGGCATTCCGATGTAACCTGATAAACACCGAAAAGGGGCTTCTTTCAGATTTCAACGCCGGACATATCAGTACGGCCGAGGCCTCAGAGATCATAGCCTACCTCAATCAGTCCTTCTACCAGTACGGGAAGTTCTACCTGGGTACCAGTTACCGGCATCTCTTCGTTTCACCACAGACAGATGCAGCAGATCTAGAATCCACCCCACCCCATGACGTAGTGGGGGAACCACTGTCACAGCACCGATTACAACCCGAAGATGATAGTCTGGCTCGAGAATTAAACCAACTCATGGACCTGTCCCATGAGAAACTGGAAACCCATCCCGTAAATCAGAAAAGATCCCGGGAATCTCAGAAGACCGCTAACATGATCTGGTTATGGGGTCAGGGACTAAAACCCCAGATGCCATCATTTAAAGAAAAATATGGCCTTAAAGGGGCCACCATTACCGGGGTTGATCTTATTAAGGGTCTTGGGGTTTATCTGGGACTCACCAACATCAAAGTGCCTGGAGCAACCGGATATTATGACACCGATTACTGTGGGAAGGTTAACTATGCCTTGGAGGCTCTGGAGGACCATGATCTGGTGTTTATACATGTGGAAGCCCCGGATGAGGCGGGTCACGCCGGAGATCTAAAAGAAAAGATCAAGGCCATTGAACGGATTGACAATCGCATAATGGGGAAGCTATGGGAAGAACTTCCCCAACACCATGATTTTGCTCTGGCAATACTTCCCGACCACCTTACTCCCCTTTCAGTACGGACCCACACTCCAGAACCAGTTCCCTACGCCATGTTTAAATCTGGTGGGCAAAAAGATGATGTGGAATGCTACCATGAATTTTCGGTTAAAAATGGTTCGCAGGGACTCCTGGAAGGTTATAAATTTTTAAGAAACTTCATGGATTATTGAATGCAAAAATACCATTAATAACCAATCAATATCACCACCGAGGTGGGAAGATCGTAAGTAATTCCCTGAGATTTCACACTGCAGTTTTAGCCGGAAAAACAACTTCTTTCATTTTAAAAAAGGTCTTAAAAGGTGAGGCCAGTGCCATGCCTGGTAAAGTGGCCATGCAGATTGACCCCCAAATCCTCCAGGTTGTGAACCAGCGCTGCCAGAAAAAAATACTGGTTACTGGTACCAATGGTAAAACCACCACCAATAATCTTCTATCCCACATAATCAAAAGTCAGGGGCTCCGGGTATTATCCAACCTACGGGGAGCTAACATGCCCCAGGGACTGGTCAGCTCTTTTATAAATGATATGGAGGATGAGTACGATTGGGGAGTTTTTGAGGTGGATGAAGGCTCCTTCCAGGAAGTGGTTAAACACGTTAAACCCGATTACGTGGTGGTGACCAACTTCTTCCGGGACCAGCTGGACCGCTACGGGGAGATTGAAAAGGCATTCCAGGATATATTTGATGCCCTGGAACCGTTGGACACCACTTTAATACTCAATGCCGACGATCCACTGGTTTCTAACTTTAAAAGTCTGGGAAAAAAGAACATTTTTTATGGGGTGGCAAAAAACAAGTTCAGCAACCAGGAGGAAGGAGTGATAGAAAGTCGTTTCTGCCCTTCCTGTGCCACCCGACTGGAATATGACTATTTCAACTACGGCCAGTTAGGCAGCTACCACTGTAACCAGTGCGGCTTCAACAATCCTCACCGTGAATATGAAATAACCGGGGTGGAATACGCGAACCCCGGATACCATCTGAGCTTCAAAACCATCAACCATGAATCTCAGGATCTTGATTTTTCCTATGACGGTATATTCAACACTTACAACTGCTGCGCAGCCCTATCTGCTGCTTTGGAAATCGACCTGGAAAGTGAGAAGGTTATAGACAGCATTGGTCGGTTCGAGTACTATCTGGGGCGGATGGAGAGCTTCCAGTTTCCAGATAAATTGGTTAAAGTGGTGCTGGTTAAAAACCCCATCGGACTGGGAGAGGTTTTAAGAAGCCTATCTCTGGATGAAAAAACTAAATCCCTGCTTATGGTCCTGAATGATAACCCTGCGGATGGTACTGATATCTCCTGGATATGGGATGCTCAAGTGGAAAACATATTACAGGTGAAAAATCTGGAAAAGATCTATTGTTCTGGCCGGAGAGCCGAAGATATGGCCCTCCGATTGAAGTATGCCGGTCAGGACCCAACTACATTGAATGTTGATTACGGGATGGACCATGCCCTGGAAAAAGTTTTAAATGAGGATGTGGAGGTCGTTTATATATTACCAACTTATACTGCTGTTTTCCAAATTAGGGAACTTATAATCTCTCGCATGGGTGGTTCCAGTAAATTTATGTCATATCTACGGGAATCTCTCAAGAATATCAAGTTAAAAGGTAATTAAATGGGAAAAGTAAATTTATTACAATAATATATTAAGGGGATGTGTCTATGGAGCTTAAAATATTTCACATGTATCCGGATTTGCTTAACCTATACGGGGATCTGGGTAACGTCACCTGCCTCCGCCAGAGATGTGAGTGGAGGGGAATTAAGGTTCATATCATCCCCTTCAGTAGGGACCAGGAAGTGCCTCTGGAGGAGGGGGATATCTTCTTTATAGGGGGTGGATCCGACCGGGGGCAGAACCTGGTGTACTCCCACCTGCTGGGATACCAGAGAACCATGGAAGACTTGATTGAAGATGAAGCCGTTTTTTTATCTATATGTGGAGGTTACCAGTTTTTAGGAGCGAAATACATTGATGCTGAGGGAAATGATGTTCCTGGACTGGGAATATTCGATTATGAAACCATCAGTGAAGAAGGACGCCTGATAGGGAACATAGTAACCAAGAATACCCTGGGGTTGGATCCAGAGACCCTGGTGGGTTTTGAAAACCACGGAGGGCGCACCTACCATGATCTAGAACCATTGGGGATGGTGGTGGCGGGTCATGGGAACAATAGAAAAGACCAGAAGGAAGGGATGGTATATAAAAACTGCATCGGCACCTACCTCCACGGCCCCCTTCTACCTAAAAATCCCCACCTGGCAGATTATCTTATATTAAAGGCATTGAAGAGAAAATACGGCGTGGAGGAACTCCAATTGCTGGATGACAGCTTGGAATTAGCAGCCCATCGTCGGGTGCTGGAGCTTTACTCCCCCCTGAAATAGAAAGATGTGACCTTCATCTACCCTCTTAAACTATCTATTTTAATATAGTTGACCAAAGAGTAAGATGTATTATTAGATTAATAAACAATTTACAACGTTAACAAGCTAATTTATTTAAATCTTTTTAAGGAGATGATTCATCTGTATAAGTATATAGTGGTTACTGGCGGTGTGGTAAGTTCCATTGGGAAAGGAATAACAGCAGCGTCGATTGGGAGGATTTTAAGATCTTATGGCCTTAGTGTTACTGCCATAAAGATTGATCCCTATCTGAACTGGGATTCAGGGACCATGAGTCCCTATCAGCATGGTGAAGTTTTCGTGACCTGTGATGGAATGGAAACTGACCTGGATCTGGGTCACTATGAACGTTTCCTGGATGTTGATCTCTTGGGTGAATCCAACATCACCACCGGTAAGGTCTATGATGCCGTTATCAAAAGGGAGCGGAAAGGAGACTATCTGGGTTCCTGTGTGCAGATCATACCCCACATCACCGACCAGATAAAATCCATGATCCGACAGATAGCCCGGGACAGCAACTCCCAGGTGGTACTGGTGGAACTGGGAGGTACCGTAGGGGACATTGAAGGCCAACCCTTCCTGGAAGCCCTCAGGCAGCTTCGAAATGAGGAGGGACATGACAATGTAATGTTCGTCCACGTGACCTACGTGCCCTACCTGCGAGCAGCTGGAGAGTTTAAAACCAAACCAACCCAGCACAGCACCAAAGAGCTGCGGAGTATGGGTATCAATCCAGATATGATCATCTGCCGATCCGAGTTACCCATCAACGACGCCCTTAAAAAGAAAATAGCACACTTCTGTGACGTGGACCAGGAAGCAGTTATAAACTGTCCGGATATGAACTCCATCTACGAAGTGCCCCTGGTTTTAAATCAGGAAAAGGTAGGAGAATACGTAGTTGACCGCATTAAACTAACCGCAGAACCTCAGGATCTTTCCGAGTGGGAAGAAGTGGTGAAGGCCCTGAAAAAGGATGATGAAATGGTTAGTGTGGGGATTGTAGGTAAGTATGTGGAGTTAGAGGATGCTTATATCAGTATTAGAGAATCCCTGAAACACGCCGCTGCATATCTGGGAGTTAAAGTAGATATTGAATATATTCAGTCCGAAGAAAGCCTGGATAATGATAAAGTCAGTCATCTGGATTCTTTATTAATCCCCGGAGGATTTGGAGAAAGGGGAATGGGAGGAAAGTTAGGTGCAGTGGGTTACGCCATTGAAAATGAAGTTCCCTTGTTTGGCATCTGCCTGGGCATGCAGTGTATGGTAATTGAATTTGCCCGTCGGCATGGTATGGAAAACGCTCACAGCACGGAATTCGACCCTAAAACTCCCTATCCAGTTATTGATCTCATGGAGGAGCAGAAGAAAATTAAAAACATGGGCGGTACCATGCGTCTGGGGTCCTATCCCTGCCAGCTTCGGAATGGTACCCATGCCCAGAGTGCATACCAGACCAAAGAGGTGGAAGAAAGACACCGTCATCGTTTTGAATTAAACAACGAGTACCGTGAAGCATTGGAAAAGAAGGGCCTTCTGATTTCGGGTGCTTCCCCAGATGATTTCCTGGTGGAGATCGTGGAACTGCCAGACCATCCCTGGTTTTTGGGCTGTCAATTCCATCCCGAGTTCAAGTCCAGACCAAACCGGGCGCATCCACTGTTTATATCATTCCTCCAGGCAGCAATTAAAAATAAGGAATCTGGTGCTTAGAAATCCACCGATTATACCGATCTAGAATGTATTTCCCCATACCCCTCTTAGCAACGATAATAGCCATCATAGCATGCATTTATGCCAGTTATACTGATATGAACCGGGGCATCATACCTAACCGGTTAACTTTTCCTCTTATCGGCCTGGGATTGGTTCTAAATGGTTTTTATGCTTTTTTAATTGGAGATATCTGGTACCTAATACTAGCTCTTATAATAACCGGGGCCATATTTGGCCTGGGATACCTGTTCTGGAAGATGGGGGCCTGGGCCGGGGGTGATGTGAAATTGTTCACCGCTCTGGCGGCACTACTTCCTTTTTACCCGGCAATAATTACCTATCAGTTTTTAAACTACACCTTTCCCCTGGAAGCTGCTTATCCTTTCCCACTCACCCTTATCATCAATAGCATTCTATCCATGCTGCCGTTTCTCCTCATCTACGTGCTATTTGTTGCCATGAGGACTAAACCACACTTGTTGGGTGAATTATTATCCCCGATTAAGGAGTGGCAGAAAAATCTGGTCACCACCCTGTTAATAACGGCTGCCGTGACTATTTCCGTCTTAATAGTCCAGTTAATCAACTATCCCAACCTGATACTGTATTTGATACTGATTTATCTATTATCCTTCCTGATTTCAAAGTTACCCAACTATGTTGAAGCCATAATTATCGCCATAGCGGTGATCTACTCTCTGTATGCTTATTTCCAGGTGACACTCATCGGAATCATCACCCTGTTTGTAACCCTGATAGTTATCGGTATTGTACGCAAGTTGCTGACCAGCGTCAGCCGGGAAGCCCTGCAGGATGATTATCCCCTTAATGAACTTAAAGAAGGGATGATCTTGGCCCACAAACTGTACCAGATTAATGACAAACTGGAGTGGGATGAGAAAAGTTTCTTCACCAAAATAAAAGAGACCTTTGCTAGTAAAGATCTCACCCTTATCAGTCGTCCTCCTGGAAAATTAGTAATCTCTTCCCTGGCAGCCGGACTTACCAAGGATGATATAAAACTTCTTAAAAAGCTTTTAAAAGAAGGGAAAATCAAAGATCAGATTAGAATAAAAAGAGGCGTTCCTTTTGCTCCTTCGATTCTTATCGGCCTCTTTATATCACTCTTTATTGGAGATTTGGCCTTTATTATCCAGCAACTACTCTTCAACATTTTATACTAATATGTATATATAGTTCTTTGATCATAATATTGCTTGAGGATATTAATGATAAATTATTAATGATGTGAGTACCATGGATCGTAGGGGACAGGCATCTGCAGAGTATCTTTTACTTATTGTGGTTATTTTACTAGTTATGGGATGGCTACTGGTCAACGTGTATCAACCATCAATTGAATCGACCATGGCTGTTTCCACAACATCTGATGCCAAAAATGCAGTGACGAATATTGCTAACGCCGCAAATCTAGTCTATGCTAATGGTCCGGGTGCCAAAAGAACTTTAAGTGTATATATACCTGCTAGTGGGACTTTTAGTTCCAACAATTCATCGAAGGTAATTCTATTTAATTCAGCAGGTATAGCAAAAACTGTAAACTCATCTATCGCATCAAATATGACCATCGTGAATCCGAATGTTAACAAAGGATGGTATAACAACATCACCGTTGAATGGTTACTAAACACCAATTACATTACCGTGACCATAGCTTAATAATCTTTATTCGAGGGTTTTCATGAACATATTCTCTGCAATAGGCAATTTTATAATAAAATTATTTTCTCTGATTGGATCTATCATTCTGGGCATACCAAAGATACCCGAAAAACTTCGAGGCACGGATACCAAAAGCATTAGGGATAGAGTTGACACCAAAGACCTTAAAGAGAATCTGAGCAAATTTAAAGAATCTACTAAAAATACAGCCACCAACCTTGCAGAAAAGAGAGAAAAAAGTTATTCTAAAGAAAATAAACATCCTGGTTCTGTTAAAAAACTTGAAAATGATGTTATACTTATTTCTACTCCTTTCAGCTCTGAAGAGAAAGAACGAACCATATTTATACTTCAATTAGTCTCTGCTGGTTTCTTATTTCTAGCCATGATATACATCTTCAATTTCATATCTATTCTTATATTCATTATTCTGGGTGTAATCCTGGTGGCTTACATGGTCTATATATTATTTACAAAGGTTAAAGTCATGTATGGTCCTGATTTCCCTGCCTATCGTGATTTTTTCCTTATGTACATAATAGTGGGTATATTATTGGTCCTTCTTGGAACCAATTCCAATTTTGTCATGGCCTTTTCCTTCGAATTCTTCCCATCGTTATCTTTATTAATATTTGCCTTGATTGCTGTTGCCGTGGTTTTCCTAATATTCAGAATCAGATATTCCCGAGATTTCACCTTTGGTAAAGTATTGGAAGCTGGAGAAAACACTGCCTACGTTAAGGTAGATTATGACATCCGTTCCAATGTAAAACCCGATCTTTATATCGTGGATAATCATTACGGGGCCGTAATCGGTGATGATGTCAAGCTGAAGGTGGATGGTAAAATTATTAGCGGCGGTAACAAGCCGGTTAGTATTCTTGCCGTCATGAAAAAGATCTAATACTTTAATGATCTAATTTTTTTTATAGAATTTTTGGAGTTTTATTAGTTGCAGGAAATACCCATAAACCATCCCCGCTATCAATCCCTGCTTTTGAGAAAAAAGATATCAGAAGCCCATAAAGCTGGTGTTCTGGCAGAATCTGGAATGATCGCCCACGGACGGGGAGAAGCATTCGATTATTTACTGGGAGAGAAGACAATTCCCCCGGCTAAAAAAGCAATTGAAGTAGCAGCTGCACAGATTTTACTGGCCAAAAACCCGGTAATATCAGTTAATGGGAATACCGCTGCCCTTTCAGCCAGGGAAGTGGTCAAGTTATCCCATAAATCCGGGGCCAAGGTGGAGATCAACCTTTTCTACCGCACCCCAGAAAGGTTGGATAAAATAGAGAGCATACTCCGCAAAAATGGCGCCCGGAAGGTTTTAGGGACAAATAATGAAGAACACCTCCATCTTAAAGGTTTAGAGGGCCCTCGCTCCATTGTCAGCGCTGAAGGCATACACAGTGCAGATGTGGTGTTGGTACCCCTGGAAGATGGTGACCGTGCGGAAGCCCTAATCGCCAACAATAAGACAGTCATAACTATAGATCTTAATCTCACTCTCACGTACGGCCCGTAGCTCCACTATAACCATTGTGGACAACTTGGTGAGGGCTCTACCTCTTTTGATACAGGAAGTGGAAAAGCTTAAAGGAGAAGAACATTACAAACTAGAAGAGATGATACGGAATTTTAATAACCAAAATAATCTTAATGAGTCTCTTAAAGTTATCCTAAGAATTTACCACGAGGATGTGAAACCTTGAAGGTCGTGGGAGTAACCGGAATGCCTGGTTCTGGTAAAAGTGTTATTTCTAGGGTAGCTACTGATCTGGGAATGCAGGTAGTCCGCATGGGGGATGTAATACGAGAGGAGGCTCTAAAGAGGAATGAATCACCAGGGGTAGTGGCAGTGAAGTTGCGTGAGGAGTATGGAGAATTTATCGTGGCCCAGCGTTGTGTGGATATTATTAAAAATTCTAAAGATAGAGAAATATCTTACCTCATTGAAGGCATTCGCAGCCCCTTTGAAGTGGAAATATTCCAGAATAATTTCCATGGTTTCAAAGTTATAGCCGTTCATTCCAGGCCAAAAACTCGATTTAAACGGCTGAAAAAAAGGAAAAGATCAGATGACTCCTCTAGTCAGGATGAGTTCATTTCAAGAGACCAAAGGGAATTGAAATTTGGGATTGGCAATGTTATAGCCAGGGCAGACTACATGGTGGTTAATGAAGGATCCCTGGTGAAAATAAAAAAACTGATAAGGAGTATGCTGAAAAATGAACTGCAAAATCAGGGCTAGAAGTCTTGTTAATCCAACAGAAGACCTTCAAAAGGTTATTCAATCCTTATCAAACGTTTTTGAATATGATGAATTGGAGCTGGGAGAAGGTTATGTGGAAATTTCTGGAGAAACCTCCTGTCTATTGCCTTTAAAAAAGTATCTGGAGAAAAATCGCATCCGAGATACTGCCCGAAAAATATTACTTAAAGGAACATCTCCCGGGGAGATAATCTTTAAACTAAGTAAGCAGGCAGCCTATGTGGGTAAAGTGAATCTGATGGAAGACGATCTTTCCTCACTGGGGGAAATAGACGTAACTATCAGGGCAGAGGATACTGATGAAGTGATTGACTGGCTCTGTGAGAAAGAAGTAGATTGTATAAGTTATTAACTTGATTTTTAAAGGTATCATTTATCTTCCAATACTGCCCTTTTGACAGTTAACTTTCCACTATCCACCTGCCAGATCTTTTCAGATTCCTTAATTATTACCTTTTTTATGAAAATAGGACCATCCAGGGTGAGTGTTTCAGCTTCTCCACCCTCGAAGGCCAGGTGTATACGGTGCTTTTCGTGCAGGGCTTGAAGTTCATCCAGTGTTTGGTGGTTGATTTCCCGACCCAACCATGATTCATCCATACCTTCCGCAGCCACGGCAGTTATGATGACCTGGAATCCCAGCTTTAATATCTCTTCCATGTACTCTTTAGGATCCCGGTGCCAGTGCGGTGCCACAGACTCCAGGCCCAGCTCTTGACAGATGTTATCTATCCGAGATTTTTGATAAGTGGATGATAAAGCACCGGAGAATATAGCCTCTATGCCCCTATCTTTCAGGTCCTGTAAGACCTGCCTTAGATCCTTTAATTCTTCCTCCTTATTTCCTGGTGTATCCACACTGACTAGTTGAATGCCCAGAGCTTCTGCCAATATAACATCAAGGTGTATGTTGGGCACATGGAACATGTAAGAATGGGGATTAACAGAATGGAGAGATACTAAGTACTCCACATCCCAACCCATCCCCATGGCCTTATAAACGGCCATGGTACTGTCTTTACCCCCAGAAAATAGAACAGCTGCCTTCATATGATTATTACTCTTTTTTAACTTTATCCCGGAAGCCCTGCCAGCCCTGTAGAATACTATCAATGAACACTCCAGCCAGGCCAACTATAACCCCCAAAAATCCGCAGAATAATATGACATTAGACTGGTCAGGTAGCACCGCCTGGATCCATGATACATCCTCCTCTAACGGCCCATTAATGTCTATAACCACTGCCTGGAGTTGGGGCATTTTCGCGGCCACCACATCTACCTGGGATGGATCCACCGTTACTTGAACCTTTACTATACTGTAGGTTACATCTATTCCACTCACCAGCATAATCCAGTCCTTCAGACTTTGTATGGTAGATGGAGGGTCTGCTCCGGGAGTGGTGCTCACCTGGATGGTATCATCGGACTCTACCTTCAAGGCCGTGATATTGGGATTTGAAGTAGAAGCACGCGACTCCAGATCACGCACCCAATTCGAGGGTATGGGACTAGTTTTTAAGGTTATACCCACCGTTTTAACATCTTCCACACCCTCTAAGCTTTTTATATCAGCGATAACTTTATTCACGTCCACATCGGTGGATATGTTGGCCTCAATTATTTCGGGACTGTCACTGGTGGACTGGTGAAACCCACGAACCATGCCGGGTATGTCATTGAAAACAGGAGATATAAAGAAAGCCCCCCCAATTATACCCACCACAAAGCCCAGGGCAACCACGAATAAAAGATTTTTTTTACCGATAAGTGGCGTCAAAAGGGCAGTGGAGAATACAAATGCCATAAGAAGGATGAACAGAATAATCATTATAATAACAGCGAGGGTTCCCATGGTCTCATCTCTAGTTTATCACTAGTTCAATTTAGATTGGTGGGGTTATATAGTTTAAGACTAAAGACTATTTTTCTATTTTACCCGAAATAGCGTTGATGTAGATAGTCTTAGATGTTAAACCACTCTTGGTCAGAGTAACTTTCCATACCGAGATAGTAACCCCATTAATTACCATGGTCTCTTTGGAAGTTTCACCCGATGTATATCCAGGATTGGCCTGTAGAGCGATGTTTGTGGCCTGTTCCATGGTGAGTTCAGAGGTACTATTGGATGTTCCGTTGGTATTCGCCGTTTGATTAGAAGTAGATTGATCGAAAGGCATGTTTGTTACTGGATTAACATTTATACTTTCGTTATTGGCGGTTATATTTGATTCAGATTTAAAGGGGTTGAAGACATAGGCAGCAAGGATTATAATCACAACCGCCACTATAAGTAGCGCCTTTTTTTCCCAATCTTCAGGTAGATCCATAAAAAAAACCTTTAAATACTTGTAATAGTGATATTACCGTTGTTTACGATTCTATATTTATTACTACTACTAAGGGTGTAGTTGGTAAATATTTTGGTTGTGGTTAACTTGATCTTCATAGGTGTCTTACCAGGGTAGACAACAGTGACATAACCATCATTAGTAACGTAAGCGGTGAAGTTTACGAAGTTCTCGCCACTAGGGAAACTAATATCAATGGAATAACCCTTACCATTTTTATAGGCTGTGTCAACGGCTGTGGCAATCTTTTCACCCTGAATTCTGGCCACTCCCAGATCTCCAGTTTGGGTGTTGTCCATTTGAGTATTAATTAATGAAACCATCCCCCCTATAATAATAAGTGCGATGAGCATTACGAAGAGTAGCTCGGCACTGGCTAATCCGCGGTTATCAAGTTCCATTTTTTCACCTAAGGAGTAAATGTGTAGGAGTTACTTAATCCAAATTGTGTCATGTAATTATTTGAAAGGCGGAATACAACTGAACTCCAGCCTTGTGATCCATAATCCATTACTGTATACGTCGAACCGTCGGCACTGTTAGTTATGGTTATAGTGTTAGGGCCTTGAACCCCTGTAAAGTATTCGTGATCTACACAGGACATGCCAGCTAAATATCCAGGTTCTTCTCTTAATGGGTCGCCCACCACAAATGTTGACATTCTAGTATAAGTGGGTTGAATAGATGAGTTTCTGCCTTCTAATCGATCAAAGAAACTGAGTCCATTGGTATCAGTGAAATAATAAGGTCGGGGAGTTATTCCACTGGGGTTATCTGTTCCGTTTATACATTTGGCTAAATTTTCTAATTTAATGGCGTAAATCTGATCATCAAAGTGGTATTCTTGGAACTGAGACGTGTAATAGGGGTATTTGTAAATAATATTTGACTGCCTATCTTTACTATTTACCCAGATATAAGGATCTTCCAGCCCCTCCAGAGATACCGTGGTGCTTATAGGGGGTGTTCTTATAGTTGAGTTCTGTCCATTTTGGATCACCGTTACATTAAATCCCTGTGTCATTTTTATGTTAAAACTGTATGGATCACTTTGATCAATGGTAATTTGGCTTGTTGTGAAGGGTTTAGCAGTGTAATCATCAACCAGAATGTTGTTGATGTAAATTTGTCTTCCAGTTTCCTCCTGAATTTTCTTACAAGTATATACAGTGTTATTATTTATTGCATCAATAATGATGTTTTTCATGAAAGTTTGACTGGCCCCCGTGGCAAAAAAGGGATTTGGGACCTTGGGAACAACTGCTTCCTGATCTATGACCTGCCGGGTAGCTAAATAAGCTGCTCGACGTCCAGAATCTTTACTTCCCTTCTCTATAGCGATTATAATGTTATTAGCAGCAGTATACGTGACATCTCCACCGATAGCTATTTGTGAGATGGTATTAATTTCGTTTACAATACCGCTGAAAGAAATTGCAATTAGCAGTATGGGTATCATAATCAGAAATGCCATGGGGGTGAATGAAAATCCTTTTTCGTCCATTTATAACACCTCACTGCCTCCAAAGACTTAATCTTACCGGGACTTGGTTAGGGAAATCACCGGTAAAGAGTGCTTCAGTTTTTATTGAGTTTATGATATCTGGATCAGTGATATTCATATTAGATATTATCTGTTGTTTAGCAGAGCTCATGGCTCCTGCTGCAGTTTCATTATAATCTATGGTCCATACGTTTCTCAGTACCTCTGGATAGATAATCGAAATTCTAGTACCACTAAATATTTCGGCATTAGATCGCCAATCTCCAGACTGCCACTGCTGGTTAGATGGCGGACCAGTTACAGATACAGTTAGCTGGTAATTACCTGGTTTCAGATAGTAGTTAGATGGTGTAGAATTGGCAGTGGTAATTACATGTGCACTAGCCGCATCCAGAGCCGCTAAATCCAGATAATAAGGAATGGTGTCACTATCATAAAGAACCGCACCACTTGGATATCTAACCTGAATACGTCTGGAATCTAGTCCAACACCCACAAATAGATAAGCGTTTTTGGCATCCTCATCAATCGCAAATGCCTTGGTTTCAGTTCGATAGTTATCATTGTCCTGGAAACTTCGATAGTAACTGTTAACCCATCCAATGTTCAGGGCACTATAAGTTACGGTAGTATAACCATCCACTAAACCCACCAGATCGTAGTCACTGGATGGGACATCATCCCAGATAGTAACTCGAACTAAGTTATTCCGGCCAGTGGACAGATAATTAGTGGGAATAGAAATTATTCCCGGTATATTACCATAACCATCTCTATCTCCACCTAGATCTGTTCCGTCACTATATCTAGTTCCATCATAGTCAAATGAACAGAAAACTGTTTGCCAAGTGGTTCCATTATAGACTTCAACCAGAGCACCGTCAACACCACCATAGGGATTTATTACAGTAAAAGCATCAAAAATAACGTTTCCATTAGGTACAAAAATTGTACTCGTGGTACTTACAGCACATTTGGTAGGAGTTATGGTGGTGCCGGACATTCCACTGGCCCCAGTGATTACAAATGGTTGACCATCTTGATAAGTTGGTTGGTTGGATTTTACAAAAGTACCCCATGCAATTCTCCTCAAATTTGTAAAACTATTAACTGAACCGTTTCCTAAGTAGTAATTTCGACCATACTCATTGGCAACTCCATTACCATCTAAATCCTGTGCAGTCTGCACTGCCATTCCTGCCCCTTCATTGAATTTGAATGTTTGAGAGATAATTCCTGCGGGAACAGGAAAACTGGTGGTATAATTTCCGATTATTGAGAACCACGGCATATCATGACCCTGGCGATTGTTATCAATGTAGTTTTGAACCGGTGATAAATATTTAAGATTGAAATTATTAACCCCCGTATTCAAATTAGTCACGTTTAAGTTACCTTGATAGTTAAACATTGGATAGTTCTGACTTGGTCTTCGATATAAGAATGTATATTGACTGGAATTTGCCTGATATGCTTGACCATTAACAGTTAAGTTAGTTCCAAAAGAAGAACCTAAGCCATTAGTATTACGGATACAAGAACCTGAAAGATATTTTCCACCTAGAATTGTTGATCCGTCAGGGTATGAAAACTGGATATTTATAGCATTATAGGGAGAACTGCCGCTGGCACCCCATTTACCTACAGTGGCTAAATAACCATTATTATTACTCCAAGGGGCGAAATTAGTCAGCCAATTGTGGAAATTCCAGAGAGTGGTAGTTACATTCTGTTGGTTCTGCTCAAATTCGAATTTTTCTATTTTGTACCAGGCGCGACCCATCCAACCTTCCTTCGGTAAGGATAGAACTCTTACCTTGGTTGCAGTATCGCGAGAATAATACATTCCCCTATCATTTTCTACAGAAACTGTTTTAGATGAAGTTAAAGTTAGGTTATATGCTATTTCACTAGGTATCAGCATTCTAAGTCGGCTGTTAAGAATGTATTCCGCTCCAGTGGTGTTACCCTTGTAGGCCTCTGCAGCAGCGTTAGTCAGAGTTCCATCCTGTTCCATCACATTCAGGGCACTGTCAGCTAGGGCCTCCAAGTGTTGATGATCAGAGCCCATGTAGATCGGGGCATAGAAGTAGGTCATTATGGATGCTGTGAAAACTATAACTACGGCCAGGGCCAGGATTGAGTCAGTAGTGAATATAAAACCTTTTTGATCCATTTTAACACTGCTCCTTTAAACTGTCCATATATAAAACTCTAATCTACATGGTTTTGGAATGATATTTTCTAAGGTGATTACATTTGATGATGTACCTTTTGGAACTTGTACAATATAGAAATTCATCCAAGCCCCAGGATTGGCAACTGCCCCCAATTTGACTGTATTATTCAAGAATTGATTCGGATTAGTCTCATTTAAATTTAAATAAACCGGATCTAACTTCTGAGGATTATCTAAATCCATGAAAGTAATGGTGTTTGTATTTATAGTTAAATTGACATTGGAAGGAATATATCCATGATTATCAAACACTATCCAGTAGTCATAGGTTTCATTGTAATAATAACTGGTTACAAATTTGTTGGGAGGATCATAATATTCTCGGTAAATGTTTGAACCCCTTATTTCACCCTCACTTTTTGATACTGCCTGCAATAACGCATAGCGGGCTACTCTCTCCACTCTTATAATGTCTTGAGCACTTGAATCATAGCTACCCAGGGATTTAATAGTGGCCCCATTATTTCCACTGCTTAAAATGTTGGAAACCGTCATATAAACTCCGTATTCATTCCCCACCATATTCTGTAATTGTGGTAGGGTTAGGGCCGCTAACTTCTGTGAAGATATTGTGCCCTCAACCGGTATTCCTTTAGTTGAATCATATTGAGCCAGACCTAAAACAGTTGGATTTCCGGTTAGTTCCCAATTAACCGGTTCACCTGATGTTTCTAAAAGGGTGGATACTGCATCCGCTGCTATCCTCTCTGTTGATCCGCGGAAAAGAGCATCTTCAGCCTGGAATAAAATGTTATCCATATCCGCAGCCACGAGGCCCAATAACAATGTAAGGGGAATCAAAGCTAATAATAAGTCCAAAGAAAATGCATATCCCCTCGAATCTCGGTCCAGTAGTCCCAATATATAACCCCTGATAATTTATACAATATCTTATATAAGTAAAGAGTCATATATATGTTTGCTCATGAAGGAGTATATGTGTCGACGAAGACAATGTTTTTATTACCCAATACTTACTAATTTAATACTAAGGGGAATGGTAAATCCTTAATTATAATAAAGAGATTCTGGCATAATAAAATTAGATATAACTAAAAAAAATACTAAAAAATGATCCATATGAATGATAGAGGGCAAATTTCGGCTGAATACATCCTGATGTTGGGTTTCATCATTGTGGTGGTTATTCTCATTGCCACCTATGCTGGTGAACAGAACGAACAGAACACCGTTGCAGCAGCAGTCAGAGATGGTGCCTCAAATTCTTCAGCGGAGCTAAGTATATTGAATAAAACCTTGCAACCGGTACGGGTGACCAGTATAGATACGACCAGCGGTGATCCGATTACCATTACCATCCATATATCCAACAACGCCATAATTCAAACTCAAAAACAGCTCATACTCCAGGGATCACAAAAATCACTGGAAGGACAGGGATTCACAGTTAACAACCAAGGGAATTACCTTCTTTTAACCACCGGACGTCATAATTATAACATTACTGTAGCTTAAGGCATAATTTTATCGGGGAAAGGATATGAACGACGAAGATAATGTTAAAGTTGAATATACCCAAAAGCCCAAAAAAACCAGGAAATTAAATAGATGGGGCCTCCTTTTCAGTCTAATTTTCATTGCAATTGGACTGGTCTGGTACGGAGTTAACCTGGGCATAATTCCCGTTGAACTACTTATGGAACAGGCGGGGCCAATCATTCTAATTATCATCGGTCTTTTAATTCTGATTAAATCATTCTAAGTCCGATGAACTGGTATTCTTTTTTTTATAATTTAATTTTCAAACCACCTTAAGAATCCAACAACTATTATTAATTAGTACTTGGACACATATCCAATTGAAGAAAGGGAGATGTTTTATCATGAGAGATTTACTGGGAAAGTTATCCAACGCCTCCGGCGTTTCAGGATTTGAGGAAGAAGTCCGTAATCTAATGATCAGGGAAATGGAGGGCCATGTTGATGATTTACAAGTGGATAACATGGGAAACCTCATTGCCATAAAAGAAGGAGAACCTGATGGAAAAAAGGTTATGTTAGCCGCTCATATGGACGAAATTGGACTTATGGTCCGTTACATTGATAAGGACGGTTTTATTAAGTTCTCCAAGATTGGAGGAATCAACGACCAGATGCTTTTAAACCAGGAAGTGTGTATTCACACTTCCCAGGGCGTGGTTATAGGAGTTATTGGCTCTAAACCGCCCCACCGAATGAAGGCCGCTGAAAAGAAAAAGGTCCTGGAATATGAGCACATGTTCATCGACATCGGCGCTGCCAACCGGGAAGAAGCCGAAGAAAAGGTGAACGTGGGAGATCCCATCACCATCAGCCAGGAATTTGGTGAATTAGGAGATGAACTGGTGAAGGGCAAAGCCCTGGATAACCGGGTGGGC
Organism: Methanobacteriaceae archaeon; assembly: GCA_027318585.1. Lineage (GTDB taxonomy): Archaea > Methanobacteriota > Methanobacteria > Methanobacteriales > Methanobacteriaceae > Methanobacterium. The sequence goes on along the minus strand of DAHVOW010000010.1, from coordinate 13,933 downwards.
TGTGCAGTTCTCATCGAGGTCATGAAACGTGCCCGGAGCGATGCCACCATCTACGCCGTGGGTACCGTGCAGGAAGAAGTGGGACTTAAAGGGGCCCGTACCTCAGCTTACCGGATTAACCCGGACCTGGCTCTGGCTCTGGATGTGACCATCGCCGGTGACCATCCCGGTATTAAAGAGGAGGAAGCACCTGCCAAAACTGGTAAAGGACCCTGCATAATACTCACCGATGCCAGTGGAAGAGGCCTGATAACTCATCCCCAGATTAAAGAACTCCTGATTGAAGTAGCCGAAGAGGAAAACATCCCCTACCAGTTGGAGGTCAGCGAAGGAGGTACCACTGATGCCAGTGCCATTCACCTCACCCGGGAGGGAATACCAACCGGAGTGATATCACCTGCCTCCCGTTACATACACACCCCGGTGAGTGTGGTTAACGTTAAAGACGTGGAAATGGTGGTGGAACTAATCTTGGCCGTGCTAAGAAGAGTATAAATGATAATAGGGATCATTCAGGGGATGATTCCTGTTTTTTAATTTTTTACTTCCTTTTAAGATCCTAACCCCTATTTTGTAGAAAATCATGAATCACCAGGGCTAGATTGCTGCTGATACCCTCAACCCGGGCAATTTCATCCACCGCTGCATTTTTCACCTGTTCTAAACTGCCAAAATATTTTAATAGTTTCTGCTTCCTTTTAGGGCCTACTCCCGGTATTTCATCCAATAAAGAATGTTCAATCTCCCCAGAACGGAGTTTCCTATGGTAACTGATGGCAAAGCGATGAGCTTCATCCCGGATTCTCTGAAGAAGATGCATGGCCGGTGATTTAGGAGGCAGTATAATAGGTGAGGAGACATCCGGAACGAATACATGTTCGAATTCCTTGGCCAACCCCATGACTCCCGTCTGGATCCCATAAGAACGTAGAACGTCCAGGGCCACGTTTAGCTGTCCACGACCCCCATCCACCACAATCAAATCCGGTAGTTCTTCCTCCTCAGATTCATCAGCACCGGACAGTTTACGGTAGCGCCGTTCTAGAAGTTCCCTCATCATTGCGTAGTCATCTGGACCAGAGGTCTTTATTTTAAAACGGCGATATGCATTCTTTTTTGGTTTACCATCCTTGAAAACCACCATGGAGCCGACAGCCATCTGGCCGGAGAGATTGGATATGTCAAAGGCCTCAATATGTCGGGGAAGTCTAGGTATGTGTAGATATCCCTTTAGATCAAGTAGGGCGTTTTTAAATTCTTTCTGATGATCCTTTATTATTTGGGCGTTTTTGGACACCATACGAACCATACTGCGTTCCAGGTTAGTTTCAGGTATTTTAAGAGTAACAGGATCTCCTTTCTTGTCTTCTAACCATTCAAGAATTATTTTCTCATCTTTAACCAGTAGGGGGATCAGTATTTCTCCGGGCACCGGTCGGGGCCCGGAGTAGTACTGTTTGAGAAACGCGGAATAAACGCTTTCCGGGATACTGTTATCATCTTCGGGTAATCCCTCTGGCAGTCCCTCCATGATAAAGTCCTCCTTGGATAGTATCTTACCAGCCCGGAGGGAAAAAACCACCACCACTGCCAGGTCTTTATCGGCAGATGCAGCAATAACATCCTGATCCAGATTTCGGTTAAGTTCCATCTTCTGCTTTTCCAGAATATCATCCAGAGAATGCAACTGGTCACGTAAAGCGGCGGCCTTCTCGTACTCCTTCTGGGAAGCTGATTCCAGCATTTCATCCTTCATAATGGCCTTAATGTCATCGTAACGGCCTTCTAGAAAAAGTTTAACCTGATCGATCTGTTTCTGGTAATCTGCTTTACTTACCTGGCCACTGCAGGGAGCCGGGCATAATTTGATCTGGTAGTTGAGGCAGGGCCCATCCATTCTTTTACAGTCCCGAAGAGGAAACACTGGTTTCAGGAATTTTATGATATTACGGACGGCCTTCACATCGGTGTAGGGACCGTAATAATCTGCACCATCATCCTCATAGCGGCGGGTCACCAGTAGTCTTGGAAAATCTTCCCGGGTGACTTTTAAATAGGGGTAGCGTTTATCGTCCTTAAGTCTGATGTTGTAACGGGGTAGATGCTTTTTTATAAGGTTGGACTCCAGGATCAGGGCTTCCTTTTCACTGTCCGTTACCAGATACTCCAGATGGTGGAACTGTTTCATCAGGGCCCGGGTCTTGGGGTCCTCAATTTCTACCCGGAAGTAGGATTTAACTCTCTTTTTAAGGGACTTGGCCTTACCTACATAGAGTATAGTATCCTGTGAATCGTACATTAAATAAACGCCGGGTCCATCGGGCAGGTTTTCATCAGGGGCTGAAGAAAATGTCAAAAAACTTCACCTTTATTAATCCTGTATTTAGTATGTTGTAAGATTTTTTCTAGTGGAATATTATGTTGGAGTGATCTTTATATATTAGAATAGGGTAAGATATTTTATTACTATTTTTTATAACGTTGAAAAAAGATTTTATTTTTAACTTCGAATTTCCAAGGATGTGGATTGGAATATGGATAAATTTGAACTTTTATCAGATTACAAACCTTTAGGGGACCAACCCCCGGCCATCAGTTCCCTAACTGAAGGTTTAAAAAAGGGATACAAAGATCAGACCCTGCTGGGGGTTACTGGATCAGGTAAGACCTTCACCATGGCCAACGTTATCCAGAAGGTTCAGAAGCCTACTCTGGTCATATCCCACAACAAGACCCTGGCTGCCCAGCTCTACGAGGAGTTCCGGGAGTTTTTTCCCAACAACGCCGTGGAGTACTTCGTCAGTTACTACGACTACTACCAGCCCGAGGCCTATGTGCCCCGAACCGATACCTACATCGACAAGGAGTCCTCTATCAACGAAGAAATCGACATGCTACGCCACTCCACCACCCAGTCACTCTTATCCCGGGATGACGTGATAGTGGTGGCCAGTGTATCTTGCATCTACGGTATTGGGGCCCCGGAAGACTATGGGGATATGATACTGCGTCTGGAAATGGGAGACACCATAGAACGGCAGGAGATACTGTCCAAGCTGGTGGAGATGCAGTACGAACGTAATGACATTGATTTTTCCCGGGGTAAGTTTCGGGTGCGAGGAGATACCATTGAAGTCTTCCCAGCCCATGGAAAAACCCCCATCCGCATCGAACTCTTCGGGGATGAGGTGGATGGATTATCATTTATCGACCACGTTCGAGGCAGAGGAACCAGGAACCTGGAGAAAATAACCATCTTCCCGGCTAAACACTTCGTAACCAGCCAGGACAAGCTGGAATCTGCCATTAGGGATATTAAAGTTGAACTGGAGGAGCGGCTGGAGGAGTTGAAATATCAGAACAAGTTGGTGGAGGCTCAGCGCCTGGAACAACGCACCCGGTTTGACCTAGAGATGCTGCAGGAAATGGGATACTGTAATGGTATTGAAAACTACAGCATGCACATGTCCGGGCGCAAGTGGGGTGAGACCCCTTACTCACTACTGCGTTACTTTCCGGATGATTATTTGACCATAATTGATGAATCACATGTGACCGTCCCCCAGATAAGGGGCATGTACGCCGGGGACCGGGCCCGTAAAGAGGTTCTGGTTGATTATGGATTCCGACTGCCATCGGCCCTGGAAAACCGGCCCCTGAACTTTGAAGAGTTCATGAGCCTGCAGAACCAGGTGGTCTACGTATCCGCTACTCCAGCTGTTTTTGAACTGGATCGCAGCCAGCAGGTGGTGGAGCAGATCATACGTCCCACCGGCCTGGTGGACCCGGAAGTCCGGGTGTACCCGGTGCAGGGGCAGGTGGATCACCTTCTGGGTGAGATAAAAAAACGTGCCGAACGTAAAGAGCGGGTTTTAGTTACCACTTTGACCAAGAGGATGGCTGAAGACCTCACTGACTACTATGCCCGGATGGGAGTGAAGGTACGTTACCTGCATTCCGAGATCACCACCCTGGAAAGGGTGGATATCATAGATGACCTGCGTCGGGGTGAATTCGACTGTCTGGTGGGGGTTAACCTCCTCCGGGAGGGCCTGGACCTCCCAGAAGTATCACTGGTGGGTATTCTGGATGCGGATAAAGAGGGATTCCTCCGCTCCGAACCATCCCTCATACAGACCATGGGCCGGGCCGCCCGTAATGTTAACGGCCAGGTTCTGGTTTATGCCGATGAGGTGACCGAATCCGTGCGCAGGGCAGTGGATATTACCAACCAGCGACGGAAAATGCAGATGGAATATAATCAGGAACATGGTATCATCCCCCAAAGCACGGTGCGCTCCTTGAAGGAGAAGACCCAGAAGAAGGATGTTATCCTCCGGGATGATGTGAAGAAGATGCCCCGGGATGAACTGCGACTCCTAATCAAGGATTTGGAAGATGATATGAAGCATGCTGCTGCTGATCTGGACTTTGAAAGAGCAGCTAAACTTCGTGATAAAATATTGGCATTGGAAGGAGCTTTAGACTGATGAAAAAAAAGAACAACATAGTTATAAAGGGTGCCCGGGAGCACAACCTGCAGAACATCGATGTGGAAATACCCCGGGACCAGCTGGTGGTGATCACCGGGATCAGTGGTTCCGGCAAGTCATCCCTGGCCTTTGATACCATTTATGCTGAGGGCCAGCGCCGTTATGTGGAATCACTCTCGGCCTACGCCCGGCAATTTCTGGGTCAGATGAAAAAGCCAGAGGTGGACTACATCGAAGGCCTATCCCCGGCCATTTCCATTGACCAGAAAACCACCAAGATGAATCCCCGCTCTACCGTGGGGACGGTTACCGAAATTTACGATTATCTCCGACTTTTATACGCCCGTATAGGTATCCCCCACTGTTACCAGTGCGGTGAACCCATCTCCCAGCAGACCGCCGGGCAGATCGTGGATCAGATCCTTCAGGAACCAGAGGGTGCCAAGATACAGGTCCTGGCACCGGTGGTTAAGGACCGTAAGGGCGAACACCAGAAGCTCCTGGATGACCTCCGGAAGAGGGGATTTGTGAGGGTAAGGGTGGATGGTGAGCTGGTGAGTCTGGAAGAAGATATTACACTGAAGAAGAACTTCAAACACTCCATCGAAGTGGTGGTAGACCGGTTGGTCATCCGTTACGACCAGGACTTCCACACCCGCCTGGCTGACTCGGTAGAAACTGCCCTGGATCTGGGGGAAGGCTTGTTGATGATTTCCCACCCGGATGGTGAAGATAAACTGTACAGTGAACACTTTGCCTGCGCAGAATGCGGTATCAACTTTGAAGAGATCAGCCCCCGTATGTTTTCTTTCAACAACCCCCACGGGGCCTGTCCGGAGTGTAACGGCCTGGGAAAGAAACTGGAAATCGATGCCGACTTGGTGGTGCCGGAGCCGGCGTTATCTTTAAGTGAAGGGGCCATACTACCCTGGAGCAAATCCAAACACCGGGATACCTACTATGGCCAGATGCTGAAGGCGGTGGCGGACCACTACGGCTTCAGCATGGACACCCCCTTCCAGGATCTGCCTTTGGAGTACCAGAATATCATCCTCTACGGTTCCAAGGACCGGGTCGAGTTCATCTTCCAGCGGAAAAACCGGACCCACAAGGTTATGCGCCGCTTTGAAGGGGTGGTGCGCCGTATGGAGCGGATATACATGGAGACCAAGTCCAATTACATGCGCAGTTACATGGGCCACTTCATGAGTGACCGGAAGTGTCCCGCATGTTCTGGTACTCGTCTGCGCCCGGAAAGCCGTTCGGTGACTGTGGGGGATAAACCCATCACCGAAGTGGTGAAAATGCCCATCAAAAAAACCAAATCATTCTTCCAGGACCTGGAACTTAACGAAAGAGAGAAATTCATAGGCCAGGAGATACTCAAGGAAATAAACGAGCGCCTACGTTTCCTGGTGGATGTGGGGCTGGATTACATTACCATGGACCGTTCCTCCGGAACCCTATCCGGTGGAGAGGCCCAGAGAATAAGACTAGCCACCCAGATCGGCTCCGGACTGGTGGGGGTGCTGTACATCCTGGATGAGCCCAGCATTGGACTGCACCAGAGGGATAACGCCCGTCTCATCGAAACCCTTAAGAAGCTGCGGGATATCGGTAACACCCTTATTGTGGTGGAGCATGATGAGGAGACCATGCTATCCGCCGACCATGTGGTGGATATCGGCCCCGGCGCCGGGGAACACGGTGGACACGTGGTGGCAGTGGGAACACCCCCGGAGATTATGAAAAATCCACAATCATTAACCGGAAAATATCTATCCGGTGCAGAAACTATTCCCACACCTTCCAAGCGCTTGGCATCTAACGGTGATAATATAACCGTTAAGGGGGCCCGGGAACATAATTTACAGAATATTGATGTGGAATTTCCACTGGGAGTGTTCACCTGCATAACCGGAGTGTCAGGGTCAGGTAAGAGTACCCTCATAAACGAGGTGTTTTACAAGGGACTCTCGGCCCAGTTAAACCATAAACACACCAATCCTGGTAAACATGATGAGATAGATGGTGTTGAAAATGTGGATAAAGTCATAATCATCGACCAGTCCCCCATTGGCAGAACACCCCGGTCCAACCCAGCTACCTACACTGGAGTGTTCACCTACATCCGGGAATTATTCGCACAAACCCCAGAATCTAAAAAGAGAGGTTACAAACCGGGAAGGTTCAGTTTTAATGTTAAAGGGGGTCGTTGTGAGGCCTGCAGTGGAGACGGGATCATCAAAATTGAGATGCACTTTCTAGCTGATGTCTACGTACCATGTGAGGTGTGCAAGGGGAAGAGGTACAACAGGGAAACCCTGGATATACGTTACAAGGCCAGAAATATTGCCGAAGTCCTGGATATGACGGTGGAAGAGGCTCTGGAATTCTTTAAAAACATTCCCCGCATAAGTAAGAAACTTCAAACCCTGGATGACGTGGGCTTGGGTTACGTTAAACTGGGACAACCAGCAACCACCCTATCCGGAGGGGAAGCTCAACGGGTCAAGCTGGCTAAGGAACTCAGCCGTCAGAGCACCGGAAGAACCCTGTACATCCTGGATGAACCCACCACCGGGTTGCACTTTGCAGATATAAAGAAGCTCCTGCAGGTCCTGATAAGACTCAGGGATGCTGGTAACACGGTTATGGTCATAGAACATAATCTGGACGTTATAAAAACTGCAGACCACATCATCGACCTGGGACCGGAGGGTGGAGATGATGGTGGCCGGGTGGTGGCCCAGGGAACGCCTGAGGAAATTGTTGAAAGTGGGACCTACACTGGACAGTATCTGGAAGGTGTGCTGGGTAAATCCCCAGATTTCTCTTCTGACAGTGTAAAATCTGGATCTGAAGTGGAAGAGCCAGGCAGTCTTAATAAATAAGAAAAGATAATTCTAAAGTTTATATCTTTTTTTATCCCTTTTTTTTATTTGTTATAATGGCCAGTCCCATTAATACGTGTGTAATTGTTGGTTTCTTTTAATTTTAAACCAAATTTTTCATTATTAGAATTTTTAATCTGATAATATTTCTTTTTTAAATCATTCCCCCATAACAAAACCAGATAGTGTGTTGAAAACACTGTTTAATGGGGGGTTTATAGTGATCATTTAAACCATCCTCATCTCTAGAAAAAGCCTTTTACAATGAAAGGTTTATTAAATTGTAATGCTGTTATAAATCATAATGATGATAGTAAATCATAACTTCATCCATGAATGAGGGGGCCGTTGAGTAGTGTTTAGTATCATGAATGTGCCAATGATGGTTTTACAAATCCCTATAATTAATGAGTTTGGTGGGCCTTCATATGATGACCTTTTTCGACTTCTTATTCTGATTATTCTGGTGATTGTGGTTGCTCTTTTAGCAGAGCGAATTGAAAAGGTACGGCAACTTAATCAACTCAACCGGGACTTGGAAAACAGTGCCATTCAACTACATGAAGCCAACGAGGAATTGGAAGCCTTTGCTTACTCTGTCTCCCACGACTTAAGGGTGCCTCTCAGAGCTATTGACGGATTTTCCAGGATACTTATGGAAGATTATGGGGATTCACTTGATGAAGAAGGGAACCGGCTCATAAGTATTGTTAGGGATAACACCGAAAAAATGGGGGACCTCATTGATGATATTCTGCTTTTATCCCGGGTGGGACGTCAAAAGATGAAGGGTTTTGAAATAGACATGGAATATCTGGTTAGAAATGTATGGGAAGATCTAAGGCCGGACTGGGATGGTAAAGAAATAGAACTAATAATCGATGAACTGCCCAATGCCCAAGGAGATAGAATATTGATGGCCCAGGTTTTCCAGAACCTGTTAAGTAACTCCATTAAATTTACCCGCAACAAAAACCCGGCGCTTATAGAAGTGGGGGCCCAGAATTATAAGGATGAAATTATTTATTATGTTAAAGATAACGGAGCCGGTTTTGATATGAAATACATCGACAAACTATTCGGTTTATTCCAGAGACTGCACACTGCCGAAGAATTTGAAGGTACCGGTGTAGGACTATCCATTGTACAACGTATCATTAAAAGACATGGGGGTCAAGTTTGGGGTGAAGGAGAGCCATTTAAAGGCGCTACTATTTATTTCACCCTCCCTAAAGTATGACTGTTAATTTCCCAAATTAAATCTAGGGGTAATGTAGTATGGATTATGATGAAGTGGAAATATTATTAGTGGAAGATAACCCTACCGATGCCGAACTCACCACCCGAGCTTTGAAACGGAAAAATCTGGTTAATAAACTACTATGGGTAAAAAACGGAGCTGAAGCACTGGATTTCTTATTTGCCACTGGAGATTATGCTGGAAGAAATCCGGATGATGTTCCTAAACTGATACTCTTAGATCTTAGGATGCCCAAGGTGGATGGAATGCAAGTTCTTCACCGGATAAAGGAACATGAAACCACTAAGAAGATACCGGTGGTGATTTTAACCTCATCACGGGAAGATCGGGATATAGTGGAGAGTTATGAGTTGGGAGTAAACAGTTACGTTAGTAAACCTGTGGAGTTTGAAGAATTCATAGACGCAGTTTCCACACTGGGATTGTACTGGATGCTGATTAACAAACCCCCCTAGAGGATGATATGGACAGAGTAATAAGGTTCCTAATTCTGGAAGACGTTCCATTAGATGCTGAACTGGCAGAAAGGGAACTGAAGAGGGAAGGATTCAATATATCTACTTTACGGGTGGATAATGAGGAGGATTACCTGCGAGAACTCCACGATTTCCAGCCCGATGTAGTGCTGGCTGATCATTCCCTGCCTCGATTTGACGGTGTGACCGCCTTAAAACTAACCAGGGAGACGGGAAATCAGATTCCCTACATTTTTGTAAGTGGGAAAATTGGAGAAGACTTCGCCGTGGAGATGTTGAAGGCCGGTGCTACGGACTACGTTCTTAAAAGTAATCTGTCCAAACTACCCCATGCTGTTCGAAGGGCTTTAAAAGAGTTTAAAGAACAGATGGAAAGAAAATTAGCCCAGGAAGATCTGTTAGAAAGTGAGAAAAAGTACAGAACTCTTTTTGAAAAGACAAAAAATCCCATACTGGTACTTGATGAATCCGGAAATTTCATTGAGTGCAATGATGCCGCTTTAAGCTTCATGGAAATGAATCGTGAAGCCCTTTTTGATACTAATATTGAAAATTTTGTAGTGGACGATGATAAACATATTTTTGGAAAAGATGTGGCTGTTTTAGAGAATATCGTGGAGGTTTCTTTTAAAATTAACCACCAGATCAAAATTCTGGAACTCTCCATCACCCCGGTTAGTCTTAAGGATGGCAGCATCATCTTCGTGTCCGGCCGGGACCTTACCCAGCAGAAAAGATTTGAGAATGCCTTAAGAGAGCGTGAAGAAAAATACCGGCTACTGGTTGAGAACCAGACCGACTTGATAATCAAGTTCGGCCTGGATGATCGTTTATTATTCGTAAGCCCATCTTATTGTGAAGTTTTTGGAAAGAAAGAGGAAGAAATTCTGGGAGAAAACTTCATGCCCCTGGTTCATGAAGAAGACCAGGAAGAAACAACCCGGGCCATGTCGAAACTGCACCAGCCACCCCACTCAATCTACTTGGAACAGCGCCTAATGACCAAAAATGGGTGGCGCTGGTTGTCATGGGCTGATCAAGGCATATTAGATGATAATGGAAATGTAATTGCATTTGTAGGTGTGGGCAGGGACATAACCAAACGTAAACTGGCAGAGAATCGGATTATAGAATCCCTGAGGGAAAAGGAACTTCTACTGCGTGAAGTTCACCACCGGGTCAAGAATAACCTGCAGATTATAAGCACCCTATTAAGCCTGCAATCAGCTCAGATAAAGGAAGAATCAGTTATAAATCTTTACCGGGAAAGCCAGAACCGTATCCGGTCCATTGCGCTTATTCACGAAAATCTTTACCAATCCGAAGACCTGGCCAGTATAAACTTCTCAGTTTACGTTAAAAATCTCATCACCGACCTCATCGACTCCTATGGTGGGGATTCTGATATGATCAAGACGGTAATTAGTATCGACAATGTTACCATGGGGATTGAGACCGCCATTCCCTGCGGCCTAATTATCAATGAACTGGTTTCCAACTCCCTGGAACATGGATTTTCTATGGACAAATATGGGGAAATAGAACTTAATCTGCATGAAACCGGAAATCGTAGATTCACACTCACAATCAGGGATAATGGGGAGCCATTCCCCTCTGATTTTGATTTTAGAAAGACTGAAAGTCTGGGATTACAACTGATTAACAGCCTGGTTAACCAGTTAGACGCCCAGATCGAATTAGATAGAGAAAATAAAGAGTATAAAATTGTTTTCAATGAACTTAAATATAAGGAGAGGATCCGATGAGCAAAACCCGGATATTAGTGGTGGAAGACGAGGCCATAGTGGGTATGGGTATCAAACAAAAACTGGAAGACCTGGGCCATGAGGTCCTGGACATCGTGTTTACTGGTGAAGATGCTGTAAAAAGAGCCCTGGAAACCAAACCAGATATAATATTGATGGATATTGTTTTAAAGGGAAATATGGATGGTATTGAAGCTGCCAGTAAAATAAGGGACCATATAGATGTGCCGATTATTTATTTAACCGCCTATTCCGATGATGATGTCCTGAACCGAGCCAGAATGACTGAACCCTACGGTTACATCTTGAAACCCTTCAAAAAAAGTGAAGTCAATGCCAACATCGAAATGGCACTCTATAAACATGCAGCAGAGAAAAAGAAGAGTGAAGTTATAAAGAATCAGGTAATGGCTGACTTTTATGATTTCATCCTCAGTGCGATGCCCACTTGCGCCGAGAAATCTGACTCAGAAATGCGTTCTTTGTTACTTAAAGTATTCGCTAAACGTCTCGAAGACGAAATGCGGCCTAGTTTCGAGGAAGAAATGTTAGATGTCATCCCGGAAGAGGAATCAGTTCAGCTGGAGGAAAAGTTTAACTTTTATCTCGACTGGCTGTCTAAGTTCTTCGAAGGATTTGGAATACTGACCATCACCGAAACCGAAGGTCCAGAATTCCTGTTCAAATTCAGAAACTGCCCCTGGATAGATGAAGCATCAAAACAACCCGTTTTCTGTCTTAACTGCCAGGCCATGGTTAACCAGAGCCTACAATGGACTGAAATGGATTGTTCAGTGAATCGGGATAAGACTATAGCCGATGGCGGGGATAAATGCATTTTCCGATTCAAATTACCCCCTTAAATAGTAAAATCCAGTAGGTTAATTAGCACCATATCCGGGCTGGTTATGGACGGCTTACCAGAGTTTATGTAATAATTTTATGGAGAAACAGGTATTCGGGATATTCTCAAAATAATCTTAGACTTAAGCTCTTTTCAGGATGTACTGTGGCTTTGAAGGCTAACTTAAACCCTACCTCCTTCTGCCTCCACCCATCCGAGACTCTTCGATATATGAGTTGGAAGTAGTTAGGGATTAGCTCTCCAGATGAAAGAGAAATAGTAGCCGTAAGAAAGAGGCCCGGGAGTTGTCCTAACTTTAGATGAAATCTTAAAAAGAATAGAAAGGGCATCTTTAAATCTAAATCTCTATCTTAGAAAAAATTTATTAAACATCTGGATTTAACATTGGGGGATTGTAATTTTTTTTTGTGGAATAAATTATTAAATCGAAAGTACTATTATACCCCATCCATAAAAAATTTCTAAATCTCACTTTGATTTGGTGTTTATCTAAAGGTGTTGGTGATATTATGAGTCTTATTATTAGTTACATCAGCAGTAAGGGCTGTGTGATGATTGGTGACAAGCGTAGAATCGGATTTATGGGTGATGAACAGAAAAGAGAAATTCTGGAAGAAAAACTTTACTCTGGAGAGATAAAAACCCAGAAAGAGCTCTTAAAAGAAGCATCGTCCCTGGAGATATCTTTAAAAATAACCGATGATGCCCAGAAGGTGCGTAGGATTGGTGACGTTCTAGTTGGGGAAGTTAAATACCGAACCACAGCTAAAACTTTAAGAAAACGTATTTATGGGACCAGTCATGCCTATCATCTGGTTAAATTAACTGGATCAAATATTGATAGTGTGGAACAAGGGGCCAGCTCCATTGTAGTTTTTGGTAACCAGATAACCAAGAAGCTAGCCAATCAGATCATCAGTGCAGAGTGGAAATCCACCACCAGCCTCCAGGAGGTAAGTGAACTATTCCGGAAGGTCCTGGAAGAAGTATCTCCAGTAACCCCTTCAGTTAGTGAGGAGTATGATCTGCTCATGGTACACCCCGCCCTGGATGAAAAAGGAGCCCATGCCCTGCTGCGCAGTGCCCTGGTGGAGGATGTTAAGGAGTTAGCCGAGTGGCGGGCTGAATTGAAGGATAAGATGATCACTGCTGCACGGGAGATGGAAATAGCCACCCGAATAATGACCGAGGGAGTGGTGGGGACTATTTCAGCTATTAATGACCATGAAATGGAAGTTAAACTGGGTAAGGGCGTTCTAGCCCTGGATACCAACTGGAATGTTCTGGCCCAGAAAGATGAAAAGGTTAAGATGAGTGTGGAAGATCCTTCCCAAGTTAAACTGGGAGATCTGGTTGTTATTAAAAATGAAAACCTCTGCATCGGCCGGTCAGGGGCTAATCTTAGCTGTGAAGTTATATTGTGCAAGGAATGAGATGTAGGTGTAAATAGAGGGTGATATGCTGAAGTTAACCTTTGTAGGGAGTGGTGGTGGACGTTTCGCCACCATTACCCAGCGCCGGATGACTGGTGGGGTCCGTCTAGATGGCATCGACGGTAAGAACCTGCACCTGGACCCCGGACCAGGAGCCCTAGTCCGGAGTTACCAGTTCGGACTGAACCCCCTTAAACTGGATGCGGTGCTGGTTTCTCACTGTCACACCGATCACTACAGTGATGCGGAGGTGTTAATCGAAGCCATGACCCGGGGAATGACCCGTAGAAAGGGTGCAGTTCTGGGTAGTCAGAGTGTCATAAATGGTTACAAGCAATGGGGTCCCTCCATTTCCAGTTACCATCTGGGCAAATCTGAGGTTAAATCCCTGCAACCTGGAGAGACACATCAACTGGGGGATATCACCATCACCGGGACCAGGACTAAACACGGAGATCCCAAGACCATCGGTTTCAAGGTGGGCTGGGATGGCTTCATCCTGTCCTACACTTCCGATACCGCCTACTTCCCGGAGCTGTATAAAGAACATTCCGGGGCCGATGTACTTATCAGCAGCGTTATCCGGCCGGGTGGCGAAAAGATACGAGGCCACATGTGTGCCGATGAATTTGAAAAACTGGTGGAGGAGGTATCTCCCCGCCTGGCAGTTATGACCCATCTGGGGATGAAGATGATCATGAACCATCCCGAGGAGGAAGCGGAAAGGATCACCACCCGTACCGGA